>JAIMKJ010000028.1:0-15795 GCA_020692565.1 Thermomonas sp.
CATCGCGCACAGCAGGCGCACGATCTCGGCGACATTGCCGCGCGCCAGCGCGCGCGCCCAGGCCTGCGCGTCCGCGGGCGGCGGCGCAGTGCGGGCGACGGGCGCTTTCGATGATGTGCTGGCGGCGGCCGGCGCGGCGACACGAACGGTTTCGGCCGATTGCTGTCTCCTGCGCGTCGCCCAGAGCTGCCAGCCCCATCCCATCGCGATGATCCAGAACAGCGGAAGTACCATCAGCGCCCAGGCCCAGCGGTTCTGCGGCCGCCATGCGTGCCACGGCGGCGCATCGTCCGCGGCGGCGGCATCGGCCGCCGCGATCTCCGCCGCAGTGGCCGCAGCGGCGCCCGGAGAAACCTGCAGGGCGATATCCGGCAGCGAAGCGCTGCGAGCGATGCCGGCTTCGGTGTCCCACCACTCGATCCTCGGCCCGGCGATGCGCAGCGCGCCCTCGCGCCCCGGCACCACCATGATCCGGCGCACGGTGGTCGCCTGCGGCCGGTCGTTGACGAAACGATCGTCCTGCTGGGCCGGTTCGGGAAAGAATTGCGCGCCCTCGCCCGCACGCAGCGTCAACGCGGGCAGTTGGCTCGCGATCGCACCGTCGGCCACGGCTTCGATGGTGACGGCCGCGCTCTCGCCTACCCGCAGCGACTGCGGGACTTCGAGATAACGCAACCGCAGGCCGCGCAGCGGCAGCCACGGTTGCGGCGAAGCGGCGGGAATCGGCTTGACCTGCAGCGCGACCGGACTGCCGCGCACGCGCAGTTCCCTGCGGGCGTCGCCGAAGCCGCTGTCGAACATGCCCATTCCACGCCCCAGGAAGCGCGGGGCCGGCACCGTCACTCTGCCGCTGCGCTCGGGAATCAGCAGAAAGCGCCGTTCGAGCACGTTGTAATGATGGTTGCCGATGACCTGCATCCGTTGCTGGTCCTCGCCGACCTTCTGCAGCGTCGCGCCTTCGGGCGGGTCGTGGTCGAGACGGCCGTCGATCAGGATTCCGGATTCGTAGACCAGCCGCACCGTGTAGCCCACCGTCTGCTGCACGTACGGCGACAGGCTATCGACCTGGGTTTCGATGAAGATCGGTTCGGCGGGTGCCGTGAGCGACGGCGTTGCGACCGTCGGCGGCGGTGCGCGCGAGGGCGCCACCTGGATGCGCAGCGGCCGGGTCCGCTCATTGCCGATCTGGAAAGCGGGAATCTCCAGTACGCCATCGCGCATCGGCTGCAACGTGAGGCGCACCATCACCCGCAGCGACATGTTGCCGTTGTGCAACATGACCTTGTGTTGCACGTTCTGGTCGACGATGCGGAAATCGCGGGCGATGCCGCTGAAATCGGGTACCGGTTGCGTCGGGCTGGAGTAGATCTCCAGATTCAGGACCGTGGTTTCCTCATAGGCGATGCGGTCCCGATCCACCCATGCCCGGCTCTGCGCCCAGGCCGGCAGGACGCACAGCCACAGCAGTGCCGCGAACAGCGCGCCCGCAAACGCAGGCATCGCGCGCGCGCGCCGCAGCATCGGACGCCGCGACATCAGCGGTCGCCCCCGCGCCGGCGGCGCTTCTCTTCGAGTTTGAATTTCGCGCGCAACAGCCCGCCCGGATCGTCGGGCACGCGTCGCAGCCAGGCTTCGTTCGCGATCCGGCGCTCGCGCTCGGCCGCGGTTTCCTTCGGGCCCGCGCCTCGTCCCCGCTGCGCGCCCGGCCCTTGCGGTTCCGGCGGCTTCGCCTGCGCGCGACGCATCCGCTCGCGCAGGGCCGCATCGGCCTCGCGCTGCGCCTGCAACTGCGCCTTGGGATCGAGCGGTTCGGCCGGCTTGGGTGCGACCGGCTTGCCGGTGACCGGATCCATCTGCGCCGGCGGCGGCTTCGATGGCGCGGGTTGGGCGGACGGCCCATCCTTCGGGGAATCCCGCATCTGCTCGCCCGGCGTTGGCGGCTTCGACGACGGATCCGGCGACGGTTGCGGCCCACCCTGCGGCTTGTCCGGCGATTGGGCAGGATCCTGCTTGTCGTCGCGCGGCGCGTCGGGCTTCGGCGGCTGTTTCTGGCCATCGCTGGCATCGCGGGGCTGATCCTGCCCCGGCTTCTGCTGATCGTTCTGCGGCTTGTCCGGCGGCGGCTTCCCGTCGCCCGGCGTGTCCTTGGGTTTGCTCTGCGGCTTGTCTTGGGGCTTGTCCTGCGGCGGCTTGCGCTTGCGCGCCGCATCCACCCGCCGCCGGTTTTCGATCGCATCGCGCATGCCCGGCTGTTGCTGCAACGCGCGATCGTATTCGGCCACCGCCTCGTCGTAACGGCCCTGTTTCGCCAATGCGTTGCCGCGGTTGTAGGCGGCTTCGGCGCCGGGCAGGCCGCGCCAGGCCTCCTCGGCAGCCGCATAGTCCCCGCTTCGATACGCCTCGACGCCTTGCGCGAGTTGCGCGTGCCGGCGCTGATCCTCGCGCTGCCACAGCGCATCGCCGTCGGCGGCCGCGACCGGCTGCCACGGCAACCACAGCGCCAACAGCGCGACCGCCAGCACCCCGCGGCGGAACGCGAACAGCGCCAACAGCAGCAGCGGCGGCAGCAGCCAGAACCCTTCGTCCAACGGCGCCGTACCGCGCTTGCCCTGGGCTTCGGCGGCATCGATCCGGTCCGCTTCGAGCACGCCCAGCGCAACCAGATCGCTGTCGTCGGCGGCGAAGGCGGCGTACTGGCCGCCGCCGGATTCGGCGAGCCTGCGCAGCGCCGGGCCGTCGAGCCGCGCGGCGAGCACGTCGCCGTCGCCATCGCGATACGCGCCGCCGGCCGCGGTGCCCAGCCCCAGCACCAGGACCCGGTAACCGGCACCCCGAGCCTCGGCCGCCGCCGACTGGGCGCTGCCGCCCGGATGATCGGTGATCAGCAGGATATCGCCGCGGCCGAACCCGGCCCGCGCGAGCAGGCGCACCGATTCCTCGATGGCGCGGTCGGCGCGGCTGCCGTCGCGCGGCATGACATCGGGCGACAGCGCATCCAGGAACAGCGCGATGTTGCCGGCGTCGTCGGTCAGCGGCGACACCGTGTACGCATCGTCGGCGTAGGCCACCAGCGCGATCTGTCCGCCGCCGCGCGTGCGCAGGATGTGCGCGATCTTGGCGCGCGCCTGCAGCAGGCGCGACGGCTGCACATCGGCGGTGCGGCTGGCGGACGACATATCCGCCGCGATCACCAGCGGGTTGCGGTCCTGCCACAGCGGCTGCGGCACGGTACGCCAACTTGGCCCCGCCAACGCCAGCACCGCCAGCGCGAAGGCCGTCGACAGCGCCACCGCCGGCAACATCGCCCGCCATCCGTCGGCAGCGCCCGCCCCGCCCTGCAGCAGGTGCGGCAGCAGATGCGCATCGACCGCGTCGCGCCAGACGTTGCGGCGCAGGCGGCTGCGCCGCAGCCACCACAGCAGCACCGGGATCGCGAGCAGCGCGAGCAGCCACAGCGGCCGCAGGAACTGGAAATCGCTGGCGAGTGGCGTCATCGCGCGGCGCCCCGTCGTTGCAGCAGCACCAGCAGCGCGAGCAGCAGCGACGCCGACAGCGGCCAGGCGTAGCGTTCGATCCGCGGCCGCAGCCGCTGCCCCGGCCGCTTCACCGGTTCGAGCCGATCGATTTCCGTGTAGATACCGGCAAGCTGATCGACATCGCGGGCGACGAAGGCGCGGCCGCCGGTACGTTCGGCGATGCGCTTGAGCCCCGCTTCGTCGGTGACATCGCTGCTGCTCGCCTTGCGGATCGGAATGCCGAACACAGACAGGCCGGCGCCGTAGCCGCCGAAGGCGATGGTGTGGATGCGCACGCCGGCATCGCGCGCGATCTGCGCGGCCTTTTCCGGATCCAGCGCGCCCGCGGTATTCAGACCGTCGGTCAGCAGGATCAGCACCCGCTGTTCGGCCGGCTGCTGCTGCAGGCGCTTGGTGGCGAGGCCGATGGCGTCGCCGATCGCGGTGGCGCGGCCGGCGAGCCCGGTGACGGTGCCGTCGAGCTGCTCGCCCACGGTTTCCAGGTCGCGGGTCAGCGGGGTCAACGCGTAAGCGCGATCGCCGAACACGACCAGGCCCACGCGGTCGCCGCTGCGGCGTTCCAGGAAATCGGCGATCACCGCTTTCGCCGCGGTCAGTCGGGTGACGACCCGGCCGCCGAGTTCGATGTCGCGCTCGTCCATGCTGCCGGACAGATCCACCGCCAGCATCAGATCGCGCCCGGCCTGCGGCGGCTGCACGATCTCGCCGAGCTGCTGCGGACGTGCCGCAGCGACGCACAGCAGCGCCCACGCCAGCCACGGCAGCAGACCCAACCCTTGCGGCCGGGCGCGCGCGCTGCGGCCACCGATCGTATCGAGGCGTCCGCCGTACGGCACGCGCAGCGCCGGCGCGGCGCTGGGCGCGGCCGGCCACAGGCGGCGCATCAGCCACGGCAACGGCAGCGCCAGCAGCAGCCACGGCCAGGCGAACAGCGAACGCACGCCATCGAGCACGGTGTCGATCATGAGGCGCGCCGCCCGCGCCACAGACGCGACCAGCGCGAACGCGTGCCGGTACCGCGCATCAATTCGACGAAGCGGGCACGCACGATGCCGCGCAGCGCGGCGTACTCCTGTTCGCCCACCTCGCGCCGGAAACCGCCTTCCAGCAGGGTGCGGCCGACGCCAGCGGAAAACGCCGGCACGCGCTGGCCGGCATCCAGAAACCGCAGCCAGGCGTCGCCGGCCAGGCGGACGGCGTTCGGGTCGCGGCGGCGCGCGGCGCGGCGCAGCAATTCCGACATCGCGGCGATGCGCGCGGGCAGGCCGTCGGCGGCATCGACGGTGGTATCGAACAGGCGCTCGATTTCCGCGCGTCGACGTCGGGCGCGGCGGCGCCAGTACCCGATGGCGACGACCGCCAACGCGACCGCCAGCAGTACCAGCCACCAGCCCGTCGGCGGCGGCCACCACGATGGCGACGGCGGCAGATGCACGTCCAGCAGCGGCAGCGGATCGGGGGCTGCCGCGGGCAACGCGTTCGGCGCAGCACTCTGGATCGACGCCGACCGGAACGTCATGCCGCACGCGTCCCGGCGAACAGATCCAGCCAGCCTTCGCTGGGCGCATCGGTGGACAGCCCGCGGGCGCGGATGCCGCTGCGTGCCAGGATCGTCATGGCGTCGTCCAGCGGCGTGGCGAACGCCGCCTGCCAGCGTTCGCGCTGCGCGGCGTTGGCCAGATCCAGCTCGACGCGGTGCGCGGACGCATCGGCGGAACCACCTTGCGCACCGGCGTCGCGTTCGGCCCAGAACGGCAGCGCCGCGCACGGCGGATCGCGTTCCAGCGGATCGCTGAGCAACAGCACGATCACTTCCCGGTGCTGCACCAGGGTCGGCCAGCGCAGGGTCGGCATCGCGATCACGCTCATCGGATCGGCCAGGACCACCAGCCGCGAACCGGGACGCATCAGCCGGTCGGCGTGATCCAGCGCGACCGCCAGTCCGGCGTCGTTTTGCGGCGGGCGCGCATACCAGCGCACCATCGCGTCCAACACGCGCAGCGCACCGCGACTGCCGGACGCCGGCACCACCGGCGCCTCGCGCACGGTGCCGCGCAACGCGCCGATGCGGTCGCCGTCGCGCACCGCCGCCCATGCCGCAACCGCGCCTGCGCGCGCCGCCTGCACCGACTTGAAGCGCATGCGGGTGCCGAAATACAGCGACGGCGCGGTGTCGGCCACGATCAGGGTCAGGCGCTCGCGCTCGGCCTGGAAGAGCTTGGTATGCGGGGTTCCGGTGCGCGCGGTCAACCGCCAGTCGATGTGGCGCGCATCGTCGCCTTGGGTGTATTCGCGCGATTCGGCGTATTCCATGCCGCGACCGCGCATCGGCGACGGCGCCTGTCCGCTGAGCCCGTGATGCCCGCGCCGCGGCGGACGCCGGCCCTGCACCGCGCGACGCAGTGCGACCAGTTCGTCCAGGCTCGGTGTGATGCCTTCGCTCATCGTGCTTCGCTTCCGGTTCCGTGGTGCCTACCGCGGCTCAGGGCAGCGGCACCTTGTCGAGCAGCGCCTGCACCAGCCGCTCGCCGTCCCAACCTTCGGCCACCGCCTCGTAGCTGGGCAGCACGCGATGGCGCAACACATCCAGGGCGACCGCGCGCACGTCGTCCGGGGTGACGAAATCGCGGCCCGCCAGCCATGCGCGCGCACGTGCGCAGCGTTCCAGCGCGATCGAGCCGCGCGGGCTGGCGCCCCAGCCGATGCGCCGCGCCAGCGCCGGGTCGTAGCGTCTGGCGTCGCGTGAGGCCAGCACCAGTTCGATCAGATAGCGTTCGATCGGCGGCGCAACGTGCAGGTCCAGCACGGCTCGCCGCGCCGCGAACACATCGGCCTGCGACAGTTTCAGCAGCGGTGCGGCTTCGGCGCCGGCGGCATCGTGCTCGCCGCGCGCGCGATCGCGGGCCAGGCGCAGGATCTGCGCTTCCATCGCCGCCTCGGGATATCCGATGCGCACGTACATCAGGAAGCGGTCGAGCTGCGCTTCGGGCAGCGGGAACGTGCCCTCCTGCTCGATCGGATTCTGGGTCGCCATCACCAGGAACAGCCGAGGCAGCGGATACGTGCGCCGGCCGACCGTGACCTGACGTTCGCCCATCGCTTCGAGCAGCGCCGACTGCACCTTCGCCGGCGCGCGGTTGATTTCGTCCGCAAGCAGCAGCGAGTGGAAGATCGGTCCGGGCTGGAACTCGAAATGGCCGTCCTGCGGGCGCCACACCTCGGTACCGGTCAGATCCGCCGGCAGCAGGTCCGGGGTGAACTGGACGCGGGCGAAATCGGCTTCGAGACGTTCGGCCAACGCGCGGATCGCGGTGGTCTTGGCCAACCCGGGCGCGCCTTCGACCAGCAGATGACCGTCGGCGAGCAGAGCGATGAGCAGGCGTTCGATCAGGGCCGACTGGCCGACGATTTCCGCGGACAACTGCTCGCGCAACTGCGCGAAAGCGGCATGCGACCGCGAAGCAGCGGCAGGGGTATCCATGATCTCGGTCATGCGTCCATCGCTCGGGGTAAACGACCCGCAGTTTGACCGATCCGGAACGGAAATGTTCAGCGCGGCAGGCATCGCCAAAAGAAAACGGGAGCCGAAGCTCCCGTTTTGCGTGGCTCGATGCGCGGGCTCAGAGCCGCGGCATGGCGCCCATGACTTTCGGCGTCACGAAGATCAGCAGTTCGGCCTTGCCCTTGGTGCGACCCTTCTTCTTGAACAGATTGCCGAGGATCGGCAGATCCGCCAGGAACGGCACCTTCGACGCCTGGCTGCGATCGGTGAATTCGTACACGCCACCGATCACCACCGTGTTGCCGTCGTCCACCAGCACCGCAGTGTTCACTTCACGCTTGGAGATCAACGGCACCGAACCGCTGGCGGTATCGATGAAGTCTTCCAACTCGTCCTTCTTGACCGCGAGGTTCAGGAACACGCGACCGTCGTCGGTGATGGTCGGCGTGACCTTCAGTTCCAACACGATTTCCTTGAAGTTCACGGTCTGGGTCACCGTGCCGCCCGAAAGCTGCGTGGTGACATAGCCGATCTCGCGGCCCTGCTTGATCACCGCCTCACGCTGGTTGCTGGTGACGACGCGCGGATTGGAGATCACTTCGCCGCGGCCTTCTTCCTGCATCGCCGACAGTTCGAGATCGAGCTTGTAGCCGGCGTTCAGGATGCTGAAAGCCAGCGTGGCCGGATTGGCGCTGGTAAGACCACCGGCAATCACGCCCAGATCGATATTGTTGCCGCCGGTCACCGTGTAGGCGCCGCGCGTCGGCGCGGGGCCGACCTGGCCGCCATCGACCCAGTTACGGAGCGCGTTGTTGTAAGCATTGTCGACGCTGGTGATCGAATTGCGCGTCGCGGTGGTATTGCCGATCGAGTTGCCGAAAGTGACATTGTCTTTGTAGCCGTTGATGCCGAACTTGGCGCCCAGCTCGCGGGCGAAGTCCTCGGTGGCGATCACGATCTTGGCTTCGATCAGCACCTGGTCGACCGGCTTGTCGAGCTGCGAGACGAGGCGGCGGATCTCGGCGACGCGCGCCGGGATATCGATCACCAGCAAGGTGTTGGTACGGCGGTCGAAGCTGATGCTGCCGCGCGGCGACAGGAAGCCGCGGCTCTGCTGGCTGCCGCCGCCACCGGCACCGGCGGCGCCGCCGGACTGGTTGCCCTTGCTCTCGTCGGTCAGCAGCTTGGCGATGTCCTCGGCGTTGCCGTAGCTCACCACGATATATTCGGTCACCGTTTCGACGCGGTTCTCGATCGCGATCCGGGCGTCTTCCTTGTCCTGTTCGAACTTGGCGATTTCCGCCTGCGGCGCGACCCACACCACGTTGCCGCTGCGGCGTTTGTCCAGTGCCTTGGCCTGCAGCACGATATCCAGCGCCTGGTCCCACGGCACATTGATCAGGCGCAGGGTCACGTTGCCCTGCACGGTGTCGCTGGCAACGATGTTGAGGTTCGATTCTTCGGCGATCAACTGCAGCACCGTGCGCACCGGCACGTCCTGGAAGTTGAAGGTCACCGGACGACCGCTGAACGGACGGGCCGAAGTCGCGGCCTTCTGCGCGGTGCCGGCGACGGCGGTGGCGCTACCGACCGCACGCGACGATGCGGCTGCGCGCGGCACCAGTTCGACGATGTAGTCGCGGCCGGTCTGGTACGCGAGCGGCTCGAACGCGCCGCGGGTGCTGATCACCACCTGCGCCTTGTTGCCGCTGGCGCTGGCCTGGACCTGCTGCACCGGCGTGGCGAAGTCGGTGACGTTGAGCATCCGCTGCAGATGCGCAGGCATCGTGGCGTTGCCGATATCCACGACCACGCCCGCATCGCTGCTGCGCATGTCTGGCATTGCGCCATCGCTGTCGAAATGCAGGATCAGCTTGCCGGAGCCGCCGTCGCCGCGCTTGAAGTCGATGCTGGTGATCGAACTGATCGCCGGCGTCTGCTGTGCGGTGGCGGGTGCGGCCGATCCGGGCGCTGCGGGTCCGGGCGGGGTCGCGCCGACGGCGCTGAGCGCCGAAAGCAGACCGACCGCCAAGCCGTACAACGCGGCTTTCGTTGGCATCTTGCGACGGCCCTGCTGCTGGCTATGCGCCTTGAGTACGATCATTTCGCTATCCCCTCGTCTTATTCGTCATCGAGCGAAACCGTTGCCGGCCGCTCCAGCCAACCGCCTGCACCATCGGAAACCAGCTCGACGAGTTCGATTCGATTCTCGAACACACCGGTCACCCGCCCGTCGGCCTGGCCCATGTAATTTCCCGGAACGATCCGGTGCGTGACCTTGTCGGGCCCCATCACCAGCGCGACCTGGGCGCTGCCTTTGCCGATCGTCCCGACCATGTCGAGAGCATCCAGCGGAAATTGTTCCAACGCCTGTTTGCGCCGATCCGAATCCGGCCGCGGACCCGCCGCGCCCTCACCCGCTGCGAACATGGGGTTGAAGGGGTCGCGCAGCGACTGCGCGGAGTATTCGAACACCTCGAACTGCTGCATGACCGGCAGCGGGTCGAGCGGCGGCGCGGGTTTCTTTTTGACGTTCGCCACCCACTCGTCGAGATTGGGCGCATCGCCGGGCGTACTGGTGATCGAACGACCACAGCCCGTCAGACCGGCGAGCAACGCGACCGCGAGCGCGGCGCGCGAGACACTGTTCGGAAGTCTGCGCATCAGCGGCTCCCTCCGGCGGTCTGAGCAGCCGCCGTGGATTTGTTGGCGGCCGCGTTCACGGCGGCGGCGCCCGGGACCGGCGGAGTGCCGGGCGCACCCGGCGCGGCGGTACCCTCGGCAGCGGATTCATCGCCTTCGTCGCGGTAGCGATAGGTCTTCACCGTGCCCTTGAGCTCGAGGACCGTGCCCGGACCGATGCCGACCGGTTTCTTGCCCTTGTCGGTGCCGCCGGGCGCTTCGCGCGGCTTCAGCGAGATGTCGTGCATGGTCATGATCACCACGCGCGGCAGCGAGGCCACGCCGCTGACGAAAGCGCCGAACTGGTGGTAGCTGCCCACCATCTTCAGCTCGATCGGCTTCTCGACGTAGAACTCCAGTGCGGTCTCGTCGCCCGGCTGGAACAGCTCATTGGTGATGCCGGTGGCGAGCGCGGTCTGCGAGATGTCGACGATCAGCTCCGGCATTTCGGTCTTGCTCGGCAACTGGCGCAGCATCTGCTGCAACTGCTGCTCCATCTGCGCGAGCTGCTGCTTGAGCGGCTCCAGATTCGCAGCCTGGCCCTGGAGCTTCTCGAATTCCTGGCGCTTGGTGGTTTCTTCCGATTCCATACCTTCGAGCACCGCGATTTTCGGGCGGGTCAGGAAGTTCCACATCAGGAACAGGATCAGCAATCCCAGCGCGAAGCAGAACCCCAATTGCCATTCCCGCGGCCAGGAACCGGCATTGTTGAAGTCGAGTTCCTTGAGCGACATTTTCTTTTTCACGACGCGGGCCCTCCCGTCTGCTGGGCCGGTACGGATTCGGGATGCGGCTTGCCGTCGGGCATGGGCGCCGGCGGCGGCGCAGTGGCGGGTGTCGCGGCCGGGGGCGCAGCACCGGATGCAGGAGCCGTCGCTGCCGGCGCAGTACCGGGAGCGGGCTGCGCGGGCATCAGCGGCTGCAGGGTCGCCGGCTCGGCGACGGTCACCGCGGCGGCGGCATCGACACTGTCCTCTTCGCCTTCCTTCTTGGCGTTCGGATTGGCCAGCGTCACCGTCACGCTGAAGGTATGCGGCAGGCCGCTGTTATCGCCTTCGACCTGGATCACCGACAGTTCCGGCCTGGTCATCCACCCGGACGCCGACAGGTTTTCCATGTAGTTGCTGACCCGGGCATAGGACTGCGAGCGGCCTTCCAGGGTGAGCTTCTCGCCTTCCTGGTTGATGCCGGTGAGGATCACGCCGTCGGGAATGGTACGCACCAGCGAATCGAACAGGTGCACCATCTGCGAACGGTTGGCCTGCAGTTCCTCGATCACCTTCTTGCGGTTGAGCAGATTGTTCTTCTTCTGCTCCAGCGCTTCGATTTCGGTGATCTTGGCCTTGACGGTCACGATTTCCTGGTCGAGGAAGGCGTTGCGCGCCTGCTGACCGGAGATCTGCATGCTGTAGTAGGTGTTGACCAGGAACCAGGCGGCGAAACCCGCCACCGCGGACAGCACCAGCATCAGCATGAACTGCTTCTTGCGCTCTTTCTGCCGCTCGGCGCGCCACGGGAGGAGATTGATCCGTGCCATCAGTCGAAGCTCCTCAGGGCGAGGCCGCAGGCGATCATCAGCGCCGGCGCATCCTGCGCGAGCGCGTGCGCCTGCACGCGTGGACCAAGCGTCATCTGGGCCAGCGGGTTGGCGACCACGGTCTGCACGCCCAGCTGTTCCTCCACCATCGCGGAGATGCCGGCGATGGAAGCGCAGCCGCCGGCCAGCACGATCTGGTCGACACGGTTGTATTCGCTGCCCGCGTAGAAGAACTGCAGCAGGCGGCCGATCTGCTGGGCCATGGCTTCCTTGAACGGCTCCAGCACTTCGATCTCGTAACTTTCGGGCAGGCCGCCCTGGCGCTTGGCCAGACCCGCCTCCTCATAGCTCAGACCGTAGCGTCGCATCACCTCGTCGGTGAGCTGCTTGCCGCCGAAGACCTGCTCGCGGCTGTAGATGTTGCGGCCGTTGCGCAGGATGCTGAGCGTGGTCATGGTGGCACCGACATCGACCAGCGCGACGATGCCGTCGTGCGGAATGTTCAGGGTGCCGGCGATGAGCGCGTAGGCGTTCTCGATCGCGAACGCCTCGACATCCATGATCTTCGCGGTCAAGCCGCCGACTTCCAGCGCCGAGGCGCGCATTTCGACGTTTTCCGAGCGCGAGGCGGCCAGCAGCACCTGGACCATTTCCGGGTTGCCGGGCATGGCGCCCAGCACCTCGAAGTCCAGATTCACTTCCTCGATCGGATACGGAATGTAGTTCACCGCCTCCAGCTCGATCTGCGATTCCATATCGTCCTCGTCCAGATCGGCGGGCATCGGGATGATCTTGGTGATCACCGCCGAGCCGGCGACGGCCGCCGCAGCCTGTTTGGCCTTGCTGCCTGAACGGTTCAGCGCCCGACGGATCGCCTCGCCCACAGCCTCGACCTCGACGATGTTCTTCTCGGCGACGGCATTCGGCGGCAATGGCTCGACCGCGTAATGTTCCACCCGATAGCGGTCGCCAGCCCGAGACAGCTGCAGGAGCTTGACGGCGGTCGAGCTGATGTCGACGCCCACCAAAGGTGACTGATTTTTTGCTAGCAGTCCCACTTTTTCCCCTTCCCACGCGCGCTTACGCGCGTTACGTGTCCCAATACATTAAATAACGGACTTTCAACTTTTAGGCAACTCCCCCTTGCAGTGGATCGCTCCGAGAGTGAACTCTGTCACGACCTTGAGCGGTCGTTCGTCCCGTCCAGCCGGCTCGATCCACCGATTCCACCCCCGCCTCCGCACCCTCCCCGCCGGTCCCGCGCACATCGGGAGGGCAGGCGTCCGCATGAACAAGGGGGCCAGGGGGCGGCCAGACCGGTAGGCCGCCTATAATCCC
The DNA here is from genome assembly GCA_020692565.1 of Thermomonas sp. GTDB lineage: Bacteria > Pseudomonadota > Gammaproteobacteria > Xanthomonadales > Xanthomonadaceae > Lysobacter_I. The sequence goes on from JAIMKJ010000028.1 coordinate 12,596, forward strand.
TCCCTCTCTAGTACACCTTACGACGCCAGGATTCCGCCACCCATGTCCCGTATTCGCCGCCTGCTGCGCTGGGCCTTCCTGCTTTCCCTCATCGGCCTGGTCATCGGGGGCGTCGGTTTCGGACTCCTATATATAAGTGTCTCGTCCAAGCTCCCGGACGTACAGAGTCTGCGCAACGTCGAACTGCAGGAACCGCTCTACGTCTATGCCAGCGATGGCCGCCTGATCGGCCTGTTCGGCGAGACCCGCCGCTACCCGATCGACATCCAGAAAGTGCCGAAGCGTCTGAAGGACGCCTTCCTCGCCGCCGAGGACGCCCGTTTCTACGAGCACAGCGGGGTCGACTACATGGGCGTCGGCCGGGCGGTCAAGGAACTGGTCTTCTCCGACAAGGAGCGCGTGGCGGGCGGATCGACGATCACCCAGCAGGTGGCGCGGCAGTTCTTCCTCAGCTCCGAATACACCTATACCCGCAAGTTCGCGGAAATGCTGCTGGCACGAAAGATGGAGCAGGAGCTGAGCAAGGACGAGATCCTGGAGCTGTATCTCAACAAGAGCTTCTTCGGAAACCGCGCCTACGGCGTGGGCGCGGCTGCGGAGTTCTATTACGGCAAGTCGCCCGAGCAGTTGGATCTGGACGAGATGGCCTCGCTGGCCGCCATCCCCAAGTTTCCCTCCACCGCCAATCCGCTCAGCAATCCCGAACGCGCCCGGCAGCGGCGCGACAACTACATTCTCGTGCGCATGCGCGAGCTGGGGTTCATTACCGCCGCGGAGGAGCAGGCCGCGCGCGCCACGCCCATGCACGCCAGCCCGCACGAGCGGCCGGTCGAGGTCTACGCCCCCTACATCGCCGAAATGGTCCGCCAGGAGATGATCGAGCGCTTCGGCACGGAGGCGCTGACCAAGGGCTATCACGTCACCACCACCATCGATCCTGCGCTGCAGGCCGCGGCCGACCAGGCGGTGCGCGACGGCCTGAGCAGCTACGACCGCCGCCACGGCTGGAACGCCAAAGCGCTGCAGCGCGTCGAATTGCCCGCCGACGAAGATGCCGCCACCGCCGCCGCGCGCCTGCGCGACTACCCGGCGCGCGGCCCGCTGCTGGCCGCACTGGTGCTGGGCACCAGCGGCAGTAACGCTCAGGTGGTGCTGGCCGACGGCACCGAGCTGGAGCTCGGCCCCGAGACCTCGCGCTGGACCGGCAAACCCCCGGCCACCCTGCTCAAGCGCGGCGACGTGACCCGGGTGCGCAGGATCGTGCCCGAAGCCAAGCCCGATCCGAAGGCCGCCAAGCCCGGCGAAGCTGCGGCTGCCCCGGCACCCATCCCGACCGGCCCGATCACCTGGCGCCTCGAACAGCTGCCGCGCGCCGAATCGGCGCTGGTCTCACTGGATGCCGATACCGGCGCCCTGCGCGCCCTGGTCGGCGGCTACAGCTTCGCCGGCAACAAGTTCAACAACGCCACCCAGGCCCGCCGCCAGCCGGGTTCGTCGTTCAAGCCCTTCATCTATGCCGCCGCGTTCGAGCGCGGCTACAACCCGGCCTCGATCGTGCTGGACGCCCCGGTGGTGTTCCGCATGCGCGGCGGCAAGGACTGGCGCCCGCAGAACGACGGCGGCGGCTTCGCCGGGCCGGTCCGCGTGCGCGAAGCGCTGGTCCGGTCGCGCAATCTGGTGTCGGTGCGCATGCTCGACGCCATCGGCGTGGACTACGCGCGCAAATACATCTCGCAGTTCGGCTTCGAGGAAAAAGAACTGCCGCCGAACCTGTCCATCGCCCTGGGCACGCCCTCGCTCACCCCGCTGTCGGTCGCCCGCGGCTATGCCGTCTTCGCCAATGGCGGCTTCCGCGTGACGCCCTGGTTCATCGATGAAGTGAAGGACCGCGACGGCAAGGTGATCTACAAAGAGAAACCCGCCGTCGCATGCCGCAGCTGCGGCCAGGGCATCGCCGGACAGCCGGCCGTTCCCGCCAGCAGCGTGGTCGACGGCTTCGATCTGGGCCCGGCCGGCGGCGCCAAGCCCGCCGCCGCCAAGCCCGACCCGAAAGCCAACGATCCGAAAACCGCCGCCAAGGCCGCGGCACCGCCCGCAACCCTGCCCGCCGATGCCGTGCTGGCGCCGCGCGCCATCGACGAACGCATCGCCTACCAGATCACCTCGATGATGCGCGATGTGGTGCTGCGCGGCACCGCCACCGACGCCAGGCGCATCGGCCGCGAAGACGTGGGCGGCAAGACCGGCTCCACCAACAACCACCGCGACGCCTGGTTCTCCGGCACCGGCGGCAACCTCATCACCACGGTCTGGGTAGGCAAGAGCGACAACACCTCGCTGGGCTACCGCGAATACGGCGGCAAGGCCGCACTGCCGATCTGGATCGACTACATGAAGGTCGCACTGACCGACGCGCCGATCGCCGCCAACGACCCGCCCAGCGGCATGATCAAGGTCTCGGTCTCCGCCAGCGGCCAACTGCTGCCATCCACCGGCAGCGGCGGCATCACCGAATACGTGAAGGTCGAAGATCTCGAAAAGATGGAGTCCTATGTCGACTACGGCAGCGACGACGCCCTGCCGAGCGAAGAGTCGTTCGATATCTTCTGATGCTGTTCCCCTCTCCCTCCGCGAGAGGGGTCAGGGGAGAGGGGGTGCATGAACGCACCCCACGTCGGCGCACGAACCCTCTCCCGCCACGCTTCGCGCGCCGACCTCTCCCGGAGGGAGAAGTCAGCAATTTGCGGCGATCTGTCGCCATTGCATCCACATCCCGATCACTTCCGCTACAGTCATCCCCTGGCCCCGCCGGGACGCTGCCCATGCACCACGCACGCAAGCACGCCGAGACCAGGACCCGCGAGCGCCGCTATCGGCTCGCGCACGAAGCCGCCCGGCTCATCGCCGAAAGCGGCATCCGCGATTTCCATCAGGCCAAGCTCAAGGCCGCGCAACGCCTGGGCATCCACGACGATGCGTCGCTGCCGCGCAACAGCGAGATCGAAGCGGCGCTGCGCGAATACCAGCGCCTGTTCCAGGGCGATGCCCAGGTCAACGCCCTGCGCCAGCGTCGCGAAGCCGCGCTGCGCGCGCTGGAATTCTTCGCGCCCTTCGACGCGCGCCTCGTCGGCCCGGTGCTGGACGGCACCGCCGACGCCAACGCAGCGGTGCAGTTGCATCTCTACACCGACGATGCCGAA
>JAIMKJ010000028.1:15806-50547 GCA_020692565.1 Thermomonas sp.
GTTCCTCGACGACCATCGCATCCCCGCCGAAAGCAGCGGCCGCCGCCTGCGCCTGGACCGCGAACGCGCGCTCGACTGCCCGGTGTGGCTGTTCTCCGCCGAAGACCTGAGTTTCGACCTCACCGTGCTGCCGCACGACGCGCTGCGCCAGGCGCCGCTGTCGAACATCGACGAGAAGCCGATGCGGCGGGCGTCGGCGGTGCAACTGCAGGCATTGCTGTTGGAAGAAGATGTGATGGGGTATGAAAGCGATCCCTCGCGCTAAGATCGCCGCAGCCGAAGACGATCCCACCGCATGCGCCATCAAGGACGAATCCACCACTGGAACGACGACAAAGGCTTCGGCTTCGTCACCCCGAACGGCGGCGGCGACAAGGCGTTCGTGCATATCAAGGCGTTCGCGAGAGCGACGCGGCGCCCGGTCGAAGGCGATCCCATCAGCTACACCGTCGCCCGCGACAGGCAGGGACGGCTTCAGGCGAACGCGGTCCGCTTCGTCGGCGAAAAGAAACCTGCGGATGATCGCGCGACGCCCGGCGGGTTCGGGCCGGTGTTCGCGCTGCTCTTCGTCGCTGCGCTCGTGGGTGCGGCGCTGCTCGGGCATCTGACGACGACCGTACTCGCGGCCTACGCGCTCGTGAGCGGCGTCGCGTTCATCGCCTACGGCCTCGACAAATCGGCGGCGAATGCCGGGCGGCAGCGCACACCCGAAACGACGCTGCATTTTCTCGGGCTGATCGGTGGTTGGCCGGGCGCTTTGCTCGCGCAGCGCGTGTTCCGCCACAAGTCGCGCAAGCTCGCGTTCCAGCGCACCTTCCGGGTCACGGTCGTGGCGAATGTCGTGGTGCTGATGTTGCTCGCCAGCGACACGGGCCATGCATGGCTGCGCGAGATGTTGACGATTTATTCGTAGGGTGTGGTGAGCGCAGCGAACCCCACCATCGACGAAGCACCGACGCTTGAGGCGCAACAAGTCATCCGAACAGGCTTACGACGACGCCGGAGTCTTTCGCGGGCTGAAACACCCGATAGGTGGGGTTCGCTGCGCTCACCGCCACCCTACGCATCGGATTGCGATTTACCCGGCGAATTTGTCCGTCGCCCGCACCAGCGCGTCGACGTTCTCGGGCTCGAACGCGGAATGGCCGGACGCGGGAGTGATATGCAACTCCGACTTGGGCCACGCCTTGCGCAGGTCCCAGGCGTTCTGGATCGGGCAGACCACGTCGTAGCGGCCGTGGACGATCACGCCGGGAATGTCGGCGATCCTGTGGGCGTCGCGCAGCAACTGGTCTTCCACTTCGAAGAAGCCGCCGTTGACGAAATAGTGGTTCTCGATGCGCGCGAACGCGAGCGCGAACGCGGCGTCCTCGTGGCCGGCGACGAAATCCTCGTCGACGTGCAGGAAGCTGGTCGCGCCTTCCCACACGCTCCATGCGCGCGCGGCGGACAGGCGGGTGGCTTCGTCGTCGCTGGTGAGGCGGCGGTGGAAGGCCGAGATCAGGTCGTGGCGTTCGACCGGCGGAATCGCGGCGAGGTAGTGTTCCCACGCGTCCGGGAACAGCCGCGAGGCGCCTTCCTGATAGAACCACTCCAGTTCCCAGCGGCGCAGCATGAAGATGCCGCGCAGCACCAGTTCGGTCACGCGCTGCGGATGGGTTTCGGCGTAGGCCAGCGCGAGCGTCGAGCCCCACGAGCCGCCGAAGACCTGCCAGCGTTCGATGCCGAGCGTCTCGCGCAGGGTCTCGATGTCGGCGACCAGCGTCCAGGTGGTGTTGTCGACCAGATCCGCGTGCGGCGTCGAGCGCCCGCTGCCGCGCTGGTCGAACAGGACGATGCGGTATTTCGCCGGGTCGTGGAAACGACGCATCTTCGGGCTGCAACCGGCGCCAGGGCCGCCGTGCAGCACCACCACCGGCTTGCCGTCGGGATTGCCGCACTGTTCGTAATACAGCGTGTGGCGGTCGTCGACCTGGAGCGTACCGCTGTCGAAGGGTTGGATGTCGGGATAGAGCGTGCGCATGGCGTGGCCTGATGGGTTCGGATCCGATGAGGAATCCGTTGGGAATCGGGATGGCATTCGGGGGAATGCGGCGGGGCGCGAACGGGCAAGTCTAGCGCAGGGTTCCGTGCGGCCAACGGCCTGAAGTCACGCGCTCGCGATGTTCCAGATCGCGATGGGTCACGACGGTCTCGAATCCGGCGGCCTCGAGCAGCCCGCGCACCGGTGCGCCCTGCTCCCAGCCGTGTTCGAGCAGCAGCCAGCCGCCCGGGTGCAGATGTGCCGGCGCGTCGCGGACGATGATGCCGATGGCGTCCAGCCCGTCCGGCCCGGACGACAGCGCCCGCGCCGGCTCGAAACGCAGATCGCCTTCGCGCAGATGCGGGTCGGCATCGCCGATGTAGGGGGGATTGCTCGCGATCAGGTCGAATCGTTCGCCGGCCAGCGGCGCCAGCCAGTCGCCCTGGCGGAATTCGATGTTGCCCAGGCGCAGCGCGCGCGCGTTGGCGCGGGCGATCTCCAGCGCGCCCTCGCTCACGTCCACCGCGACCACCTGCGCCTGCCTGCGCTCGTGCGCCAGCGCCAGCGCGATCGCGCCGCTGCCGGTGCCCAGATCGGCCATCCGCAGCGCGGCCTCGGGCGGCGCGCGGTCCAAGGCCAGTTCGACCAGCATCTCGGTTTCGGGACGCGGGATGAGGGTCTGCGGCGAGACCATCAGGTCGAAGGCCCAGAAGCCGCGGCGGCCGGTCAGATACGCCACCGGTTCGCCTTCGATGCGACGCGCGAGCAGCGCCTCGAAACGCTGCAGCGCGGCGGCGTCGATGGGTTCGTCGCCATGGGCGAACAGCCAGGCCGGCGGGCGCTCCAGCGCATGCGCCAGCAGCGCGCGGGCGTCGGCGCCATCGATCCGTTCGCAGGCCTGGCGCAGCACTGCATCCAGAGGGGGGCGTCGACTCGTCATCATCCCCGCTATCGTAGCCGTTCGCGGCTGCGGCGCCCTTCCCGATCTCCGCCGAACAGGCCGCATCCATGCCCCGAAACCGTGCTTTCCACACCTCGTCCATCGCGCTGCTCGCACTGATCGCGACGGGCTGCCAGAGCGTCGGTTTCGGCATCGCCAACGCCGGCGTGTCCGCGCCGGCAGCCAGCGTCGTCTACGACCCGCAGCGGAACCTCGCGCTCGACATCTATCCGCCTGCGGCGCCCGCGAACGGCCCCGCGCCGGTCGTGGTGTTCCTGTACGGCGGCAGTTGGCGGAACGGCGAGCGCGGGCAGTACCGGTTCGTCGGGCAGCGGCTGGCACAGTCGGGTGCGCTGGCGATCGTCGCCGATTACCGGACCTTCCCCCGGGCGGTGTTCCCGGGCTTCGTGGAAGACGCCGCCGCCGCGGTGGCCTGGGCGCGGGCGCATGCGGCCGAGCACGGCGGCGACCCGCAGCGGCTCTACGTGGCCGGGCATTCCGCGGGCGCGCAGATCGCTGCACTGGTCGGCGTGGACGCCCGCTATCTCTCGCCGCACGGGATGAAACCGCGCGACCTGGCCGGGGTGATCGGACTTTCCGGGCCATACGACTTCGAGATCGACGGCTACGAAGACGTCTTCGGACCCGAGGCGCAGTGGCCGCAGGCCCAGCCGATCAACTTCGTCGATGGCGACGAGCCGCCGTTCCTGCTGGCGCACGGCACCGGCGACCGGGTGGTGGAAGCCAAGGACAGCCAGGAGATGGCCGACAAACTCCGCAGCGTCGGCGTGCGCGCCGAGCTGCTGTGGCTGCCGGACGCCGGGCATATCGCCCCGCTGGCGGCGATGTACCGCCCGGATCGTCATCCGGCGCTACTGGAGGCGATTCAAACGTTCGTGAACGGCCAATCCGTACGCAACCCGCCTGCGGCGGCCTCCCCGGCGCGCTGATCCCGGCCACGGGTATGAGACAGCCCGGCCCGGCGATTCATGCGCAGGAGGGCATTCAGGCCCGATCCCGAGCCCCAGGGATTTTCCGCGGCCTCATCGGGCCTGAAGGCTCCTACAAGCCTCACCAAGGTCTTCGTGGGGATCGGGCCAGCCTAGTGATAGTTTTTAACTATCAACCAGATTTATTCAATTCATTGGATTGATTGATAGCGTGCGTCTAATATTCGCCTCGTTGCGATCAATTCCCCCTTTCGATCGTCGCTTCCCACCCCATCTTTGATCTTCCCTCACACAAGGAAACACGATGTCGCTGATCAATACCCAGGTCAAACCGTTCAAGACCACCGCGTTCCACGCCGGCGAGTTCGTCCAGGTCTCGGACGAGTCGCTGAAGGGCAAGTGGTCGGTCCTGATCTTCATGCCGGCCGCGTTCACCTTCAACTGCCCGACCGAAGTCGAGGACGCCGCCGACAATTACGCCGAGTTCCAGAAGGCCGGCGCCGAGGTCTACATCGTCACCACCGACACGCATTTCTCGCACAAGGTGTGGCACGAAACCTCCCCCGCGGTCGGCAAGGCCCAGTTCCCGCTGGTCGGCGATCCGACCCACCAGCTGACGCGCGCGTTCGGCGTGCATATCGATGAAGAAGGCCTGGCGCTGCGCGGCACCTTCATCATCAACCCGGACGGCGTGATCAAGACCCTCGAAATCCACGACAACGCGATCGCCCGCGATGTCTCCGAGACGCTGCGCAAGCTCAAGGCCGCCCAGTTCGTCGCCGCCAACCCGGGCCAGGTCTGCCCGGCCAAGTGGAAGGAAGGCGCGCAGACCCTGAAGCCGTCGCTGGATCTCGTCGGCAAGATCTGACCCGCAGCTCCACGCAAGAAGACCACCCGCAAGACAAGGCCGCGTGCGGATCGTGCAGTCCGCCCGCGGTTGTGGCACCGCTCCCGGCTCGACCCTGGCTTCACCCCCGCAATACTTCCGTAGCAACCTCCGCGACAACCTCCGTGTCATCCCCGGCGAAGCGAAACGCTTCGCCGGGGGCTTCGGGCCACCGTCTCCGCGCCCGCGCTCCGTTTGCAGCAGCGGCTTGAACCGCGTCTCTCCGCCGGCCTCTCCCCGGCCCGTGTCCGCCGCCCAGGCCGCTGCTGCAAACGCAGCCTTTCTTGTCTTCTCCCCCTTCTCCCACTCTTCATGGAGCCGCTCGTGCTCGATTCCGATCTCAAAACCCAACTGCAGGCTTATCTGCAGAAGCTGACCCGCCCGGTGGTGATCACCGCCGCGCTGGACGACGGCGAAACATCGCAGGAACTGCGCGCGCTGCTGATCGAGCTGACCCGGCTCTCGACCCTGGTCACGCTGCGCGAAGCGCGCGAGCCCGTCGATCGCGTGCCGTCGTTCGCGCTCGGCACGCCCGGCGAAGACATTTCGCTGCGTTTCGCCGGCATTCCGATGGGCCACGAATTCACCTCGCTGGTGCTGGCGCTGCTGCAGGTCGGCGGCCATCCGTCGAAGCTGGCGCAGGACGTGATCGAACAGATCCGCGCGCTCGATGGCGCGGCTTCTGACGGCGTTCTCTCGTTCGAGACGTATTTTTCGCTGAGCTGCCAGAACTGTCCCGACGTGGTGCAGGCCTTCAATCTCATGGCCGTGCTCAATCCGCGGATCAAGCACGTCGCCATCGACGGCGCGCTGTTCCAGGAAGAAGTCGAAACGCGCCAGGTGATGTCGGTGCCGACGATCTTCCTCAACGGCGAAACCTTCGGCGCCGGGCGCATGAGCGTCGAGGAAATCCTCGCGAAACTCGACACCGGCGCGATCGCGCGCGATGCCGCCAAAATCTCGGCGAAGGACGCCTTCGACGTGCTGATCGTCGGCGGCGGCCCGGCCGGCGCGGCGGCGGCGATCTACGCCGCGCGCAAGGGCATCCGCACCGGCATCGCGGTCGAGCGTTTCGGCGGCCAGGTGATGGATACGATGGCGATCGAGAACTTCGTGTCGGTGCCCGAAACCGACGGCCCGAAGCTGGCGGCGGCGATGGAGCGGCACGTGCGCGACTACGACGTGGACATCATGCCCCTGCAGCGCGCCGAACGGCTGATCCCGGCCGGCGCCGACGGTCTGGTCGAGGTGAAACTCGCCAGTGGCGCGTCGCTGAAGTCGAAGACCGTGATCCTCGCCACCGGCGCGCGCTGGCGGCAGATGAACGTGCCCGGCGAGCAGGACTACCGCAACAAGGGTGTGGCCTATTGCCCGCACTGCGACGGCCCGCTGTTCAAGGGCAAGCGCGTGGCGGTGATCGGCGGCGGCAACTCGGGCGTGGAAGCGGCGATCGACCTCGCCGGCATCGTCGCCCACGTCACCCTGATCGAGTTCGACGCCAAACTGCGCGCCGATGAAGTGCTGCAGCGCAAACTGCGCAGCCTGGCGAACGTCGATGTCATCGTCTCGGCGCAGACCAGCGCGGTGCTGGGCGACGGCCAGAAAGTGACCGGGCTGACGTATCTCGACCGCACGACCCAGGCGACGCACACGCTCGATCTGGACGGCGTATTCGTGCAGATCGGCCTGTTGCCGAACACCGAATGGCTCAAAGGCACGGTGGAGCTGTCGGCGCGCGGCGAGATCGTGATCGACGAACGCGGCCAGACCTCGCTGCCGGGCGTGTTCGCGGCGGGCGATGCGACCACCGTGCCGTACAAGCAGATCGTGATCGCGATGAGCGAAGGCTCGAAAGCGGCGCTCGGCGCGTTCGACCATCTGATCCGCACCTCGGCGCCGGCCGCCGACGCGCCGACGGCGCCCAAGGCTGTCGCGCCCGCCCCCGCCGAGGTGGAAACGGTGTGACCGGGCTGCGCGCGGGCGTCGCCAGACATCGCGCGCAGGTCCGGCAGGCGTCGGCCGGGACCGCCTGTCAGAAACGACAGGCCGTCCCGCACCGGAAACAACGCATCATGCCGGTGGCGGTCCGGCCCCGAATCGGGATCACGGGAAGCGTCGCGATTGCACCGCCCGCGTTCACGGCATTCAATGGCTGCGCCGAATACCGCGAACACTCCGCCGCGCCGCCGGCCGACACGAGGGTATCGCCGCCATGAATCTGCGCGATCTGAAGTATCTGGTTTCGCTGGCCGACCACAAGCACTTCGGCCGCGCCGCCGCGGCCTGCTTCATCAGCCAGCCGACGCTGTCGACCCAGATCAAGAAGCTGGAGGACGAGCTGGGCGTCGCGCTGGTCGAACGCGCGCCGCGCCGGGTGATGCTGACGCCCGCCGGCCGCGACGCCGCCGAACGCGCGCGGCGGATCGTCGCCGACGTCGAGGAAATGAAGGAAGCCGCGCGCCGCAGCCAGAACCCGGAAGCCGGCACGGTGCGGCTGGGCATCTTCCCCACCCTGGGGCCGTATCTGCTGCCGCACGTGGTGCCGCGGATCCGCGAGCGCTTCCCGCAGTTGGAACTGCTGCTGATCGAAGAGAAGACCGAAGTGATCCTGCGCCAGCTGCGCGAAGGCCGGCTCGACGCCGGGGTGCTGGCGCTGCCGCTGCACGACGACCAGTTGCACCTCGAATTCCTGTTCGAGGAACCGTTCATGCTGGCGGTGCCCGGCGCGCATCCGCTCGCGAACGCCAGGTCGCTGACGATGCAGGATCTCGCCCACGAGAGTCTGTTGCTGCTCGAGGACGGCCACTGCCTGCGCGATCAGGCGCTGGATGTCTGCCACATGGCGGGTGCGGGCGAGAAGAACGGCTTCCGCGCGACCTCGCTGGAAACGCTGCGCCAGATGGTGGCCGCCAACGTCGGCATGACCCTGCTGCCGGTGCTGTCGGTGAAACCGCCGGTGTCGTCGTCGCCCGACGTGCATCTGGTGGCGTTCCGCGCGCCCGAACCCAACCGGCGCATCGCCATGGTCTGGCGCCGCAGTTCGGCGATGTCGGATTTCCTCGGCAAACTCTCGCTGGCGTTCCGCGAACTGCCGGCGGGCCTGCTGTCCACCGATACGTTTCCGGAGCGTATCGCGGCAGAGCGTCCTCGCGCGACAGCGGCCGATTGAAAGCGGTGGCTTGAACCGCGTGCCGTCATGCCCGCCTTCGCGGGGGCGACGGGCGAAAACGATAGAATCCCCGCAGCATCCGTCTGCAGGCCGACATCGTGAATCTGAAAGGCTCGAAAACCGAAGCGAACCTCAAGTCCGCCTTCGCCAGCGAATCGCAGGCCAATCGCCGCTATCTGTATTTCGCGCAGAAGGCCGATGTGGAAGGCTACAGCGACGTCGCCGCGGTATTCCGCTCCACCGCCGACGGCGAGACCGGCCACGCCCTCGGCCATCTGGAATATCTCGAACAGTGCGGCGACCCCGCGACCGGCCTGCCGTTCGGCGCCACCGCCGACAATCTGAAGTCGGCGATCGCCAGCGAAACCCACGAGCACACCGATATGTACCTGGACATGGCCAGGGCCGCGCGCGACGAGGGCTTCGACGAGATCGCCGACTGGTTCGAGACGCTGGCCAAGGCCGAGCGTTCGCACGCCAATCGATTCCAGAAAGCGCTGGATGAGCTCGGTGAGTGATGCAGGCAGGCAGGCACGCCATGAAGCGTTTTCTGCAGCCGAGTTGCTTCGATCAAGCCGCCATCGGCGTCAGTGTGCCTATCGATCCGAACCGTTGGGCCTGCGGGTAAACTGCGTCCACACCGGCTCAGGTAATCGCCCATGCTCCGCTGGCTCCTGTTGTTCATCGCGATCGCCGCCGCGGCCTGGTGGTGGGCGACGCCTTCGGCGACCATGCCTTTCACGTCATCGGCAGCGGCTTCTTCCTCCACACCCACACTGAGCGTCGTCGCCTGCGTACCACCGGCGCGGCTGGCCGGCGACGACGGCGCGGTGCAGAGCGATGCGCCGGGCGGCATGACGCCGTTCGCGCTGGCCAACGCCACCGCGAAGCCGCTGGCCGGGTTCAGCGTGGCGGCGCGGGTGCTGTCCCGCGAGAACTACGGCAGCGATCGCGAAGCGGATTTCTCGCCGGTGGATCTGGCCCTGGGCTGGGGACCCATGCGCGACGACGCGGTGCTGTCGAAGCTCGACATCTCGCAGTCCGGTCGTTTCTACCGCTACCGCTGGCGCGGCGAACCGCCGATCCCGCCGGACGACATCGTGCGCAGCAGCGCGAACATGCACCTGATCCCGGCGAACTCGGCCGTGGCCGATGCGCTGGACGCCGTGGATGCCGGCGACCGCGTGCGCATCGACGGCTGGCTGGTGCAGATCGACGCGAACGACGGCTGGCGCTGGCGCAGCTCGCTGACGCGCGAGGATTCCGGCGCAGGCGCCTGCGAACTGATCTACGTCTGCGGCGTCACCCGGCACTGAGTCGCAACGACCGCAGCGACCGCGTTGATCACAGCCCCGTCGGACAACTCACGCCGGTGCCGCCCAGCCCGCAATAGCCGCCCGGGTTCTTCGACAGGTATTGCTGATGTTCTTCCTCGGCGTAATAGAACGTCGGCGCGGGATGCAGGATTTCGGTGGTGATCGCGCCGTAACCCGCCGCGGTCAGCCCCGCCTGGAACGCATCGCGGCTGGCGATGGCCGCGGCGTACTGCGCTTCGGTATCGCAATAAATCGCCGAACGATACTGGGTGCCGGCGTCGTTGCCCTGGCGCATGCCCTGGGTGGGATCGTGGCTTTCCCAGAAGGTCTTCAGCAGCGACTCGAACGACACCTGCGCCGGGTCGTAGACCACCAGCACCGCTTCGGTGTGCCCGGTTTCGCCGCTGCAGACTTCGCGGTAATTCGCGTTCGGCGTGAAACCGCCCGCGTAACCGACGGCCGTGGCGAACACGCCCGGGATCGGCCAGAACTTGCGCTCGGCGCCCCAGAAGCAGCCCATGCCGAACTGCACGCGGGCCAGGCCTTCGAAGGCGTCGCGCAGCGGACGGCCGTTGACGTGATGGACGTTGCGCAGCGGCATCGCCTCGGCGCGGCCGGGCAGCGCGCGCTCCGGCGACGGCAGGCGCTGTTTGTGGGCACCGATGCCCAGCAGGGATTCGAACATGGAGGGACTCCCGAATGAAGGCACCACAGAGGCCGCGACCGGGCCGGAGGTTGCGCGTCGGCGCGATGCGCCAGGGTCCCAGATGCGGGCGAACGTCGCGAAATCAAGCGAAATCAAGCAATACCAAGCGATACCAAACGATCCGCATCGGCGACCGCATGCTCAGGCCGTCGCCGGCCGCGACGGCGCGAACACCGCCGGCGCCACGCTCACCCGGTTGCGGCCCGCGCGCTTGGCGGCGTACAGCGCCTTGTCGGCGCGCTCCACCGCGAACTGCGGCTGGGTTTCGTGGGCGAGATGGGCGGCCACGCCGATGCTGACCGTAAGCCGCAACGACTGTCCCTGGTGGCGTACTTCGGCGTTTTCGATGGCGGCACGGATGTCCTCGGCCACCGCCCGCGCCATCTCGATCTGCCGGTCCGGCAGGATCACCATGAACTCTTCGCCGCCGTAACGGCCGAAGATGTCTTCCTCGCTCAGCTGGGCGTCGACGACCTTGGCGATCTCGCGCAGGCAGTGATCGCCGCAGGCATGGCCCAGTTGGTCGTTGATCGCCTTGAAATGATCGATGTCGACGAACAGCACCGACAGCGGCGCGCCCTTGCGGTGCGCGTGCTGGAAGGTGCGCGCGAGCGCCTGGTCCAGGCTGCGGCGATTCAGCGCGCCGGTCAGTGAATCGACTTCCGCGGTGTGGCGCAGATGCAGCGCGGCCACCGCTTCGTCGGCCTGCAGCAGCGCCAGCCGCGCCAGTTCGCGGACGATGGTCAACTCCTCGGGATGGAACACGGTGGCGCCGCTGCGTTCCAGCAGGATCAGGCCCCAGGCCGGCGCGCGCACCGGCAGCGCGACCAGGGCTTCGATCGCCACCGGCGTGGCGTCGCCGGTCTTGGTCACCGGACGCTGCTGTTCGATATTGCCCGCCAGCAGCCGGCGCAGCGTCTGCAGGCGTTCGCCGATGGTCGCTTCGATGTCCTCCAGATACGCGGCCGGCTGCACCACCAGGGTGTCGCGGCCGTGGTAGCCGCGGGCGACCGCGACCGCCGTGGTGGTGGGCACCAACCGGCGCAGGTGTTCCAGCAGATGGCGGAACACGATGGGCTGGATATCGTCGTGCGCGGCGCCGCGCAGCGAGGTCTGCAGCGCGGTCAACAGTTCGGTGCGCACCGCTTCGCGGTACATCCGGCGCTCGGAGTCGGCGCGTGCGCGCTGTTCGCGATCGCGCTGTTCGCGGTATTTGCTGATCCGGCTGATCAGGCCCACGCTGATCGTCGCCGCGCAGAGCATGATCGCCAGCTGATAGCCGTAGTCCGTCCACAGCGATCCCGCGATCATGCCGTAGGCCGCCAGTTCCCCGCCCAGGGCCCCGACGGCGACACCGAGGACGGAGACCAGCACCGCCGCCGAGAACGGCACGCGTCGGCGCCAGGCGACGCCCAGCACGCACAGCGCGACGACGCAGCCGACCGTCCATGCCGCCGGCACCAGCCAGACCGCGAAGGGGTCGAAACGCTCGCGCCAGGCCACCATCACCCCCGCCAGCAGCGCCAGCAGGATGCAGAGGTGATGCGCCGTTTTCGCCAGCCGCGGGCTGCTCTGTTCGCAATCGGTGTAACGCAGCAGGATGCGCAGCGAAGCGACCACGAACAGCAGCGCGATCGCGTGCAGACCGGCGGCGCCCAACAGCCGGAACAGACCGATGGGATCGATGAGAGAAAGATGGCCGTTGAAGGCGGCCAGCAGCAGGCCCGCGGACAGGCAGAACACGAAGAACGACAGGAAACCGGCATCGCGCGAAGCGAAGAACAGCGCCAGCGTCGTCAGCCCGAGCGTGAAGAGGCTGGCGTAGACCAGGCTGGTGAGGATCGTGGCCTTCTGGATGTACTCTTCTGCACGGCCCTCGGAAATCAGTTCCGGGCGCAGTGCCGCGTTGCGCAGGGCCGTGGCGCTGAGTTCCAGGCGGATCTCGCCTTCCCAGGTGGAAGGCAGGCGATACAGATAACCCACCGGCAGCGGGCCTTCGGCGCGCCGCGGCGAGAGAAAGCTGCGGCTGCCGCCGTCCCAGGCGTTCTCGACGCGCAATCGCACCGATTCCACCGGCGTCCGCGGCATCCAGATGACCCAGTGCGGGGATTCGGCGGTGGGCGGGGGCAATACGAACCGCAGCTCGGCGCGGGCCTGGCGCATGTCGTCGGTGGCCGCGAGGCGCAGCGAGCGGCCATCGCGCCCCAGCTCCGACAAGCGACCGGCGGCATCGGGCAACGGCGACAGCCGCAGCGCCAGCGACGGCGCCGTCGGCGTTTCGGCATGGCCCGGCGACAGCGCGTACAGACCCAGCAGGAACACCGCCACCATCGCGATGGCGCGCAACCCATGCCGCGGGATGTCCCAATGCGGGAACGCCATGATCAAGCGGTGATCACGACGGCCCGGATCGTCCTGATCCTTGATGGCATCGTGGTGCCGGCGCTACGCCGGCACGCCGCGTCCACGCGGCCGATGCCCGATCCGCAGCGCGGATCGGCTTGCGGGTTCAATCCATGCAGATCCGAAGAATACGGACCAGACTGCAGCATCACAGGCCGATCGGCCGTATCGCCCATCGCCCGCCCCCTTCGTGTCGATGTGGTCGCCATGAACGCACGCGCCTCGATCCATCCGGTCCGGCGCCCCTTTCTCCCGGTCACAGTAGCATCCTGCCTGGACTTCAGGCACTTGCGGCGCGTCGACACAGGCACTGAAACACCGGCAACCGGGCAGCTCGCATCCCAAAGCGACGCACAACCTCTAAACTGCCGGTTTTCGCAGCCTGCATCGTCGATGACCCCGGAACACACCACGGACACTCCCTCCACCGACGCCGTCACCGAGCGCCGCCAGGATTTCATTCGCCAGATCGTCCGCGACGACCTCGCCAGCGGCAGGCAAGCCGCGATCCGGACCCGATTTCCGCCGGAACCCAACGGCTACCTGCACCTGGGTCATACCCGGGCGATCTGGACCGACTTCGGCATCGCCGAGGAATTCGGCGGCCGCTGCAATCTGCGTCTGGACGACACCAACCCGGCCCGGGAAGACCCGGAATACGTCCGCGCCATCCAGGACGATGTACGCTGGCTCGGCTACGCGTGGGCGGAACTCCGTCACGCTTCCGACTATTTCCAGGTGTTCTACCTCGCCGCCGAGAAGCTGATCCGCCAGGGCGACGCTTTCGTCTGCGACCTCAGCGCCGACGAGGTCCGCGCCTACCGCGGCAGCCTGACCGAACCCGGCCGCGAATCGCCGTTCCGCAACCGCAGCCCCGACGAGAACCTCGACCTGTTCCGGCGGATGCGCGCGGGCGAATTCCCCGATGGCGCGCGCACCCTGCGCGCGAAGATCGACATGGCCAGCGGCAACATCAATCTGCGCGACCCGGCGCTGTACCGGATCAAGCACGTCGAACACCAGAACACCGGCAACGACTGGCCGATCTATCCGATGTACGACTACGCGCATTCGCTCAGCGACGCCGCCGAAGGCATCACTCACTCGCTGTGCACGCTGGAATTCGAGGACCACCGCCCGCTGTACGACTGGTGCGTGGACAAGGTCGACCTGGCGCACCATCCCGAACTGCTGGTATCGCTGACCGACCGCGGCCTGCCGTTCGAAGCCAGCAAGCCGCGACAGATCGAGTTCTCGCGCTTGAACCTGAACTACACGGTGATGAGCAAGCGCAAACTGATGACCCTGGTGGAAGAACACCTGGTCGACGGCTGGGGCGACCCGCGCATGCCGACGCTGCAGGGCATCCGCCGCCGCGGCTACACCGCCGACGCGCTGAAACTGTTCGTCGCCCGCCTGGGCCTGTCGAAGCAGAATTCGCTGATCGATTACTCGGTGCTGGAAAACACCGTGCGCGAGGATCTGGACAGCCGCGCGCCGCGGCGCATGGCGGTGCTGGACCCGGTCAAGTTCGTGCTCACCAACCTGCCCGAGGGCCACGAGGAAAGCCTGACGTTCTCGAACCACCCGAAGGACGAAACCTTCGGCCAGCGCACGGTGCCGTTCGCGCGCGAACTGTGGATCGAACGCGAAGACTTCGCCGAAGTCCCGCCGAAAGGCTGGAAGCGGCTGATCCCGGGCGGCGAAGTGCGCCTGCGCGGCGCCGGCATCGCGCGCTGCGACGAGGTGGTGAAGAACGACGCCGGCGAGATCGTCGAACTGCGCGGCACGCTCGACCTGGAATCGCGCCCCGGCATGCCCGGCGCCGACCGCAAGATCAAGGGCACCATCCACTGGGTCAGTGCGCAGCACGCGGTGGCGGCGGAAGTGCGGCTGTACGACCGTCTGTTCACCGTGCCCAACCCCGACACCGACGAGGCCGGCAAGACCTATCGCGATTATCTGAATCCCGAATCGCGGCGCAGCGTGCGCGGCTATGTCGAACCGGCCGCTGCCGACGCCGCGCCCGAGCAGAGTTTCCAGTTCGAACGCATCGGTTATTTCGTCGCGGATCGTTTCGATCACCGCAGCGACGCGCCGGTCTTCAACCGCAGCGTCACCCTGCGCGACACCTGGGCCGCGAACGCTTGAGCCAAGCCGGTCGCGCACCCGCGCCACCGGTTCCATTCCTGAGGAGACCCGCCATGCGCCTACGTCACTTCGCTCCCGCAATGCTCGCCGTATTGCTGCCTGCCGTGCTGCTGCTCGCCGGCTGCACCGCGCCGACAGCGTCGCAGAGCGCACCGGACGCGCCCGCCGCGCAAACGCCGGTCGCCGCCGCACCTGCACCTGCACCGGTCGCAGCGCCCGTCGCACAGGCACCCGACACCATGGAAACCGCACCCGCGCCGAAATCCGCGGACGAACTCGGCCGCAGCTGCAACACCCACAGCGACTGTGCGGTGAAGGATGTCGGCAACTGCTGCGGCGCGTATCCGATGTGCGTCAACAAGGACACCAAGACCGATCCCGCCGCGGTCCGCGCCCAGTGCGAGAAAGAAGGCATGGCGTCGATCTGCGGTTTCCAGGAAGTGAGCGGCTGCCAGTGCGTGAAGGGACAATGCGAGAACATCTCCAGCGGCGCGGTGGCGATGTGATGAGGACGACGTTCTGATGCTCTACGCCCAAGTCCACCTCACCCTGCCCGCCTGGGTCCACGAATTCGTCGACACCGCGCGCAGCTACGACAGCGACGCCGACAAGGTCGCGCTGGCGATCGCGCTGTCGGTGCGCAACGTCGAAGCCGACAGCGGCGGCCCGTTCGGCGCCGTCGTCTTCGGCGCCGACCACCGCATCATCGCGGTCGGCGTGAATCGCGTGCTGCCGCACAGTTGTTCGGTCGCACACGCCGAGATGATGGCCTACATGCTCGCTCAACAGCGCACCCAGCGTGCGCGGCTCAATCGCGACGAGCACGACGCGCCCTGCGGCCCGATCGCGCTCGCCACCTCGTCGCAGCCCTGCTGCCAGTGCTACGGCGCGACGATCTGGGCCGGCATCGACCGCCTGCTGATCGGCGCACGCGCCGAAGACGTGATGGCGCTGACCGAATTCGACGAAGGCCCGTTGCCGGCGGACTGGATCGGCGAACTGGAACAGCGCGGCATCGCCGTGACCCGCGATATCGAACGCGATGCCGCCTGCGACGCGCTGCGCGCCTACAGCGCGCGCGGCGGTTCGCGGTATTGAACGCACAAGGTCTCCTCTGCTACTGCCGCCCGGGCTTCGAGCCCGAGCTCGCCGCCGAACTCACCGAACGCGCCGCCGCGCGCGGACTCGGCGGCTACGCACGCACCGAGCGCAACAGCGGCTATGCAGTGTTCCTCGGCGACGACGGCCTCGCGCTGACCCGGGCCCTGCCCTTCGATGAACTGATCTTCGCGCGCCAGAAACTGCGACTGATCGCCGAACTGCGCGATCTCGATCCGAAGGACCGGATCGCGCCGATGCTGGCGGCGTTGACCGCTGCAACGGTGGGCCAGGGCCCACCCTACGGCACCATCGTCGTCGAGCACCCGGATTCGGACGACGCCAAACCGCTGGCCGGGCTGGCGCGCAGCTTCGGCAATGCGCTGCGCCCGGCGCTGCGCAAGGCCGGGCTGCTCGCCGCGCAGGACAACCACCGCCTGCCGCGGCTGCACGTGTGTTTCGTCGACGGCGACCATGCCTTCCTCGCCGTCGGCGATCCGCGCGACAGCGCGCCGTGGCCGCTGGGCATCCCGCGCCTGAAACTGCTGCCGGACGCGCCCTCGCGTTCGGCGTTGAAGCTCGAAGAAGCGCTGATGGTTTTGCTGAGCGCCGACGAGCGCGAACGCCTGCTGCGCCCGGGCATGCGCGCGGCCGACCTCGGCGCCGCGCCCGGCGGCTGGACCTGGGTGCTCGCGCGCCAGAACCTGCAGGTGGCCGCGGTCGACAACGGCCCGCTGCGCCAGCATGTGATCGACACCGGCCTGGTGCAGCATCTGCGCGCCGACGGGTTCTCGTGGCACCCGGCGAAACCGCTGGACTGGATGGTCTGCGACATGGTCGAACAGCCCAGTCGCGTCGCCGCGCGCATGGCCGAATGGTTCCGCGAAGGCTGGTGCCGGCACGCGATCTTCAATCTCAAACTGCCGATGAAGAAACGCTGGCAGGAAACCCGCCAGTGCCTCGAACGTTTCGAAGCCGACGCCGGCAGACCGTTGGCCGTGCGCGCCCGCCAGCTGTATCACGACCGCGAGGAAATCACGGTCTTCGCCACCACCACTGCCGACACCCATCGCTGACGCTCGCCGCAATGAACATCGCCCCGCCAGGCAACCCCGCCATCCCTGCCGACGTGCATGCCGAGATCATGCAGCGGCTCGCGCGCGCCGAAGAACAGCACGATGTGCGCATCCTGCTCGCGGTCGAATCCGGCAGCCGCGCCTGGGGCTTCGCCTCGCCCAACTCCGACTACGACGTGCGTTTCATTTATAAGCACGCGCCGCGCTGGTACCAGGCGGTGGATCTGGAAGAACGCCGCGACGTGATCGAGTACGCGATCGTCGACGACATCGACCTCAACGGCTGGGACCTGCGCAAGGCGCTGCGGCTGTTCTGGAAATCGAACCCGGCGTTCGTCGAATGGATCCAGTCGCCGATCCGCTACATCGAGCGCGGCGGCTTCGGCGAGCGGGCGCGCGCGCTGCTGCCGTCGGTCTATTCGGTCGAGAGCGGCATGTATCACTACCGCAGCATGGCCAGGACCACCGAACGCGCGCACCTGCGCGCCGAGCAGGTGTCGCTGAAGAAGTATTTCTATGCGTTGCGACCTCTGTTGTCGGTGATGTGGCTGGAGCGCTACGGCACCCCGGCGCCGATCGAATTCGACAAGCTGCTGCATCTGATCGACGACCGTCCCGCGCTGCGCGCGGACATCGGCGCACTGCTGGAACGCAAGCGCGGCGCCCCGGAAATGGGACAGGGCGAGCCGGTTCCCGCCATCAACGCCTTCGTCGAGCAACAGCTCGCACGACTGGAGACGATGCGCCCCGAAGCCTCTCGCCAGCCCGGCGCCGTGCAGGCGCTGAACACGCTGTTCCACGCAGTGCTGGACGAATCCGGCGATTGAGCGCATTCCCCCGCTTCCGGCGCGTCATCGTCCTCTGTTAACTTGTCGTCATGACCGTCGGCATCCTCCTCGTGACCCACCCTGGCATCGGCACCGCACTGGTCGAGGTGTCGACCCGGCTGTTGCGGCAACTGCCGCTGAAGACCGAAGCCTTCGAGCTGGGGTTCGACGACGATCCCGACACCGCGCTGCCGCTGGCCAGCGCCGCGCTGCGCCGGGTCGACGGCGGCGACGGGGTGCTGATCCTCACCGATCTCTACGGTGCCTCGCCCAGCAATCTCGCGTCGAAACTCGCGCGGCTGGGCACGCCGGCGCGACGGGTGGCCTCGTTGAACCTGCCGATGCTGCTGCGGGTGATGAACTACGCCGAGCTGCCGCTGGACGAACTGCCGGCGATCGCGGCGGCCGGCGCACGCAACGGGGCGATCGTCGATGATGCATGAGTCGATGAGGCCCCGAATCCAGCAATACCCACCTTCCATTTCCAATCCCCAACCCGGGTCAGCGCCATGATCGAACGCGAACTCACCATCACCAACCGTCTCGGTCTGCACGCGCGCGCCACCGCCAAACTGGTGCAGGTCGTTTCGGGCTTCCGCTGCGGGGTCACCGTGGCCGCCAAGGGCCGCGAAGTGAACGCCAAGAGCATCATGGGCGTGATGCTGCTCGCCGCCGGCCACGGCAGCAGCGTGATCGTGCGCGCCGACGGCGAAGACGAAGCCGCGGCGATGGATGCGGTGGCCGCCCTGTTCGAACGCCGGTTCGACGAGGACAGCTGAGCCCATGCGTCGCATCCTCTCCGGCCAGGGCGCATCGCGCGGCAGCGTGCTCGGACGGGCGCGCGTACGCCTGCCGCATGCCCTGGACGTGGCCGAAGAGCGGATCGACGCATCGGAGGTCGAGGCCGAACTCGACCGCCTGCACGCCGCGATCACCGTGGTCCGCGGCGAGATGCACGCGCTGCGCAGCCGCCTGCACGGCGCGCTGGCCCACGAGGTCGGCGAATTCCTCGACCTGCACACCCTGTTGCTGGACGACCCGGAACTGCTGGCCGGCCTGGACGAACTGATCCGCACCGGCCGCTACGCCGCCGACTACGCCCTGCGCCTGCAGCGCGACCGCATCGCCGCGGTGTTCGCGGACATGGACGACGCCTACCTGCGCAGCCGCATCGACGACATCGACCAGGTCGTCGGCCGCATCCATGCCGCCCTGCACAGCCGCGACGCCGAACTGCAGGGCATCGCCGGCGACATCCTGGTCACCGACAACATCGCGCCTTCCGACCTCGCGCAGTTGCATGCGCAGGGCGTGATGGCGGTGGTCACCGCCGGCGGCAGCCCGCTGTCGCACAGCGCGATCCTCGCCCGCAGCCTGCACGTGCCGCTGGTGATCGGCGCCGCGCACGTGCTGCAGAAAGTGAACGACGGCGACGTGCTGGCGGTCGACGGCGGCAGCGGCCTGGTGATCCTGGAACCGAACGCCGACGACCTGCGCGAGCATCGTGCGCGGGTGCACTCGTACGCGCGCGAGCGCAAGCAACTGCATCGCCTGCGCCGCGAGCCCACGCGCACCCGCGACGGTGTCGACATCAAACTGTGGGCGAACGCCGAATCGCGCGAAGACGTGGCCGAGGCGCATGCGCTCGGCGCCGCCGGCGTCGGCCTGTACCGCACCGAATTCCTGTTCATGAACCGCCCGGCGGACCTGCGGCACACGCTGCCGGACGAAGAAGAACAATTCCGGGCCTATCGCGACCTGGTGCTGGGCATGACCGGGCGCACGGTCACCATCCGCACCCTCGACATCGGCGCCGACAAGGCCGACGGCACCGCGCTGGCGCTGATCGGCGAGCCCAACCCGGCCCTGGGGCTGCGCGGCGTGCGTCTGTCGCTGTCGCGCCTCGACCTGTTCCGCACCCAACTGCGCGCGATCCTGCGCGCCGGCGCCTACGGCCCGATCCGCGTACTGGTGCCGATGATCAGCGGCCGCGAGGAAATGATCGCGGTCCGCACGCTGATGACCGACGTCCAGCGCGAACTGCGCGGCGAAGGCTGCGCGATCGCCGATGCGGTGCCGCTGGGCGCGATGATCGAAGTCCCGTCGGCGGCGATCGCGCTGCCGACCTTCATTGCCGCCACCGACTTCCTGTCCATCGGCACCAACGACCTGGTGCAGTATCTGCTCGCCGCCGACCGCAACAACGAATCGCTGGGCGAACTCTACAGCCCGCTGCACCCGGCGGTGCTGCAGTTGTTGAACACGGTGATGCGCACCGCCCGCGCGCGCGGAAAACCGGTGGCGGTGTGCGGCGAAATCGCCGGCGATCCGCTGTTCGCACCGGTGCTGTTGGCGCTGGGGCTGGAGGAATTCAGCCTGCACCCGGGCACGCTGCTGGAACTGCGTCGCGCGGTGCGTGGTTTCGACCACGCCGCGCTGCGCGCGCGGGCTCCGGCGCTGCTGCGGGCGCGGGATCGCGTGGGGATAGAAGACTGGCTAGCGAAAGCAACCAAGTAAACCAATGGGCGGCAAGCCGAGGTCAAGATGAGAACACAAGTCACCTTCGTAGCCTTACTTTTTTCAGGTCAAATCTCCATTGCCAATGAGCCCGATCAACTTTCGCCCATTGAGCATGAAACTCGAATGTATTACGACTGTGCAGTTAAAGCCGCTGGTGAATATCTGCGCGGAACTTCAACAGCAACAGAAGTGACCGACGCTGCGCTTAGCAGTTGCGATCAACATTACTTGGCGCTTCTTAATGCAAGAACTGCAGACCTCAAGCGGAGAGCCGGCAGTTCTGTCGAGTCTCAACAAAGGGCTGAGAAATGGGCAATAGATGGTACGGAAGTACGCAAGAAAGTGATCAGGGATAAGGTGCTTCAGTTTGTGGTATCTGAAAGAGCTAAGGCTCAGTAGGCGCGCCTTAATTGAGGCGCGAGCCCCAAAGCGCCCTGCAGGAGCGACTTCAGCCGTCATCATACAATTGCTCAAGCCAAAGGCGTTCCGTCCGCTACGCGGCCGGGTTCATTTCTTTTGTTGGCCCAAAAGAAACGGAACCAAAGAAAAGGGCCTTCCCCGACGAAGCACATCTGCCAGGCGGGCTTGGCCGGGATGTTCCGACTCGCCAATCCTTGGCTCGGTCGGAACACGCCGCACATCCTTGTGCGGCGCCCTTCGGGTCTGGCTCCACAACCATGGTTTCATTTCAGGCGCAGCCATCGTAAGCATGACGCTAATTTATGGCGGCGCATGCAATTACCACAGCATAACCACAAGTTTTTGATTCAATTACAGCTTCAACTTAGCGGCTTATCTGCCGAGTCCAAAAACCATGGATATGATCGTGACGGCAACAATACTGATGATACTAAACAGTAACCCGACGACCCACCGCACGATGGTCGAGCGTTGGCGTCTTTTTATCGCTTGCGCATCCGTTTGATCCTGTAAGCGGACACGATCAAATTCCTCTGTGGTGGCTTTCAGACCTCTTGCGTCCATTTCCGCTTTCGCGATCAGTCTGGCTTCATCTGTGAAAAGTTGCGCCTGCCAACGCCGCAGCAATTCATCGTCCTGCATAGATTGAAACGTTTTCCTCAAGACTTCATCTGAAATTTCCATCATCTTCCTCGATGTATGGATATGCCGGCACGTCAGCCCACCGCCGCGCGCACGTTGCGGAACATCCGCAGCCACGGCGAATCGTCCGACCAATCGTCCGGGTGCCAGCTCATGTTGACGCTGCGCGGGGTGCGCTCGGGATGCGGCATCAGGATGGTGGAACGACCATCGCGGCTGCTGAGGCCGGCGATGGCCAGTTCCGAGCCGTTCGGGTTCGCGGGATAACCGCTCGCCGCGCCGCCGTCGTTGGCGACGTAGCGCAGCGCGATGGTGGCGGCATCGCGGTCCGCATCGTTGTCGAAGGTCGCGCGGCCTTCGCCGTGCGCGATCGCCACCGGGATGCGCGAACCGTGCATGCCGCGGAAGAACAGCGACGGTGAGTCGGCGACTTCGAGCAGACCGAAGCGGGCTTCGAACTGTTCGCTGCGGTTGCGCAGGAAACGCGGCCAGTGTTCGGCGCCGGGAATGATCGCCTTGAGCTGCGACAGCATCTGGCATCCGTTGCACACGCCGAGCGAGAACGTGTCCGGACGCGCGAAGAACGCCGCGAACGCATCGCGCAGCGCGGCGCGTTCGAGGATCGACGTGGCCCAGCCGCGGCCCGCGCCGAGCACGTCGCCGTAGCTGAAACCGCCGCAGGCCGCGAAACCGGCGAAACCGTCCAGCGCGACGCGGCCTGCGATGAGATCGCTCATGTGCACGTCGACCGCGGCAAAGCCGGCGCGGTCGAACGCGGACGCCATTTCGATCTGGCCGTTGACGCCCTGCTCGCGCAGGATCGCCACGCGCGGGCGTACGCCGGTGGAAATGTACAGTGCGGCGATATCCTCGGCCGCGTCGAAGGTCAACTTCGGCTTCAGACCGGGCGCATCGAAGCGGCGCACGGCAGCGCGCTCCTCATCGGCGGATTCGGGGTTGTCGCGCAGCCGCTGCATCGCGTGGGTGACCGACCACCAGGCGTCGAACAATTCGTCCCAGCGCCACTCCACCAGCACGTCGCCATCGCGATGCACGCGCACCGCCGGCGCGGTGCTCGGCCGCGCGATGCGCTGCGCGCATTCGATCAGACCGTGCTGGGCGACGAGATCCGCGAACTCGGCGCGGTCCTCGGTCGCGATCTGCACGATCGCGCCGAGTTCCTCGCAGAACAGCGTACGCAACGCGTCGTCGCCCCAGCCATCGAGGGTGATGTCGAGGCCGAGATGCGAACAGAACGCCATCTCGCACAGCGCCGCGAACGCACCGCCGTCGGAGCGGTCGTGGTACGCACGCACCAGACTGCGTTCGCGCGCATCGCGGATGAGTTCGAAGAGCCCGCGCAGACGTCCGGGATCGTCGAGATCCGGCACCTGGACCACCGGCCCGGCATCGTCGCCGTGGCGACCGCCGAAACCGTCGTAGACCTGCGCCAGGATGGAGCCGCCCAGCCGCTTGCGGCCCGCGCCCAGACCGATCAGCCACAGTTCGGTATCGGCCTCGCGCGACAGCAGCGGCGTGAGCTGCGCGCGCGCATCCTCCACCGCCGCGAACGCAGTCACGATCAGCGATACCGGCGACACCGATTTGTGTTGTTCGACGTCGCCGCTCGCATCGGTCTGCGTCCACTGCGCCTGCATCGACAGCGAATCCTTGCCGACCGGAATGCTCAGGTCCAACGCCGGACACAGCGCCATGCCTACCGCCTTCACCGCGTCGAACAGGCGCGCATCCTCGCCCGGATGGCCGGCTGCGGCCATCCAGTTCGCGGACAGCTTGATCTGTTCCAGGGACGAGACCGGGGCGGCCAGCAGATTGGTGATCGCCTCGCCCACCGCCATGCGCGCGGCGGCGGCGGCGTCGATCAGCGCCAGCGGCGTGCGCTCGCCCAGCGCCATCGCTTCACCGGCGTGCGTGTCGAAGCCGGCGAGCGTGATCGCGCAGTCTGCAACCGGCATCTGCCACGGGCCGACCATCTGGTCGCGCGCGGTCAGGCCGCCGACGCTGCGGTCGCCGATGGTGATGAGGAAATTCTTCGCGGCGACCGTCGGGTGCGCGAGCACCCGCAGGCCGGCCTCATGCAGATCGATGTCCTGGCCGTCGAGCGCGGGCCACTTCGCAGGCACCGGCCGCTGGGTGTCGCGGTGCATCTTCGGCGGCTTGCCGAACAGCACGTCCATCGGCAGATCGATGGCCGGCGACGAGGGGGCGGCATCGATCGTGGCGCCGTAACCCACCACCAGCCGCTCTTCCGCCGTCGCCACGCCCACCGCCGCGAACGGGCAGCGCTCGCGCTCGCACAGCGCGGCGAAATCGGCCAGGCGGTCCTGGGCGACGCCCAACACGTAGCGTTCCTGCGATTCGTTGCACCACAGTTGCATCGGCGACAGCGACGGGTCGTCGCTCGGCACTTTCGCCAGATCGATCACCCCGCCGACGCCCGAGTCGTGCAGCAGTTCGGGAATCGCGTTCGACAGACCGCCGGCGCCGACATCGTGGAACCACAGGATCGGATTGCGTTCGCCCAGGGCCACGCAGCGGTCGATCACTTCCTGACAGCGGCGTTCCATTTCCGGGTTGTCGCGCTGCACGCTGGCGAAATCGAGGTCTTCGGCGCTGTCGCCGGAGGCGACCGAACTGGCGGCGCCACCGCCGAGGCCGATCAGCATCGCCGGGCCGCCGAGCACGATCACCGCGTCGCCGGGCGAGAGCCGGATCTTCGAGACCATCGGCCGATCGATCGCGCCCAGGCCGCCGGCGAGCATGATCGGCTTGTCGTAGGCGCGGACCAGGCCGCCGTCTTCGCGCACTTCGAAGGCGCGGAAGTAGCCGGTGAGGTTCGGGCGTCCGAATTCGTTGTTGAACGCCGCGGCGCCGAGCGGGCCGTCGAGCATGATCTCCAGCGCCGGCGCCATCCGCGGATTGAGCGGGCGCGGGCCGCCTTCCCCGAACTGTTCCCACGGCTGCGACAGCGTCGGAATGCGCAGATGCGAGACGCTGAAACCGCTCAGGCCGGCCTTGGGCTTGCCGCCGCGGCCGGTCGCGCCTTCGTCGCGGATCTCGCCGCCGTTGCCCGTGGAGGCCCCGGGAAACGGCGAGATCGCGGTCGGGTGGTTGTGGGTTTCGACCTTGATGCAGAACGCGCTGGGCGTTTCGGCTTCGGCGCGGTATTCCAGCGTCGCCGGATCGGGGCGGAAGCGCCGGGCCGGGTAGCCTTCCACCACCGCGGCGTTGTCGCTGTAGGCCGAGAGCGTGTGCTCGGGCGTCTGCGCGTGGGTGTGCTTGATCATCCTGAACAGCGTGACGTTGCCGCCGTTCACCAGTTTTTCGCGGCCATCGATGGTCCAGGCCGCGTTGAAGATCTTGTGCCGGCAGTGCTCGGAATTGGCCTGCGCGAACATCATCAGCTCGATATCGTGCGGGTCGCGGCCCAACTCGGCATAGCGCGCGCGCAGGTATTCGATTTCGTCGTCGGCCAGCGCCAGACCCAGACGCGCGTTGGCGCGCTCCAGATCGGCCAGCGGGATCACTTCCAGCGCACCGCGCGCCGGGGTGGCGAACAGCGCCGCCGCGTCGGCCGGATCGACCAGCAGCGACTGGGTCATCGGGTCGTGCAGGATTCTGGCGATGGCGGCGCGGGCGGCCGCGTCTTCCGGAAAGCCGGTCAGATCGATCCGGGTACCGCGTTCCACCCGCTTCACCGGCTGGCCGGCGCCGCGCAGCAATTCGCCGGCCTTGCTGGCCCAGGGCGAGATGGTACCCAGCCGCGGCGCGACGAAGCGCGAGACCGCGCCCGCGGCCAGCGGCGCGCGGTCGCCGTGGGCTTCGAGAATCCGCTGCAGCGTGATGGCGTCGGGGGCGTGGCCGGGCTCGGGTTCAACCCAGTACGTGAACCAGGCGCCGACGACCCGAAGCGCGGGTGCGAGGGCCTGGAGACGGGTTTCGAGACGGTCGCGACGGAACGGCGACAGGGCCGGCAGGCCCTCAAGGACGATCATGTCCAGCCATGTCTATAAGCGGGGCGCAGATTGTACCGGATGCGGCCCCGCGGCAGGCACGACGGCCCCGGAGGGCCGATCGGCGGACAGCGCGGGCGCGCGCCCGCGACGGTTCAGAGGCTGCCGGCGGCGGTGGCGACCTTGCCCTGCTTGGCTTTTTCTTCGGCGGCCAGTTTGTCCAGCGCTTCCAGCAATTTGTCGGGCGGCATGTAACCGGGCAGCGCGACGCCGTCGGTGTTGATGATCATCGGCGTGCCCTGCAGGCCGACCTGCTGGCCGATCTTGTACTGCGCGGCCACCGGGTTGTCGCAGCGCTTGGGCGGCACCGGCCGGCCGCTCTTGGCGTCGGTCAGCGCTTTGCGACGGTCGACCGAACACCAGACCGATTCCATCGCCAGCGCGTCCTGGCTGGTCAGGCCGGCGCGCGGGAAGGCCAGATATTCGATGGCGATGCCGAGTTTGTTGTAGTCGGCGATTTCCTCATGCAATTTCTGGCAATAGCCGCATTCGATGTCGGTGAACACCGAAACCGTGTGCTTGCGGATGCCGACCGGGGCGAACACGATCCTGTCGGTCGTCGGTATCTGGGTCAGCGCCTCGCGGCGCAACACGCTCAAACCGACCTGGCTCAGGTCTTTTTTGGCCTTCACGTCGTAGAGCGAGCCCTGCAGCATGTAGCGGCCGTCGTCGCTGAAATAGATGACCTGGCCGGAGACGATGACTTCCTGGAAGCCGGGAATCGGCGCGGGGGCGATCCGGTCCGGTACCACCCGCGGATCGATGCCTTTGAGCGCGGCGCGGACCATCGCTTCCTTGGGCGTGTCGGCCTGCTTGCCGCTGGCGGCACCGGCGGCCTTGCCGGCTTCGGGGCCGGCTTCGGGCGCGGCGGCCTTGTCGGCATCGGCGGGTTTGGATTGCGCGCAGGCGGACACGCTCAGGGCGCAGAGCAGGGCGAACACCGGAAATTTCATGCAGGGAAGTTCCATCGAATGGGCGGGTGCGCCGCTTGGGACCGCTGCGGCGCAGGGAAGTTCGGGATTGCCGGGGCCGATTGTCGCATGCAGGCCGGCAGTGAACGATGCCCTGCGGTGCATGCTTATGCACGATGGGGCATATTACTGAAGGTGTGACGCCATTCACGGCCGGCGCAGGTCGACAGCTCGGCCGATCAGGCCCGCGGGTGGTGCTGGGCGTGCAACCGCTTCAACTGTTCGCGCGCGACCAGCGTATAGATCTGGGTGGTCGACAGGCTGGCATGGCCCAGCAGCATCTGCAGCGCGCGCAGATCGGCCCCGTGATTCAGCAGATGGGTGGCGAAACTGTGGCGCAGCCCGTGGGGGCTGACCTTCCGCGGGTCGATCCCGGCGGCGCCGGCATAGCGCTTGACGAGCCCCCAGTACTGCTGCCGGCTCGGCGGCTCGCCGTCCGCATTCAGGAACAGCGCTGCCGGCGCGCGCTTGCCGGCCAGCGCCGGCCGCGACTCGGCCAGATAGCGGCTCAGCCAGTGCTGCGACTCCTCGCCCAGCGGCACCAGCCGCTCCTTGCCGCCCTTGCCGGTGACCCGCAGCACGCCCTGGCGCAGATTGACCATCGTTGCCGGCACGCCGACCAGTTCGCTGACCCGCAGCCCGGCGGCATACATCAGTTCCAGCATCGCGCGGTCGCGCAGGCCCAGCGGCGACGCGACATCGGGCGCGTTCAACAGCGCTTCGATATCGCGCTCGCTCAGCGCCTTGGGCAAGGACCGGGGCAGCTTCGGCGGATCGAGCAATGCGGTGGGGTCGTCCGCGCGCAGCCCGCGCCGCACCTGCAGGGCGAAGAAGGCGCGGAGCGTCGACAGCAGCCGCGCGTTGCTGCGCGGCGAATAGGCGCTGCGCGTGCGCCAGGCGAGGTAGTCGAACAGTACCGCCCGGTCCGCGCCGGCCAGGCCGCCGCCGTCCCCGTCGCGCCAGCGCGCGAAGCCTTCCAGATCGCGCCGGTAGCTCGCCAGGGTCTGCTTCGCCAGCCCGTTCTCCGCCCAGATCGTCTCGATGAATCCGTGGATCGCGGTGGCATCGCTGTCGCGCAGCGGCGGCAGCGCGACGGCCTGTTCCCGGCGTTCGGAGGGCGTGGTGGGCATCGGGACAGGGTAGCGCGATGCGCGATGGACGGAATCTGGAACACCGTCGTCCCGGCGATTCTTGATCCGGAGCCGGCCGTTTATCCTGTCGCGATGACCGATACCGCCGCACCAGCGTCTCCCCCGACCAAACCCGACCCGCTGATCCTCCGCCGTCTACTGTCGCTGTTCTACGACCTGTGGCCGGTACTCGCGGTGTGGATGCTGCTCTCCGCGCTGTTCAACCTCGGCTACTACCTCGCCGGTCACAGCGAGCGAGAGATTCTCAAGACCGCCAGCGTCCTCGGCGTGCTGCTGTGGCTGTGCTGCTGGCTGGTCGCGGGTGCGTACGCCGTCGCCAGCTGGGCGCGCGGCGGCCAGACGCTCGGCATGCGCCCGTGGCGGGTGCGGGTGGTCGACGCCGACGGCGCGGTGCCCACGCGCAAGCAACTCGCGATCCGTTATCTCGTCGGCAATCTGTCGCTGTTGCTGGGCGGTCTGGGCTTCTGGTGGGCCTGGTTCGATCGCGAACGGCTGACCTGGCACGACCGGGTCAGTGGGACGCGGGTGGTGTGGATTGAGAAACACCCACGATGAACGATCGACTTCTACTGATTCCTGCCGTCGAATTATCGATGCACAGGCCACCGGACCGGCCTGATCTTCCGACACTTCCGTGGCCGCACCTTCTGGAGCTGGATAGCGCCAAACACGATTCGGAGTTCGAGTACATCCTGCTTCTGATGCTGGGTATAAACAACGAAGAACCTGAAGAAACCACTCATCCGGACGACCAAGCATCAGAATTTCCATCTCTGCCCGGCGGGCTGATCGCGCGTCGCAACGACGTGGAAATCATTCCTTCCTGTTGCTGCGGCCTGGAAGAATGGGGGCAATGGCGGAG
Organism: Thermomonas sp.; assembly: GCA_020692565.1. GTDB lineage: Bacteria > Pseudomonadota > Gammaproteobacteria > Xanthomonadales > Xanthomonadaceae > Lysobacter_I. The sequence continues at coordinate 43,952 of JAIMKJ010000028.1, forward strand.
TTTATTCCAGGAAAGCCCAATGCTCTGGCTAGGCCATGATCCGGCCCCTCATGTTGAACAAAAGGACGGAAAATTCACTCTCTGGGCAGACGGAGGACTCGACGATGCGCGAATCGAACCACGCATCGATTTCAACCGCGAGGAATTGACCGAGGCACTCGAGGATGCAGAACGCGCGATTAGCGAATTCAGCGGTAGATTCCGCAAATATCTGCAACGCGTTCGACCGGTTGATGGCGAAGCGCTGGCAGCTCTTTTCGAGACTGCGTTCGTCATTACCCCGTCGACAATAAGCAGCCGTTGAAACTACATGTCGACTTGTATGCTGAGCATGCTCATGCTCAGCCGGATCGTCGTTTGAACAACCACACCGACAGCCCGACCATCACCAGCGCCGGGATCATGTAGGCGATGCGGTAGTCGAACTTGAACACCCCGGCGAGGCGCACGAACTGGGTCTGCACCAGCCAGAAGCCCAGCGAGAACACGATGCCGATGAACAGGCGTTTGCCCAGGCCGCCGCTGCGCAGCGAGCCGAAGGCGAACGGGATCGCCAACAGGCACAGCACCAGCACGTTCACCGGGTAGAACCAGCGGCCCCAGTAGTGTTCCTGGAATTCGCTGGAATCCAGGCCGTTGCGGGTGCGGTATTCGATGCCGCCCTTCAACTGTTCCGCGGTCATGTAGCGCGGACGCCAGATGTTGCGGGTGCTGGCGGCCAGCGCGGCGGCGTCCAGGCGCGACGTCCAGCGCTCTTCGGCGACCACGGTGCGGACCGCCGATTTCTCGTCGAATCGGGTGCGCTGGACCTTGCGCAGGATCCACTCGCCCTTGCTGTGCTCGGCGCTGCCGGCATGGGTGATCGAGGCCAGGCGCCCGTCCTCGCCCAACTCGAACAGGCGCACGTCGTTGAGTTCCAGCCACTGGCGGCCGTTATCGCTGCGTTCCTGGCCGGTCTGCGCGTTGAGGAACACGTCGCCCTCGCGCGCCCACAGGCCGGAGTACTGCGCGACGATGACGTCGTTGGATTTGGCCGCGGCCTTGAGGGTATCGGCCCGGCGCTGCGCCCACGGCGCGAGGGTTTCGCCGTTGACCACCATCAGCGCGGTCAGCACCGTGAGCGACAGGATCACCGACAGGCTGATGCGTCGGCGCGACAGGCCGATCGCGCGCAGCACCGTGAGTTCGGAACTCACCGCCACCTGGCCCAGGCCGATGACCGCGCCGATCACCGCCGCATACGGAAACAGCATGTAGGCGCGCCGCGGCAGGGTGTAGGCGACATTGGTCGCGGCGGCCATGAAGTCGTACTTGCCGGTGCCGACATCGCTGATTTCGTTGAGCAGGCCGCCGATGATGGCGTCGATGCCGACCAGCACCGTCCAGGCCAGCAGCACCGCGCCCAGCACCACCCGGCCGATGTAGAGATCGTGGATCTTCGGAAAGGGCTTCATGCCGGCGTCGCCCGCGCACGCGGGCGCTTGATCGCACCGTCGCGGGCGTACATCCACACCGCCGCCAGCAGCAGCGGCCCCAGCAGCCACCACAGGCCGAGCATGGCCGGCATCACGCCGTCCTCCAGCCATTGCGTGCCGAGCAGCATCAGGAACATGGCGAACAGATAGATCAGGAAACCGACCGCCAGATTGCCGTAGCGGGCCTGGCGCGGCGAACTGCGCGACAGCGGCACCGCCAGCAGCGCGAACGCCAGCGTCAGCAGCGGCGGCGCCAGCCGGGAATGGAACTGCGCCTTGGCCTGTGGGCGCGGGTCGCCCAGCAGCGCCCGCGTCGGCAGCAGCGCCACGCGGTCGGACTTGCGGCGCGGGGCCGTGTCTTCGGGCAGCCGCACTTCATTGGCGGCGTAGCGCATCAGCCGGTAGTCGCGACCGCCGCCCAGCGGCCCTTCCACCTCGAAACCATGCGTCAACCGCAGGTAACGATCGTGCTCGTTCTGGACCGACAGCGTGCCGGTCTGCGAGGTGGTCACGTCGAACCGGTCGTCCTTCTGCCGGTACACGAACACCCGCTGCATCTCGCGGCTGTCGCCGGACATGGCGCCGACGTAGATCACGCCACCGCCGCCCGGCAGTTCGGTGAACCGGCCCGGCTCCATGCCCGCGATCAGCAGGTTGCGGCTGGCCTCCTCGATCATCCGCTGCGACACGCGATCGGCCCAGGGCGCCAGCCACATCGAGCACAGGCCCACCCCGATCACCACCGGCAGCGCCATCCAGGCCAATGGGCGCAGCAGGCGTTTCGGGCCGACACCGACCGACACCAGCACCGGCATCTCGGCATCGCGGTACAGCCGGCCCATCGCCAGCATCAGCCCCAGCATCACCGCCAGCGGCAGGATCAGCGGCAGCCATTTCAGGAACACCAGACCCAACTGGGCCAGCAACATCCCCGCCGGCACCTTGCCGCGGGCCACATCCTGCAGCACATCCGCGAACGCCCCGCCCAGCAGCACGATCAGGACCACCACCAGCACGGCGAAGGTGTTCTGCGCGAACTCGCGGATGAGGTATCGGTCCAGCTTCAACATCGGATGGGGAGGTTCCGGACGCCGGGCATCCGGCAGGGGGTTGCTTTAGACTTGCGGGCCGAGCTTTGCGGGTTGGGCTTCGCGGGTTGCAGCCGGTACCGCGGCGCCGGCAGCATGACCGGCCCCGGGATTGTACGGAATGACGGGAAAGTCTGAACAACGCCGTCCACGACGGGTTCAGGCGCCGCACCGCTTCCGGCGCCCCTGCCTCCCTACCCTGCGCCTGATCCGCCCCCACGTTTCCCTCCCCAGACCGCCTTTACGGAACCCTATCGATGGCCCTCGCATTCACGCTCCACGCCGGCCCCGTCGCCGACGCCGCCACCCTCGCCAGCGACTGCATCGTCGTCGGCGCGTATTCGGACAAGACCCTGACCGCCACCGGCCAGGCCTTGGACGCCGCCAGCGGCGGCCGGATCGCGGCCCTGATCGAACGCGGCGACGTCTCCGGCAAGACCGGCAAGACCGCGCTGCTGCACGATCTGCCGGGCGTGGCCGCGACCCGCGTGCTGGTGGTCGGCCTGGGCGAGCCGGCCAAGTTCGGCGTGCCGCAGTACATCAAGGCCGCCGGCGACGCCGCCCGCGCGCTGAAGGACGGCGCCGCCGCCAGCGTGGCGTTCACCGTCAGCGAAGCCCCGGTGCTGGGCCGCGACGCCGCCTGGGCCACCCGCCAGGCCGTGATCGCCTTCAGCCACGCCACCTATCGCTACAGCGCCACCCTCGGCGAGAAGAACAAAAGCAAAAGCGAAACCAAGCTCGCCGCCGTCGCGGTCGCCGGCAACGATGCCGCCGCGCTCGCGCAGGGCCAGGCCATCGCCGAGGGCGTCGCCTTCACCCGCGAACTGGGCAACCTGCCGCCCAACATCTGCAACCCGGCCTACCTCGCCGAACAGGCGCAGCAGTTCGCGCGCGACAACGGCGCGGAAGCCGAGATCCTCGACGAAGACCAGATGCAGGCCCTGGGCATGGGCTCGCTGCTCGCGGTCGCGCGCGGCTCGGCCAATCGCCCGCGGCTCATCGTTCTGAAATGGAAGAACGGCGGCGACGCCAAGCCCTTCGTGCTGGTCGGCAAGGGCATCACCTTCGACACCGGCGGCGTCAATCTGAAGACGCAGGGCGGCATCGAAGAGATGAAATACGACATGTGCGGCGCCGCCAGCGTGCTCGGCGCGTTCGTCGCCGCAGTCAAGATGAATCTGCCGATCAATCTGGTGAGCATCGTCCCGGCGGTGGAGAACGCCATCGACGGCAACGCCTACCGCCCGTCCGACGTCATCACCAGCATGTCCGGCAAGACCATCGAAGTCGGCAACACCGACGCCGAAGGCCGGCTGATCCTCTGCGACGCCCTGACCTATGCCCAGCGCTTCGAGCCGCAGGCGCTGCTGGACGTCGCCACGCTCACCGGCGCCTGCGTCATCGCGCTGGGCAAGTACGCCACCGGCCTGATGAGCAAGCACGACGACCTCGCCGACGAACTGCTGCAGGCCGGCGAGCATGTGTTCGACCGCGCCTGGCGCCTGCCGCTGTGGGACGAATACCAGAGCCAACTCAACTCGAGCTTCGCCGACGTCTACAACATCGGCGGCCGCAACGCCGGCGCCATCACCGCCGGCTGCTTCCTCGCCCGCTTCGCCGAAGGCCAGCGCTGGGCGCACCTGGACATCGCCGGCGTCTCCAACGATGACGGCAAGCTGGGCATGGCCACCGGCCGCCCGGTCGGGCTGCTGGCACAGTGGTTGATGGATCGCGCCAGCTAAGCGCGCGAACGCATGAGTCCCCGCGCCGATTTCTACCTGATCCAGAAACCCCGCTTCCGCGAGGAGCCGCTGCGCCTGGTGTGCGAGCTTGCGCGCAAGGCCTACGACGCGAATCTGTGGACGCTGGTGCTGGCGCGCGATGCCGCGCAGGCCGAGGCCCTGGACGATCTGCTGTGGGCGTTCGACGAGGACGCATTCGTGCCGCACCAGATCGCCGGCAGCGACGACGAGGACGAACTCACGCCGGTACTGATCGCCACGCCCGACAGCGACATCGCACTGCGGCCGCTGGTCATCAATCTGCGCGACGCGCCGGTGGAAGGCGAGTTCGAGCGTGTGCTGGAAGTGGTGCCCGCCGACGACTCCGCCCGCGGCCCGCTGCGCGAACGCTGGAAGCAGTACCAGGCGCGCGGACTGGAATTGAAGAAATACGATATGTGATTGCGTCGCCCCCTCTCCACTGTCATCCCGAGCGCAGCGAGGGATCTGCTGTTGAAGCTTGCGAAAGCCGAAACAGATCCCTCGCTGCGCTGGGATGACAACTTCCAAGATCAAGACATCTCACACATGACCACCCTCGCCTCCGGCTACGAACCCAAAGATTTCGAATCCCGCCTCTACGCCGAATGGGAAGCGAGCGGCGTCTTCGCGCCGCAGGGCGACGGCCCGGCCTACAGCATTTTGTTGCCGCCGCCGAACGTCACCGGCACCCTGCACATGGGCCACGCCTTCCAGCACACGCTGCAGGACGCGCTGATCCGCTATCACCGCATGCGCGGCTACCGCACGCTGTGGCAGATGGGCACCGATCACGCCGGCATCGCCACCGAAATGGTGGTGTCGCGCAACCTGCAGATCGCCGGCGCCGGCGAGACCCGCGATTCGCTGGGCCGCGACAAGTTCATCGACAAGGTGTGGGAGTGGAAGACCCAGTCCGGCGGCACCATCGAACGCCAGATGCGCCGCCTCGGCACCTCCGGCGACTGGACGCGCAGCGTGTTCACGATGGACGACGGCCCGTCGGCGGCGGTACTTGAAGCCTTCGTGAAGCTGTACGAAGAGAAGCTGATCTATCGCGGCCAGCGCCTCGTGAACTGGGATCCGGTGCTGAAGACCGCGATCTCCGATCTGGAAGTGGTCAGCGAAGAGGAAGACGGTTTCCTGTGGTCGATCGCGTACCCGCTGGCCGGCGGCGCCACCTACGAACACGTCGAACACGACGCAGACGGCAACGAAACCCTGCGCGAGACCCGCGATTATCTCGTCGTCGCGACCACGCGCCCGGAAACGATGCTGGGCGACACCGCGGTGATGGTGCATCCCGAAGATGCACGCTATGCGCATCTGATCGGCAAGACTGTCGCGCTGCCGCTCTCTGATCGTGAGATCCCGATCATTGCCGATGATTATGTGGATCGTGCGTTCGGCACAGGCGTGGTGAAGGTCACGCCGGCGCATGATTTCAATGACTATGCCGTCTGGAAACGACATGTTGAGACGGGTGCTTTTGACAACATTCCATCGCGCGGACTAATCAACATCTTCACGCCGTCTGCTCGAATCCTTCACGAGATTCCTGAATCGAGATCAGACTTGGATCATCCAGCTGAGCTGGCGAAATCTCCTCTTGATGCGGTCCAAAGCGCAGTGGATAGCGTCAGCATTCGAAATCTGATGCCGGAGAAATATCACGGCCTCGACCGCTACGACGCCCGCAAAGCCGTGCTCGCCGACCTCGAAGCCGCCGAACTGCTGGTCGAAACCAAACCACACAAGTTGCAGGTGCCTCGCGGCGACCGCACCGGCCAAGTGATCGAACCCTATCTCACCGACCAGTGGTTCGTGGCGATGGACGAGTTCGCCAAACGCGGCCTCGAACTTGCGGAAAATGGCAGCCTGAAATTCGTGCCGCCGAACTGGATCAACACCTATCGCCACTGGATGGAAAACATCCAGGACTGGTGCATCAGCCGCCAGTTGTGGTGGGGTCATCGCATTCCGGCGTGGTACGACGACGCAGGCAATGTCTATGTCGCGCGCAACGAAGCGGAAGCGCTCGCCAAAGCCACCGCTGCCGCAGGAGGGGCTTCAGCCCCGAGCTCTTTCGATAACCCAACGGCCACGGGCGAAAAGCTCGCGGCTGAAGCCGCTCCTACAGCCGCTCCTACGATCAACCTGCGCCGCGACAACGATGTCCTCGAAACCTGGTTCTCCTCCGCACTCTGGCCGATCAGCACGATGGGCTGGCCGGACGAGGCGTCGATGCGCGAGCGCGGCTTCGCCGATTTCGT
>JAIMKJ010000029.1 GCA_020692565.1 Thermomonas sp.
CAGTTCGTCGGGGTGCGCGTTGAGAGTTCGGCTTTCGGGCCGTTATTCGGGTCGGACTCAGGCGTTATGCGGAACATGAACGATTCCAAATCGATCTATTCGAGCGAAAATCTAGCCGTGATTCGCCATCATCTGAATTTCGTTGGCTACGTGGCGGTCATGCATAAGCACCTATTCGCTGCACGAGCGCCGACTCCGCTCGCCTTCAGTGAGATCGAAGACTTCGAAGCTTACCTGGCTGAGCACTGCAAGCCTGGAGACAAGTTGATTGTTTGGCCGTTTCCGGATCAAGGCGTGAACGAGATCGCTCAGGGCAAAATCCCACAACCAGATGGAACAGTTTTTCAGGGCGGCGCCTACTGATAGTGCCGCTTAACAATTCGTTCAAGCCGAGCCCGCTTCGCGGCCTCGTGCAAGTTCCCGCAAGTTTCACTTGCCCAAGGCCGCAAAGCGGCCCGGCTTAACTCCGGCGTTAGGCGGCACAATAGATATGGCTAACACCTACATAGTGGTGCTTGTGAACGAATGGGGGCAGGTGCTTGAGCGTGACGGGACGCTATATCGCAGTGATTCAGGCCGCCCACACTTTCAGCAAATGTTTTCTGATTTAGCATTGGCAAGAAAATTCGCTGATGCGGTTGTCAGTGAGCTGTCACACGTTGAGTGTGATGTTGTCTGTGGAGAAGAGATTATTTTCCAGCATTTTGACGCTGAGTGGCGTCGCGTTAAGAGTGAAGAGATGCTGCGCATGTCTTTTCTGCAGCAACGACAGAGTAGACGAGTTATATCCGCCATCATCGGCGTGGTCATGCTGACTATTTCTGGAGCGTTGGTATATTTTGCATATGGGCGCGCCGCCTAACAATTCGTTCAAGCCGACCCCGCATCGTGGCGTCGGCCACGTGCCTGCGCTACGCTAGCACGCGTCTGCCACCCCGCTACGGGGCGGCTTAACTCAGGCGTTGGGTGCCTTGTCATGCGTTGGTCTGAGCTGCGATCAAAAGTAGAGGCTGAGTTCGCGGACGAGATCCGTGATCGAGTTGCCGTGCATGTCACTAGGCACCACAAGCGCTCTCGCTCGGGTCGAGGTTGGATCACGATTGATGGCCATGAGATCGCAAACTTTTGCGATTGGTCCGTCTACTACCCCAACCCCGATCATCGTGCTTCGTATAAAGACGCGCTCGCCGCATACGGAGAGTTGCGGGCTTGGGACTTTAAGGAGGCGTGCTGGGCGTTGATACATGAGGGTATCGAGCCGGCGCTGGAGTCTGGTGACCCATTGCGCCAAGCGCTGGCAATTCTTCATCGCAAATTCGGCAAGCGTCGGCTATCTCAACTCCTTGAGCGACGGGATGATCTTCATCCCTTGGTGCGCTTCTTGGCAGAGTTCCGCAAGAACCCTGTAGCGGCACCTAACAATTCATTCAAACCGAGCCCACAGCAGGGCGGCGCCTAAGTGCACGCCTTCGGCTATATTCGCACTCAGTCGCCGCCCTGCTGCGGGCCGGCTTAATTCAGGCGTTAGGCGACTAGGAAAGCACATGCCATCTTTAGACGATGTGTACCGAAAGTTTGGCGAGACATCTGAGGCTGCGCAGCTCTTGGAGACTCAGCTCGGGACAATGCTCATATGGGTTGATTGCCTTGATGCGGATTTGATCGAAAGCCCAGACTCTGAACGAGCCAATGAGATTTATAAGAAAATAAATAAACAGACTCTTGGGGGTTTGATCAAAAAGCTTGGCAATAAGACGTCCTCAATAGATCAACTTGAAGATCTTTTGCTGCAAGCACTTACTGTTAGAAACAAGCTGGCCCACTCATTTTATCTAAGGCATAACTTCCGGAGAAATTCCAAAGAAGGCCGCGTAAAAATGATAGAAGACTTGGAGTCAATGCACGAAGATCTGCTCGCTGCTTACAAGGCGGTGATGCTTCTTTCTGGCGTAGACATCGACAAAATGGTAGCAGAGCAAGAAGACGTGCCGTTACCTACCAGCAAGTAGCCCGGGTCTCGCCCACGGCGAGACCCGGGAGCCACAAGGTCGCCGACGATCCGATCCCTTATGCCGCATCCTGATTGCCTTGCAGTCAGCCCATCGATTTCCGGGGAAAAGTGGCATTCGATTGCAATTTATCAGTTCCACTGTGTTTGCAGCCTCTATGGCGCTGACTCCGCTCCCGCTTCTCGTATAAGATTCGGGGGCGGATAATCCAATGACACACTGGTGTCTCAATGACATCCGCCATTTGCGTCAAATGACGCTCGACAGATTTAAAGCCTGCGATCGCCTCCGTTCCACGGGCTTTGAATGCCCCTCGTCAACTTTTCTATAAATTGCCCAACTTTGAAGAAGGTTCCAAACTGATGAAGCCTACCCTCGATTCAATCGCATCGGCCAAAGCGAAGTTGGCCGACGAAATCCGTGCCCTTGAACAACAGGAACAGGCATTGCGCAAGGAGCAGGCAGCGGATGCGTTCACGCAGGTGATGAGCGTGCTGCATCTGTTCGCCCAGCATTTCGACAATGCGCAGAAGGCCGAGATCGCTGCGCTGGTCGCGGGCGGCGCCAAGGCGCCCAAGAAGACCGCGGCGCAGAAGGCCGAGCTGCCGCCCAAGTATTGGCTGCCCCACAACGGTGAGACGTGGTCGGGTCGCGGCCGGCCGCCGCGGTCGTTCACGGCCTGGGAAGGCACGGTGTCGCACAAGGAATGGAAGGCCAGGCATCCGAAGGAAAAGTTTCCGAAATTCCCCGGGTAATGCATCCGGCGGATTCGAACGGGTCAGGCGGGCGCGAGCCCGCCGTGTCTCTGCTTGCGTCGTCCGGTCATTCTTGGCGCCGCGCCAACGCCAACGCCACCGCGTCGGCGCCGGCCGGGAAATGCAGTCGATCGGTGGTGTCGTTGGCCGCGCGCCAGATGGTCTCGGCCACGTCGGTTTCCCGGGTCAGCGCCGTGGCCTGGCCCATGCCCGAAAACACGCTGTGGGCGAACGGCGCGTAGGCGTCGGGGATCAGGCCCTGCATGCGCTGCTGGCCGTTGGCGGTGAAACGGGTGGAGGGGCCGTAGCCGGGTTCCACCAGCTTGATCCGCACGTCGAAGGCCCTCAGCTCGTGGGCCAGCGACGCGGAGAACCCTTCGACCGCGGTCTTGCTGGCCGTGTACGCCGCCACCAGCGGGAACGGCGCCAGCGTGGTGCTGGAGGTCACGTTGACGATGACGCCCGCACGGCGCTGGCGGAACCGGGGGATCGTGGCCTGGCACATCGCCATGACGCCGAAGGTGTTGGTCTCGAAGATGTCGCGGACGGTCGACATGGGCGTGGCTTCGAATGCGCCGAACAGGCCGACGCCGGCGTTGTTGACGAGGACATCGATGGGGCCTGCGGCCTCCAGGGCCTGGGCGATGCTGTCGGGCCGGGTCACATCCAGGGCCAGCACGTGCAGGTGGGGGGACGCCGGCAGCAGATCCCGCTGCGGGTTGCGCATGGTGGCGATGACGTTCCAGCCTTCGGCAAGGAAGTGGCGGGCGGTCTCCAGGCCGTAGCCGGAGGAACAGCCGGTGATCAGGGCGGTTTTCGTGTCGCGCTTCATGTCGTTCTCCGTGGGTGGGTTGACGGTGGGAGCACGATAGGCGAGCGTTTCCGGATGATCGATAACGCAAAGTCCGATGATCTTTAGCCGGAGTCCGGAATGAGCGATCCGCTGTCCGACGTGGTGCGCCTGCTGCATCCGCGCGCGGTCTTCGCCAACGTCATCAGCGGCAAGGGCCACTGGGCCGTGCGCTACGCCGAGTACGGCCAGCCGGGCTTCTGCATCGTGCTGGAAGGCAGCGCGCTGTTGACGGTGGACGGGCATGCGCCGATCGCCATCCGCGCGGGCGACTTCGTGCTGTTGCCGGCGACCCCGCCGTTCACGCTGTCCAGCGTCGCGCCGGCGCCGCCGGTGTTCGAGTTCATCGACCCCAGGATCGTCCCCGGAGGACAGGGAGAACGGCGCCACGGCGATCCCGAGGGTCCGCCGGACATGCGGTCATTGGGCGGTGCCTTCCTGTTCGATACCGCCGACGCCGGGCTGTTGGTGTCGCTGCTGCCTGCCGTGGTCCACGTGCGGGGCGCCAGCCGGCTGCTGCGACTGGTCGAGATGGTCGGCGAGGAATACCGGGAGCAGAAACCGGGGAACGACTACATGCTGTCCCGGCTGGTCGAGATGTTGCTGGTGGAGGCGATGCGCTGGACGACGGCGGGCAGCGCCCCGCCGGGCCTGCTGCGCGGCCTGGGCGACGAGCGACTGGCGGTGGCGCTCAAGCGGATTCACGCCCGCATCGATCATCCGTGGACGGTGGGCGAACTCGCGAACGCGGCGGCGCTGTCGCGTTCGACCTTCTTCGACCGGTTCACGCGCACTGTCGGGGTGCCGCCGATGGAATACCTGCTGGCCTGGCGCATGGAGATCGCGAAGGGGCTGTTGCGGCGTGATGGACTGCGCGTCGCGCAGGTGGCGGAGCGCGTCGGCTATGGTTCGACCAGTACGTTCAGCGTCGCCTTCAGCCGGCACGTGGGCGCGCCGCCGAGCCGCTACGCCCACGGCTGAGCCGATGGCGGTCCACGCCGGTCCACGGCGGTCCATGATCGGGTTGCGTGCGATCAGGTCGCGAGATCGGCGCCGTGCGACTGGATCGCCAGTTCCACCCGCAACAGGGCATCGAGCAGGGCCTCGCTGCGCCGGGCGGGCGTGGTGTCGGGGTCGTCCAGACCGTGCAGCAGCGCCGGCCAGTGCCGGCCGATGGCGTGTTCCCGCCACGCGCGCGCCGCCAGCGTGAAGCCGGGGTCTTCCTGCAGGCCGCCGGAGGCGAGCCGCCGGCACAGCAGGTCGCGGGTCCGCAGCAGGTTGTGCAGCAGCGCCCGCGGCGGCGCATCGTCGCGGTCGGGTGCGCGGGGAGGGGGTTCGGGCGGCGACTCTGACAGCGATTCGGACGTGAATTCCGCGGGCCCCGGCTCCTGCGGCTCCGGCGCCGGCAGCGCCAGATCGGGCGCATGCAGATGCAGCCACGCCTGTGCGCGGGCATCCCAGAGACTCAGTGGTTCCAGCAGCACGCGGCCGTCGATGCATTGCAGCCAGCCCAGCGCATGGCTGATCTGCGGTTGCCGTGTCTGCGCGGCCTGGAGTCGGGCGATCGCGCGCTGGCGGCTGTCGCTGTCGCCGTTGAGCCGCAGTTCGACGCTGCGGCCGTCGCCGTGCGCGTCGTGGCCGGTCTGCGACCAGTCCAGCCCGGCAGCGGCCACGGGCGGTTGCAGCCGCAACGGCCCGAGCAGGACGATCTGCGGGCGGGCGTCGAGGACGTTGCCGGGCCGGGCGGCCCGCCAGCGCTGCGCGGCGGCAACGATGTCCTGCGCCACTGCGGGGTCGGGCGGCGTGCGGATGTCGGTCACGGCGACTGTGGTGTCCGCGGCGATGGTGTCGATGGTCCCGGTGGGGCTGGCGTCGTCAGGTGTGGGGTCCGGCGTCGGGTCGTCGTCCCAGCGGGTGTCGGTGCGGGCGGTCAGGCTACCGTCGGCGCTGGCCCAGGCGCCGATCAGGCGCCGTCGGCGGCCAAGCAGCGCCGGCAGCGCGCGACCGGCCCAGGTGTGGCTGCGCCAGTCCGGCCGATCGCCGTCCAGACCGGCGTAGTCGGCGACCGGCAGCCGCCACCAGCGCCCGGTGTCCAGGCACCAGGCGTGCAGGCTGAAGCCGGCGCGGTCCGCCTCCCCGCGCCCCAGATCCCAGCGTTCCAGGGCCACGATCTGCAGGTCCAGCGGCGGCGCCGGCCGGTAGTCGCGGCGGTGGCGGCCGGTCAGCTGCGCGCGCGGCTGCGGGGCGGGGTTGGCTTCGAGGGCGCGCAGCCGCGCCCAGGCGTGTGCCAGCAGCCGCGCGGCGGTTTCGGGCCGGGCGCGACCGCGGCGGGCGAATTCTTCGGCGAGCGCCTGTTGCAGCGTCCGCAGCGCGTGCGAGAGCAGCGGCAGTTCGGCCTGGCGGCAGCGCTGGGCGAGCGCGGTCAGGTCGTCGATGCGGGTCGTCGAAAGCTGCGCCTGGCCTTCCGCGGCGAGGGCGAGCAGGGCCTCGCGCACGGCGTCGAGCACGACGCGCTCGCTGCGCGGGCGCGGCGACGCGAGGGGCGTGCCGGTGTCCAGCCCCTGCTGCCGACGCCAGACCAGCAGGGCCAGCGCGCGGTGCGCACAGCGCGTCTGCGCGCAGGTGCAGGCCGCCGCGTCCGGGCCCAGCGCGGCATCGAAGCGCAGGCGCGCCTCGACCGCGCTCTGCACCTGCGCGTCGAGCCGGGTGCCGGCGGCGGCGAAGAGGACAGTCACGTCATCCTCCAGCCACGCCGCGGCGCGACGCAGGGCCGCGGCGCCGAGCGCGCGCGCCAGCGGCACCCAGTCGGGTTGGCTCCAGAACGGTGGCGCTGCGTCGTCGCTGCCGGTGTCCGCAGCCGCTTCGGGCGCAGCGGCGGATTGCGCGGCCCAGTGCAGCAGCGCGGCCAGGGCGTGGTGACACGCGCCGGCGGCCGGGCAGCCGCAGCGCAGGTGCTGGAAGCCGGGACCGTCGAGCGTCTGGGTCTGGCCGTCGATCGCGCAGCGCAGGCCGTCCGCCGTCCAGGCCGCGTCCACGTCGCCAGCGGCCGCCAGCACGCCGCGGGCGCGGCGCAGCAGGCCGCGATTGGCCCAGCCCGCGAGCATGTCGTCGTCGAGCTGCCGCAGCCAGGCCGCCAGCCGGGCGCGCAGGGCCGGATCGATCGCGGCGGAATCGATCCGGACGGGGTCGATCCGGGTGGAATCGGTACTCATGCCATCTGCCCTGCGATCCAGTCGGCCAGGCGTTCCGGGGTCATCGCCGCCACCGGCATGCCGGCGTCGACCAGGGCGCGGGCCATGTGGCGGTCGTAGTCGGGTTGCGCCTCGCGGTCGAGGGCGGCCAGGCCCAGCAGCTTCACGCCGCTGCCGGCCAGCCGGCGGGTGTGGCGCAGCAGCGCGTCCGGGTCGCCGCCTTCGTGGAAGTCGCTGATCAGCACCACCAGGCTGCGGCTGGGCTGCTGCAGCTGCGCGGCGGCGTAGGCCATCGCCGCCGCGATGTCGGTGCCGCCGCCGAGCTGCACGCCGAGCAGGGTCTCGACCGGATCCTGCAGCTGGTCGCCCAGATCGACGATGCGGGTGTCGAACAGCACCAGCCGTGTCTTCAGGGTGTCGAGCCCGCACAGCACCGAGGCCAGCACGCCGGCATGGATGATCGAGTCCAGCATCGAGCCGCTCTGGTCGACCAGCAGTACCAGCTCCCACGGCAGGTGCCGGCGACGCCGCGCGTGGAAATACAGCCGGTGCAGGGCCAGCGCATCGGCCTCGACGTCGTAGTGGCGCAGGTTGCGGCGCAGGGTGGTGGGCCAATCCAGCTCCGACAGCCGGCGCGCGCCGCCGTGCACGCCGCGCAGGCGGCGCGCGGCGAAGCGGGTGCGCACGCTGCGCGCGAGGCGCTGCTCCAGTTCGGCGATCACCTGACGGATGAGGCGGCGGGCCTCGCCCATCGCGGCCGGCGGCAACAGGCTGCGGCAGGCGATCAGCAGGTGGACCAGGGCCATGTCGGGTCTGGCCTGGGCCAGCACCCGGGGGTCGCTGAGCAATTCGCCGAGGCCGTAGCGCTGCAGGCCTTCGCGCTGCAGGTATTCGGCGGTGCGCGCGGGGAACAACGTGCGCACGCCCTGCAGCCAGCGGGGCGCGTCCAGGCCGGCGCTGTTGCGTCCGCCGCGGCGCGATGCGCGTTCGCGCAGGGCGTACTCCCGGCCGTAGAGCGCGTCGAGCAGGCGGTCGCGTTCGGCATCGGCCGCGTCGAGGCGGGGGCCGCGAACGGCGCCCGCCGCGCCTCCGGCGGACCCTCCGGCGTCCGCGTCCGCAGCCCCGCCCGCGTTGCTTTGCGCATGATCCTGCCCGTTCGCGTCTCCGTCCGCGGCCGGGCCCAGGATCAATCGCCAGCGCCGGACCCGTTCAGTCATGCAGCCCCCACAGGGCGGCGACCCTTGCGGTGTCCTCGCGCAGCCGCGACAGCTGCCGCAGCGCTTCGGCGTCCAGCGTCGGCAAGGCGTCGTCGCGGCCCTGGCCCGCGATCGCCGCCATCAGCCGCGCCGATTCCTGCGGTTTCAGCGCGGTGAACGCCAGCCGCAGGCCCGGCAGCAGTTCCAGGAACAGGTCCTCGTCCCAGTCTTCCAGGGCGGTGTCGAAGGCTTCGATCAGCGCGGCCTCGCCCAGCAGCACGTGGCGCGCCAGCGGCAGGAAGCCCAGCAGGTAGGCGCACAGCGATTCGGGTTCGAGCAGGCCGGCGTCGAGCGCCGCGCGCAGCCGCGCCGCGGTGTCGGCGCGGCTCAGCCGTCCGCGCGCGCACAGGATCGCGGCGATCCGGCCGCGCAGCAGCGCGGGCAGGGGCGCATCGACGATCCGCAGCAGCGCGTCCAGCAGACCGGGCAGGTCGGCCCAGGGTTCGCTGCCGAGCGTGTTGAGGGTGGCGAGCGCGTCGCCCGCCGCGCCGGCCGCCTCGGCATCCATCCGTCCCAGCCAGGGCAGCAGGCCCAGGGCGCGGGCATAGGTCCGGGCGAGCAGGGCCGGCAATCCGGGCAAGTCGGCGGTCGCCAGCACCTCGTGCGCGCGCCCGGCGGCGGCCAGCTGGGCCAGCCCGCGGGCCAGCAGCGGCAGTGCGCCTTCGCGTCCGGCCCAGTGTTCGACCGCGGCCAACAGCGGCGCGATCCGGGCGTGCAGTCCCATGCGCAGGCCTTCCAGCAGGCAGGTCGCGGCCTCGGCCGGATGGCGCCGGGCGCGCTGCAGCAGACAGGCGAGCGCGGCCTCGGGCAGCTGCGCGCCGAGGTGCTGGCATTCGGTCAGCCGCGCATCGACCTCGGGCCGCCAGGCCAGCGCCCAGAGTTCGCGCACACGCGCCAGCCCGGTGCCGGCGATGAAGTCGGGGCCGGCCCGCAGTTCGGCGTACGGCGCGTCCAGCGCCGCGAGCTGGTGCAGCAGGCGGGAGATCTCGCGGTGTTTCTCGCTGCGGTAGAGGTCCAGCGCGCGTTCGGCGACGGCGGGCAGCAGCGGCAGGCCCAGCGCGGCGGCGCGGCGGCGGAAATCCTCGACCAGCGGCGCGCGCGGGTACTGTTTCGGCAGCCGGCCGGTGCGCTCGGCGGCCAGCAGCCGGCGCAGTGTTCCGCGGCGGTCGTCGTCGTCCGCGCCGGGCAGCACGCCGGCCAGGGCGTCCAGCACTTCGGCGCGGCCCACCGGCACCCCGCGCAGGGCGGCCAGGCGTTCGGCCATCAGCACCGCTTCGATGGCATCCGGCAGGCCGGCGGTGTCGCCGCGCACGCGCAGCGCGGCCAGCACCCGCAGCGCCGAGGCCTCGGCGGCGCGGCGTTGCGGATGGTCGGCGCCGTTCTCCATCGCGTCCCACCACTGCTGGTAATAGCCGGTGTCGGGCAGGCCGGCGGCATAGGCTTGGGCGCTGTCCAGGCGCTGCAGGCTGTAGGGAACCAGATAACACTCGGCGCGGCCGTCGCCGGCCTCGACCGGCGGCGGGATCGGCTGATCCAGAAGCACCGCGATCGCTTCCACATGCAGGCCGCCCACCACCACCAGCGTCGATTCGCCGGTGGCGACAGCCGCCGCGACGTGGGCGGCCATCGCGCGCTCGCGGGCGCTGCAGGCGTCCGGCGCGGGGCGTTCGCGCAGCAGCAGGCACCACTGCAGCAGGCGCTGGAACCAGGTGTCGGGATCGACCGCGTGGCCGCCGGCCTCGAAATGGCGGTCCCACCAGTGGTCGAAATCGGGACTGCCGCTGGCCGCGACGACGCGCTGCATGCGCCCGTGCCGGCTCAGGTGGTCGTCGGCCAGCAGGCCGGGGCCGTCGCTGGACTCGTCGTCGCTGCGCTCGTCATCGCCGTGTCCCTCGTCGAGATCGTCCAGCAACGCGGCGGCCGGGCGGTCGATGAAGCGCACCTGGGCGCCGCAGCGCAGGCCTTCGCGCAGCGCCACCCATTCCGGCGAGAACGCGGCGAACGGGTAGAACGCCCGCCGCCCCGGTGCGCCCGCGCCGCGCGCCGGCAGGCAGGCGTACACCGCCAGCGGCGGCTGCGCGCCGGACATGCCGAGAAAGCGCACCAGGCCGCTGGCGTCGGCCGGGCCTTCGATCAGCACGTGCTTCGGCCGCTCGCGGCGGATCAGCGCGCGCAGCTGCCACGCGCAGGCGGGGCTGTGGTGGCGCACCGGCAGCAGGCGCAGGGCCGGGCCGGCGGGGATGTCCGCCAGTCGCTGCGCCATCGCCGTCTGTGCGGTGTCGTTCACCGGGCGGCCTTCACTGCACGATCTTCATTTGGCGGCCTTCGCCGCCAGCTTGTCGAAATGCTCGGCCACCAGCGAGAGCAGCGGCGCCGGCACTTCGCCCAGGGTCAGCGCGACATCGCCGCGGCGGAAGTCCGCCGAGCCGAGCGAGGCATCGCCGTAGAGCGAGGCGTCCATCTCCTCGGTGTCGATCTGCACCCGCAGCCCGCCTTCGAAGCGGCGCGCGAAGCCGAAGATGTGGCTGCCGTCCTGGTCGCTGATCTGGTAGTTCCAGCCTTCCAGCCCGTACTTCAGCGTGGACTGCGGCACCCGCACCGTGGCGTGGCGGCTGAAGCTGTGGCTGGCGGCGGCTTCGGCATCGAGTTGCACGACCGGGCGGCCGACCTGTTCGAGGAAGGGTTTGATCTCGTAGTCCGCGAGGTGCGCGGTCCAGGCCTGCGTCTGTTCCGCGGATGCCAGCGCCGGATGCCACAGACGCACGCGATCGCCGTCGTCCAGCGTCACCGGCTGGTCGGCCGCATCGATCAGCGAGCGGTCCTCGCTGATCCGGAAACTGCCCCGCGCTTCGCCGTTGGCGTCGAGCCGGGACCAGATCAGGCCCTGGCCGATCAGGCCCAGCACCGCGTGGTCCACGAACAGCACCCGCCAGCGCGCCGCCGGCCAGGCGCGCTCGACCACCATCGCGTCCTCCAGCCGCTGCGCCTGCAGTTTGATGACCTTCTTCAGGCCGCCGCGCAGCAGCTTGATCGCGGATTCCGCGGCGGCGCGGGCGTCGAGGTCTTCGCCATCCTTCGCCTTGGGCAGCGTTTTGGCCGTCTTGCCGGTGAGGCTGTGGGTGAAGCGCAGTTCCAGGTCGGTGCCGACCTGCATCGTGTACTGGTACGGCCCCAGGTCGAATACGCGACCGCTGCCGGTCAGGCCGAAATCCGGGGTGATTTCGTCGAACAGGTCGGCAAGATTGCAGCCGCGGCGTTTGGCGGCGGCCACCAGCGCGGCCGTCGCGCCTTCGTGGATGGCGTAGGAATACGCGGCCTTGGCGTAGACCTCGTACACGTGCGACAGCGCGAACGCGGTATCCAGCGACGCCATGGTCTGCAGCGCGGTCACCGCCTTGGGCTTGGCGCGCTTGTGCCAGCTCTTGAAGGCTTCGGCCAGCGGCTCCAGCAGACGGTCGTCGCCGCAGGCCGGTACGAACAGCAGCAGCCAGATCAGCTTGCGGTCGCCGTTGGTCGCCAGCCACAGCTGCAGCAGGTGTTCGGCCAGCGCGGCCTGGCGCTCGCGCGGCAGGTGCGCCAGCAGGCCCAGCGCGGTGCCGGTGAGGCGGTCTTCCTTGGTCTCCGCCGCCAGGCTCAGCAGCCAGCGGCCGTACGCCGGCGGCAACGGGGCCAGCGCCGCGGCCAGCCGGTCGCTCCACACTTTGTCGACCACCGGCTTGATCCGCGCCTTGGCGACGCGCGCCTCGAGCGCCTCGAGATCGGCGGCGTCCACGCCCGAGGCCACGCCCGGCGCCGCGCCTGCCGTCGTTTCCGTCGCCGCGATGGCATCGTCCTGCGCGGGCGCATCGCGGCCCAGCCGCGCGTCGATGCGGTCGCGGTCGGTGTCGGAGGTGCGCTTGTGCGTGCGCAGCGACTGCAGCAGGGCTTCGGTATCGGCGTCCTCGCACAGCAGCAGCGCCTCCAGACCGACATCGCGCACGCCCTTGCGCTTGTCGTCCAGCCAGCCGAGGGATTGCAAGCGGGCGCTGCCGAAGTGGGTCAGGTGCCTGGGAAGCGCTTTCTGCACGGGTTTGCTCTTCGCCGCCAGTTCCTGCAGGCCCGGATTGAGCGTGTCCAGCAGTGCGTCGCTGTCGATCCAGCGCAGCAACCGCACCGCATCGGTCGGCTTCACCGCGGGCAGATCGCTGCAGCGCTCGTGCAGGATCTCGCGCACCAGGCCGTCGACCCGGCCGCGTTTGGCGGCGATGTACTCGGGGCCGCGTTCTTCGTCGCGCCAGTCCGCCGGCCAGTCGTGATCGGCGCTGACCCGGGCGGCGATCCAGTGCAGGAACAGTTCCAGCAAGGCCGGCGTGCGCGCTTGCCACAGTACTTGCAACAGTGCGAATTCGATGTCGACGTAAGCGCGGTAGCTCTCGGGATTCCAGAACCATTCGCGCGCGGTCTGCGGCGCCGTTTCTAGGATCGTCCGCAGCAGCGGCAGCGCCGGATGCGCGGGGACGACCTCGCCGAAGCGTTCGTCCTCCAGCAGCGCGATCGTCCAGCGCAGCACGTGCGCGCGCATCTTGTCGCCGTCGGCATGCGACCAGGCGAATTCGCACAGCCCGACGTGCGGGATCTGCACGTAGGCCTTGCGGAAACTCACCGGATCGTCGGCCAGCATCGGCTTGAGCCGTTCGATCAGCGCGTCCGGGATCGAGGGTTCGCGGCGCATGCGGTCGGTCAGGCATTCCAGCGCGGCCCGGCGCAGCGAAATCCCGCCGCGTTCGGCAAGTTCGATCAGCACCGCCGTGCTTTCGATGTAACGCACCATGTCGCTGGCGCTGAGGCTGCCGAAATCCGGATTGGCGCCGACGAAGCGGCGCAGCGCGTCGTCGCCGATGTGGCGCAGCGCGTCTTCGATCAGCGCATGCCGATATGCCTTGTCGTCGGTGGATTCGTTGCGGTATTCGCGCGGACGCACCAGCAGATCCAGCGCCGAGGCCTGCACCGCGGCGTCGGCGGTTTCGCGGATCAGCGCCGCCAGGCCTTCGCGCTCCTCGCGCGAGCGCGGCATGAAGCCGCGCATCCATGCCTGCGGCAGCGTGCTGGCCGCCAACACCGCGACATTGCCGGGAATCGACAGCACGTCGCGGGCCGACAGCAGGTGGATGCTGGCGTCGATCAGGAACGCGCCGTGCTGCGCGTAGGCCTCGGGATGATCGCGCAGCAGGTTCACGAACGCATCGCGCCAGCCGGGCATGCGCTCGGCCGGCGGCGTGCCGTCGCGGATCTCGCGCAGATAGTGCACGAACACGCCGAAATCGTTGCGTTCCCAGGTGCGACGCATCGACAGCAGGGACGCGTCGCTCAGATTCGCGCCCAGCGCCTGCCAGGCGGCGATGCATTGTTCGGGAATCGCCTCGAGGGTGGCGGGCGGGGCGGGAAATGCGGACATGGGGAATGATTCCTTGATGCGGATGGGAAGAGAGGGTGGGGAGCGCACGGCGCTTGCGGTGCCGGATGCGGTCCTTGACGATGCGGCGCCTACAGCCAGCGTTCGCCTTCCAGCAGTCGTCGCCAGACCGGCTCGCCGCCGCGCTTGCTGCGCAGCAGGCGCAGGTAATCGGTGACGCGCTTGCGGTCGTCGGCGTCGTCCTTCAGCACGGTGCCGCTCATGTGCCGCAGCAGGCGCTCGGGCTGGACCGCGTCGTGCTCGAAATACCAGGCTTCGGCCGCGGCGCTGTAGGCCACGTTCACCGCTTCGGCGGTGGACAGCACGCTGGACAGCGGCTCCAGGCGCACGCCCAGCGCTTCGCCGCCGCGCAGCTCCTGGAACACCTGCACCAGCAGCAGGCCGACATCGGGCGGCAGCCGGGCTTCGATGCCGTCCTCGGCCAGCAGACGGTCGACTTCGCGGCCCACCAGTTCGGCCTCGGCGGCGATATCGCGGATCGGCAGCAGGGTCTCGAAGTTGAAGCGGCGCTTGAGCGCGGCCGACATCTCGTTCACGCCGCGATCGCGCAGGTTGGCGGTGGCGACGATGTTGAACCCGGGGCGCGACAGCAGCATGGCCGCGTCGCCCAGTTCGGGCACGTGCAGCACGCGGTCGGACAGCACCGGGATCAGGCTGTCCTGGATCTCGACCGGGCAGCGGGTGATTTCCTCGAAGCGCAGCAGCTGGCCCTGGGCCATGCAGCGGTGCAGCGGGCCGGGCACCAGCGCCCGCTCGCTGGGGCCTTCTTTCAGCAGCAGCGCGTAGTTCCAGCCGTAGCGGATCTGCTCTTCGGCGGTGCCGGCCGAACCCTGCACGGTATGCGTGCTGCTGCCGGAGATCGCCGCGGCCAGCAGTTCGGACAGCAGCGACTTGGCGGTGCCCGGTTCGCCCACCAGCAGCAGGCCGCGCTGGCCGGCCAGGGTGACGATGGCGCGTTCGACCGCCAGATCGTTGCCGAAGATCTTCTGCCGGCACGCCGGTCCGTTCGCGTCCGCGGCGCCGCCGAGGATGAAGCGGCGCACCGCCTGCGCGCTGAGCCGCCAACCCGGCGGACGCGGATGCCGATCGTCGGCGGTCAGCGCGTCCAGCTCGTCGGCGTGCAGACGCTCTGCGGGCAGGCGCTGGGCATTGCGGTCGGCGCGCATCGGCGTCTCGATGGTGAAGGAGCGCCAAGACTGCCAGTTGCCGGAGGCTTGCGGAATACCGGATCTGTCAACCGGATGCGTCGACCGTCAACCGCAACCGTCGACCGGACGCCACCCACCGGCAGCGCCGGCCCGGCGTTCACAGCGCCGGCAGGATCTTCTCGGTCAGCAGTTTCATGGTGATCCGGTGCGGCTGCTGCACGTTGAAGTTGGTGGTGGTGATCACCACCACCGCGCGCGCTTCCGGGAACACCTGCACGCTGTTGCCGCCGCTGCCGTTCATCGCATACGACGACCACGTCTTGCCGGCGACCGGGAACTGCATCCGCCACCACAGGTAACCGTATTCGACGCCGTCGTCGACGCGCGCGTGCGGCGCGATCGAGGTCTTCACCCACTCCGCGGGCACGATCTGTTTCCCGTCGTGACGGCCGCCGTCGAGATACAGCTGGCCGAGCGCCAGCAGATCGCGGCTGCGCAGGCCCAGTCCGCCGCCCGCCTGCGGCAGGCCCAGCGGCGAGAACTGCCATTCGGGTTTGTCGATGCCCAGCGGCGCGAACAAAGTCCGCTGCGCGTAGGCGTCGAGCCGTTCGCCGACCGCGCCCTGGATCGCCGCGCCCAGCGTGGTGGTACCGGCGGTGCAGTAGCGGAAGTTGCGGCCGTAGGGCGAATCCGCGGGTTTCGGCATCCACGCCGGGAAGCCCTGGATCGGCAGGTCGAGATAGAACTTCACCCAGTCCTCGACCAGATACATGCGCTCTTCGTTGCCGCGCGAATACTGGTTCTCGTCGTGGCATTCGAGCAGCGACGACATCGTCGCCAGATCCTCGAACGTGATCTTCGCTTTGCGCGGGTCCGGATTCTCGATGCTGCCGCGGTAACCCAGATACGGCAGCATCGGCGTCTGCGCGTTCGGGATCTTGCCGTCGTCGATGGCGATGCCCAGCAGCATGCCGGCGATGGTCTTGGTCGCCGAGCGGGTATTGCGCCGCGCCTCGGCGCCGCCCTCGTCGAAATAGTGTTCGTAGACAAGTTTGCCGTCGTGCGCGATGACCACGCTGGTGATCTGTTTGTATTCGCCGGCGGCGACCGCGCGGGTGAGTTCGTCGAAGGCGGCGTTCTGCGCGGACGCGGGCATGGCCGCGAGCGCGAACGAAAGGGCGAGCAGGGTGCGGATCATCGGTGGGGATTCCTGGAATGCGGTCATGAGTGCGTGCGGCGTGGATCCATGCGGCATGGACGCGTGCCGATACGCTAACAGCATCGTGCGGACGCGATTTGTATGGATCGAACCATGCGCATGCGATCTGCGGAGATGCAGCCTGCGGACATTGCGCTGATCAGCGCAGGCGGCGGTAGTCCGAGGGCGTGCAGCCGAACTGCTGCCGGAACGCGCGGCTGAAGTGGCTCTGGTCGCTGAAGCCGGCGAGCGCGGCGACATCCATCAGCGGCCGTTTGCGATCGCGCAGCAGCGCGGCGGCGCGTTCCAGCCGGCATTCGCGCAGATATTCGCCCGGCGAGCGGCCGTAGCGGCGGCGGAAGGTGCGCGCGAACGCCACTGGATGCACGCCGGCCAGCCGCGCCAGGTCGTCGATGCGCGGCGGGTCCGCGCAGTCGCGCGGAGCCGGTCGCGGGCGCGTGCGAGCCACGCCGGGCCGTCGCTGCGTTCCAGCCGCTGCCGGTGCTGGAGGCTGTCGAGCAGGGCTTCGAGCCCGGTTTCGATGTCGAGCGCGGCGCTGTCGTCGCCGTGCAGCGCGGCGCGCAGGGCGAAGGCGTGGCGTTCGGAGCGCAGATCGGGCCGGATCGCGCGCGTCGGCAGCGCGCGATCGCCCAATGCGCCCGCCGGAATCGACAGCGTGAAGAAGCGGCCTTCCAGACCGCGGAAACAGTCGCGATGGACGGTGCCCGGCGGGTTGTAGATCAGTGCCGGCGAGGCGCACACCGCCGGCATGCCGTGGGCGCTGCTGACGTAGCGGCCGGCCAGGACCAGCACGAAATGCGCGTCGTCGTGGCTGTGGGTTTCGACGTCGTGCTCGGGCACGGTCGGCTGCAGCTCGGCCAGCGCGATCGCGCCGACCTGCCGCCGTCGCGCGACGGCGCCGTAGAACATGCCCGGGCGGAAGGTCTTCATCGCGGCGGTGGCGGTCCTGGCGGCGGTGCGCCGAGTCTGCGCGCCCGGCGCGCGAGACTCGCGTGTCGTTGGTCACTGGACGGGCCGCGTCTGCGGTTGCGCGGATCGACTCCCGGTTTCCGGAACGATGTTGTCCGAGCCCCGTTCGTCCGAAACCATGTTGTCCGAAACCAGTTCCAGCGCCTGCGCCAGTACCGCGTCTTGCCCGCCGCCCGGCAGCGGCGTGGCGATGGTGATGTTCGGAATCACGCCGCGCGGGCGGGCGTCGCCGTTCGGACGCAGGATCCGCGCCTTCGGGTAGCCGACCTCGATGCCGGTGTTGGGCAGCGCGAAATGCTCCATCGCGCCGTAGGTGCTGGCGAGGTCGGCGGTTTCTTCGCCGAGCACGGTGCCGAACCCGTAGTCCTGCACGATCGACGCGACCGACACCGCATTCGAATACGAATGCCGGTTCACCAGCACGAAGACCCGGCCCGCGAAACGCCCCTGCGCGCGCGGCGCGACCCACGGCAGAGGGAGATCCACACGGCTGCCCGGCGCCTTGCCGGCATAGGCGGCGGCGAGCGTCGTCGACATGTTGTCGGCTTCGCCGCCGATGCTGTCCAGGCGCTTGCGGTTGGACGCGGTGGTCTGTTCGCTGATGCGGATGTCGAAACCGTGGGTGAAGCGGAACGGCTTGTCCGCGAACCAGGCCAGCAGGTGGTCGCTGAAGGAATTGTCGCCGCCCGGGTTGTCGCGCAGGTCGATCAGCAGGCTGCGCGCAGCGTCGCGGCTGAAATCCGCGAACGCCTGGTCGATGAAGGTCTTGAACGCGGCCGGATCCCAGGGCGTGGCCG
Organism: Thermomonas sp.; assembly: GCA_020692565.1. Classification (GTDB taxonomy): domain Bacteria; phylum Pseudomonadota; class Gammaproteobacteria; order Xanthomonadales; family Xanthomonadaceae; genus Lysobacter_I. Next base: position 17,647 of record JAIMKJ010000029.1, read on the forward strand.
CGTCGGGGCGGTTGTCGTAGAACGGGCCGGGACGCAGATAGGCCACGCCGTCGCCGAGCATGCGCGCCTCGCGGGCGTTCCAGTCCAGCTCGAAACGCGGCGGTCGCGCGGCGATGGCGGCGCTGTAGTCGGCGCGGCTGCGCGCGGGGATGCTCGCTTCGAGGCGCCGGCCATCGGCCTTGCGCACCGCCACATCGAACGTGGCGCGCTCGCCGTGCGCCAGCCAGACCAGCAGCGGCAGGCGGGTTTCCAGTTGGGTGTCGCTGAGGTAATCGTTGTCGGCGGACACCAGCGCACGCACCGGCGCCAGCCAGTCCTCCACCGGCAGGCCGGCGACCGTCAGCAGTTGGTCGCCTTCGTCTACCGCGTCCGCGCCGCTGATGTCGTCCTGCACGTAGGCGCGCCCGTCGACGAAACGCAGGAACAGCGGGAACGCCTGGCCGCCCTGGCCGCGATAGGTCTCCCAGGCATCGGCGGGCAGCTCGACCCGGGCGTGCGCCACCCGGCCGAAGGCGGCGAAGCGCTGGAAGCGCACGCGGGCTTCGGCCGTGGTGAGCGGCGCATCCAGTTCGATGCGCATCCGCCGGTGCAGGGCGTCGTACTCAGCCTTCGAGCGGCGGACGTAAAGATCGTAGTGCGCGGCCTGCAGACCGGTGTAGAGCGCGTCGAAGTCTTCGCGCAACGGTTCGGGGGCGTGGCGCGGTTCGGCGGCCGGGGCCTCGGGCGAGGCACAGGCGGTCGCGGTCGCGAACAGGACGAGCGACAGGATGGGGACGATGCCGGGACGGAATGACATGCGGGACTCCAGTGACAATCATAATGAGGGCGCGGCGACGGGCGTCGCCGGCAGCGCATCACAGCCCCGGCGATGCGCGACCGCCATGACCGCAGGCTCCCGGTTTCCTGATCGTTTCCTCCCGGCCGATATCTCCAGTGGAATTTCCAGTCAATTCAGATGCTTGCGCAGATGCCCTGAGGGTCGGCGAGTGGCGTGCGGACCGCGCCGCCGGCACCCTCGTCGGTCCCGCGGGCGAGCAGCGGCTGGAGCCGAAAGTGATGGACCTGCTGTTCCTGTTGGCCGGGGCGCCGGGCAGGGTCTTCAGCCGCGAGCAGATTCTGGAGGCGCTGTGGCCGGGTCTGATCGTCGGCGACGACGCCCTGGCGCGCACCGTGTCCAAGCTGCGTCAGGCGCTGGGCGACGACGCCAGGGCGCCGCGTTACATCGAAACGATTTCCAAGCGCGGCTATCGATTGCTGGCGGACGTGGTGCCGATGACCGGGCCGGCCGCGGCCGAGGTCGCGCCGGTCGCGAAGGTGAGCACGACGCGCTGGCCGCGGCTCGGCGCGGGGCTGGCGGCGTTGGCGGTGGTGATGGTGATGGTCGTCGTCGTCGCATTCGTGATTCCCGCGACCCTGCGCAACGCGCCCGCCCGGCATGCGCGCGAGGCTGCGGCCTTGGACGAACATGTCAGCTTGATCGCCCGCGCCGACGACGCCTATTTCCAGTTCTCGCGCGGCGACAACGAAGCGGCGATCGAGCTGTATCAGCGCGTGCTGGGCTTGCGTCCCGACGATGTGTCGGCGCTGGCCGGTCTGGCGAACGCGCTGACCCAGCGCAGTATCCGCTGGCCGGAACCCGCGGGCGACGGCCCGGCCGAATTCACCCAGCTGCGCGACGCCCTGGCCAGCGGTCACCTCGATCGCCCGCAGACCCGCCAGCAGTTGCTGCGCGCGCGACAACTGGCCGAACGCGCAGTGGCGCTGGCGCCGGAGTCGGCCGCGGCGCACAAGGCGCTGGGCTTCGTGGCCGGCGCGCAGCGCGCCTTCGAACCGGCGCTGGCCTCGTATCGACGCGCAGTGGCGCTGGACCCGGACGCTTGGGGCGCGATGATCAATATCGGCGATGTGCTGGAGATCACCGGACGCAAGGCCGAAGCGCTGCCGTGGTTCGAACGGGCCTACGCCGCCATGGCCCGCAGTTACGGCCGCAACCCGGCGCAGATCCGGCCCTGGCATGCGCGGCTGGGCGTCGCCATCGCCGAGCGTCATCGCGACCGCGGGCAACTGCCGACGGCGGAAGCGTGGTATCGCAAAGTGCTGGTGCAGGCGCCGCTGGATCCGGACGCGACCCGGGGCCTGGCCGCGCTGCTGCGCGCAGGCGGCGATGCCACCGAAGCGGATCGTCTGTGCGCGGAACTGGCGCAGCGATTGGGGTCGACGCAGGAGTGTGCCCTGCGTCGACCCTGAGGGCGGCTTCAGCCCACCAGCAAACGGTTCATCCGCGCGATGAACGCGGTCGGGTCGTCCAGGCTGCCGCCTTCGGCCAGCATCGCCTGTTCGAACAGCAGCGCGGCGTAGTCCTCGACGCGTGCCGGGTCGGTGTCGGCGGCCTGCAGGCGCTTGAGCAGGGCGTGTTCCGGATTGATCTCCAGGATGGGCTTGGAGGCCGGCGCTTCCTGTCCGATCGACTTCATCAACTGCTGCATCTGCAGCGACATGTCGTATTCGTCCAGCACCAGACAGGCGGCGGAATCGACCAGCCGGTTGGAGACGCGCACATCCTTCACGCGGTCGCCCAGCGCGGTCTTCAGCGTGTCCACCAGCGGTGCGGCGGCTTTCGCGGCTTCCTCGAGCTTTTCCTTGTCCTGCGCGTCGCCGAGTTTGTCGAGATCGATCTCGCCCTTGGCGACGTTGCGCAGGGTCTTGCCCGCGTATTCGTGCATGTAGCCGGACATCCAGTCGTCGATGCGCTCGTGCATCAGCAGCACTTCGATGCCGCGCGCCTTCAGCGCTTCGAGTTTCGGATGGTTGCGCGCGGTGTTCCAGCCGTCGGCGGTGATGTAGTAGATCTCTTCCTGCAGCCCGGCCATCCGCGCGATGTAGTCGTCCAGCGACACGCGCTCATCGGCCGATGCGCTGCGGGTGGTGGGGAAGCGCAGCAGCTTCAGCACGCGCTCGCGGTTGGCGGTGTCCTCGGCCACGCCTTCTTTCATGGTCGCGCCGAAGGCGTCCCAGAACGTCGTGTATTTTTCCGGTTCGTCGCGCGCGATCTTCTCGATCATGTCGAGTACGCGCTTGGTCAGCGCGCCCTTGATGCGTTCGACCTGGCGGCTTTCCTGCAGCAGTTCGCGGCTGACGTTGAGCGGCAGATCGTCGGAATCCACCACGCCGCTGGCGAAGCGCAGATACGCCGGCAGCATCTGCTCGGCGGCGTCCATGATGAAGATGCGCTTGATGTAGAGCTTCAGGCCTTTGCGTTCGTCGCGGCTGTACTGGAAATTGAACGGCGCGCGCTCGGGCAGGAACAGCAGCGAGGTGAAGTTCTGGTTGCCTTCCACGCGGTTGTGGGTCCACGCCAGCGGGTCGGAGAAATCGTGCGAGACGTGCTTGTAGAACGCCTTGTAGTCGTCGTCCGACAGCTCGGTCTTGGGCCGGGTCCACAGCGCCGAGGCCTGGTTCACGGTCTCGAATTCTTCGGCTTCGGGCGCTTTGGTTTCCGTATCGTCGTCATCGGCGTTCGCGGCCGGTTTGGCCATGCGGATCGGGAAGCCGACGTGATCGGAATACGTGCGCACCAGCGATTTCAGTTTCCACGCCTGCAGATAGTCGCCGGCGTCTTCGCGCAGATGCAGTTGCAGGCTGGTGCCGCGCGGGGTGTCGGCGGATGCGGATTCGATGCTGAACTGGCCGTCGCCGGTGGAGCGCCAGGTCCAGGCGTCGTCGTGGCCGGCGCGGCGGCTGGTCACGGCGATGCTGTCGGCGACGATGAACGCCGAGTAGAAGCCGACGCCGAACTGGCCGATCAGCTGCGCATCGACCTTTTGCCCGGCGGCGATGCTGTCGAGGAAGCGGCGCGTGCCGGAGTGGGCGACCGTGCCCAGGTTCTGCATCAATTCGTCGCGCGACATGCCGATGCCGTTGTCGCGGATCGTCAGCGTGCGCGTGTCGGCATCGACCGCCAGATCGATGGCGAGGTCGCCGCCGCCTTCCAGCAATGCGGGTTCGGCGATCGCCTCGAAGCGCAGCTTTTCGCAGGCGTCGGAGGCGTTGGACACCAGCTCGCGCAGGAAGATGTCCTTGTTGGAATACAGCGAATGGATGACCAGCTGCAGAACCTGCTGGACATCCGCCTGGAAGGCATGGGTTTCGGCCTGCTGGGCCGTTTCGGTGGCGTCGGTGCTCATCCGGAAGCTCCTGGAAAGTCGGTGGAACGGACAGACCGCGGAGATTGGGCGCCGGTGGCGGGGTTTCAAGGGCCATGGAAGGCAATGCCGCCAGCCTCCGTCGGGAGGACGGTGGCTGGCGGCAGCTGTGCGATGTGCGCCGCCGGGTGCCCGGGCATCCGGCGGCCCTGGATCGTCAGCGCATCTTCGCCTCTTCCTGCAGCGCAGCTTCAACGATCGCACCTTCGGCGAACACCGGGTCGCCCGTGGTGCCGACGTCGAACAGGCAGTCCTTGTGCAGTTTCTCGTCCTTGATGCGTGTGCAGACCTGCCTGGCCAGTTCCACGTTGCGGGGATCCATCGGCGGCACCTTGTCCTGCGGGAACGGTGCGCTGACGAACTTGTCCGGCGTGACGTCGCGGGCGTAGTCGAACAGGCTCGTCTGCTTGTTCACGCGCCACTTGTCGGAGAAGCCGGGGCTCGTCCATTCGCCCTGGGTGAGCGCGCCCATGATGCCGTCCGTCGCCATCGTGTTGTAGGCGCGCACATTCAGGTACCAGACGTTGCCGTAGGGCCAGAAGTTGGCGTTGGCGGTCATCTTCGTGCCGTCCGGGAAGTTGACGGTGATGCCGTTGCTGCCCAGCGGCGACACCTTGCCGCCGACGCCGAGCGCGATGCCGCCCGACGGCAGCGACGTGATCACACCGTTGATGCGCAGTTGCAGGCCGGACGGGTCCGGCGTCACGCCGTCGCCGGGCTGCCAGGTCACGCGGTAGTTGTTCACGCGTGCGGCGACAGCGGTGTTGACGCTGACCCAGGGGAGGCTGGGCACCGGTCGTTGCCGGGTCTGGAATTCCATGCCCTGCCCGCGGAGTGCGACGAATTCGCCGCCGGTCTGGAAGTCGTAGTACAGGCCGTTGACGGTCTTGATGTGGGGATCGCCGTCGTTGTAGCCGTCGTTGAGCGATCCGTAATGCATCAGTTCGTTCGGCGAGCCCGGGCCGCGATTGGCTACGCCCGGCCACGTCGGGGCACCCAGGCCGCCGAAGATGTTGTTGGCATTGTGCAGGCCCGCCCTGACATCCGCGGGCGGCGCCGCAGGATAGGTCTGCAGGTAGCGCGCTGCTGCGCCGGCCACATGCGGCGAGGCCATCGACGTACCGCTGATCGTGTTCGTGGCGGTATTGCTGCCGATCCATGCGGATTTGATGCTGCTGCCGGGCGCGAACCAGTCGAGGCAGGTGCCCCAGTTCGAGAACGAAGAGCGGGTGTCGGTGCTGGTGGTCGATCCGACCGTGATCGCGAGCGGCGCGCGTGCCGGCGAATAGTCGCAGGCATCGGCGTTGTCGTTGCCCGCTGCGACCACGACCGTGATGTTGTGGAGGTTGTGGAGATCCGCGACCGCGTTGTCGATCGAGGTGTGGGCGCCGCCGCCCAGACTCATGTTGACCACGGCCGGCGTGATGTGATTCGCGGCTACCCAGTTCATGCCCGCGATCACGCCCGACAGAGTGCCGTCGCCGGCGCAGTCGAGCACGCGCACGGGATGGATGGTGACGGCTTTGGCGATGCCGTAGATCGTACCGCCAAGCGTCCCGGCCACATGCGTGCCATGCCCGTTGCAATCGTTGACGCCGCCGCCGACGAAATCGGCGCCGCCACCGACGCGTCCGATGAATTCGTTGTGCGTGACGTTGAGGCCGCTATCGATCACGTAGGCATGCACGCCGGCCCCCGTGGTGTCGTAGGTGTACCAGGTGTCCAGCGGCAGCAGGCGCCGGTCGACGCGGTCCAGTCCCCAGGTCGCACCGGTCTGGATGGTCCTGATGCTGACGACACCGTCCTGCTCGACATATGCCACGCGCGGATCGGTCAACAACGCGGCCAGGGCATTGCCATCGGCTTTCACCACGAAACCGCGCAGGACGTGGTCGAAACTGCGTACCAGGCTGGTGCGATATTGTGCGGCGATCGCTTTCGCGGCCACGGGCACGCGCTCCGCGCGGTTTGACTCTCCCGCCAGACTGGCGGCCTGCGGTTTGAGCACGACGATGTATTGGCCGTCGACAGGCTTGGCGGTGGTGCGGAACTCGCCGGCGAACGCGGGCAGCGCGGCGCACAGCAACGAGGCGCCGACAGCGACGGCGAGTGGGTTGATACGGATTTTCATAATACGATCCTTGTCCATGGTGTGAGTAACGATGCGGGCTGACCTGCCCGTCGAAACGGATCGTGCAATGAAAAGCAATGACGATCCCGCATGCGGCGACTTCCTTGCCCGGCATCCTGCGATCCGTATTGCCAGCCTACGCCCACATCATTGGCTGTGCCATGCATCGCGCAGCCAAGGATCGTTTGTGGCGCGATGTGTGACGTCGATTGCGAATCCTCGGCCTGTTCGTTCGCAGGCGAGTGTCGATGCGGATGCCATAGGCGCGATCAATGGAATCCGGAAACGCATGCGAAGCGTTGGAATCGAACGCATGCCGCTTCAAGATCGGCCAGTGTCACGTCGCGGTGCGTGTGCTGCTTGCATGCTTCTGCAGCTCTGTACCGGCGCCGTGCGGATTTCTGGAGCCTCGGTGTTCTTCCGGGTCGACGCGTGCTGTGTCGCGCACGATCCGTCAGTGAATGACGTTCGCCAGGATGATGCATGAGTGCGATGTCGACTTGCTCAAGTCCATATGCCCGGGCATCGACCGGATGCGCGTCGATGTGCGGCAACACCACTCGGTGCTGGGCGATGATGCCGTGCCGTTGTGGACAGGCATTGCCGCGTTGAAACCGCCATTCCGGGATCGGGCACGATGGGCCGGGTCCAAGGGAAAACGCGAAGAGGAAAACGGGGTAGGCCGGACGCCCGGAATCAAGACGCTTTTTCTGCGGAATCGCAGCGTAGCGCAATGGGGCGGATTGGCGCCGTCGCGCTGTCGCGACGGTGCGACCGCCGATTACCTGGATTCGATCTGCAGACAATTGTCGACAGGGTCAGCCGGCACCGCCACATGCCCAACAGTGTCCAACGCTCGCGTGTCTTCGCGGGCGATCCTGTAGCGTCCCGGGGCCAGGCGCAATTGAACGTCAGTCGCCCCGGCAGGGACGACCGTCTGGTCCCATGCGATGGCATCGTCGTCGTCTCCTGCTGCGAAGGCGCGCAGCAGCGTGGCGTCCGTGCGCGACGCCACGCACAGCGAGACCTGTGTTCCGCGCGCTGCTTCGGCGGCTAACACCGCAGCTGGCGGGTGCAGCACGATGATGTCCACATGGTTCGATGCCATCGGTTTCCCGCCACGGACCGCGACGACCGGCGACGGGGTGTTCACCGGCCAATCGTCGGCCGCATCGGAGCAGGCTGTCGCGCCCTGCGCTACGGTCAATGGGTCGATGCCCATGCGAGCAGCGAATCGCGCCGCCATCCAGCCCTCTTCCGGATTCTTGGAAATGTGCGAGCCACCGGCATACACAAGAAGGCGACGATCAGGGTTGGCTTCAAGCCATTCAGCCAGCGCTTCGGCCTGTCCGATCTCGCGCGCTTCCCGATCTGAATCGGCCTTGGATTCGTACGGCACGAATGCCCATCCCAGTGCGTGCGCTCGCCGGAGCGTGGCTGCGAAAGCAGGGTCGGCGGTATAAAAACCGGTGGCCGCATCGGCTACGCCATCTTCAAGCGTTGCCGACACGTCATGCGCAAAGGTTTCCGCTGCGAGAGCGTCGAAACCGAGGGTATGCAGCGCCTCGATCAGTTGTCCCAGGAACACGCGATGAGTGCGCCTGAAATGCGATTCGTTGAGCATCACGACCCGCGAATCCCGTGCCCTGCGGACGATGACCTCAAGCGCGTCGCGATATTCAACGCCCGCCATCGCGCGTGGCACGTTCGGAACGCGCAGCAAACAGGCGGCTTCTTCCTGGCCGAGGAATACCGAGATCTGGGCCGCGATCTGGCGGTGTTCGGGCGCTTGTCCGATCGCTTCCAATGCCTGCCAGGGGCGGTTTCGCGCCAAGCTGTTCGACCAATCGGGCAGCCGGTCGGCCGCAGCGGCAGGTTCCCCGGCCGACACGCCAAGCATGATGGCGCCCAAACAACCCGCGAGATGACGGCGGGGCAAAATCCCGACCTTCATGGTGGACTCCTTCGGTTCCGCAGCACGTCCGATGTGCAACTGTACGTGAGTGTCATTCGCTTTGACCGGCCAATCCACATCGCCAGGCCCGGGTGATCATCATCACACTTTCTTCGTGCTATGCTCGATGGACCTGCATTATGTATATTTCCTTAATTAGCGATATCTAGCGCAAAACAAGTCCCTCCTGGATTTGTTTTGCACTCGCGAAGGCATGGTATGCGGCCGGGCTTGCTGTCGTCGATTCAATCGCCTGCGTGCTTGGATCGGGAGTGTGCAGTCCCCGCGCCGCGGCAATACCGGTGTTTCAGCCTTCCCGATGTTTCAGGGGGCGATTGAGTGTGATGGTAGGCAGAGCGGTGTACGGAGCGTAACGGATGACAGAACAGCTCTTTCGGCAAGAGGTGCTCGATGAACGGAAAGATGGTCAGTACGGACAGATCTCGCTGATCCAACCGGTACGCACATGGGTTCTCGCGGCCTGTGCTGCGGGAGTCGCCCTCGCGGTCATCCTGTTTCTCACGCTCGGTAGCTACACACGCCGAAATCGCGTTTCGGGCCAACTGGTTCCCGTCCAGGGCCTGGCGACGGTGATCTCTCCGGCCGCAGGCTTGCTTGTCCAGATTCGCGTCGCAGAAGGTGATCGAGTCGCTGCAGGCGATGTGCTGGCAGTCGTTCAAGTCCCCCGGGCCACTGTCGAGGATGGCGACACGTCTGCCGCCATGCAGTCAGGACGCCGCACCCGTTCGGAAAGTCTGGAGTCTGCCGGCCGGGCCCGTGCGATGGAAGTGTCCTCGCAGTTGGATGGCCTGGAGCAGCAACTGCACTTCCTCTCCAGCCAGGCGACGCAGTTGGAAAGCGAAATCGGGCTGCGTCAGAAGCAAGTTTCGCTGGCAAACGAAACGCTGGCTCGCTACGAATCCCTGCGCGAATCGCGTTATGTCGGCGAACTGCAGGTCGAGCAGCAGCAGAACGCAGTGATCGAACAGACGTTGGCCCTGCGGCAGATGCAGCGTCAGGCGACCGAACTCCATCGCCAGACCGCAGATCTGAAGCAAAGACGGGAAGAAACCCGCGCCCTGCTCACGCGCACACAAGCCGAGTTGAATCGAGAACGCGCCGAGCTGCAGCAGGAGTTCGTCCAAGCGAACGCTGCCAGCGGAGTCGCGCTGATCGCACCGGTGAATGGCGGGATTGCCGGACAGATGCTCAAAGTCGGCGAACCCATTCGCGAGGGTCAGGCGGTGATGAGCGTCATTCCCGGCGATGGCCAGCTTGAAGCGCACTTGCTGGTGCCCAGCCGTGCGATCGGTTTCATCCGAGAAGGCGACGAGGTCCTGGTGCGATACCAGGCCTACCCCTACCAGAAGTTCGGTCACTATCGCGGCCGTGTGTCGCTCGTAAGCGGTAGCGTCATTGATCGCTCTGCCCATGCGGAACTGGTCAGCGGCAACGAGGACGAACCCTACTATCGCGTAAGCGTGAAGATAGAACGACAGGTGATAGAGGCCATGGGAAAACAGCAGCGGCTGCGGCCCGGAATGCTCTTGGAAGCGGATATTCTCGGTGAACGCAGGCAGCTCTGGGAGTGGGTCTTCGAACCTATCCAGTCGTTGGCCGGAAATCTCGAAGGCTAGCGTCACCATCTGAATCCAAGGTAGAGCTGGCTACGCGAGAGACTTCATCGATTGACGGCAAGCAAAAAGGAGGATCATGTGAAAGCATTTTCATGGAACCACAAGCAGCGGATCGAGGCGCGTGGGAAGGACAGCCCCCGGTACGGCAGGCGGCTACCGGAGCATTCCGGTCGCGACATGGCCCTGGCCTGTGCCGGAGTGCCCATGCGCGCTCCGATGCATTGCTGTCCCTGCACTGGCGCTGGCCGCCCCTCGACCGAAGCAAGGACAACACGATGAAGAGAAGTCACGATCAGGCATTCGTGATCATGGGGACCCGCGCCGATCCGCACGTCGAACGCATCGCCGATGAAGTCTCCGGTTTCGGCGATATCCGCGTCGAGGTACTCGACTACCAGGACGATACGAAGGTTTCTCTGACCGTCGACGGCGCCGGCAAAATCGGCATGGCTGTCAATAGCCTCGCTTTACCGCGCAATATTCTGATCTGGGATCGCAGCAAGATCATTCCCGGAACGACCGTATACGTCAAAGGCGACGACCCGAGCGTCACGAGCTTCGTGGCCCGCGAATGGCGTGCTCTGTACCAGCTCATCTCCGGGCTTTACGGCGACAGGGTGGTCAACTCGCTCGATGCCAAGAAGTGTCTGCTCAAGCCTTACCAGCAAGTCATCGCCGCGGGCGTCGGCCTGAACGTTCCCATGACGCTCGTGACCAACGACAAGTCCGCCGCAATAGATCTGTTGCATTACTCTCCTTGCGGCTTGATCCTCAAATCACTGTGCGCAGGCAAAGTGACCCCGGGCCCCAATGGCGGCAACATACCGTTCAATATCATGACCATGCGGGTGTCAGAAGAAGATCTTTCCGGTGCCGATGAGAGTGATATCGGATATTGCCCGCACGTGTTCCAGCACGAGATCCGCAAGGATCACGAATTACGGATCGTGATGATCGACGGCAAACCCCATCCCTTCCGCATCAACTCGCAACTGCTCGAGTCCTCTGCCGTCGATTGGCGCAAGGGCGTGCATCTGCTCGACTACACGCCATGCGAGATACCGGACGCCCTGGCCGACAAGTTGCGCGCTTACATGCGCGCGATGGGTCTGTTCTCGGGAAGCGTGGATATCGTGGTCGATTTGGACGGCAAACATTGGTTCCTCGAATGCAACCAGGATGGTGCATGGGGCTGGCTGGATGAGATCGTGGAGGGCGCACTTGCGAAGGAGTTCGCATCCGCTTTCCGTCGACGACTCATGTCCCAGACCGCGGAATCGGCAGATGCCTGACGCGATGCGCATCCAAGCGAGCGCTTCATGCGCTGACGCCACGGCCACCCGGTACACGCAGTCGTCGATCCCTGCGATGACCTGCAGCGCGTTTGCATGAAGAGCATCGTTCAATCCGAGGCTTCCGAGTGCGGGTTGGCGTGCCTCGCCATGGTGGCTGCCCATCACGGCCTGGATCTGGGCATGGCGGAGCTGAGGCGTCGCTTCCCGATGTCGCTCAAAGGGCTCCGGTTGAGTCAGCTGGTCGAGATGGCGGGCGCACTGGGGTTGCATGGCCGTGGACTGCGCCTGGACATGGATGGACTGGCGAAACTCAAGTTGCCGGCCATCCTGCACTGGGATCTCAATCACTTCGTGGTGCTGGAGAGCGTGCGTCGCGACAGCATCACCGTGATCGATCCGTCCTACGGAAGACGAACGCTTCCGCTCTCGGAGGTCTCGAGACACTTCACGGGAGTCGCGCTGGAGCTGGAGCCGGGTCGGGAATTCACGCCAGAAACGCGCCGTGAAGCGGTGAGCCTGCGCAAGCTGACGGGCCCGGTTCGTGGGATCTGGCGTGCCCTTTCGCTGCTGCTGTTGCTTTCGCTCACCCTCCAGGTCTTCGTGCTGGTCACTCCCCTGTACATGCAATGGGTGGTGGATCAGGTGCTGGTATCGGCCGACGCTTCGCTGCTGACCATGCTGGGCATCGGGTTCGCGTTGCTGGTGATCGTCCAGATCGCGGCGTCGGTCCTGCGAGGATGGACGGTGGTCTATCTTTCGGCCCGGTTCGGATTGCAATGGACGGCGAACGTATTCGCCCACCTCCTTCGCCTGCCTCTGGATTTCTTCGAGAAGCGCCATCTTGGCGATGTCGTTTCGCGCATCGGATCCGTACAACGGATCCAGCAGACCATCACCACGAATTTCATCGAGGCGGTCGTCGACGGCCTGATGGGTATGGCGACACTGGCGATGATGCTGATCTATAGCCCGGTCCTGGCGATGGTGACGCTCGTGGCCGTAATCGCGTATCTGGGTCTGCGTATGGCGACATTCCGACGTTTCCGCGACGGCAGCGAACAGCAACTGATCGAGGCCGCTCGGCAGCAGTCGCATTTCTTCGAGACCGTGCGCGGGATGCAAAGCATCAAGATCTCCGGTATCGAGAGTCAGCGCAGATCGGCTTACCTGAATCTCCTGCACCGAACGATCGACCGCGAAGTATGGCTGGCCCGTCTGGATCTGTTGTTTTCCCAGAGCAATGCGCTGGTCATGGGCCTGGAAAGGGTGATCGTGATCTGGATCGGGGCTTCGCTCACGCTGGAAGGGACGTTCACGGTCGGCATGTTGATCGCCTATTTGGCTTACAAGGAACAGTTCACCCAGCGCGTGGCCACACTGATCGACCGGATAATGGAGTTCCGCATGCTGCGCCTGCACGGCGAACGGCTGGCGGACATCGTCATGGCGGAGCCGGAACCGGTCGAGCACATGCTCGCATTGCCGCTGAAGCCGCCGCTGATCCAGGCCCGCTCGTTGAGTTTTCGTTACGCGGACGGCGAGCCATGGGTCATCGCGAATTGCGACCTTGATATCGCTCCCGGCGAGTCGGTGGCGATCGTCGGCCCTTCCGGATGCGGAAAAACCACTCTGGTCAAGATACTGCTCGGTCTGCTCGCGCCTGTGACTGGCGAGATCCGCATCGACGGCGTGCCGTTCAAACAACTTGGACCCGCCAACTTCCGGCGCACTGCAGGCGCCGTCATGCAGGACGATCAATTGTTCGCCGGGTCCATTGGCGAGAACATCAGCCTGTTCGACGACACGTGGGATCAGGATCGTATCGAGGAAGCGGCGCGCAGGGCTGCCGTGCACGACGACATCGTGTCCATGCCCATGGGCTATCACTCTTTGATCGGTGACATGGGCAGCTCGCTGTCGGGAGGGCAGCGCCAGCGCATCTTGATGGCGCGCGCGCTCTATCGCCGGCCCATGGTGCTGATATTGGACGAAGCCACCAGCCACCTCGACGTGGAGCGGGAACGATTGGTCAATGCTGCGGTGAGCATGTTGGAGTTGACCAGAATCATCGTCGCCCATCGTCCGGAAACCATTGCCAGCGCCGACAGGGTGCTGGTGATGGAGGGAGGGCGCATCGTTCGCGATTATCGGCCGGCCGCCAAACCGGAGCCACGGAACCACGAACGTGCCGACATGACCAGTTGCTGATGCGGCGACGACTGCCGCGAAACGGATACCGGTGTAAGCCGGGCCCAAGGTGCAGGGGGACTGCACCATATTGATAGCAATAGGAGTCTTACTATGAAGCCGTTTGTCATGAAGCTGCATGAGAAAGATCACGGTGCTCTCCGCGAGTTGCGCCAAAACGAACTGGAGGCGGTGAGCGGCGGTAGAGCCAATCTCGGACTGAGCCCCCAGGACCCGATCCGGCTCAACACCGTGACGGTCACCCCGAACGGGGATGGCGGTGATGATGGTTGTGACGACGACTGGGCTTGGTAAGTAAGTTGCCGGTCAGGGGAGGTCGACGAGATCGACCTCCCCGCTCGGCCTGCGGGCCCGACCACCTGAAAGCATCCAGCGGCCCTTCCGCGCCGCACAGCGATCGTCGCCGCATCGAGCTGGCGGAACATCAGCCGACCCTCCGGCGATTTCGCCGAAGCGCGCCGACCCGCTGCCGGGCACAGCGGCCACGAGGGAGCGAAAGAACAGCGGCCGGTCGGAGGTGTTGAGATCGTGTCGTCAGCGTTCGCGAAGGCGTGCTGTTGTTCCGCACCTAAAACCGCATGTTGCGCAGAGAGCGGCTCGCTTGGTCGATTCGGCGCGCCTGGAGAATCGGAAAGACCTCGTTTGCGTGGTGCTGCGATGCGTGGGCTTGAGCGCATCCACGTAGAGCGCGGGCGCCGGAAATCCCGAACGGACGCTTGCGAGGAAGAAAATGGCGCGTGCGGGGGACGTGAAGTCCAAACGGACCAGGCGTTGATATCGCAGCGTGGCGCAATGCCACGCCCATCCGAAGTACGGAATTCCGGTGGCAGGGCCAATCCTCAAGCATTCGTGCCTGCATAAGCAGGAAGGGCGTGCGTCGCATACGGCAGACGAAGGTGGACGCCGGGGGAATCGTACTAAAGAACTACCGCGACAGTCGCACGGAAGATCGGACTCCCCGATCGCCGACGGGAGCGATCGGGGAGCATGCGCCTCAGCGATCAGATCGGTTCGGGACCACCGGGGCCGCAGTAGTAGGCCAGTTCTTCATAGAAATGCGCCGTCTGGGTGCCCGAGAGTGTGTACTGGACGTAGGGGCCGCCCCAGCGCCAGCCACAGTCTCCCGTGATCGTGCCCACCAGCGTCTGATGGCTGGTATCGCTGTAGTAATACGTGGTGTACACGGGGATGGCGTCGCCGTTTAGGGCCGCCGCCGGGTTCAGGACGGCCAGCGCGAACAGGCCCGTTGCCGCCATTCCTTTCAGCATCGTCGTCATGGACTATCTCCTTGGTTTGTGCCGGTATGGCGCGCCCGCGGGATGCGACGTCCGCATCCGCAGGCGCGCGCACCACACTAGCCCAGTGCGAACAGGCGCACAGGCATTGGCGTCACCGATTCGGAGAAACGCCGTCAGGACCGTATCGATCCGGAAGGATCGGACTAGAACAGCATCGACGACATCTTCGCGGCAGCGGCTGACCGTGTTCTCGACCGATCCAGGACCTGCGACGGCGCCTGCTCCGACCCGGATATTGCTCCGTAACCCCAACAAGGACGCATTCGCGACAGGCCGCAGGAAGGAATCGGCATGACCTGCGTGTAGAGGCGAAGCCCGTGTCGAGACCGCGTGGCGGCGCGAGGGTGTGATTGCATATCTCCGCGACACTTTCCGGCTGGGAAGCCCCGGCCGATGGAATTTGCGGGAAATCGCGCGCCTGGAGGGATTCGAACCCCCGACCAACGGCTTCGGAAGCCGCTACTCTATCCGGCTGAGCTACAGGCGCGTGACGCCTATTGTCCCCGATTCGAGCGGATGGCGCGAGCTTTCCGCGCAGTGACCCCAGACCGATGAGCGAAATCCCGACTCCTTCCGCCGAAATGCCCGCGTGGCGCGAACGCTTCGGCCAGTACTGGGCGTTGGTCAGAGGCGACCGCCCGATCGGTTGGCTGCTGCTGTTGTGGCCGACCTGGTGGGGGCTGTGGCTGGCCGCCGACGGCGTGCCGCCGTGGTGGACGCTGGTGGTGTTCTCGCTGGGTGTGTGGCTCACCCGCTCGGCTGGCTGCGTGATCAACGACTACGCGGACCGCTGGCTGGACCCGCTGGTGGAGCGCACCAGGGACCGACCGCTGGCGACCGGTGCGGTGCGCGGGCGCGAGGCGCTGGCGGTGTTCGCGGTGCTGATGCTGGTCGCGTTCGCGCTGGTGCTGACGATGAACCGGCTCACGATCCTGATGAGTTTTGTCGGCGTGGCGTTGGCCGCCAGCTATCCGTATCTCAAGCGCTACACCTATCTGCCGCAGGTCTATCTGGGCCTGGCGTTCGGATGGGGCATCCCGATGGGATTCGCGGCGATCCGCGGCGAGGTGCCGCCGTTGGCCTGGGTGCTGTACGTCGTCAACATCTTCTGGACCACCGGCTACGACACCTGGTACGCGATGGTCGACCGCGAGGACGATCTGCGCGCGGGTTCGAAATCCACCGCGATCCTGTTCGGCGACCTCGATCTGGTTGCGCTGGGCGTGCTTTACGCGCTGTTCTTTATCGGCCTGGCGTTGATCGGGCGTGAAGTCGGGCTCGGACTGGCGTATTGGATCAGTCTGGGCGTTGCGCTGCTGCTGGTGATGTATCAGTTCGCGATCGGGCGGTGCCGGGAGCCGGCGTGGTGTTTCCGGGCGTTCCTCAATAATCACTGGGTGGGAATGTCGGTGTTCGTGGGATTGGCCGTGGCGTTGTGGATGAAGGGCTGAGCTGAAAACCCGGTAACTTTCCGCTCGATGGCCAAGCGCGCGGCTTCAGTGGGGTTGCGGGTTCAAAACCGGCGTGCTGCATTGCCCAGCGTCTGTTTCGCCTTCTCCGCGATGTGTTGAAAATCACCCGAGATGTCCGGGTCGTCGATGATCGCTTGCCAGAAGTCCAAGGCCATGACCGCCGCTCGTCGCCAATCGCTGCGCTGTTCCGGCAAAGGCAGACGGACCTCGTATTCCCGCGCGACGACCTCGCCATTCGCCGAAGGCCTGAAGCGCATCGGCAGCATGTCGTAGACGGGCGCAAGGCGGAGCGGACGTTGATCGGACAGGTGCAGGCCGATGTTTCCCGAATGCATGTCGTTGTTCGCGATCAGATCGCCGAACCAGCCGATGACCCGCAATGCATCCGCGTCTCCGGTATCGATCCAGCCATCGCGCTCGAGCTCGTCGGCGAATGTTTGCCAGCGGGGATCTCCATGCCCGTAGAACGCAGCATCGATGGCGGCCAGATGAATCAGCCCGCGGCGACCGAGTACCGCTGTCCTGTCGAAGCGCGTCGACTCCATGAAAATCCGGCCGCCGGCTTCGAATGCGGTGGATCGCGCCGACGGTATGCCATGTGCCTGCAGGATCCTTCCTGCAACCGTCTCCGCGCGCAGCAGATTCGCCCAGCGGCGTCCGCTGGCGGTGTCGATGCGGTCGCTGAACTTGACGATGACGGTGCGATAGTCGTCTCCGTCGGACAGGGTGGCAGTGAATTTCGGTTGTTCGCCGCCGGCCGAGGAGCCGACGATATCGCCTTGCAACGCTTCTTCGGCAAGCCGGGGATAGTGTTCCAGCCGGCCATCCGCCTCGATGACGCCTTGCGGCGAAAGCATGGTCATCTGCGCGAGTTGCAGACAGTGCTCGCCCAGCACCAGATCGCCGGCTTCGTCCTCGCCGTGCCGCAGCAGAGCCAGCAGGACATCGTCCAATTTCCAACGCGCCAAGTCTTTGGGAACATCGATATCCGTGGCGATGCGTCGCGCGAAAATCCTGCCGAGGAAGCCCTGCGGCCGTTGAATATCCAGGAACCACGGCAATCCCGGGAACAGGCCATTCTGGAATTCCCCATGCAGGAATGCGGGCAGATCCAGTTCCGCTTCGAAATGGAAATGGTCGCCATAAAGTGCGGTCAGGATGCCCATGCGTTGGGCGATGCCGTTATCGTCGAGCCGGTACAGCGGCCAGCGACTACCAGCGCGCGCGATGTCCCGGGTCAGCGCGTAGCGCGTCGCGCGGGCGCGACCGATCTGCAGGATTCTTGGCCCCATGGCCGCGATCAGGCGCGATACCGTGGGCTGGCTCACGCCCAGCGCCAGCGCTAGCTCCGCAGCGGAACACAGCCCTTGTGACCTCAGCAAAGCCTCTATTTGTGCAATGCGAGCATCGTTCATGAGAACGATTGAATAGATTTAAGAATAGAAAGTCAACAAATGTATGTGTTTAAACCTGCTTCCTGTGCAGTTATATCCATTCGTTTGAATAGATTCAAGAATTGATTTTAGAATCCATTCTTGTCAGCGTATCGGCAACCGGATCACCAGATCGTCCATCACCTTCGCTTCGCCCGCCTCGCCGCCGCCGAAGGTATTGCCGGTGGCCTGCGGTGCCAGCGGACGGTAGCCGCCGTCGTAATCCCAGGTGGATACATACATATGTGTGATCGTCGGATGGCGCGGGTCGCCCAGCGCATTCGCGGGGAAGGTGAAGGTCACCGTGTCGGCCGCATGGTCGACGTCGATCCGCGGCGCCGCGCTCACGACCGTGCCGTCCGCGGTCGCTGAGGCGTCTGTCGCGGAGAACAGCGCGTTCGACCAGCCGTGCGCGCGCAGGCGCAGGTGCCAGCGCAGGCCGTCCGGCAGGTCGGCGTTCTGCTGCGGCATCGCGGCGACACCGCCGTCGTCGCCCTGTCGTGCGAAGAACACGCTGAAGGCGACGTGGTCGAAGCCGTTCGGCGGGTTCCAGCCGGAGACCACGTCGCGCAGTTTCAGGACCAGCCGCAGCGCGCCGCCGGAGCGCCAGACCTCGGCGCCCAGCAGGTCGCCCGGGCGGGGCGTGCGCCAGCCGGCATCGTCGGGGTAGGTGTAGCGGCCCGACGGGCCGGCATCGTCGCCGGTGGGATCGTCGACTGCGACCAGCCGCGTCCATTCGCGGGCGACCTTGAAGACATGCGCCGGGCTGGCCGTGCCCGAGACCGGATCCCAGGCCACCGCGCGGTGGGCGATGCCGGGCTCGATCATGGCGTCGGTCGCCACGATGGCGCGCCAGCGGCCGTCGCGATCCACCGGCACGGTCTGCGCCGTGTCGAGGTTGCCGTCGACCACGACCTGCACCGACGCCATGCCGTGGGCATGGCCCGACAGCGCGAGGTCCACGGTGACAGCGTTTGCGGCGGGACCCAGCGCCAGTCGCGGCGTCTCGCGGGAAGCCGGCCCCGCGCTGCCGGGCATCACCGACCACACCTGGGCGCTGCGCGGCGGCAGCACCAGACTCGTGCGCCCGCTGTTGCCGACGACGAACGGCTTCGCGTCCGCGGCCAGTCCGAACAGCGGCGCCAGCCGGGTGCCGGCCGGCAAACCGATGTCGAGGTTGTCGAGCAGGCTGGCGTGGGGCGCGGTGTTGAACACCACCAGGGCTTGCTGGTTCAGGGCATGCTCGTTCAGGGCATGCTCGTTCAGGGCATGCTCGTTCGAGCCGTCGTCCTGGCCACTGCCTTCGCCGTCCATGCGCCAGGCGATCGCTCCGGGCGTGGCGGCGTTGGCGGCCAGCACCGTCGGCGTGCCGCGCGAGAACACCCGGTGCTCCCGGCGCAGCGCGGCGATCCGCTGCAGATACCGGTACAGCGGCGCGGCGGTGTCGAAACGGTCGCGCCCGCCCGAGCGGTAGCCGCCGGCGAACATCGCCGCACGCGGTTCGCGGAAGCCCTGCTCGGTGCCGTAGTAAATGGTCGGAATACCGGGCAGGGTCATCATCGCCAGCAGCGCCTGCTTCAATCCGGCCTCGTCGCCGCCGGCCAGGAAGCGGTCGACATCGTGGTTGTCCACGAAGGTCGGCATCCGCCACGGGTCGGCGTGGATTTTCATCATGCTGTCGATGCGGAAACCCAGCTCGGCCGGTGGCCGCCCGCGCGCGAACACGTCCCCGAGCGTCCCGTACAGCGGGAAATTGATCATCGCCGGCAACAGCGGCCGGCCGTCGCCGCCGCGCGCGTAGGTCTCGATCTTCCGCGCCATCGCGTCTTCGTAGGGCCTGTCGATCCCGAAGCCTTCGCCGAACAGGTGGAAATCCGGCTTGCCGGCCCTCGCCGCGACCTTCAGCACGCCCGGCTGCTGGGGATCGTCGGCATGCAGGAAATCGGTGAAGTAGTCCGGCGGCACGTAGAACGCGGTGTCCACACGGAACGCATCCACGCCGACTTCGCGGATCCAGTGCCCGTAGCTGTCGCGCAGCGCGGCGCGGACCGCCGCGTTTTCGGTATCCAGATCGTCCAGGTCCGCCAGTTGCCAATCCAGTTCCTGGCGGCGGTCGGCGAAATCGCGGATCTGCGGCGTCCAGTGATAGATCGATGCCGTACGGTGCTCGCGCCTGCGCACATCGTTGCGATCGAACGGCGGCTGGGCGGGCGCGGTGGTGCCGTCGGGCTGCCGCCGCAGTTCGAAGCCCTGCTCGGGCCGCGCCGGGTCGAAGTCGGCCGGCCAGCCGAAATAGTCGCCGGTGTGGTTGACCACGATGTCCTGCACCAGCCGCAGGCCGCGCCCGTGCATCGCGTCCGCGAGGCGTTTGTACCCGGCCAGCGTGCCGAAATGCGCGTCCACCGCCTTGAAGTCGCTGGCCCAGTAGCCGTGATAGCCGCCGTACTGTGCGCGATCGTTCCACCACTGGTTCGCCACCGGCGGGGTGATCCAGATCGCGGTCGCCCCCAGGCCCTGGATGTAGTCCAGACGCCGCTCCACGCCGGCGAGGTCGCCGCCGGAGAATCTGCGACCGTCGGCCGGATCGAATTCGCCCGCGCCCTGATCGTTGTTGCCCGGATCGCCGTCGTCGAAGCGATCGAGCATCACGAAATACAGGATCTGGTCGCGCCAGTCGCTGCTCTGCGTCGAAGGCGCGGGCGGTTCGGCGGCATTCGCGACCAGCGGCGACAGCGCGAGCAGCAGGGTGCAGAACTTGGACATCGGAACGCTCCGGGCAGATCGGCCGAGGCCGGATGCGGCGGATGGCCGCAGCCGGCATTTCACCCCGATTGCGCGTCCATGACCCTGATTTGACCGGGTTTTTGCATGAATACGTATGCAGGCACCTTTCCGCACTGCGGCCACGGACTACCATCGCGCTGCGTGCCGGGGACTGGCTGGACTCCGGACATGCCGGGAACTGCGGACCAACCCGCTCAGACGGGATTCGCGCATGGACCTGCCAACAAATTCCAGTTGCTGTGGAGGGGATCCATGCAACCTTTGAAGCGAAACCTGTTGAGCATGGCGTTGGCGTCCGCCACGCTGATGCTGGCCAACGCCGCCTATGCCCAATCGGCCGACCAGAGCCAACCGCAAGCCGAAGCCGACGATCTCGACGCCATCGAAGTCGTCGGCATCCGCCGCAGCATCCAGGCATCGATCGATGCCAAACAGGCGTCGAACTCGATCGTCGAGGCGATCTCCGCCGAAGACATCGGCAAGCTGCCCGACACCTCCATCGCCGACTCCATCGCGCGCCTGCCCGGCCTCACCGCGCAGCGCTTCGGCGGCCGGCCGCAGGAAATCAACATCCGCGGCTTCGCCGGCGATTTCTCGACCACGACACTGAATGGTCGCGAGCAGGTCAGCCTCGGCAACAACCGCGGCGTCGAGTTCGACCAGTACCCGTCCGAACTCGTCAGCCAGGTGCTGGTCTACAAGACCCCCGACGCGCAGCTGGTCGGTCAGGGCCTGTCCGGCACCGTCGATCTCAGGACCGTCCGCCCGCTGGCCTACGGCAAGCAGGCCTTCGCCGCCAACGTGCGTGCCGATCAGAACAAGGTCGGCGACGAAAAAGAGAACGGTTACCGCTACAGCCTCTCGTACATCGACCAGTTCGCCGACAACTCCGTCGGCATCGCGCTCGGCTATGCGCACCTCAACAATCCCGGCCAGAGCAAGCAGTTCGGCGATGCATGGGGCTACGACGACAACGGCATCTTCGGCGGCGGCAAGCTCTACGACCTGGAGAACGACAATGAGCGCGACGGCTTCATGGCCGTGCTTGAGTTCGCCCCGAACGATACCTACCGCACCGTGCTGGATGTCTTCTATTCGCAGTTCGACCGCGAAGAGCAGAAGCGCGGCATGGAATTCGCGGCCGCTTTCGGAGGCACGCAGCCGCCCACGGGCAACACGCCCGCGCAGGCGTCGTTCACCAATATCAATCCGGTGATCCGCAACGACTTCAACGCGACCTCCGACGATCTGTTCGCGATCGGCTGGAAGCACGAGCTGACGCTCAGCCCGAACTGGACGGCGTCTGCCGACATCAGCTATTCGGACGCGACGCGCAACGAACGCATCCTCGAAACGTATGCGGGCGTGGATCCGACCCTCGCGCGGGATTCGCTGACCGTCACCTTGAACAACGACGGCTATTTCGATCACGACTTCGGCTACGACTACGGCGACCCGAACATCCTCCGCCTCGGCGACGCAGGCGGTTGGGGTCAGGACGGCTATATCAAGGATTTCGAAGTGAAGGACAGCCTGACCGCGCTGCGCTTCGACTTCGAGCGCACCTTCGACAGCGGCTTGTTCAGCAGCGTCGAATTCGGCGCCAATCTGACCGACCGCACCAAGAGCCGCGCCTCGAACGAATCGTTCCTGGATCTCACCGCCTGCCTCGGCGGTGTGTCGCCGACGTGCCCGGATGGCATTTCCGCGCCGATCCCGACCGATCTGGCATCGTCGTCCGCCTACAACGCCTATGGCGTGCCTTCGATCTACGGCTACGACGCATTGCGCGCGTACGAAACCCTTTACACCCGTCGCGCCAACGCCAATGGCGATATCAGCAACAAGAACTGGGAAGTCAACGAGCAGGTCACCACTGCCTTCGTCCAGGCCAATATCAACACCGACATCGGATCGGTATCGGTGAAGGGCAATGTCGGTTTCCAGGCCGTCAGCGTCGATCAGAAATCGCAGGGCACCGAAACATTCCAGGGCGGCGGCGTCGGTCAGGCATTGAACGATGGTGCGGCCTATTCCGACTTCCTGCCCAGCCTGAATCTGTCGTTCGGCCTGCCTTGGGATCAGTACGTACGCGTCGGTGCCGCGCGCCAGATTGCACGGCCGCGCATGGACGATCTGCGTACGAACAACAATGTCTCTATCGGGGTCGATCTCGCGAAGAACCCGGTGACCGGCGCAGACAATGTCAACGATCCGAACACGGGTCAACTGACCCGGTTCTGGCTGCGCGATGGCGGCAATGCAAGGCTCAAGCCGTGGGAAGCCAATGCCTACGATATTTCCTACGAGAAGTATTTCGGCGGCAACAAGGCGTACGTCAGCCTGGCGTATTTCTACAAGGATCTGAGAACGTACATCTACCGCGAACAGGGCGTGTTCGACATCAACGACACCTCGGTGACGCCGGCCGATTATCCGACCGATCCGTTGCTTGTTCCTCCCAGCGATCTGGGCGGATTCACGCGCCCAATCAATGGTCAGGGCGGCACGATCAAGGGCTACGAGTTCGCGGTATCGGTGCCCTTCGATCTGCTCTGGGAGCCGCTAATGGGCTTCGGCCTGCAGGCCAACTACTCGGATACCAGCAGCAGCATCCAGCCGCTCGGCCCCGATTTCCCGAACGAACCGCTGCCGGGCCTGTCGAAGTACGTGTCGAACATCACCGTGTACTACGAGCGCTTCGGCTTCTCCACACGCGTCAGCCAGCGTCACCGCTCGCAGTTCGTGGGTGAAGTCCAGGGCTTCGGCGGCGACCGCACCAAGCGTACGTTCGAAGGCGAAACGGTGACCGACCTGCAGATGGGTTACACCTTCCAGTCGGGTCCGATGAAGAACGTGTCGATCCTGCTGCAAGTCAACAACCTCGAGAACGAACCGTTCCGCTCCTCGTTCGACGGCGACAACACCCGCCCGCGCGAATACTTCGAGTATGGCCGCACCTATCTGTTCGGCCTGAACTACCGCTACTGAGCGAAACCGCTCTCAACACGCGAGCGTTGGCCCTTGTCCGGTCCCTGGCCGGCAAGGGCCTTTTTGTTTGTGCGGAAATGCGAACAGTTCTGCCGTGCTTGATGGTTGAATCGTTGATGCGATGAATCGATTCCGGTTCCGCGATTGAAGAAATCTCGACCATTCATGGCTTTCGGCATGGATACCGGAATTCACACTGCGCTCCAGCGATAGCCGATTCGCATCAGCCATTGACAACCGCACTGCACTACAAGAAGACTCGAGTCACGCTTCAGATTGAAGCCGGAGCACATTCCACAGGGGGAATGCCGGATGGCCAGGGTAGGCACAGGCAACGCATCGGAGCGATCGCCCGGTGCCATCTCAGCGGCGATGGCGTTCGCCGCCATCGTACTCTGCATCGCCATGAACGCCTCCGCTCACGGCGGTGGACTCAACGCAGAAGGCTGTCATCACGACCGCAAACGTGGCGGCTATCACTGCCACCGAGGTGGTGGTTCCTCAGCGCGCAGCGATGTCGCGCCGATCAATACTTTTGCGCCGTCGCGGATTACGCCCGTACCCGCCACCGCGCCGCGCGCATTACGCGACCAAGGCGCATACGCGAATTGCACGGAAGCCCGCGCCGCAGGTGCCGCGCCCGTGCGACGCGGCGAGCCCGGTTATGGCCCGCACCTGGACCGCGATGGGGATGGAGTGGGGTGCGAACCATGGCCGAAGTGATACCGATATGAGTGCGAACAGGTGCCGATATCTTGCGCGGATCAAGAGATGATTCGTTCGAGACAGGCCTTCTAAGCCAGCGTTGGCCGGCAGTGCACCCACGAGCCGCCGGCTCGGATCACCGCGTAGGAAACGGAGGGGATTTGTGATGTCGACGAACCATGTGTTGCTCTCGTTGTTGGCCACGCTCCTGGCCGGGTGCGCGACGCCTTACGGCGGACGGTTGGACATCGACCACCGGCCGGAGCAGATCACGGGCAGCATCACCGTGTCCGACGCGAAGCTGTACCGGCGCGAAGGGTTGATCAACGAACGCCGCAGAGAGGTCGCCTACATCGACGCGCTGATGGCCGCCAGCGAGAAAGAGGGCTTCCACATCGGGCCGGAGGCGAACCGCGAAATCGAAGTGATCCGCGCCTTGGCGCTGAGCGGCGGCCTCAACGTCGATCCGGCGGCCGGCCAGGACTACCGGGACAGCGCGGAGACCGGCCGGATCCGGCAGGAGATCGATGCGCTCCGCCTGCAACTTGAGTTGGACCAGCTCCGGCGCGACGCCGCCCTGTTCCGGGAACGGCTCGCGTCGCAGACCGATCCGTCCAATGCGGATCTCGGCCAGGCGGGGGCGGGATCCGGCGCGGCGGCGCCCCCGCCGCTGTCGGCGATCGACGCGGCTGACATCGCCGAGCGGATGGAGAAACTGCAGGCCGCGCTGGCCGGACGGCTGGGCGCGAAGTTCGATCCGCTGGCCGGCGTCGGCATCAAGGGCAATCCGCTCGACCAGTTCCGCGACCGCGCCGCGTACCGCCAAGTGCTGACGACGGCGCGCAACGCCGCCAGCCTCGACGAGCTGCACGATCTGGACGGCGCGGCGCTATACCGCCTGAACTTCCAGGTGTCGACGCTGCCGCCCGGCGACGGCCATCTGCGCACGGCCGGCCTGCTCGAGATGCGGCCGGTGCGCACGACGCCCGATGCGGACGAGATCGCGGACATCTACAGCCGGTGGCTCGACCACATCAACAAGACCCTGATCGAGTCGAAGGCGACCGACGCGGCGTGGCTGGAAGTGCAGGGGCTGGCGTTCGACGGGCGTCTGTTCGACACCGTGGCGCTGGCCTACGACGACGGCCGCCAGCCTCCCAAGGGCGCCGTGCCGTGCGTGCCCGGCCTGCGGGCGTGGAGCCACGCGGAGGAATGTCATCGCGGGCGCATGCTCGTCGCGGTGCCGCGCCTGCAGCCGGGCGGCGCGGCCCTGCCGGGGAACGACTATGCGATCGGCACGGTGCTGTCGCAGGACATCGACGGCTTCCTGCTTGACGACAACCGATACACGCAGGCGACCGGTTCGGCGTTCGGGGAAACAGGCAAGGCGAATCTGCCGATCGACCGGGAACGCTGCGAAGTGAGGCGCGACCGCTCGGCGGCGCCCATGTCCGACCAGCACGGGTTGATCCATGCCGCGATCGCGGTGCAGTCCGCCACGCCCCATCTCAACCAGGTGCTGCGGCGCATCGCAAGCGCGCGAATTGGCCCGGCGCAGAGGCACGCCCTCGAGGCGGCAAGACGGCGCCTGGCTTTGGCCAACGACAGGGCCGGGAACGTGCTCAGCCGCCTCGCCGACGCGGGATGCGGCAACGGCCGCCGGGTGTCGTGGACGAAACAGGCGTTTGTGGTGCCGGCCGAATTCGCGGTGCTGGTGGGCAAGCCGCGCGGCGTCCGCGTGTACGAGATCGGCCCGCGCCAGCAGGTGCAGCAGGTGTCCACCGCCGCGCGCGCGGCCGACGCGTTCAGCCTGGCGATGGCGCTCGCCGCCAAGGCGCCGACGAAGGGCGCGGCGGCGAAGGCGGGCCTGGGGTATTCCCGCAGCGCCATCGGGAAGGTCGATACGCTGGAACGCTTGCCGGTGGTGGTCGGGTTCGCCCAGGCGGGCGGCGTTTGGACGGAGCCGGACAGCACCGACGAAGCCGACGGCCAACTCCAGTTTGGGTGGATCCTCGGTCCGCGTATCAGCATGCATCCCAAGAAGGGGCGCCTCGAACTCGCGCAGGGGCACAGCGTCTACGACCTGTCGGCCGATCTGGCCGTGAGGGGATGGCGGACGAAACTGACCCTGGACGTGCGCACCGCATGGTCGCCCGATTGGCGTTCGGAGGGGTTGGGCAGCAACCTGTGGGCGTACAAAGACAGTCCGAAGCGCAGGATCACGGTGGATCTGCGTCCGTCCAGCGCCGAATTCGCCGCGTTGACCACGCGGCTCACTGTCGGGACTGCTGGCCAGCGCTTCGCTTCGGTCCGGTCGATCCATCCGGCGGTGGTCAAGGCCTGCGCGGCCAGCACGCTGGTCATCGAAGGCGAAAACCTGTGGCGCGCGACCGAGATCGTCGTCGGCGGGACGAAGATCGGCGGCAGCGCGATCGCCGTGCTGCCCGACATGGGGGGCATCGCCGTGGACATCCCGCCGAACACCAATTTCTTCGGCAATACGCTGGACCTGCAGGTGCTCACGCCCTACGGCGTGGCCGAGGCTCCGCAGGGCCTGACCATCGACGGCATCGAACCCAAAGGCTGCGGCAAGCCCGCGGACCCCAACGCCCCGGTCGTGGCCGCGATCGAGCCGCTGCCGGTGAACATCTGCTCGTCGCCGACGTTGGATGTCATCGGCAGCAACCTCGACAAGATCACCGCCGTGAAACTCGGCGCCGCCGAAGGCACGCTCGCGAAAGGAAGCGCGGAGAAGCGCTCGGTCAGCTTCGTCCGCAAGGACCTCCAGCAGATCGGCAGCGAATACCCCGCCATGACCTTCCTGGCGGACGGGAAACCAGTTGCCAGCAAGGCGATCCATGTCGTCCGTCTGGATTGCGGCCCATAAAACGAGGAGCGAAGACATGCGAGAGGACGGCATCATCGTCGGAGAGCCGAACGCAAGCGGCGGTTCGATCCAACCGGCCAGCGGCGGACCGCTGGTGCGCTACTCGGGGCATGCGGTGGTGGGCAAGCCGACGCCGCGGAAATCGGAACCCGTGTGCTTCAAGCGGGTGTTCAAAGGCGCCATGACCGCGTCAGAAGTGCGGTTCGGCGCTTGCGGTGCGTTGCCCAGATCCGGCGACGGCGGCGATGGCGACGAGGACGCCGCGTCGCTGCAGCGCCACCTCGAAGCGGCCTTCCGGGCGTCGTTCGAGGCGATTCCGGACATGGCGCTGTCCGCGGACGCGCGCGCGGAAGTGGCGCGCATGTCCGCGGAACGGGCCCGCCGCATCCTGCGGCCGTTGCCCAACGGCGAGCCGCTTCCGGACGGGGTGAAATCCGCGCGCTTCCAGTTGGCCGAAGCCGCGATGTCGCTGATGGCCACGGAGGCGGCAACTGCTTCGGACAAGACGGTCACGGCGGAGGCGTTGTGTCGGGCGCTGCGCGACCAAAGGCCGCCGCTCCCGCGAAAAGCCAAGTCCTAGCGCGATGCAGGATCGGTGTGGTCAATGCCGATCCGGCGAGCGGCCGCATGGACGATGCGAACAATCATTGACGACCGCGAGGACACCACGATGGACAGCAAGAACTGGTATGCATGGATCAATAAAATGCCGCCCAAGTCTGACGATTTCATGTCGTCGGCGACGTGCTGGTCGCGAATCCCGGCGTTCGGGCCGAACTGAGCATGACGCAGCCCAATGAGTCAATCCGGCGATTCTGCTGTTGGACCTGCATCTGGTGCAGCGCCCCGGAAACTGGCCGCAGCGGACGACCTGGGTGCAATGCCGTTACGACAAGATCGTCTGACTGGGCATGGACATCTACGCGCAGCTGACTATCCTGCACGAGGGAAATTCTATCGTCACGGTGGATATGGATGTGGTGAGCTGAGGCTTCGGTCGTACACGATTCTCGCTGTTTGCAGACGCCGCGATGCCGGCAAGCGTGTGGGCGGAACCGAGTCGGCTGCTGTTTCCGCGTCAGGCGACCCGAAGCGCAGTGGCACGTTCGGCGAGTTCGCCGATTCGCTCCCAATCCCCCGCCGCCAACGCATCGCCCGGCACCATCCAGGACCCACCCACCGTGATGACGTTCGGCAATGCGAGGTAAGAAGGCGCTTTCGCGGCATCGATCCCGCCGGTCGGGCAGAAATTCACCTGCGAAAACGGCCCACCGAAACCTTTGAGCGCGGCCACACCGCCACTCGATTCCGCAGGAAAGAACTTGAATCGCTTGTAGCCATGCTCAAGCCCGCGCATGAGTTCGCTGGCAGTGGCGATGCCGGGCAGTAGCGGGATGTCTGCATTGCGTGCCGCAGCGTACAGCGCGTCGGTGCCGCCAGGCGAGATCGCGAAGGCGGCACCTGCGGCCTGTACGGCGGCGAGGTCTTCGGAGGTGAGTACCGTGCCGGCGCCGACGATGGCGCCGGGGACGGTGCGCATGCGGCGGATCACGTCGAGCGCGACCGGCGTGCGCAGGGTGATTTCGAGCACGGGCAGGCCGGCGGCGACGAGGGTTTCGGCGAGCGGGATGGCATCGTCGAGGTCGGCGATGGCGAGCACCGGCACCACCGGCGCCTGGCGCAGGATGTCGTCGACGAGTGCGGTCATGCGGTCGGTGTGGGAATGGCTCATCGTGCGCGCTCGCTGTGCGTGTTGTTGGCATCGTGTGCGCGCAGCGACATCGCGGCGCCCAGCAGACCCGGGCCGTTGTGGGTGATGACGCGGATGGTCACCGATTCGAGATAGGCGGCGAAGCGGCCCTTGGCGAGGAAGCGTTCGCGGAAGGCGCTGCTGCGCAGGAACGGGATGAAGCGCGGGACGATGCCGCCGGCCAGCATCACCGTGCGCGCGCCGTGGATCAGCGCGGCGTCGCCGGCGACGCTGCCGAGCACCGCGCAGAAGCGCGCGAGCGTGCGCCGTGCGGCGAGGTCATGGCCTTCCAGCGCGGCGGCGACGATCTCCGCCGGCTCGCGCAGCGCCTGATGCTGGCCGGTGGCGTGATCGACCGCGCCGCGCAGCACCGCATCGATATGCGACAGGCCGCTGCCGCAGAGCAGGCGTTCGTTGGACACGCGACCGAAGCGCGCGGTGAACCAGCGCGCGATCCCGAGTTCCTCTTCGCCCAGCGGCGCGAAGCTGACGTGCCCGCCTTCGGTTTCGACGACCTGCCAATGGGGATCGTTACCGACCAGCATCGCGACGCCGAGACCGGTGCCCGGGCCGAGCACGCTGATCGGGCCGCGTAGCGGCGCATCGTCGCTGCCGTGTACGGTGATCTGTTCGCTGTCGGCAAGCGCCGGCACCGACCACGCGACCGCGCCGAAATCGTTGAGCACGTGCAGGCGATCGAGACCGAGCGCGCGCTCCAGTTCGCGACGCGTGAACGACCAGGCGCGATTGGTGAGCCGGATCTCTTCGCCGTTGACCGGGCTGGCGACCGCGATCGCGGCATGCCGCGGCTGCACGCCGACAGCGGCGAGATAATGCTCGGCGGCGTGCTGCAGGCTGGCGAAGGCGGAGGCATCGAGGCTGCGCGCGTCGATCACCTGCGCGCTGGGCGCCGACAGGTCGGTCAGCGCGAAGCGCGCGTTGGTGCCGCCGATGTCGGCGATGAGCGCGAGCGATGCGGGACTGACGGTGTCTGGCATCGATCAGGGCTCCGCAGCGGTTTCGACGACGCTCTCGACGGCACTCTCGACGAACAGGCTGCACGCGCCCTGTTCGGCCGAGCCGACCTGCGCGCGCATCAGCCCGAACAGTTCGCGGCCGACGCCGTGCGCGTTGCCGCGCAGGTCGATGGCGGCGGGCGCGCGTGCGGCCCACACTGCTTCGGGTACGTCTGCGTGCATGGTGCCCGCTTCGGCATCGATGCGGATGATGTCGCCGTCGCGGAGTCTGGCGATGGCGCCGCCGCATGCGGCCTCGGGCGTGACGTGGATCGCTGCCAGTACCTTGCCCGAGGCGCCGGACATGCGGCCGTCGGTCAGCAGCGCGACGTGCTGGCCGCGATCCTGCAGCAGGGCGAGCGTCGGGGTGAGCTTGTGCAGTTCGGGCATGCCGTTGGCGCGCGGGCCCTGGCCGCGGATCACCGCGACGAAATCGCCGGCCAGTCCGCCCGCCTTGAACGCATCCAGCAGTGCGTCCTGCGAATCGAACACCTTCGCAGGCGCGGCGATGGCGCGATGTTCCGGCGCGACCGCCGAAATTTTCACCACCGCGCGGCCGAGATTGCCCTGCAGCCGGCGCAGCCCGCCTTCGCGGTCGAAAGGTTCGGCGACGCCGCGCAGGATGCTGGTGTCGCGCGATTGCTCAGGGGGTGGCGCCCAACGGAGCGCAGTGCCATCGAGTTCGGGGACCTGCGCTTGTCGACGCAGATCGCCGCCGTGCACGCAGAGGATGTCGGCGTGCATCAGACCGGCATCGGTCAGTTCGCGGATCACATGACCGATACCGCCAGCGGCGTGGAAATGATTCACGTCGGCGCTGCCGTTGGGATACACGCGTGCCAGCAGCGGCGTGGCCTGCGACAGTTCGTCGAGGTCGTCCCAATCGATGATCAGGCCGGCGGCGCGCGCGATCGCGACCAGGTGCAGCGCGTGGTTGGTGGAACCGCCGGTGGCGGCGAGCCCGACCATCGCGTTGACGATCGCTTTCTCGTCGATGGTGCGGCCCAGTGGCCGGTAGTCGTCGCCCAGCGCGGTGATGCGCAGCGCCTGTTCGGTCGCGGCGACCGTGAGCGCATCGCGCAGCGGCGTATTCGGATTGACGAATGCGCTGCCGGGCATATGCAGGCCCATCACTTCCATCAGCATCTGGTTGGAATTGGCGGTGCCGTAGAACGTGCAGGTGCCGGGGCTGTGGTACGACGCGGATTCGGCTTCGAGCAGCTCGTCGCGCGTCGCTTTGCCTTCTGCGAAACGCTGACGCACCGCGGCTTTTTCCTTGTTCGGCAGGCCCGATGGCATCGGCCCGGCGGGCACGAAGATCACCGGCAGATGGCCAAAGCTCAGCGCGCCGATCAACAGGCCCGGCACGATCTTGTCGCAGACACCCAGCATCACCGCGGCATCGAACATTTCGTGCGACAGCGACACCGCGGTCGCCAGGGCGATGGTGTCGCGTGAAAACAGCGAGAGCTCCATGCCGATGCGGCCCTGGGTCACGCCGTCGCACATCGCCGGCACCCCGCCGGCCACCTGCGCACTGCCGCCTGCGTTGCGCGCGGCCATGCGGATCAGTGTCGGGTAGTGCTCCATCGGCTGGTGCGCCGACAGCATGTCGTTGTACGAGGTAATGATGCCGATGTTGCCGCCTGTGCCGGTCTTCAGCATCGGTTTGTCGCTGCCCGCCGCGGCGAACCCGTGGGCGAGATTGCCGCAGCTCAGGCTGCGGCGCGCAGGCCTGTCGATGCGTGCGGCGTCGATGCGTGCGAGATAGTCGCCGCGGCTGCGAAGGCTGCGCTCGGCGATGCGCGCGGTGACGCGCTCGAGGACGGGATGGAGACTCATGATGTGAGCGCCTTGCGGGTGTTCGTTGTTGGTGCGGCAGGTGCGGCAGGTGCGGATGTGCGTTGTTGCTGCGGGCAAATCCCCCCGCCGCCTGCTGCGCAGATGTCGACCCCCTTTTTCAAAGGGGGTGATCGCAATGCCAGCCCATGCAAAATGTGCCCCTGCTTTTCCCCCCTTTGAAAAAGGGGGGAAGGGGGGATTTGCGTTTGCTGTGCTTCGCGCAAAGGTAGAGAAGACATCATCACTCACGGACTCCAATGCACATGCACGACCGCATCCGTCGCGTGGAGTAGGGCCGAAATCGGCGCGCGCTGCGGGTCGCGAGCGGTTTGGGCGGCGCGCAGCACTTCGCGCTTGCGTGCGCCGGTGACGATCAGATGCCTGCTGCGCGCGCGCAGCAGGCGCGCGAGGCCGAGCGTGATGCGCGGATAAGGCGCTTCCGGCGGCAAGGGATTGGGCACGATCAGGAAGGCGTCTTCGCCCGCATCTTCCGCCATCGCGGCGGGCAGCGCATCGGCGCCCGGGAACAACGAGGCGGTATGCGCGTCTTCGCCCATGCCCAGCACCACGGCGTCGAACATCCGATCGTGCAGCGGCGCGAGCGCGGCGCGCGCGCGCGCGAGGCTGGCGTCCGGGTCGCCGTCATCGGCGGTCAGCGGCAGGATGCGCAGGCTGTGCGCCGCCGCGAACGCCGCACGCAAACCGGCGGCGTTGCTCGCGGGATGTTCGCGGCTTACGCAACGGTCGTCGCCCGGCAGTGCGACGACCCGGGACCAGTCGATGCCGTTGGCCGATGCGAGTCGCCGGTAGACCGGGAACGGCGTCCTGCCGCCGGCCAGCGCGATCAGCGCGGTGTCGTCCGTGCGCAATGCCGCTTCGCAGGCCGTCCGCAGGCGTTCGGCGACCGCGACGGTCAGCGCATCGGTATCGGGATAGTCGTGTTCGGTCCAGGCCATCGTTCTCGCACGCTCATTCGCGCCAGCTGTGATTATGGCGTTCGTTCAGCGCAACCGCTGCATTCGGACCCCAGGTGCCCGCAGCATACGGTTTCGGCGCGCTGCCCGCATGGTTCCAGCCGTCGAGGATCGCGTCGACCCACTGCCACGCGGCCTCGGT
>JAIMKJ010000006.1:0-67031 GCA_020692565.1 Thermomonas sp.
TGAACACGTTCCGGTAAAACATGACACGGTGAAACAGCCCGCAATTCTGACGGCACTCGGTTTTACTGTCAACGCTCGCGGATGCCTTTCCTTCACAACCGGGATGAACTTCGCGGCTCCGACCGGACAACGGGCCGGATAACGGGCCGGTGGGCGGGACCGGTGATCGGCCGAAAACCGCTCAGGGCACCGGCGGCAGCGGGTCGTCGGCGTAGATGGCGACGTGAGGCACGCCATCCGCGCCGATCCAGCCCCGGAACATGCCCTCGGTGTTGAAGGGTAGCCCGATCCGGCCGTCGGCGCCCAGCACGATGGCGCCGCCGTCACCGCCCAGCGCCGGAATCTCGACATTGATCACCGCCTGCCCCGCCTCGGCCGGACCTTCGTTCAGGAAGCGCATCCGCGTGCAGACCGCATGCGCGGCAGCGGCGCGGATGTAGAACTCGCCCCAGCCCGTGCCAGAGAAGGCGCAGGCGTCGTCGGCCCAGGTGCCTGCGCCGATGATCGGGGCGTCGCCCACCCGGCCGTAGCGTTTGTCGGTCATGCCGCCGGTGGAGGTGCCGGCGGCCAGCGAGCCCCGGGTATCGAGGGCCACCGCGCCGACCGTGCCGGTGAAACGGCGCCCCGGGCGCCCGTGGTCGGCAGCGCCCTGTTCCTTTTCGCGGAGCCGGCGCTGGAGCTGCTGCCAGCGTTTCCCGGTGCGGAACCAGGCCGGATCGACCAGTTCGACGCCCAGCTCCCGGGCGAACGCCTCGGCACCGTCGCCGACCATCATCACGTGTTCGGACCGCTCAAGAATGGCGCGGGCGAGAAGGATTGGGTTCTTGACCCGATGCACGCCGGCCACTGCGCCGGCCTTGCGGGTCCGGCCATCCATCAGCGATGCGTCCAGTTCGTTGCGTCCGTCGTGGGTGAATACCGCGCCGCGGCCGGCGTTGAAATGCGGATCGTCCTCCAGCACCGCGATCGCGGCGGTCACCGCGTCCAGCGCGGGCTTGCCGGCCTTCAGCTCGGCGTGGCCGCGACGCAGCGCCAGCGCCAGGGCCGCGCGGGCGTCGCGCTCGTCGTCCGGGGTCATGTCGCGGCGCTCGACCCCGGCGCCACCGTGGATCGCCAGCATCATCGGCGCGACTTCCTGCAGCCGGCCGTCGGCCGCCCGATACGCGCGCTGGAAGACCGGGGCGTCGACCCGCCCCTCCGGCAGATGCACCACCGACCCCGGACCGATGCCGGTCACCGCCACCCGGCGCAGGGACAGCGGCTTGCCGGCGACCTGGGTTTCGGCGAAGCCGCCGCGCACCAGCCATGCGATACCGCCGGGATCGGTGGCGTAGATCCGGCCGCTGCCGTCGGCCTCGACGGCCAAAGCCGCACTTTCGTCCACGCCCAGCCCGACCAGGTCGCGCCGCGGCGTACCGGTCATGGCCTCCGCCTTGGCGAGAAAGGCGAACAGACGACCGAGACGGTCGCGCTCCTTGAAGTGCGTGTCGGTGACGACGCCTTTCAGCCGTTCGATATGCAGGAAATCGGCCTCGATGGTATTGGCCGGGCCCAGCGGATCGGCTAGCGCTTCGGGGCTGCGGAGGCTGCCGTCGTCCATCGCGCCGTAGAGGTACTCGCCGAGGATCGCCAGCCCCGCGCTGGTGCCGCCAAGGGGTTTGCCGGCGCGGACGTGGGCGTCCAGCGCCTCGGCGATCGGCGTGCCTTTCCAGTAGCGGACGTAGCGGGCCTGATCGCCGCCGGCGATGAAGATGCCGTCGGCCCGGGCCAGGCTGGCGAGGATCTTCGGGTCGTTCGCGGGCCTACGGTTCTTGAACACGAAGGTCTCGACCGAGAGGATGCCGCCGACCTCCTTGTAGAACTCCTCACCCACTTCGTTGCCCTGCGAGGCGCGCAGCACCACCAGATGGCCGTTGCCGGCTTTCTTCATGAACCAGCGCATGACCTCGAAATTGCGGTCGCCGCCCCCCATCAGCAACAGGCCGGGACTGACCGGGCCGGGCGTGGGCAAGTCGCGGTCGCCGATCATGAAATGCCGGTAATCGCGGGCCATCGCCGGCAGGCTGAAGGCCGCGAACAGCAGTGCTGCGATGACCGCGCGCACGACGACGGGACGCGCGGCAACGAGGGATTTCATGCGGATTCTCCTGACCACGGGGACGCTGGGAACCGTCGGCGCACGGGGCGCACCGGGCATCATCCGAATACGGGACGAACGCGGGGGCAACTTCCCTCCAGCGGCATTTTTGCCGCCCCGCAGCCGCTGCGATCCGCTAAGGTTCGGCGATGCAGAGCCCGCTCGACGCCTGGTTCGTCCGCGAAATCCTCGTCCACGAGGAGGCATTGACCCGTTATCTGCAGCGCTGCTGGCCGCAGCGCGACGATATCCACGACCTGCGCCAGGAGGTCTACGTGCGGGTGTACGAGGCCGCCGGGAAGGCGCTGCCGGCGTCGCCGAAGTCGTTCCTGTTCGCCAGCACCCGCAACCTGATCACCGATCGGTTGCGTCGCGGCCGGGTGGTCTCGATCGAGACGATGGGTGATCTGGAGCCCTTGCACGTCCTGGTGGATGAGGTGTCTCCCGAACGCAGGTTCGACGGGCGCCAGGCGCTGCGGCGGCTCAGCGAGGCGTTCGACCGCCTGCCAGACCGCTGCCGGCAGGTGCTGTGGCTGCGGCGGGTGGAAGAAGTGCCGCAGAAAGTCGTGGCTTCGCAACTGGGCATCAGCGAGAAAACCGTGGAAAAGCACGTCGCCAATGGCATCCGTCTGATCGCCGACCATTTCTACGGCGGCGCGCCCGCGGCGACGGCCGCCGCCCGCATCGCCGACACGCTCCCCGAGCACGCCCATGACCGCGGCCAGCAGCAGACAGATTGAGCTGAACGCCGCGGACTGGCTGGCGCGTCGCGAAAGCGGCGACTGGTCGCCAGACGACGACGCGCGCCTGCACGCCTGGCTGAACGCCGCCACCGCGCATCGGGTGGCGTTCCTGCGGCTGGAAGCGGCCTGGGTCGAGAGCGGACGGCTGCAAGCGCTGGCCGCGGGTCGCGCGGCGTCCGGCCCGCCGCCGCGCGGGCCGTGGGCGAAGACACCGGACCACAGCACGAACAACGCCGATGCATCGATGGATCAAGCCGGACAGCCCGACGCGCTGGTGTTCAGCCCGCGCCGGCCCGAAACGCCACGTCGGCGCCCGATCGGCGCGGCCCTCGCTGCCGCCGCGCTGCTGTGCGGCGCGTTGGCGGTCTGGGGTTGGAACACCTACACCACGGTCGAAACCGCGAGTTACGCCAGCGCCGTCGGCCAGTTGCGCGAGCTGCGCCTGAGCGACGGCACCCGCGCCACGCTCAGCGGCGACAGCCGGATCGAGGTGTCGATGTCGCGCCGCGAGCGACGGATCGCGCTCATGCGCGGCGAGGCGTTCTTCGAGGCCGCGAAGGATCGCCAGCGGCCGTTCGTGGTCGATGCCGACGCGCGCCGCGTGGTGGCGGTGGGCACCCGGTTCTCGGTGCGGCGCGATGGCCCGGACCTGCGCGTGGTGGTCACCGAAGGCCTGGTGCGGTTGGAATCCGGATCGTCGCAGGGGCAGCCGCCCGCCCCGATCGCGCTGTTGCCTGCCGGCAGCACCGCACTGGCCTCGCGCAGCGGCGTGCTGGTGCGCGCCGGGACGGTGGCCGAGGCCGAGCGCGCGCTGGACTGGCGCGGCGGCTTTCTGCACTTCGACGACACCCCGTTGGCCGAGGCCGCGGCCGAATTCAACCGTTACAGCGGGCGGACGGTCTTGATGGGCGATGCCACGACCGCCGCGCTGCGCATCGGCGGCAACGTCCGCTGGTCGAACGTGGACGGCTTCGTGCGCCTGCTGGAACAGGGCTTCGATGTCCGCGTGGAGCGCCGCGGCGAGATCATCGTGTTGCATAGCCGCATGGAGTAAGAGCCTGTTCAAAAATCTCCTGTCGTCGCATCAGCATGTCCTGCAACAGTGGGACGCTCAACCACAAACCGATACACCCTGTCATCCCGAACGCCCGCGCAGCGGGTGGAGGAATCTGCTGTTGTGGCTGCCGGCGACAAGCAGATCCCTCCTCGGGCTTCGCCCTCGTTCGGGATGACGGAATATTTTTCCAGGCCCGGGATTTTGATCAGGGTTCAAGACCACTGAAACGCCCGGACGGTGGGGATTGTCATCTTCCACTCGTCTTGAACGTTTCGGGTGGCCCAGTTCCGCGGGCCGAATGCACCTAGGGTGAGTCGGAAATGGGGAATCGAGAATGCTGAGACCATTACGTCTGATGCTGCTGGCCGTGGCCTGCACCGCGGCGCTGCAGGCGCATGCCCAGGGCGGCGGCGCTCCCGCCAGCGGGCCGATCACCCTCCCGGCCGGCGAATTGCGCTCGGCGCTCGATACCCTGGCCCGGCAGTCCGGCACGCAACTGGTCTACCGCTCCGATCAACTCAAGGGTCTGCGCACGCCCGGCGTGCAGCGCGCGCCCACGGCCGATGCCGCGCTGGAAAGCCTGCTGCGCGGGAGTGGTTTCGTCTCGCGCCGCGACCCGTCGTCGGGCGCGGTGGTCATCGTCAGGCGCGAAACCCCGAAACGCGCGCCGGCCGCGCCTGCCCAGGACGAACCCTCCGGCGGCGCCGAACCTCCGCCTGCGCCGGCCGCACCGCCGGAAGAACTGGAAAGCGTGCAGGTCACCGGTTCGCGCATCCCCCGCACCGGGATCGAAGGCCCCGCGCCGGTCACCGTCGTCACTGCCCGCGACATCCAGGCCGGCGGCTTCACCTCGGTGCCCGACGTGCTGCGCTCGATCACCCAGAACAGCGGCGAGACCCAGAGCCAGCAGTCCGCCAGCGGCGCCGATTTCTCGCCGGGCGCACAGCAGGTCGATCTGCGCGGCCTCGGCCCCAATCACACCCTGGTGCTGGTCAACGGCCGGCGCATCGCCGACTTCCCGATGCCGTTCAAGGGCCGCAGCAATTTCACCGACGTGTCCAACATCCCGCTGGGCATGGTCGAACGGGTCGAAGTGCTGACCGGCAGCGCCTCGGCGGTATACGGCTCCGACGCCATTTCCGGGGTGGTCAATTTCATCCTCAAGAAGCAGGCCGACGGCACCACCGTCAATCTGCGCTACGGCGACACCAGCCGCGGCGGCGGCGAGTCCTACAACCTCAGCATTGCTTCGGGCATCGCGCGCGGCAATTTCAACGCGGTGTTCGGCGCCGAACTGCAGCAACAGCGCCCGTTGTGGGCCTACGAACGCGGGATCCAGGATTCGACCCTCGACGGCCCCACCGCACGCTCGCAGGTGGCGCGGCGCACCTTCCTGCGCACCAACGACGACGACGAATATCTCGACCCGGGCCAGGCGACCTGCGACGGCCTGTCCGGACTCAACCGCGGCTCGACGTTCTACACCTCGCGCCCCGGGTTCGGCGCCTACGACCCGGTGACCGACGATTACGGCCCGGGCTTCTTCTGCGGCAGCGCCGCGTCGATCGGCTACGGCACCGTGATCAGCGAGCGCAAGGGCATCAACGCCTACGGTTCGTTCAATTACAGCCTCGACAACGGCATGGCGTGGTTCGCCGACGTGCAGTTGGGCCGCCACAAACTGGGCCTTTTCCGCGACGTCCGCCAGTGGAGCTATCAGGCCCCGGACGGCAACGAGGACGGCTATTTCTTCAATCAGGCCACCGGCCAGATCGAATACTGGCAGCGCCAGTTCACGCCGGAGGAAATGGGCGGCCTCGACCGCGGCATGGTCCGCAACACCCAGGAAACCTTCAGCGTCGCCACCGGTTTCACCGGCACCTTCGCCCGGGACTGGGATTACGAAGCGGTGCTCAGCCATTCGCAGTACAAGGCCACCATCCGTTGGCCGCAGATCGTCGCCGCGCGCGCGAACGACCTGTTCCTCGGGCCGCAGTTGGGTGTGGACCCCGATGGTTTCCCGATCTTCAACGCCGATCCCGACCGCCTGTACCGGCCGCTGACCCGGCAGGAATACGATTCGATCGCCGCGCGCACCACCTATCACCCGCGGTCGCGCACCGACACCCTGTCGCTGACCCTGACCAACACCGAGCTGTTCGCACTGCCGGCCGGACCGGTCGGCTTCGCCGGCGTGGTCGAATTCGGCAACCAGTCCTACGACCTCAATCCCGATCCGCTGGCGACCCGGTACTACTACTACAGCTGGAAGGATTCAGACGGCCAGGGCAGCCGCAACCGCTGGGCCGCCGCCGGCGAACTGCGCATGCCGCTGCACGAGACCGTGAACCTCAGCGTGGCCGGGCGTTACGACCAGTACCGCTATTCCGGCAACCACCCGGGCAAATTCACCTGGAGCGCCGGTCTGGAATGGCGCCCGCGGGACTCGCTGCTGGTCCGCGGCTCCTACGGCACCGCATTCCGCGCCGCCGATCTGCACTACATCTACGCCGGGCTGGGCAACGACGAGACCTCCGGCCTCGATTACTACGCCTGTCTGAGCGATGACCCGGGTGCCAGCGACTGTTCCGACTACGACGAGAACCTGATTCGCACCCGTCAGGGCAACCGCGACCTCGAACCCGAGACCAGCACGTCGTGGACCGCGGGCGTGGTGTGGTCGCCCACCGCCGATTTCGACCTCTCGCTGGATTATTTCGACATCCGCATGCGCGACCAGGTGTTGGACATGAACGTCGACGCGATCCTGCGCGACGAGGCCAACTGCCGGCTCGGCGGCCTGGATCCGGCCTCGCCGACCTGCGTCGATGCCCTGGGCCGGATCACCCGCATCAACGGCGATCTGTACGGCATCTTCGTCAACCCGATCAACGTCGCCCGCGAGAACACCAGCGGTGTCGACCTGAGCGCGCACTACAGGCTGACGACGCGGTTCGGCGACTTCCGCTTCGGCGCCAATCACAGTTGGGTGCGCAGGCACGATTTCCAGCAGTACGACGGCGACCCGGTGGAAGACCAGTTTGCGGTGAACAGCGGTTTCGACATCCCGAAGACCAAGACCAGCGCGACCCTGGGCTGGTCGCTGGACCGGTGGTCGGCCAGCCTGCACGGCCAGCGCCTGGGGAAGCTGCCGAATTCGGATTCCGTCGATCAGGTCTACGACCCGGACGACGGCGGCAGCCCGTGGATCGGCGCGACCTGGCGCTACAACCTTGCCGCCGGTTACCGCTTCAACGATGCGATGCAGCTGTCGCTGTCGGTGAACAACCTGTTCGACAAGCTGCCGCCGAAAGACCGCAGCTACACCGCGTATCCCTACTACGACACCTCATGGTTCGATTCGGTCGGCCGCAGCGTCTACGTGAACTTCAGCTACAACTTCGGCGGCTCGAAATAAGGCCAGCGGCGGCGCGCGGCAAGTCCGCGCGCCTCGCCGATCCAACGGTTATGGCAGCACACGGATGTGCATTTTTTTGCCATTCAACGCGGCGAAGCCCGGCTTCGCGCAGCGCGGGATCGATCCCGTACCACGACACCGCCTCCCCCACGATGCGGAAAGGCCCTCCCGGCGACGGGAGGGCCTTTGTTTTT
This sequence comes from Thermomonas sp., assembly GCA_020692565.1. Classification (GTDB taxonomy): domain Bacteria; phylum Pseudomonadota; class Gammaproteobacteria; order Xanthomonadales; family Xanthomonadaceae; genus Lysobacter_I. Next base: position 7,550 of record JAIMKJ010000006.1, read on the forward strand.
CGAGCTGGAGGCGTTCGGATCGCCGATCAGGATCAGACGTTGAAGCGGAAGTGCAGCACGTCGCCTTCCTGTACCCGGTATTCCTTGCCTTCCAGGCGCAGGCGGCCGGCATCGCGGGCGCCGGATTCGCCGCGGTATTTGATGTAATCGTCGTAGCCGATGGTTTCGGCGCGGATGAAGCCCTTCTCGAAATCGGTATGGATCACGGCCGCGGCCTGCGGCGCGGTGGAGCCGGCCTTCACCGTCCAGGCGCGGACTTCCTTCACCCCGGCGGTGAAATAGGTCTGCAGGCCCAGCAGCTTGTAGGCGGCGCGGATCACCCGGTTCAGGCCGGGCTCGTCCAGACCCAGGTCGGTCAGGAAGGTATCGCGGTCCGCGTCGTCGAGCTGGCTCAACTCTTCCTCGATCGCGGCCGAGACCGGCACTACTTCGGCGCCCTCTTCCAGCGCCCGGGCGCGCACGGCGTCCAGGTGCGGATTGTTCTCGAAGCCGTCCTCCAGCACGTTCGCCACGTACATCACCGGCTTGAGCGTGAGCAGGAACAGGTCGCGGACCGCCAGCTTGTCGTCGTCGGACAGGCCCAGCGCGCGCGCCGGTTTGCCCGAATCCAGCCCGGCGCGGACCCGGCCCAGGATCTCGGCGCGCACTTTGGCGTCCTTATCGCCGGTCTTGGCCGAACGCTCGGCGCGCTGCAGGGCTTTTTCGACCGATTCCAGGTCGGCCAGCGCCAGCTCGGTATCGATGGTCTCGATATCGGCGATCGGGTCGACCTTGTTGTTGACGTGGATCACGTCGGGGTTCTCGAAACACCGGACCACGTGGGTGATCGCGTCCACTTCGCGGATGTGGGCCAGAAACTTGTTGCCCAGACCCTCGCCGCTGGCCGCACCGGCCACAAGGCCGGCGATGTCGACGAACTCGACCGCGGTCGGGATGCATTTCTGCGGCTTGACGATCTCGGACAGCGCGTTGAGGCGCGGGTCCGGCACCGGCACGATGCCGACGTTGGGCTCGATCGTGCAGAACGGGAAGTTGGCCGCCGCGATGCCCGCTTTGGTCAAGGCGTTGAAGAGAGTCGATTTGCCGACGTTCGGCAGACCGACGATGCCGCATTTGATGCCCATTTCGTTGATCCTGGTTCTAAAGCTGACCCTGGAACGGGCCGTGAAATCAGACGTCAGCGACCGGGCGCAGGTGGTCGCTGACGTCTGCCCTCACTTGGGCATGCCTTATTTAGGCGTGTGCAACTTGGTCATCGCATCCATGTGATTGCCGGCGACCGCCAGCGGCAGCGCGGCGATGGCATCGTCGATGGCGCGATGGATCAGGATCTCGTCGTCCCGGCCCGGGCGGCCCAGCACCCACGGCGTGACCTTGTCCTTGTGGCCCGGATGACCGATGGCGACCCGCAGCCGGTGGAATTGACCGTGGCCCAGCAGCCGCACGATGTCGCGCAGGCCGTTCTGTCCGCCGTGGCCGCCGTCGAACTTGAAGCGCGCCACGCCGGGCGGCAGGTCCAGTTCGTCGTGGGCGACCAGCATCTCGTCCGGTTCGATCTTCCAGTAACGCAGCGCGGCGGTGACCGACTTGCCGCTGAGATTCATGAACGTGGCCGGCTTCAGCAGCCAGACCGTCTGGCCGGCGACTTCGACCTTGGCGGTTTCGCCGAAGAGCTTGCTCTCCAGGCCGAAACGCGCGCCGGCTTTTTCAGCCAGAGCGTCCACAAACCAGAACCCGGCGTTGTGCCGGGTTCGGGCGTGTTCGGTGCCGGGATTCCCCAGCCCGACGATGAGACGTAAACCTGTCATAAGCCTTGAAGATCGGATCGCGACATTCCGCAGGAGGGTCGTAGGAGGGCCGTCAGGGCTCGGGGCTGAAGCCCCTCCTGCGGGAATGCCGCGAAACAACCGTCGCGATGCGACGGTTACTTCTGATCCTTCTTGGTGACCTTCGCGGCCGGCACTTCGGCCGCCGGCTCTTCCGCGTCGGCCGCTTCTTCACGGCCGTGCTTGGCGATGACCAGCGCCAGATCGTGTTCCTTGCCCAGCTTGAGTTCCGGGATCGAAACGCCTTCCGGCAGCTTGAGGTCGGACAGGTGCAGGATGGTGCCGACGGTCAGCTCGGACAGATCGATTTCGAGGAACGCCGGGAGATCCTTCGGCAGGCACTCGATCACCACTTCGTTCAGCTCGTGGGTGACGACCACTTCCGCGGCCTTGCCGGCCGGGGACGCGTCCTCGTTGAGGAAGTGCAGCGGCACCGCGGTGCGCAGCGGCTTGTTCGCATCGACGCGCTGGAAGTCGATGTGCATGATGATCTGCTTGAACGGATGGCGCTGGATGTCGCGCAGCAGGGCCTTCTCGACCTTGCCGTCGATCTCCAGATCGAGGATCGACGAGTAGAACCACTCGTGCTGGCTGGCCAGCCAGGTCTTCTCGTGTTCGAGCTGGAGGCTGCGGGGTGCGGCTTCGCCGCCGTAGATGACGGCCGGAATCAGGCCCGCATGACGCAGGCGGCGGCTCGCACCTTTCCCCTCGTCCTTGCGGCCCGCGGCCTTGATGTTGTGTTCTGCCATTTCGATTACTCACTTTGCTTGCGATTGAACCGCCTCGCGGCGGTGGTTGGACTTCTCCGCGACCAGAGAAGCCTGTGTTCGGCGCCCGCGGGGCGGACGCCGGATGTTTCCTGTCCGACCGATACGATCCGGCCGACCGCGCTCAGTCGACGTACAACGAACTCACCGACTCGCCGAACGCGACCCGGCGGATCGTCTCGGCCAGCAGCTCGGCGACGCTGAGCTGGCGGATGCGGCTGCAGCTGCGGGCCGCGTCCGACAGCGGGATGGTGTCGGTGACCACCAGTTCGTCGAGCTGCGATTTGCTGATGTTGTCGATCGCCGGCCCCGACAGCACCGGATGGGTGCAGTACGCGATCACCCGCTGCGCGCCCTGCGCCTTCAGCGCCGCCGCGGCGGCGCAGAGGGTGCCGGCGGTATCGACGATGTCGTCCACCAGCACGCAGGTCTTGCCGGTCACGTCGCCGATGATGTTCATCACCGTGGCGACGTTGGCGCGCGGGCGGCGCTTGTCGATGATCGCCAGCTCGGCATCGTCGAGGCGCTTGGCGATGGCGCGGGCGCGGACCACGCCGCCCACGTCCGGCGACACCACGATCAGGTTGTCGGTGCCGTAGGCGCGCCAGATGTCGGCGAGCAGCAGCGGCGACGAATACACGTTGTCGACCGGGATATCGAAGAAGCCCTGGATCTGGTCGGCGTGCAGATCCACCGTCAGCACGCCGTCGGCGCCGGCCGCGGTGAACATCTTGGCCGCGACCTTCGCCGTGATCGGCACCCGCGACGAACGCGGGCGGCGATCCTGGCGGGCGTAGCCGAAGTACGGCACCACCGCGGTGACGCTGGCGGCCGACGCGCGTTTCAGCGCATCGATGATCACCAGCAGCTCCATCAGGTTCTCGCCGCTCGGCGCGCAGGTGGGCTGCACGACGAACACTTCCTGGCGACGCACGTTTTCCTCGATCTCGACCTGGGCTTCGCCGTCCGAGAACTTGGACACCAGCGCCTTGCCCGGGCGGATGCCCAGCTCCTTGCAGACCGCGTCGGCCAGCGGCCGGTTGGCGTTGCCGGAGAAGATCAACAACTGACGATCGTCTTGCATGGTGATTCCGCTTCGCTCTGACCGTGGCGGGTGGAGGAATGCCGCGAAGCGGGATCCCGATAATGCAATGGCAGGGGCGGCAGGATTCGAACCTGCGAATGCCGGGATCAAAACCCGGTGCCTTAACCACTTGGCGACGCCCCTCCGGTGGAACCGCGGCGGCCGGCGAGCCGTCGAAACGTCTCGCAAAAACCTCCCGACTCCCGACGATCCCGTTGAGCGGACCGTCAATTCGTTTCGAGCGCATCCAGCAGCGGCGACCGCGGAACACCGGCAGCGACCCAGGCGATGAGGCCTGAAGGCTGTCGGCGCACCAGCAGCGCGAGCGCGCGTTCGGCGGATTCGCGCTCGGCGAATTCGACGAAACACACGCTGCCAGAGCCGGTCAGCCGCGGGGTGCCGATGCTGCGCAATGCGGCGAACACCGCCTCGACGGCGGGCTCGCGACAGCGCAGGACCGGCTCGAACGCGTTGCCGAGCAACTGCCCCTGCAGGAATGGGTCCGAAACGAAGCCCGCCATTGTCGCGGCTGGGGCATTTCGCGTCAATTCAGAGGCTTGGAAAAGTTCTGCGGTGGCGGCATGGATGCCCGGCGCAACCAGCACATACCAGGCCGGCGGCAGTGCGATCGGCGTCAGCCGCTCGCCCACCCCCTCGGCCCAGGCGTTCTGGCCGCGGACGAAGACCGGCACATCCGCGCCGAGCTGCAGCCCCAGTCCGGCTAGCGCATCGACCCCGAGGTCGCAGCCCCAGAGCCTGTCGAGCGCACGCAGCACGGTGGCGGCATCGCTTGAACCGCCGCCGAGGCCGCCGCCGGACGGAATCCGCTTTTCGATGGCGATGTCGGCGCCTTGGGCGACATTGGCGGCTTTTTGCAGCAATCCGGCAGCGCGCACGGTCAGATCGTCGGCTTCGGCCACGCCCGGGGCGGAATCCCCCTGGCGAACGATGCGGCCATCGTCGCGTGGACGCAGATAGATGGTGTCGCCCCAATCGAGCATCCGGAACACGGTCTGGAGCTCGTGGTAACCGTTGGCGCGGCGGCCGACGATCCGCAGGAACAGATTCAGTTTGGCCGGCGCCGGCCAGACCGACCAGCCCGCGCCGCGACCGGCCGCGGCCGTGCCGAAACCGCTCATGGCGAGGCGAATACCCAGTCGTCGATCTGCAGCTTCACCCGGGCATCGCCGGCTTCGGCTTCGATCCGCGCCGGCAGGTCCGGCTGTCCCGCGGGGCCGGGGCGCCAAGCCGTATAACGCACGATCCAGCCGGCCTGGCGCAGCACCGAAGGCCGTCCCTGGTCGTCGTACTCGACCGATTCGACCGGGTAGTCGGGGGCAGACGCGCCGCGCACCCAACTGCCGAGTTGCTGCAGCGGCACTTCCCAGCCCGTGGCCTGGAGCAGCAGGTCTTCGGCGAATTCGCCGTCGCGCGGGCCGCCCTCCAGACCTTCGATGCGCCCCGCTTCGGAGTGCAGGTCGCCGGTCAGCCGCCAGCTCTGCCGGGTGACCGGCGCGCTGAGCGCGACGCTGTAACGGCGCTGGTCCAACTGTTCCCACTCGATCCGCCCGCTGCCACCCTTGTGGCCCCGGCTGATCGCGGCGCGGCCGCTGAACGACCACGTCTCGTACAGCGACAGCCATTCGCCGCGCTGGCGCTGGCGTTCGGCCTGCGCCTCCACCGACAGCGGCGCCGAAGCGCGGGTCGGTGCGGTGGTGGCGCAACCGGCCAGCGACAGCGCGGCGACCAGGGCGACCGCGACCGCGCGCGATGTCATCGGACCCTGGCTCATATGTCCGCCTTCTCGGGCAGCGGCGGCAGCGTCACCCCGGTCTTTTCGATCGCGCGCAGCAGCGAGCGGCTTTCCGGATCGATCTTGCGGGATTCCTCGAAGAACTTGCGCGCCTCGTCCTTCCGTCCCAACACCCACAGCACTTCGGCGACGTGCGCGGCGATTTCGGCGTCCTTCTGCTTGGTGAAGGCGCGGCGCAACTCGACCAGCGCTTCTTCATTGCGGCCGAGCCGGTACAGCACCCAACCGTAACTGTCGATGATCGCGGCGCTGTCGGGCTGCGCAGCAATGGCGCGCGAAATCAGTTCCAACGCCTCCTGATAGCGATCGGTACGATCGGCCAGGGTGTAGCCGAGTGCATTGAGCGCGTTCACATCGTCGGCATCGATGGCCAGGATCTTGCGGAAATCCGCCTCGGCGCGCGGGATTTCGTCGCGACGCTCCCACATCAGCGCACGGGCGTACAGCAATTGCGGATCGTCGGGGAAGGCGGCGAGCGCACGGGCGTAGCTGTCGAGTTCGCCATCGAGGTTGCCGTCTTCCTTGCGCAGTTCCGCCTCCAGCAGGTAGCCGTCGCGGCGGGTGTCCTCATCGGCATCGGCATCGGTCTGCAACCCGCGCAGGCGGGCGAAGGCCTCGTCGGCGCGCTTGAGTTTGTGCAGCACCGTGGCCGCGCGCAGCCGCGCCTGCCAGCGCTGCGGACCGCCCGGGACGCTGGTGTACCACTCCAGCGCCTCGTCGTAGCGTTCGATGAATTCGGCGATCTGGCCCAGCAGCAGGCGGCGCTCGGGATCGGGCGCGGCCGAATCGCGCTTCAGCTCGTCGTAGACCTTGCCCACGCCGGCCTTGTCGTCTGCTTGCGCGAGGTATGCCGCGCGCAGGGTGTAACTACGTTCGTCCTGCGGGCCGGCGGCGATCACCTCCGCGGCGCGTGTGTGGTCGCCCATCGCGCTGTATTGGCGGGCCACCGCGAACATCAATTCCGGCGACGCCGCGGATGCCGCCGTCAACCCGGCCAGCACCTTGCGCGCCTCGTCATCCTTGCCGGCCTCGCGCAACTGGCTGGCCTGCAGCAGCGTCACCGCGGGCTGATCGGGAAACTTGGCGATCACCCGGGCCACGATCTTTTCGGCCAGATCGTCGCGCTGCAGTTGCTGGGAGAATTCGCCGAACGCCAGCCAGGCTTCCAACTGGTCCGGAATGGAATCGATCAATTGCCCGAGCAGGCGCCCGGTCAAGGTCGGATCGCCGGAACCGGCATCCAGCGCGACCAGCGCATAACGCCAGCCGCCTTTCTCCACGACCTTGCCGTCGCCTTCGCCGCGCATCAGCGCCTGCAGTTCGCGGCGGGCCAGGGATTCCTTCTTGAGGCGCAGCGCCAGCGTGGCCTCCGCACTGCGCATCGCCAGCGAACGCCCGGCGCGGGCGCGCCACAACTTCAGCGCGGCGGCGGCGCTGACGTCGTCCTTCGCCAGCAGCGCGATGCGGGTCGCGCGGTCCGCAAGCACCGCATCGCCATCCGCGGCCCTGGCGGCCTCGAGATACCAGCGCGCGGCTTCGTCGAGCTTGCCGGCCTGCAGCGCGTATTCGCCGGCCATCGCCGGCTGCAGCGGATCCGCATCGGGGATGGCGGGCACGGGCTTGGTGGCCAGCGCATTGCCCGCGAGCAGCGTCAAGCACATACCGAGCAGCGCCGGCCACCGGCGGATGGAGAGCGGAAATGCGGGCATCGACGTGATGGGCCGTAAACTATGGGAAGTTCCCAGCTTACCCGAACCGTCTGAACGCACCTCCGCCAGTCGTCGCCCCGTCACAGCGCATGTCCCATCTCGTCGCCTTCGGCATCAACCACCAGACCGCGCCGGTCGCCCTGCGCGAACGGGTGGCGTTCGCGGACGATGCGCTGCCGGCCACGCTGTCCGCACTGCGCGCGCTGCCCGGGGTGGAGGAAGTGGCGCTGCTGTCGACCTGCAATCGCACCGAGGTCTACGCCCTGACCGGCGGCGATGGCGACGCGCTTGTCGAATGGCTGGCCGCGCATCCGCAGGACGGCCGCAACCCCCTGGCGCTGCACGACTATCTCTATCGCCATCGCGACGACGAGGCCGTGCGCCACCTGTTCCGGGTCGCCACCGGGCTGGACTCGCTGGTCCTGGGCGAACCGCAGATCCTCGGCCAGGTGAAGCAGGCCTGGGCCGCCGCGCGCACCGCCGGCACCCTCGGCAGCCGCCTCGACCGCCTGTTCCAGCACGCCTTCGTCACCGCCAAGCGCGCCCGCACCGACACCCGCATCGGCGCCAATCCGGTCTCGGTGGCCTCGGCCGCGGTGCGCATGGCCGAGGAAACCTTCGCCCGCCCCGCCGACAGCACCATCCTGTTGATCGGCGCCGGCGAGACCATCGAGCTCACCGCCCTGCATCTGGTGCAGGCGAAAGCGAAACGACTGCTGTTCGCCAACCGCACCCTCGCCCACGCCCAGGACCTCGCCAGTCGCCACGGCGGCGTCGCCCTGCCGCTGAGCGAGCTGGACCGCCATCTCTTCGAAGCCGACATCGTGTTCTCGGCCACCGCCAGCCGCGAACCGATCCTGCGCCGCGACGAAGTGAAAGCCGCGCTGCGCAAACGCCGGCACCGGCCGATGCTGCTGCTGGATCTGGCGGTGCCGCGCGACATCGCCGCGGACGTGGCCGAGGTCGAGGACGTCTTCCTCTACACCGTCGACGATCTGGAACGGGTGATCGAAGACAACCGCCGCAGCCGCCGCGAAGCCGCCGACGCCGCCGAGGCCATCGTCGAACTGCAGGTCGCGCGATTCGCCGAAACCCTGGCCGCCAGCGCGCACCACGGTTCGCTCAAGCGCCTGCGCGCGCACGGCGAATCCGCGCGCGACGACGCGCTGGCGAAAGCCCGGCAACTGCTCGCCGGTGGCCACGACCCGGCAGAGGTGCTGCAGCAGCTGGCGCATACGCTGACCAACCGCCTGCTGCACGCCCCCACCGCCGCGCTGCGCGAAGCCGCGCTCAACGGCGATGTCGAACTGGTGCGCGCCGCGGAAAGACTGTTCCCCGGGCATTCGCTGCCGCATCACCTGCCGGCCCACAGCCGTCTGGCCGATGCGGTCGACCACGGCCTGCATCCCGCGCACCACGAACGCAACAACGACATCCGCGATGACGCCGACCCTGCGCCGTAAGCTGGAAGCGCTGGCCGAGCGCCGCGAGGAAATCGAACGCCTGCTCTCCGATCCGGCGACGGTGAACGACGCCGCACGCTATCGCGGGCTGATGCGCGAGTGCGCGCAGCTGGAACCGATCGCCGCCGGCCTCGCCGCCGAGCGCCAGGCACGCGCCGACCTGGCCGCCGCCGAAGCGATGCGCAGCGACCCGGAGCTGGCCGAACTGGCCGAGGAAGAAATCGAGGCCGCGCAGATGCGACTGGCCGAACTCGACACCGCGCTGATGGCGCAACTGGTCCCGAAAGACGCACGCGACGACGGCGGCGTGTATCTGGAAGTGCGCGCCGGCACCGGCGGCGACGAAGCCGCGATCTTCGCCGGCGACCTGTTCCGCATGTACGCGCGCTACGCCGAGCGCCAGGGCTGGAAAGTCGAAGTGGAATCGTCGAGCGCGGGCGAACACGGCGGCTTCAAGGAAATCATCGCCCGCGTCGACGGCCGCGGCGCGTATTCGAAACTGAAATTCGAATCCGGCACCCATCGCGTGCAGCGCGTGCCCGAAACCGAATCGCAGGGCCGTATCCACACCTCCGCCGCGACGGTCGCGATCATCGCCGAGGATGCCGGCGAGATCGAGATCGAGATCAATCCCGCCGATCTGCGCGTCGACACGTTCCGCTCCAGCGGCGCCGGCGGCCAGCACGTCAACAAGACCGACTCCGCGATCCGCATCACCCATCTGCCCAGCGGCGTGGTGGTGGAATCGCAGACCGAACGCAGCCAGCACGCCAACCGCGACAAGGCGATGAAGCGGCTCAATGCGATGCTGCTGGAAGCCGAAACCAGCCGGCGCGAAGCCGCGCAGGCGCAGGCGCGCAAACTGCAGGTGGGGAGCGGCGACCGCAGCCAGCGCATCCGCACCTACAACTTTCCGCAGGGGCGGATCACCGACCATCGCGTCGAAGGCCTGACCCTGTACGACCTGCCGAACATCATCGAAGGCCAGATCGATGGCCTGATCGAGCGACTGGCGCGAGAGCATCAGGCGGACGAACTGGCGCGGCTGACCCGGGGCGACTGACCCGGCCTTGCAGGCAGGAGCGACGGAAGTCGCGAAGCACTTCCGGAAACTCACCGCAGCCTGTCGCGGCTCCCGCCGCTCCTACAAGAACACGTCAGAGGTCGCGCCCCCTGTGGGAGCGACGGAAGTCGCGACGACCTCCGGAAAGATTCGCCGCAGCCGGTCGCGGCTTCCACCGCTCCCACAGCGCATCACACGCCATCGCGCAACCTGCACGATCCGGATTGCACCATGCATGCGCGCGCATCATTTTGCGTGCGGGAAACCATCGATTCGTTGCGTGCACGTTAAACCTGCGGCGCCATTCCGCCGCGACCGGATCGGTTCATCCAATGCAGGCAAGAATCTACGCCACGATCAGGAGAGCCGCCATGCAGACGCAGGATCCGCAGTTCGAGACGCTTCGCAAACTCATCGCCGAGACGCAGGTCGCGATGTTCAACACCGTCGCTGCCGACGGCACCGTCATGTCGCGCCCGCTGCAGACGCTGGAATTCGACGCCGAGGGCGCGCTCTGGTTCGTCACCGATGCGACCAGCGAAAAGGCGCAGGAAATCCGCGCCAAGCCGCACGTCGGCCTGAGCTACGCAGACCGCAGCGACAACAGCTATGTCTCGATTTCCGGCCCCGCGCGTTTGATCCACGATCAGGCGCGCATCGAGACATTGTGGTCGCCGGCGATGTCGATCTTCTTCCCGCAGGGCAAGGACGATCCGAACCTGATCCTGATCCGCGTCGAGATCGAACGCGCCGAATACTGGGACGGTCCTGGCACCATCATCGGCAAGATGCTCTATCTCGCCGCTGCGGCCATCACCGGCAATCCCGGGGTGATGACCGACAACGCGATCATCGAGCCCCGACTCGCGGTGTAATCCGTGTAATCCCGTAGAGCGACCTTGAGGCCGCCCCAGGACGAAACAGAGACACGAATACGGCCGATGCCGCGCCCGCGGCCGATGCAAATGAATCGTCAGGGCGCTGGCGTTGTTGAGGAACACAAGGTGGCGGCCTCACGGCCGCTCTACGACACGCCTATCGGCGTTTGCCGACGGCGATGGCCGCGTAATGCGCGAAATACCACGCGGCGCGCGCGCGCCCCAGCCCTTCGACGTTGCGATAGATGTTCCACTGCCACTGCGCCGCCCTGCGCTTGTCGGCGGACAGCGATCCGCTGCGCACGAGATATTCGGCCAGCGGCTCGAGACTCGGCACGCGGCGTGCAATGCCCGCGCGACGCACCATCGCCAGCCAGAACACGTAATCCTCGTGGCCGATGCGCTGGAAGCGACCGTCGCCGAGTGCGCGGTCGTAGAGACCGGTGAGGTTGCCGATGCGATTGCTCTTGAGCATGTCGGCATAACGCACCTCCGCAGGCGGCCGCACGATCGATAGCTCACGGCCGCTTTCGTCGAAACGGCGGTAGGCGGTGTAGCTGATGAACGTCCCGGTCGCCCGCATGTGCGCGAGCTGCTGCGCGAGCTTGTCCGGCAGCCAGCGGTCGTCACTGTCGAGGAAGGCGATGTGCGTACCGGTGGCGGCTTCGATGCCGGTATTGCGCGCGGCGGCGACCCCACCGTTGCGCGTCATGCGGATCGGCACCAGCCGCGGTTCGCGCGCGGCCATGGATTGGACGATGTCCCAGCTCGCGTCCTTCGAACAGTCGTCGATCACCAGCAACTCGACATCGGCGTGGGTCTGCGCGAACACCGAATCCATCGATTCTTGCAGCGTGGCGGCGGCGTTGTAAGCCGGCATGATCACGCTCACTTTCGCCGTTCCGGCGATGGCACCGACTTTCGCGACAACATCGTCGATAGTCGCGGGAACAGCCCCGCTCACGCGCCGCGCGCCTTGCGCCCGCCCGCCCACGACGAGCGCGGCGGCGGCAACAGGTAATCGCGGTACTGGCCCGGATCACCTTGCTCGCCGGCTTCGGCGGCCTTGATGATGTTGTAGGCCTCGCGCGAAGTCACGTAGTGCAGGACGTGGCGCTTGCCGTCGTTGTAGCGGCTTTCCAGATAACGATGCATCGCATCCACCGGTTCGCCCAGCAGCGTGTCGATGTCGTGTTCCTGGGTGCCGTGGGTGTGGATCTTCACGAACACCCACTCCGGACGGCCTTCGACATGCACGCCGGTCTTCACCCACAGATCGACACGCGCTTCGGTGGGCGGGCAGTTTTTGCGCACGTCGGCGTTCTCGATGCGCGGCATCGCGCCCATGCGCCGCTCGCGCCAGTTCAGGGCCAGCGGCCCCTGCACGATCATCAGGTCGCCGCGGGTGCCGCCGCCGACTTTCACAGGCGCGCCGGTGTCGTGCGATTTCGGCGCCAGCGGATCGTCGGTGGCGTAATAGATGCTGTTGACGGTGGCGGTCTGGGTATCGCTGGGCGCCGACGGCAGGGTGAAGTCGGCATAGCAGCCGATTTCGCGCAGCAGGATCAATTCGTTGTCGATGCCGCACCAGCGGCCGTCGGCGCGCGAATTGTCCAGGCACCAGTTGCCGTGGATGAAACCGAACTTCAGCTCGCCGGTTTCCGGATCGCGCGACAGCGCGCCGTGCTTCTCATGCAGGGTCTTGCAGAAACGGCCGATGGAGACGCGGAAATTCTGTTCGGTATCGTTGTCGTGGTGCAGATGCACTTCGATCTCGCCGAAGCCGTCGGAACACAGCGACGCCAGCTTGTCGAGGTGTTCCTCGGCGTATTCCTCTTCCGGGTAGAAGAAGCTGTGCTGCGGCGGGCGACCATCGGCGTCGCGGTGGCGACCGGCCAGCGTGCGGTATTCCGCGCACCAGCGGTCGACGCGCCGACGCTGGATCTCAGGATCGGCGCCCTTCCACATCGGTTCGAAGTGGTCGACGAAACAGAACATGACGTGCACCGGACGGTCGCTCACCACCGGTACGCGTCGGCGCAGATAATGCAACAACCACAGATGCATGTTGCGCTTGCGCATGTCGCGCACCACCAGCGCGGCGACCGCGGCCGCGAGCAACAGTCCGCAGAACGCGATGACGACGGCTGCGTTCAATGCCGCCCCCGGGTGCTTCGATCTCCGTTCATCTCATGTCCCCTGAATGTGTGTGTATGTCCGCGTTCGGCCGCTCAGGCCGGCTGCAGGGATTCGAAGATGAAACCGTCCGCCGCCCACACCGGCAGCATCGTCTGCAGCAGTTCCAGCGATCGCACACTGTCGTCGTGCATCAGCAGGATCTCGCCGGCCTTCGGCGGATACCGTCGCGCCGTGTCGATCAGCGCTTCCGTCGGCCGCTGGCTGTAGTCCAGACTGTCGTAGGACCAGTAGGCGATGCGGCGACCGCGACGGATGCAGTCGAGCACCATCGGTCGCGGCATGACCCCGCGCGGCGGCCGGAAATCGTGGCGCGCGACGCCGTCGAAGCGCTGCAGGAACCGATCCGTGCGTTCGATTTCCGCGCGCTGTTCGGCCAGGCCGAGACGCTCGAACTGCGGATGTGTCCACGAATGGTTGCCCAGCACGTGACCATCGCGCACGATCTGCCGCACCAGTTCGGGATGACGCTCGGCCTGCTGTCCGATCAGGAAGAAGGTCGCGCGGACGCGATGCTTCGCCAGCAACGCCAGCAGAGCCGGCGTGTGCTCCGGATGCGGACCGTCGTCGAAGGTCAGATACAGGACTCGGCCGCGGCGCACACCACGGGTGAGCACCCAGCGATCGGGCAGCCATCGCAGCACCTTGAGTTTTCTGGGGCGGGGATTCATGTCGTCGAATAGTCAGGAGAACGCAATCCGGGCGCCGGCACGGCCCTTGCGCAGCATCGATGGGAACGCCCGGAATCGGACGCTGTGGGGGCGATCCGGAGGAGACGGCGGATGCACATGCGATCGACTCATGCCTCCCGATAAAGCGCGTCGTAGCGCAGGGACATGGCCTCGACCGAGGCCTCGCGCAGCGCCCAGTCGCGCCCGGCCCGGCCCATGCCTGCGGTCGCGGCGGGATCGCGCAGCAGCGTCGCGAGCGCTTCGCCCAGCGCATCGTCGCGGGCCGGCGGCACCAGCAGCCCGTTGCGGCCATCGACCACGATCTCGCGATTGCCGCCGACATCGGTGGCCACAATCGGCAGACCGCTGGCGCAGGCTTCCAGCAGCGCCATCGAATAACCTTCGCTCAGCGACGATAGCGCGAAAGCATCGAAGCCCTGCAGCAACTCGCGCACGTCGCTGCGGTCGCCCAGGAAACGTACGGCGTCGCCGAGGCCCAGCGCGGCGGCCTGCGCCCCCAGCGCCGCGCGCAATACGCCATCGCCGACCAGCACCAGCGCGGTATCGGCGAATTCGCGATGCACGCGCGCGAACGCATGCAGCAGCGTGGCCTGGTCCTTGACCGGGTTCAAGCGGCCGATGGTGCCGACGATGCGCGTTCCCGGCACGAGCCCGAGATCGCTGCGCAACGCGGCGCGGCGTTCTTCCGATGCCGGCGCGAAGCGGTCGATGCGGATACCGTTCGGCACCGACAGCAATCGCCCGCGCGGCGACACGCCCTGCTGCGCGAAGCGCGCGCGCGCGGCCTCGCAGACCGCTGCGACGCTGTCGGTGCGGCGCATCGTGCGCCGGTACAACCATTCGCCCCGGCTATGCGGCTGCGCCGCACCCATGCCGTGACGGGTGTTCACCAGTCGCGCGAGCGGCAGGCAGACCGCGGCCGCGACGGTGTGGTAGTGCGCATTGGCGTTGTGGGTATGGACGACCGCGCCGGGGAACGCGCGCAACCAGCCGCGCAGCCGACGCAGCGCGGCGAGGTCGAAGCCGCCGCGCTTGCGGCAAGCATGCACCGCGATGTCCTGCGCTTCCAGTTCTCCCGCGAGCGCACCGGGCTGGAACAGACAGATCACCCGACAGCGATGTCCCGCCGCGCGCTGCACGCCGGCCAGATCGATGACCATGCGTTCGAGACCACCGCGTTCGAGATTCTCGACCACATGAACGATGTCGAGAGGCGACTGCAGCGAACCGCCGCTCATGCCGGAAGCTCGCAGACGGTGACGCGACGCTTGCCGCTGGCGGTGAGCGCGATCGCGTCGACGGTCTCGAAGTCGATGCGCACGCCATCGCCGGTGAGCGTGTGGAGACTCGTGCGAATGACATCGTGGACGGCCGGGGCGTAGCCTGCGTCCGGCACCAGCCGCACACACAACGCATCCAGCTCGCGCTGCACCACCTGGTACTGCTTGATACCGACGATGGGCAGGAACAGGTAGACGATGTATTCGCCCGGCACCAGCCGGCCGTCGCGCAGCCGCAGCGCGTCGAGCTTGCGTCCATCGACCCTGGCCAGCTTCGGCAGGCCGCGACCGCAGGCGCAGTGCCGGTGGCCGGGCGTGCCCAGGTCGCCGTTGACGTAGCGCATCAGCGGCATGCCGTCGTTGTGCAGATCGGTGACGATCAGGTCGCTGGGACCGGTCGCATCCGGCCCGGCGGCGAATTCGACGTGCAGATGATCGATGTTGAGATGCAGGCCGTCGCGGGCTTCGCATTCGGCCGCGATCAGCATGAATTCGCGACAGCCGTAGGTATCGTAGGCCGGCGCGCCGAAGACGCGCTG
Source organism: Thermomonas sp. (assembly GCA_020692565.1). GTDB lineage: Bacteria > Pseudomonadota > Gammaproteobacteria > Xanthomonadales > Xanthomonadaceae > Lysobacter_I. The sequence continues at coordinate 22,860 of JAIMKJ010000006.1, forward strand.
CAGCAGTGCGCGCTGGTGCGGAAGCAGCGCTTCGGCAGCACCGAGGATGCGCTGCGGACGATGGATCTCGCGGCCATTGCGCTCGATCCAATGGGCCAGTTCCACGATCGGCCCGACGTAGGACACGATGGTTTCGGGCTTGAAGCGATCCAGCGCGGTCGCATACTCGGCCATCCGCGCTTCGCTCATGTCGAAGGCGTTGAGCATCCGACGGTTGAATGCGGCGTGGTACAGACGGTCCTTGAACAGAGGGAGGCCTGCGGGTGCGGCGACCGGCGCGCCCCACAGGTACGCGGTGCGCTGACCGAGATGCGCGCCCGACCAGGCGTACCCGCGGAACATCACCGCGACCCGGCGCTCGTAGCTTTCGCGGGTGTAGCCGAAGCGCAGCGGCTCGCCGGTGGAACCTCCGGTGGTCTTGTAGAACAGCGCGTCGCGATGCGCCGGCGCGATCATCGATTCGGCATGCGTCGACTCGGCATGTGCGCGGATCACCGGCTTGGTGAGGATCGGCAGCCGCGCGTAGTCCTCGCGGCTGCGGATATCCGCGGCAGCGGTGACGCCGGCATCGCCCCACCAGCGCCGGTAGAACGGCACGCGATCCCAGCAGTGCGCGATCAGGCGCTGCAGCTTGCGCCACTGCAGGGCGTCCAGTTCGTCGGCCGAACGCCACTGGTCGCGCTCGTACTCGCGCAGATAGGCCAGTGTCTTCCGTCGGCGCAGGGCCGATTCGTAGGCCGGATACAGCACGCGCCGGAACAGCGGCTCGTACAGACCGGTCATGGCAGCGCTCCAGCCGGCGTCGCGCGCGCATGCGCCCAGCCGAGCAGGCGTGCGCCGAAGCGCGGGCGCCCGCGCAGCAGGCGCTGGTGCAGTTGCTGCATGTGGGCGATGTCGTTGCGGGTCCAGCAGCCCAGGATCAGGGTCAGCGGCAGGTAGAGCGTCGCCGCCAGCAGACCGCCGACCAGCAGTTCGGCCCATGCGGGAAGGTGGCGATGCACCAGCAGCAGCGGACCTGCGGCAAGCGCGCTGGCGAGCACGGTCCGCACCAGCCGCCCCCAGTCGGGCGAGACGCCGCATTCGCGGATCGCCAGCGTGGTGTAGGACACCACGTTCACCGCCGCCACCACCGCGAATGCGATCAGCGCACCGCGCAACCCGTCGATGTGGATCAGCCAGGCATCCAGACCCAGCTTCAACATGCCGCAGACGAGAATCAGTACCAGCACCGCGCGCTGACGGTCGGCGCTGATCAACAGACTCGATGCGCCCTGCGCCGAAGTGATGATGGCGACACCGGCCAGGCAGACCGCGAACACCGTGGACGCCTCCTCGTACTCGGGGCCATACAGCAGACCGATCAGCGGATCGGACAGTACCATCCCGAACGCCACCAGCGGCGCCGCAAGCAGCATCAGGTACGCGGAAGACGCCGCGAAGCGATGCCCGGCGACTTCACGCCCCTGGCTCAATGCGTTCGCCATCATCGGCAGCAGCAGCGCGCCGAACACCCCGGGCACCAGCATCGCCGCACCGCTCGCCAACTGATAGCCGACCTTGAACTGGCCTGCGGCGTGCGGATCGGCGTAGGCGTTGAGGAACAGCACTTCGATTTCGCTGGAAACGATGAAGCCCACGGTGACGATCAGCGTGCTGTAGACCATCTGTCGGCGCACGCGCGGCACCAGATCCTCCGGCAACGCCGGCTGGTCCTCGCCGGGCGGCAGCAGCGGCCGCAATTGCCTGCGCGACATGCCATAGAACATCACGCCCGACAGCAGGAACACGCCGAACAGCCATTCCACCGGCAGATCCAGCCAGATCACCGCCAGCACCATGCCCAGATTCAGCGGCGTGGAGAACAGCGCGACCATCGCGTTGATCCGGAAATTCTCCAGCCCCTTGGCCACGCCGATGTTGAACATGTAGCCGGCGCGCAGCGCGATGGCGATCGCCAGGAACGCGAACAGCACACCATGATCGAACGTGGGGGCGACCCGATGGCCCGCCAGCCACAACAGCAGGGCGCCGATCAACAGCGCTACCGCGAGGAACCCCCGCTGCGCCCGACGCAGATACGCGACCAGCGGCCGCACCTGACCCTCGCGTCCGCCGCCGCGCAGTTCGGCGACGAACTTGATCGCAGCGCTGGCGGTGCCGGAGTTGGTAGCCGCCACGCCCATGCCCACCAGCAGGATCACCGCGCTGTAGGCGCCGAAGCCTTCCGGCCCCAGGTGGCGGGCGATGACGATCGAGGTCAGCATGCCGAGCGCGAACTCGGTATACATCGCGACCGACGAGAACAGCGTGTTGCGGAGCGTGCGCGCGCGGAGCGTCATCCCATCACCAGCAGCAGCTTGACCAGCACGTAGAGCCCGACGACGCTGCCGACGGCGATCGCGGGCATGATCAGAATATCGTTGCCGAGCGGGAACCGCGGCAAGGCCGGATCCTCACGACGCATGTCGGCGTAGTGCGCGACGACCAGCGCGGCCAGCAGGTACAGGACGACGATGTAGCTGCGGCTGAGGAAGAACGCCGAAACGAAGAACCCGACCAGCGACAACAGCAGCGTCATTGCGATCGCGCGTCCTTCGGCGATGCCGGCCTCCAGCGCATCGAGTTCGGCCAGCGCGGTCTCGGCGTCGCCGTCGGCTTCGGGCGCGACGGTACTTTCCCACGACAGCTCGCCGAGCGGTCGCGAACCCGTCCACATCATCCGGAAGCAATAGAACACCAGCGCCAGCCACAGCGTGTATCCGATGATGCCCGTCTCGGCCAACACCAGCACGAACGAATTGTGGGCGGTGAGATGGTGATACTCGGAGTACATGTCCGGGCCGACCCCGAACAGCGGATGCCCCTGGAACATCTGCAGGCCCTCGTACCACGAGTCCACGCGTCCCTGCGCCGAAGCTTCCTCGACATCGATCTCGTTGAAGCGCGACGGCAACGCCAGCAACACGCCCACCGCCATGCAACCGAGCAGACCGGCCACGAACAGCCCCCTGCGCTGCCAGATGTAGACGCCCATCACCGCCAGCAGCGCCAGCAGCGAACCGCGCGAATCGGTCAGATACACGCCGTAGACCAGAATGCCGGCGACGGCCAGCCAGAACAGCCTGCGCAGCCCCATCAGCCCGCCGCGCCCACTGAGGTACATCGCCATCGGCACGCAGGCGACGAACAGCATGCCCAGATCGTTGGGATCGTTGAAGATGCCCACGTACTGGATACGCGTGCCCTGCGACAGCCCGATGCCGGTCCAGCCGATGCCGGTCTGCTGCTGTTCGATGCCGTGGATCGCCAGCACCGCTGCGCACAGCGCGAACACGGCCATCGTCGCGAGCACGCGAGTGCGCCGGCCCAGGCCATTCGCGAACACCACGAAGGCCAGCACCACCGGCGCGAATTTCTCGAACTGTTCCAGCGCGCCGCCGATCCAGCCGTTGAAGACGTGCGACACCATCAGCACGCCGAAGAACATCAGCAGCACCGGATACTGCGGAGCATCGAAATGCTTGCGCGGCGACAGCAGCCAGAAGCCGGCGGCGGCGACCAGCATGATCGGCTGCAACGGCAGGTCGAAGCTGTCGACAAGCGCCGGATAGTCCTGCGGTCGGATCAGCACCAGCAACAGATAAAGCATCATCGCGACGAACATGGCGCTCAGAGCCTGCTTCTGGAGCGGTAACAGAACACTTCCGGCAGCGCCAGCATGCCTTCGAACCAGTCGCGGCAGACGTCGCGTTCGACCGGAATCCGCCGCAGGTCGTAGCGCGACTCAGGCCGCATCCGCTCGGGCCCGGCGCGATAGCTGCATCCCAGGCGATAGCCGGCGTCGCGGACCGCTGCGATGACGGTCGCGTCGTAAGCGTCGGAACCGCCCACCGGATAGGAGATCACCTGCGCTTCGCCGCCCAGCGCGCGCTCGATCGCATGCTTGGAAGCCACCAGTTCCTCGCGCATCGCCGTCGGCGTCATTTTCGCCAGCATCTGATGATCCACGCCGTGCGACCCCACCTCCATGCCGCCGTCGCGCATCTCGCGCAACTGCGACCACGTCATCGGCCGGCAATCCGGATGCCCCCTGTCCGCAGGCAGCGACCAGTCGCGCTGCAGTCGCGCGATCAGTGCCTGCTGGGCGCTGGCGTCGAGCGTCTTGATCCGATCCAGCACAGCGCTGGCCACGGCGCGGCGGCCTTGCAGCGTGTCGGGCAACCGCCAGTCGATCGCCAACTCGGGCATCTGCAGACGCTCGGCGCGGGTCACGCACACCATATGCGTCAGCCAGTCGTAGGCGTAGGGGCGGCCGGATTCGATATGACCCGTGGATACGAAGAACATCGCTGAAACCCCGGCGTCGCGCAGGATCGGCCAGGCGATGCGGTAATTGTCGTCGTAGCCGTCGTCGAACGTGATCAACGCCGCGCGCCGCGGCAGCGACCGCCCCCGATCGAGACGAGCGATGATCTCGCCGAAACGCATCGGCGAACAGCGACGCTTGACGATGGCGATCTGTTCGCGGAATGCCTCTTCGCTGGCGCTGATCAGACCCGGATCGAAGCGGAAACCTGCCGGCTCCACCGATTCCAGCACGCGGTGGTAGGCCAGGATGCGCACGTCGTGACGGAGTGCGGCGCGCAGGCGTCCGATCATCGACAGCGCGCCCACACGCTGGAGCGCGCGCGCCAGACGCGGCCGCCGAGCGGCCGACGCGCGATTGTGACCCGCTTGCACACCGTTACCGCTCATCGAATCCCCCGTGACTCCACGCATAACGCATTTTCCGGGGTTCACCGGACGACGATTCGCCCGCCAGCGGCGATCGTCGACAGGTCGCTTGCATTCACGGATCGAACGCGGTCCACTGCGCGCCTCGCAACGAGCGCCTTCCTGGAGCGGGCATGTCCGAAGACACCGATTTCGCAGCGCTTTATCGCGAGCTCGGGATCGATGCGACCTGCTCGCTCGCCGAGTTGCGCGGCGCATGGCGCAGGCGCGTGTCGAAACTGCATCCTGACCAGGGCGGCAGCGCAGAGGATACCGGACGCCTGCAGCAATTGAATCGACGCTACGATGCGGCGCTCGATTTCCACGCGCGTTTCGGGCGCTTGCCGGGCGTGATGCTTCCCGGCCTGCTCGCCGACGAAGGCTGCGGATCGTCGCAGCCCGACGCATGGCGACGTACGGATGCTGTTGCGCATGAGATCCCCGCGGCCGGTTTCGGCAGGATTGCGCGTTACTTCGTCGCAATCGCACTGATCGCGGTCGCGTTGCTGGGCTGGCGGATCGCCAGTCGGGGCGAAGACGACGCCGACCATGTCGACGAACACACCGGGCGCATCGACGCACAGGCCAGGACGGTCGCTGCACAGATCGCGCCGGGCCAGGGGAAAGACACGGTGCGGAATATTCTGGGGGAACCGCTCGACATGCATGCGCTGCGCTGGACCTACGGTCCGTCCTGGGTGGAATTCCGCTGCGACAAAGTCGTGGGCTGGTACAGCTCGCCATTGCGCCCGCTGCCGGTGTCGGCAGCGCGGGTCGATGTCGCGGCGACCGCCGACGACCGCTGCCGCTGAGCGATGACGCCGGTGTTCACACGAGCGGCCACACTGCTGCGCAAGGCGCGCCGTCGTCTGTGGATGAAATACGCCCTGCGCGGCGTCGGCGGCAGCGATAATGTCGATCGCCTGGATCTGGCCTACAGCGTCGAAGATCCCTGGAACATGGCATCGGATCTGGAGCGCGCGCGCTTCGAAGCGACCAACGCGGCGATCGAACGCGCGTTCGGACGGGTCGGCTCCGTACTCGAGCTCGGCTGCGGCGAAGGCCATCAGACCGATTATTTCGCCCGGCTCAGCGATGCGCAGTACGGCGTGGACGTGAGCGCGCAGGCGGTGGAGCGCGCGCGCAAACGCCTGCCGCATGCGCATTTCGAGGCGACCGACATTTTCGGACAGCCCTGGGGCGACCAGCGCCATCGTTTCGATCTGGTCACCGCCTGCGAAGTGCTTTACTACCTCAGCGAACCGGAGAACACCATCGCGCGGATGCGACATCTCGGACGCAACGGGCTGGTAACGTTCTTCGCCCCGGCCTGCGGCCGCATCGGCCCGCATCTGGATGCCGTGCCCGGTCTGCAGAAGGATTGGATTTTCCACGGCGGCACGGCGTGGCTGATCGGATGGTGGCGCGATGAGGGTTGAGACACAGCGCTGCGGACATTCGGGCGAAAAGCGAATCCCCCCTGCCCCCCTTTTCCAAAGGGGGGATGACAGCTCTTGTCGCAGCGAGAATCACGACCGTCCTCAACGGGGCGATTACGCCACGCGAGAGCGGAATCGCAGCGATCAAACGATGCTGTCGAAGCGCCGCCAACCGAAACGCGCCGCCCCATTACCCCCTTTGAAAAAGGGGGTCGACGTCTGCGCAGCAGGCGGCGGGGGGATTTGCTCTGGCTCTACGCGTCAACCCTGGCGGCGGCGTCCGTCATGAACACCGCAGATCGACAGCCGCACATCGCAAAGCCACTCCAAGGCTACGGCATCGTCTATTTCGGCAACGACTGGTATGCCGAGAATCGCACCAGCAGCCATCACGTCGCGGCGCGGCTCGCGCGCAGCGTGCCGCTGCTGTATGTCGATTCGCCGGGCATGCGCGCACCGAATGCGTCCGGCCGCGACCTCAAACGTGCGGTGCGGAAGTTGCTGGCGACGTTCAGACGGCCGACGCAGGTCGCCCACAACCTGTGGCACTGCACGGTGCCGCAGCTTCCGTTCCGGCGCCTGCCGGGCGTGGATGCCTTCAACCGGCTGTTCGGCCGCTGGGCCGTGCGCCGCGCGCTGCGCCTCGCCGGCATCCGCAAGCGCATTTCGTGGTTCGTGGTGCCGCACCCGGGCTTCCTCGCCGGCAGGCTCGACGAAGACCTCTGCGTGTATTACTGCATCGACGATTACGCCGCGCATCCGGGCGTGGACGCTGCGCTGATCGCACAGCGCGACCTCCATCTCAGCCGCCGCGCCGACCTGCTGTTCGTCGCACCGCCGGCACTGGTCGAAGGCAAGCGCGCGCTCAATCCGGGCACGATTTTCTCGCCGCACGGCGTGGATGTCGATCTGTTCGCGAAAGCGCAGGATCCGGCGACTGAACTGCCCGCCCTCGCCCGCGATCTGCCGCGTCCGGTGATCGGCTACATCGGTTCGATCCACGAATGGATCGATGTGCCGCTGATCGAATGGCTGGCGCGACAGCGACCACAGTGGAGCTTCCTGCTTGTCGGCCACGCGCACGTCGCGGTCGATGGTCTGCGCGCGCTGCCGAACGTATGCCTCGCCGGTTCGCAGCCGTACGCGACGCTGCCCGCATGGTCGAAGGCCTTCGACGCCGCGATCATCCCGTATCGCCTGAATCGTCAGGTCGCCAACGCCAATCCGCTGAAACTGCGCGAGTATCTCGCCGCCGGCAAAGCGGTGGTCAGCGTGCGCAATCCCGAGATCGAGACGTTCTCGCAGTGGGTGCGGCTGGTCGACGACCGCGAGGGGTTCCTCGCCGCGCTCGATGCCGCCGTGATCGACAACGCACCGGGTGCGGCAGCGTCGCGGATCGCCTCGGTCGCCGATCAGACCTGGGATGCGCGCGTCGCATCGGTGCTGGCCGATGTCGCCGCACGTCTCGCCCCGTCTTCTTCTCGAACCGTCCGTTCATGACTTCCATCGTTTCCCGCAAGCTCCGCGTCGCCGTCGTCGGTGCCGGCTATGTCGCCACGCACCATCTGGCCGCGCTGTCGCGACTGGATTTCGTCGACATCGTCGGCTTGTGCGACAACCACCTGCCCGCCGCCGAGGCGCTGGCGAAACGGTTCAAGATCGGCAGAGTCGCCACCACCCTGGCGGATCTGGCCGACGCGCAGCCCGACATGGTCCATGTACTGACGCCGCCGTCGTCGCACGCGACGCTGGCGATCGCGGCGATGGACATGGGCTGCCATGTGCTGGTCGAAAAACCGATGGCCGACACCGTCGCCGACTGCGAGCGGATGCTCGAAAAGTCGCGGGAGACCGGACTGAAACTCGGGGTGAATCACTCCGATCTGTTCGATCCGGTGCTGATGCGCGCGCTCGATGCGGCGAAGAACGGCGACATCGGCGACGTGCTGTCGGTCGACATCGTGCGCAACTCCGAGTACCCGCCGTATGCGGGCGGCCCGCTGCCGGGCATGGCGACCCAGGGTTCGTATCCGTTCCGCGACCTCGGCGTGCATGGGCTTTACACGATCGAAGCCTTTCTCGGCGCGATCTCCCGGGTCGAGGTGCATTACCAGTCGCGCGGCGGCGATCCGAATCCCGGCTTCGACGAATGGCAGGCGCAGGCGCAGGGCGAGACGGGTATCGGCCGGCTGCTGCTGTCGTGGAATGCGCGGCCGATGGAAAATCGCCTGATCGTACGCGGCACGCGCGGGATCATCGAAGTCGATCGCTTCACCCAGATCTGCCGCATCCATCGCGTGCTGCCGGGACCGAAGTTCATCGGCATCCTGCTCAACGCGTTCTTCAGTGCGGCGAAGGACGTGTTCCGGATTCCGATGAACGTGCTGCGCTTCGCCACCGGCCGGCTGAAACCCTCGCCCGGCATCCAGAGCGGCGCGGAGGCCTTCGCGCGCGCGGTGCGCGACGACGAAACACCACCGTTCACCGCCGAGGACGGGCTGCGCCTGGCGCGCCTGCTCGATCCGCTGTGCGCCGAACCCGATCGCATCCGTCTGCAGCAGCTTGAAGCGCGCTACGCCCCACTGCCGCCGGCCGATGCGCTGGTCACTGGTGCCGCCGGTTTCCTCGGCCGCGCGGTGGTCGCGGCGCTGCGCGCGCAGGGCAAGACCGTGCGCGTGCTGGTGCGCCGCCCGGTCGCCGCGTTCCGCGACGACCACATCCAGATGGTGATCGGCGATCTCGGCGACCCGCGCATCGTCGATCATGCCGTGGCCGGTGTCGGCATCGTCCATCACGTCGGTGCGGCGATGCGCGGCGGCCCCCGCGATTTCGAGGCCGGCACGGTCTGGGGCACGCGCAACGTGCTCGACGCCTGTCGCAGACACGCGACCACGCGACTGGTGTACGTGAGTTCGATGAGCGTGTTCGACCACGCCGGTCGCCGCAACGACGACGTGCTGACCGAAGACTATCGTTTCGAACCGCACCCGCAGTTGCGCGGCGCATACACGCAGACCAAGCTCACCGCAGAACGGATGGTCGCCGATGCGATCTCGAAAACGCATCTGCCCGCGGTGATCCTGCGCCCGGGCCAGATCTTCGGTCCCGGCGCCGAACACGCGACGCCGAACGGCACGATCGCATTGGCCGGCCGCTGGATCGCGATCGGCAGCGGTTCGCAGATGCTGCCGCTGGTCTATCGCGACGATATCGTGGACGCGCTGCTGCTGGCGGCGGAATCGCCGCAGGCGCTGGGCCGCACCTTCAATCTGGTCGATGCCGGTTCGGTCGACCGCAACGAATACCTGCGCCGCTGCAAACGCAGCCAGGGCGAAAAACTGAAACTGCTATGGGTGCCGCAATGGATGTTCCTGTGCTTGGGCTTCGGCGTCGAAATGCTGGGCCGAGCGCTTAAACGCGACGTGCCGCTGACCCGCTATCGCGTGCACTCGCTGCGACCGCTGACCCATTTCGACATCGCCGCGGCGCGCGACGTGTTGGGCTGGACGCCGCGGATCGGCGTGCGCAAAGGCCTGGACATCACGTTCGGCGAGGCGGATCGTTGATGTCTTCGCATACGGGCGGAAGTCGTTCGCGACCAGCGTCGGCGGCCAGCAGCGCATGCGCCTGCTGATCGTCACCTCGCAGTTCCCGATCGCCGGCGAACCGAATCGCGGCCGGCCGATCTACCAGACCGTGCGCGCGCTCTCGAAGATCGCCGATGCGCGCGTGCTCAGTCCGGTCGCAAGGTATCCGCGTTGGGCCAGGCCGCGCAGTTATCTGTTCCGCGCTGCCGATCCCGCGCATACGCTGCCGGACTGCGATGTGCGCTACGTCGAATACCCGGCGCTGCCGCTGTTGACCCGGCCCTTCAACGGCTGGCTCTGCGCACGCACCCTGCACGCGCCGCTGCGCGAGTTCGCGCCCGACGTGGTGCTGTCGTACTGGCTCTACCCGGATGCTTTCGGCGCGATGCATGCGGCACGGCGTGCGGGGCTGCCGCTGGTGGTCGGCGCACGCGGCTCGGATCTGCGCGTGCGCGATGCCGTGAGCCGTCGCCTGACCCGGCCGGTCCTGCATGCCGCGCAGCGGATCCTGGTGGTCAGCGAGGACCTGGGCCGGGTCGCGGCGCACGACTACGACGCCGACCCGACGCGCATCCGCGCGATTCCCAACGGCTGCGACGCGACGATCTTCCACCCGCGCGACCGCAACGAGGCGCGCGCGGCATTGCAATTGGACGCAGACGCCGAGCTGGTGGTCTACGTCGGCCGTCTGGTTCCGGAAAAAGGCTTGCGCGAGCTGCTCGATGCGATGACATTGCTGGCGCCGCAACGGCCGAAGCTGCAACTGGCGCTGGTCGGCGAAGGCCCGATGCGCGCCGAGCTGGAAGCCAGGGTCGCAGCCGGGCCTACGCTGCGCGTCCACCTGCCCGGCGCACAGGGGCCGCACGAGGTCGCGCGCTGGATGGCGGCGTCGGACCTGGTCACCCTGCCCAGCTATTCCGAAGGCCATCCGAATGTGCTGGTCGAAGCCCTGGCCTGCGGCCGGCCGGTGGTGGCGACGCCGGTCGGCGGCATTCCCGAAGTGGTGGATGCCGATTGCGGCCTGCTGGTCGCCGCGCGCGACCCGGTCGCACTGGCCGCGGGCCTGCGCGATGCGTTGGACCGGCGGTGGGACGAGGAGGCACTGTCGCGGCGGTTCTCGCGCGGCTGGGACGCGGTCGCAGGCGATACGCTGCGCGTCTGCGAAGAAGCCCTGGCCGCCGTCGCGAAGCGCTGATCGACGGCGACCGCAAGCCAGGGGTGGCTGGCCGGCGGCGGTTTTCGCGTTCAACCGGCCATTGGCCGATGCAAGGCCGCATTGCAAACAGGGGATACGACACGTGTGTGGAATTGCCGGCTTCAGCGGTGCGGGCCACGGCGGAACGGCGATCGTCCCGGAAAACGCGCACGCCCTCCTGCAGCGGATGATCCACACCCTCGCCCATCGCGGGCCTGACGGCTACGGCTACCACGTCGAAGACGGCATCGGCCTGGCGCACGCGCGGCTGTCGATCATCGACCTGGCCACCGGCGATCAGCCGATCCGCAATCCGCGCGGCACGGTGTGGACGGTGTTCAACGGCGAGATCTTCAATTTCGTCGAACTGCGGCGCGAACTCGAAGCCGAAGGCCGCACGTTCTACACCCGTTCCGACACCGAAGTGATCGTGCATCTGTACGACCGCGACGGCGACCGTTTCGTCGAAAGCCTCAACGGTCAGTTCGCGATCGCGCTCTGGGACAGCGAACGGCGGCGGCTGGTGCTGGCGCGCGACCGCGCCGGCATCCGCCCGCTGTATCTCGCGCGCAGCGGCGGCCGGGTGTGGTTCGGATCCGAAACCAAGGCGCTGCTCGCGGTGCTGCCGGCGTGCGCCGCACTGGATCCGCTGGGCATTGCCGAAACCTTCGCCACCTGGTCGCCGATCGAACCGCACACGGTCTATCGCGGCATCGACAGCCTTCCGCCGGGACATACGCTGGCGATCGAGCACGACGGCCGCGAGACACTGCGCCAGTATTGGGACTGGACGTTCCCCGACGCCGCCGACACTTCGCCATCGCGGTACCCGCTGAGCGTGGACGCTGCGGCCGCAGAGCTGCGCGAACTGCTGATCGATGCCGTTCGCCTGCAACTGCGCGCCGACGTCCCGGTCGGCGCCTATCTCAGCGGCGGCCTCGATTCGTCGGGTATCGTCGCGATGATCCGCAGTTTCACCGATACGCCGGTACGCACGTTCTCGGTCGCATTCGAGGACGGTGAGTTCGACGAAAGCGACTACCAGCAGGCGATGGTGCGGCACCTCGGGACCGAGCACACCACCCTGCGCTGCACGCGCCGCGACATCGGCGAAGCGTTCCCGCGACTGATCCGCCATGCCGAAACGCCGGTGTTGCGCACCGCGCCGGTGCCGCTGATGCTGCTCGCCGGCAGCGTGCGCGCGCACGGCTACAAGGTCGTGCTGACCGGCGAAGGTGCGGATGAAGTGTTCGGCGGCTACGACCTGTTCAAGGAAGCCAAGGTGCGGCGGTTCTGGGCGCGGCAGCCGCAGTCCACACTGCGCCCGCGCCTGCTCGAACGCCTGTACGGCTATCTGCCGAATTCGCCGGTGCGCAACCCGGCATTCGCGCAGTCGTTCTTCGGCCAGGGCATGCAACATCTGCAGCGACCGATCTTCGCCCACGTGCCGCGCTGGACCACTTCGCAGCGCGCGCTCGGGCTGTGGTCGGCGGACATGCGCGCCGAGATCGGCGACTTCGACCCACTGGATGCTTTCGAGGCAACACTGCCGGCGAAGATCCACGACTGGAGCCCGCTCGCGCGCGATCAGTACGTCGAAGCGAAATCGCTCCTCGCGGGTTATCTGCTGTCGTCGCAGGGCGACCGGGTGGCGATGGCGAACTCGATCGAAGGCCGTTTTCCGTTCCTCGACCATCGCGTGATCGAATTCGCCAACAAGCTGCCACCCAGCTACAAGCTCCGCGGGATGACCGAAAAATTCCTGCTGCGCCGCGCGCTCGCCGATCTGCTGCCGGACGACATCGTCAATCGCACCAAGCAGCCCTACCGCGCACCGGATAGCGCCAGTTTCTTCTTCGACGGCGAGCCGCTGGACTATGTCGCCGATGCGATGAGCGGCGATTCGCTGCGCAGCGCCGGCTGGTTCGACCCGGAAGCCGTCGGTCGCCTGTTCGACAAATGCCGCGCCGGACGCGCCACCGGGTTCGCCGACAACCAGGCCTTCGTCGGCGTACTGTCGACGATATTGATCAACCGCTCGCTGCGCGACAGTGCGGGAACCGCGGCGGCGGAAACCGCAGCCGACATGCTCTGAACCGGAAGACCGCGCACCATGCATTGGCGAATCAAGGGCGTCCTGCAGAAAGTCCTCGGCGTAATGCCCTACGGCGAGGCGCTGCACTACGGCCTGCAACGACGTTTCGGCGGCATGCGCCATCCGCGGCGCGAAATCATGCTGAAGATCGAGGACTGGGACGGCATGCTGCGGCAGTTGCGCGCCGCCGGCGTCGGCATCCGCGACGCGCGTTTGCTCGAAATCGGCAGCGGCTGGTATCCGGCGCTACCGCTGGCCTGCTATCTCGGCGGCGCCGCCCGCGTGCACACCTGCGACCTCAATCGATTGCTGAAACCGGGGCTGATGCGCGAGTGCATCGAACTGCTGGGCGAGGAACTGCCGCGGATCGCCGACCTCAGCCACGCCGATCCCGCGGATGTGCAATCGCGCTACCGTCGCCTGCTGGCTGCGGCCGACGCCAGCGACCCGGCGGAACTCAGCGAGGGCGTCATCGATTACCGCGCGCCCGCCGATGCCGCCGACCCCGGGCTCGACGACGGCTCGATCGACATCGTGTTTTCCAACAGCGTGCTGGAACACGTGCCGCCGGATGCCATCGATCGCATCCATCGCGGCACGCTGCGGCTGCTGCGCCCCGGCGGCGTGGCCTTCCATTCGGTGAACTGCGGCGACCATTACGCCTACGCGGACTCGAAAATCCATCAACTGCACTACCTGCGGTTTTCCGACCGCGAATGGGCGTTCTGGAACAACCGCTTCCTCTACCAGAACCGGCTGCGCGCGCATGAACTGGTCGAGACCGCGCGTGAGGCCGGCTTCGAGATCGTGCACGACACATCGCATGCGCGGCCGCAGCGGCTGGAGCAATTACGGGCGATGACGATCGCGCCGGAGTTCGCAGGATTCACGCCGGAGCAGTTGTGCATCACGACAGTGGATTTCATCGGGCGGAAGCCATCGGGATAGTGTGCGGCTTCGGTTTGGTGTTTTCGTGTGATTTCAACAGCAAGAGCAAATCCCCCCTGCCCCCCTTTTTCAAAGGGGGGAATAGTTGCAGGCGTTTTTTTTGCGCGGCCAGCGTCCGGGAACATCGCACTGTTCGAATACAACGGAAACATCGCACTGCTGGGATAAAAGATGTGACTCGCATCCGGCAGCTCGCCCCCTTTGAAAAAGGGGGCCACGGGGGATTTGCTTTTTGGTGAGAGCCGCAAGACAGCCAAACGCGCTTCGAAAGCCGCTGCCCTCGCGACGGACAAAGCTCGCCAGCGTCAATCGCCTGCCTGACGCGGCTGTATCCGCAGCAACTTCCCGTTCTCCTCGTCCACCAGCACATAGATCGCGCCGTCCGGTCCTTCGCGTACGTCGCGGATGCGTTCCGAGCGATCGGTCAGCAGACGTTCTTCGTGGACGATGCGGTCGCCGTCGAGTTCCAACCGGATCAATGCGCTCTTGGCCAGCGCACCGACGAACAGATTGCCCTTCCATTCCGGAAACGCCTTGCCGCTGTAGAACAACATGCCGCTGAGCGCCGGCGAGACGTCCCAGACATGGTGCGGCGGCTCCATGCCCTCCGCCGCCTTGCCGACCGCGCCTTTCACCGGCGCGCCGCTGTAGTCGACTCCGTGGGTGATCACCGGCCAGCCGTAATTGCGGCCCGCTTCGGGGATATTGAGTTCGTCGCCGCCCATCGGCCCGTGCTCGCTGGCCCACACCTTGCGGGTGACCGGATGCAGCGCCGCGCCCTGCATGTTGCGATGCCCGTAGGACCAGATTTCCGGCCGCGCACCTTCGCGCTTCACGAACGGGTTGTCGTCCGGAACGCGACCGTCCGGCCAGATGCGCACCAGCTTGCCCTGCAGTTTGTCGAGCTGCTGCACGGCCGCGTCGACGCGGTTATCGCCCTGGGTGACGAACAGATGCCCCGCATCGTCGAAGACCAGCCGCGAACCGACATGGGTGCCGCTCGACAGCTTGGGTTCCTGCCGGTAGATCACTTCGACATCGCGCAACGCATCGCCTTCCAATCGACCGCGGGCCACCGCCGTGCCGGCCTTGTTGCCGCGCAGACTCGGTTCGGCGAAGGACAGATAGACCCGTTGATCTTTCGCGAAGTCCGGCGACAGCACGACGTCGAGCAGGCCCGCCTGCCCATCGACGAAGATCCCGGGCAAGCCCTCGAGCGGCGCCGAGACGCGGCCGTCGAGGCCGATGCGGCGCAGCCGGCCGGGACGCTCGGTCACCAGCATCGTGCCGTCCGGCAGGATCGCCAGCGCCCACGGATGCGCCAGCCCGGCGACCAGCTCCACCACTTCGAAACCGGCCTTTTCGGAGACGACCGCGACGGATTCCGCATCGGCCACCGGCCGCGGTGGCTCGGCCGGCGGCTCCGGCGGCGTCGGCGCGCCGCATGCGGCCAAGGCGGTCGCCAACAGCGACGGCAGCCAGAAACGACGGGGATCACCGCAATCCGCGGGGCGTCGGGAAGATCGCGAGGCGTTGGGCATGTGCGGCCATGATCGAGGCGGAATGAGGGGGCCATCCTATCGCACGGGTCCAACGCCGGAACGCTCCGCGACCCGCATCGCCATGCAACCGACTCGATGCCGCGCCGCTTGGCCGTCGTCCGGCCATTCTCGCGTTCAAGGTTTCGACACGGGGACACAGCATGCAGCAGCGGCAACGAATCAAGCAGTACATTCTCAGGAATTTCCTCTTTTCGAACGACGACAACGCCATCGGCGACCACGATTCGCTGGTCCGGGGCGCGATTCTCGATTCGACCGGCATCTACGAACTCATCATGTTCATCGAGGAAGAGTTCAAGTTCACGATCGCGCCGGAAGAGATGACGCCGGACAACTTCGACACGCTCGAAGTCATGGACGCGTTCATCACCCGAAAGCTGGCGGGATAACGGTCGCGTCATGGCGTCGGTTCCCGCCCGGGTCGCGGATATCGCCAGGCGTCACCCGGAACGCGTCGCGATCGTCGGCGACGATCGCCGCATCCGTTACGCCGAATTCTGGGACGAAGCGCAGCGCTTCGCACGGGCCCTGCGCGCGCGCGGCCTGCGCGCCGGCGAGCGGGTGGCGATCCTGCTGCCGAACCGGATCGAAGCAGCCGTGGCCTGCTACGGCTGTTGGCTGGCCGGCGGCATCGCCGCGCCACTGAACGTCCAGGGCCGATCCCGCGATTTCCAGGCGTGGCTGCGCCATTGCGAAGCCCGCCACATCGTCTACGAACACAGTCATACCGATGCCGTGGACGCGATCGTCGCGGTGGACGCCACCGGCGAATCCGCGCCGATCGAACGCTGGCCGCTGGGCGTCGACCATCCGCTCTACCTGCCGGCAACGGACACCGCGACCGGCATCGATGCCGATGCGGCGGAACGGATCGCATCGGACGATATCGCGCTGATCCTCTACACCTCCGGCACCACCGGCGCGCCCAAGGGCGTGACCCTGACCCACGGCAACCTGCTGGCCAACGCCAGCGCCGTGGTCCGCTATCTGGGCTTGAGCGAACGCGACAGCGTGCTGTCGATCCTCGCCTTCTACTACGCCTACGGCGCATCGGTGCTGCATACGCACCTGATCTCCGGCGGCTGCGTCGTACTGGCGCAGAATCTGCTGTTCCCGCACCTGCTGATGGACACCATCGCGCGCGAACGCATCAGCGGGTTCTCCGGCGTGCCGTCGAGCTACGCGCTGCTGCTGGAACGCGTGAAACTCGGCGATTACGACCTGTCGTCGCTGCGCTATCTCACCCAGGCCGGCGGCGCGATGAGCCCCACCCTCACCCGACGCATGCGCGCGGCGCTGCCGGATGCGCGCCTGTTCGTGATGTACGGGCAGACGGAGGCGACCGCGCGCCTGACCTGGCTGCCGCCCGAACGGCTGGACGAAAAACTCGGCTCGGTCGGCATTCCCGTCGATGGCGTGGAACTGCGGGTCGCGCGCGAGGATGGCAGCGATGCGGCGAGCGGCGAATCGGGCGAAGTCCGGGTCCGCGGCGCCAACGTGATGCGCGGCTACTGGAACAACCCCGAGGCCAGCGCGGCCGTCCTCGACGACGGCTGGCTGCGCACCGGCGACATGGGCCATCTCGATGCCGACGGCTATCTGTTTCTCGACGGACGCCGCAGCGACATGATCAAGACCGGCGCGCATCGCGTGCACCCGAACGACATCGAGGATGTCATCGTCGAATTGGCCGGCGTGAGCGAGGCCGCCGTCGTCGGCATCCACGATGTCGTCCTTGGACAGGTGATCAAAGCCTTCATCGTCGCGCCGGGCCTGCCCCTGCGCAGCGAAAACATGATCAAGGCGCACTGCCGGGAGCGTCTGGCCAGCTACAAGATCCCGCGCGAAATCGAATTCGTCTCCGCCCTGCCACGCACCGCATCGGGCAAGATCCGCCGCGCCGCACTCCTGGAACCCCAAGCCGCCTCATGAACGCCGCCAACGCCAATACGCTCGACTGGAGCGTGCTCGACCTCGATTACGAACAGGAAGCCGACCGCATCACCGCACGCCTGCGCGAGATCACCGCGCGGCAGTTGCACAGGCGCGGCCTGGTGGTGGCGATCTCCGGCGGCATCGACAGCTCGGCCAGCGTTTCGCTGGCGGTCCGCGCACTCGGCCCGGAGCGCGTGTTCGGCTTGATCCTGCCCGAGCGCGACTCCTCCGACGACAGCGCGGTGCGCGCCGGAATCCTCGCCGGGCATCTGGGCATCCGCACCGAGACCGTCGACATCGCCCCGGCGCTGGAGGCCATCGGCTGCTACCGCGCCCGCGACACCGCGGTGCGCAACACCCTGCCCGAATACGCCGACGGCTGGAAATTCAAGATCGTCATCGACGGCGGCATCCAGGGGCGTTTCAACCGCTTCCGGCTGATCGCCGAAGCGCCCGACGGCGTGCCGCACGAACGCGATCTCGCACTGGCCGACTACCTCACCATCGTCGCGGCGACCAATTTCAAGCAGCGCATCCGCAAGACGCTCGAATATTTCCACGCCGATCGCCTGAACTACGGCGTGGTCGGAACGCCCAATCGGCTGGAATACGACCAGGGTTTCTTCGTGAAGAACGGCGACGGTTCCGCCGACGTCAAACCCATCGCGCATCTCTACAAATCGCAGGTCTACGGCATGGCGCGCCATCTCGGCCTGCCCGAGCGCGTCTGCGCGGCGGTTCCGACCACCGACACCTACAGCCTCAGCCAGGGCCAGGACGAGTTCTATTTCGCCCTGCCCTACCGGCAGATGGATCTGGCGCTGTATGCGCTGAATCACGGATTCCCGGCGTCGGCGCTGGCCGCTGCGCTGGGGATCGACGAAGCGCAGGCGAAAGCGATCTACGACGACATCGGCAACAAGCGCCGGACCACGCGCTACATGCATCTGCCGCCGGTGCTGGTGGCGGACGTTCCCGAGCCCCACGCGCAGGCGTGAGCATTCACTTATAAGCATGGGCGAGACCGCGCCGCCGCAGTATTCGACGCGCAATGGCGATCCCGTCGTCGACCGCGAGGCCGTCCTCGCGGTGTGGCGCGGCAATCTCGGCCGGGATGTGCGGATGGCCGCGAAATACGACTGGTTCTATGGCCGCGCGCCCAGCGATGCACCGCTGCTGCAGCTGTTGATGCATGCGGGCACGCCCCAACCCGTGGGCGTCTGCGCCGCAGGACGGCGCCGGATGCTGCACGACGGCCGCGAGCGGCGCGCGGGCGTGCTGGTGGATCTGGCGGTGACGCCCGCGCATCGTTCGCTCGGCCCTGCGCTGATCCTGCAGCAGGGACTGTTCGCCGCCGGCCAGCGCGATCTCGATCTGCTGTACGGCTTCCCGAATCCGAAAGCCGCGCCGGTCTTCAAACGCATCGGTTACCGCAAGCTCGCGGAGATGGTGCGCCATGCGCGCGTGGTACGACATGCCGCTTACGTGCGGCGACGCATCGCGACATTGCCGGCATTCGCCGCAGCGCCGCTGGGCGCACTCATCGACCTGGGCCATCGGCTGCGCGATGCCTGGCGCTTCCCGCATGCGCGCCGGCTGCGCGCGCAGTGGCAGGACCGCGCGCCCGACATCCAGTCGCTCTGGGATGCATCGCCCAAGCCTGCGGCATTCACCGCGCTGCGCGACGCCGCGCATCTGCGCTGGCGTTTCGACGATGCGCCCACGTCCGACGGACAATCGCCGTTCCGTCATCTGCTGTTGTCCGATGGCGATGCGTTGGCGGCGTGGTTCGCGACCCGCACCGATACCGGTACGCTGCATGTGCACGATTTCTGGTCGTGCGACGGCGCGCAGCCGGCGCCCGCGATCGTGGCCGCGCTGCTACGCGCCGCGCGCGCACAGGGCCACGCGGCAGTATCGATCGAATTGGCGACATCAGAAGCGCGTCTGCAGCCTTGGCGACAGCTCGGCTTCGAAGCGCGCGGCCAGCGACCGGTGTTCGGCGTATTGCCGGGCGATTCGGACGAGGCGGTCGACCTGCACCTGACCTCGGCCGACGAAGACGAGTAACGCTTATCCGGCAAGTCGCCGGCTGTCGCGACGGAACAGATACCAGGCCAGCCGATCCGGGCGGAATGTTCCATTCGCGTCCGCAACCGTATCGGTTTCATAACCGGTGCGGCCCAGCAGCCACGACGGCTTGTCGCCCACCGGATTCAATACCGGGACACTGGTGAACAACAGTTCATAGCCCGCTTCCCGCGCCTGCGCGGCGATGCCATCGTCGAACGCGCCGTGCGGGAACGACATCGTGGCGCAGGCATCGGAGGCCAGACCCGCATGCGGCGACTGCGGCGCCAGCATCGTCGCCATCGCGGCGCGCGCACCGCCGAGTTCGGTCGCGAGGTTCTCGGCGCGGGTCATCGCCACGTGACTCTTGCCGTGCAATCCGAGCTCGACACCGCCCGCGCGGAGCCGCCCGAGATCGTCGATGTCGATCATGTGCTGCAGACCATCGTCCAGCGCATCGGCATGACGTTCGAGAACGGCGCGACGCGACGCCGACGGCATGGTTTCGAGCCGCGCGATGAGCCGACGCAGACCTGCGATGCCGGCGCGCTCGCCGCCATGCCCGACGCCTCCGAACGCATCGCCATCGTGCTCGACCACGCTCGCGGCCAAAGCCTCCAGCGACAGGGTTCCGCGCCGCCACGCCGCGACGATCCGCTCCTGGTAGAACGGCTGCTTCGCGCCTACCGCATCGGCCGCGACGAACATCACCGCAGGCAGGCCGGCGCTGCGCAGTGCCGGCAGGGCGTAATCGACATTGTCCAACCAGCCATCGTCGAAGCTGATCAGCAGCGCGCGCGGCGGCAGCCCGGCACCGTCGCGACGCGCGCGCAGCACGTCCTGCAGCGACACCACGCGGTAATGACGCTTGAAGAACGCGAGCGACGACGCGAACAGGTCATCGCCGAGGGTATAGTCGGGATCGCACGAGGCCCAGCGCGGATCGTCCGGACGCAGGGTGCGGTGGAACATCACCACCGTTAGACTATCGGCGTTGCGCAGCCGGTGATACAGGCCCAGCGCACCGCTGAAATACAGACACTTTCTGGCGAAGTCCTTGAGCATGGCGCGCGCGATCGAAGCCCCCACCGAAGTTTCCGCGATTATACCGACCTACAACCGACGCGAGCTGGTGCAGCGCGCCATCGACTCCGTATTGGCGCAGACGCATGCGGTCGCCGAAATCGTGGTCGTCGACGACGGTTCCACCGACGGCACCGGCGATGCGCTGCGCGCACGTTACGGAGAACGCATCCGCTATCACTGGCAGGCCAACGCCGGCGTGTCCGCTGCGCGTAACGCCGGCATGGCCCTCGCCACCGGTCGATATTTCGCGCTGCTCGACAGCGACGACCTGTGGCGTCCGGACAAGACCGCGCGGCAGGCCGACTGGCTCGATGCCCGCCCCGGGTTCGGCATGGTCCTGTGCGACGTGGTGCGCGTGGACGCCGACGGCACGCCTTACGACACCTTCCGCCGTCGCGACGTGTTGCGCGAAGACGGCTGGGCGCTGCGCTGGTTGCTGCTGAATCCGTCGCTGGTCCCGGCATCGGTCATGCTCCGGCGCGAGGTCTTCGAGACCTGCGGCGGCTTCGATCCGACGCTGCGCACCGCCGAAGACATCGATTTCCACCTGCGCGTCGCCCGGCACTGGCGAATCGGCGTGGTCGAAGCACCGCTGGTCGAAGCGATGCGCGGCCACGACGGACTGTCTGCGACCGCGACGACCTATGACGACTACGTGAAGGTCGTGGAACGCGCGGTGGCCGATGCCGAAGGTATCGTCGACCTCTCCGTGCGCCGCGAAGCGCTGGCCATCACCTACGCGCGCAATGCGCGCGGCATGGTCATCCGCAAGCGTTGGCGCGACGCCTGGCGCCTGTGGCGCGCGGCCTTGAAGCAAGCGCCCACGGCAGCGGCACGGAAAGAGGCGTTTTCGCTGTTGCCCTGGGCGGCGAAACGGATGCTCGCGGGTTTGCTTGGGCGGCATTGAGGGCGGGAGGCCCTGCTTGGCATGCTGGGCTTCGCTGCGCTCAGCCCAGCCTACGATTCCATGTAGGAGGGGCTTCAGCCCCGAGCTCTACCGCATGGCCTCCGTCGGTTGAAAGCTCGGGCCTGAAGGCCCTCCTACACGCGCAAACAGAACGGAGCTGCGAATCGCTCAACGCGCGCCGCGCCCGAACAACACCACCTCGACCGTCTGCAGCATGATCATCAGATCGAAGATCAGGCCGTGATTCTTGACGTAGAACAGGTCGAACTTCAGCTTTTCGTTCGCGTCGCGGACCGAGGCGCCGTAGGGATAACGCAGTTGCGCCCAACCGGTCAGCCCGGGTTTCACCGAATGACGCACGTCGTAATAGCGGATCTCGCTGTTCAGCATTTCGACGAACTGCGGACGTTCCGGCCGCGGGCCGACGAAACTCATGTCGCCGCCCAGCACCAGGAACAGTTGCGGCAATTCGTCCAGCCGGGTATTGCGGATGAACTTGCCGATCCGGGTACTGCGATCGTCGTCCTTGGTCGCCCAGCGCGCCACGCCGTCGCTTTCGGCGTCGGCGCGCATGCTGCGGAATTTCACCATTTCGAAATGGCGACCGTGCTCTCCGACGCGGATCTGTCGATAGATCACCGGACCTTTCGACTCCAGCCTCACCGCCAGGGCGACCAGCAGCATCACCGGCCAGGCCGCCGCCAGCAACGCGCCCGCAGCGACCAGATCGAAGAAACGCTTGGTCAGGCGACGCGGCGTGGAATAGTCGAAACCGCCCGAGAACACCAGCCACGACGGATCGACGATATTGAGCTGGACCATACCCGCCTCGCGCTCGAAGAAGGTCGACAGATCGGTGACCAGCACGCCCAGTTGCACACAGTTGAGCATCTGTTCCATCGGCATCGCGCCTCGGCGCTCGTCGGGCGCGATCACGATTTCGTCGACATCCAGACGAACGGCGATGGCGCACAGGGTTTCGTCCGTGCGGATCAACAGCGCCTCATCGACCACGGTCGACTGATGGCCCACCGGCACGAAGCCGAGGATCTTGAACGATTGGCGATCGCTCTGGCGACGCAGCCGGGTATTGATGAGATTGGCGTTGCTGCCGGCGCCGTAGACCAGCACACGCTGTTTGAGCGCCTGCGCCGTGGACAAGCGCGAGACCAGGTAACGCACGCCGACCACGCCTCCCGCGCCGATGGCCAGCGACAGCGCCAGCACACCGCGGCCGATGTAGGCATCAGGAATCAGGTAATAGATGACCAGCAGGGTGACGCCACCGAGCGCGAACGAGAAGCCGATCCGCAACAGCAGATCGAGACGGCTGTGACGCACGCAGGCCTGATACAGACCGAACGTCAGCATTGCGCCGGTCAGGCACAGCGCGACCAGCATGGAGCGCAATGCGATGCCTTCCACGAAATGCTCGAGACCGCTGGGGTCCGCATGGAAACGCAGTCGCGCGGCGGCCATGACCGACACGATCAATACGCACAGTTCGGTGAACCATAAACTACGGATCGCGAATGTTTTGCGACTGGATCTGACCGTCCTCACGCATCCCCCCTGACATGCCTGCCTACGGAACGCGCGGCGAATGGCATGCAAAATCGCCCGGCACCCGCCCCGCCGGAGCGGTTCGGATGTTCCAGGCTGTTCTGCACTTGCCCCCTGTGCCGACTACGCCCCTCTTGCCGGGTCGGCGGCGCGCTTTCGCGGCGTCCGCAACTTCCCGTCCCCGGTTCACTATCCAACAACGTCACACTTCGCCAAAGCCGGACAGCACGCCGCCGATCCGATCCGGACGTCATTCCATGCGTCGGCGCATGGATTGGACCGATCGGACATCAAGGTCTGCGGCAGCGGAATCCGTTGCATCCATTCAACGCACGGAGAACGCCTCTATCGCTCGCACAGGGATGAGGGCATCCCGGCCACGTCCCGCGACGCAGCGCGGCCAGGCCTCATGCGGACATGGTGCGGTCGCGGCCTTCGCCTTTGGCGCGGTACATCGCGCTGTCGGCGCGCCGCAACAGCGTTTCGACATCGTCGTCCCGGCTCGCTTCGGCAACGCCCAGACTGATCGTGGCGCGTTCGCCATCAGCGAAGCCCTCGTATTCCGCACCGGAGACGGCGCTGCGGAAGGCTTCCGCCACCTCGTGCGCGCGTGCCGCCGGGGTGCCGGGCAGAACGACCAGGAACTCTTCGCCTCCCATCCGCCCCACCCGTGCACCCACGGGAAGCAGGCGACCGATGAGTTCGGCGATCGCGCACAACACACGATCGCCGCCATGATGGCCGTGCAGGTCATTGATGCGCTTGAAGTGATCGACATCGAAAGCGATCACGCTCAAACGCTCTCCTCCCGATTGCGCCGCACGCAGCGCGCGATCGAGGAAATCCATGATCTTCCGGCGATTCGGCATGCCGGTCAGTTCGTCGGTCATCGCCAGCCTGCGCAAGCGGCGCCCCCTGTTCACCAGTTGCAGCGCCATCGCCGCAAGCAACGTGAAGAATGCCGCGCCGAAGATGATGAACATGCGCTGCAGCGAGCGCACCCGTTCGGCGTTGCGCAGCGCTTCGCCGCGATGCGCGTTCTCGATCAGCAGCGCGCGGTTCTCCTGTTCCTTCTTCGCGGAATCGAACTGGACCCGCAGACGGGAACTCTGCTCTTCGCGCGCGCGCTTCTCCAATTGTTCCTGCGCACGGCGATAGGCCATCGAAGCGTCGTAGGCCTTGCGCCATTCGCCTCCCGCTGCGCGCGCGTCGGCCATGGCGTCGTAGATTTTCGCGAGGTAGCGGGGGTTGTTGTGCGTACGGAAGTGCTGCTCGGCGAATACCAGATCCTCCACCGCCTCGGGGATGCGCCCGCTCGCACGTAATGCCTTGGCGCGGGCAATACGGGTACGCGCGACGCTTTCGGCATCGTCGTTCGCGATGAAATGCGCCAAAGCGCGCTCGATCCACGGCAGCGCCTCGTCCGCCTTGCCCTGCTTGACCAGCAGCGCACCGATCGAGCGTTCGCTTTCGGCGACCGCGGCGCGCGCCCCCAACGCGGTATCGATCTCCAGCGCACGGCGATAGTCCTGCAGCGCAGCATCGAATTCGCCCTTCATCTCGCGCGCCGAAGCGATGTTGAACAACGATGTCGCCACCTCGCCGCTCAGTCCCGCGGCTTCGTTTTCCTTCAACAACTGGCGGTAATAGCCGATGGCTTTGTCGTACTCGCCGACGTTCTCGTCGCTGTAGACGTTGGCGATGGCGTTGAGCGTGTAGCGCTGGCCGCTTTTCTGGCCGATCTCGACATTGAGCGCATAGGCGCGATCGAGATCGGCGATCGCGTCGTCGTATCGCCCGTGATAGTGACGGCTGCCGCCGCGCAGGGCCAAGGCGTCGGCCAACACTTCTTTGTCTTCGATGGCGTCCCCGGCTTTCCGGGCGCTGGCGACTGCGCGATCGAACGCGATCGCGGCTTCGCCCGGCTTGCCCAGCAGATCCAGCGCATACCCCCTGCAGCTTAGGAAGCCTGCGCTGGATCGCGCATCGGCCGCCTCGACCGATCCGCGCAGTCCACGCTCGGCGATCGGCAGTGCTGCGGCGGCATCGACCGCAGCCGTGGTGTTGCACAGGACATTCTGCGCGCTGCGCTGCAGCGCCGGGTCACCCAGGCCGCGCACGGCCGTCGCGGCGCGCTGCGCCAGCAGACGCGCGCGCCCTGGGTCCTTCTCCTCCAGCGCCCTGGCTTCGGCCAACAGCGCGATCACGTCCGCACGGCCCGGAGCGGACGGTCTGGTGGCCGGCTGCGCAGTCGCAGCCCACGCCACGCACAGGAGAAGCGGGATCCACCATCGGACGCGCGACGGCCGAAGGTCGAGGCGCGCGCGCTGCATTCGCGACGATACGATCACGCGCAGACGGCCGCTCGCGACGGTGCGACTGTCGTCGGCGCGGAGCGCCGGGATGGATGCGGCGCACGCTGGCACGCGCATGCCGCCAGAACGCCGGGTGGAAGCCCTGGGATCATGCTGTCCGCCCCCTGCGGAAATCGATTCATGGCCGGCGCCTCCTCGTGGAGCCCTGGCCGTGGAAGCCGCGGATTCTAATGCGCCGCATTGGCGGATGAAGCGCGATCCATCGCGATGTTTCCGGGGATTCAGGCATGGATGACCTGCCGGGAATGGCTCCTGCTCGCAGCATCATGCACCCTCAGTCGCCCGGCATGCACCCGGACGCCCGTTCCGACCGCATCTCCGGCGAACGCTCCTGGCCGCGGCCATTCTAGACAAATTGTTCTACACGCAGTAACGTGCCCGGCAACTCGACCGGACCACCCCGCCATGCCGCGTCCCGCAAAGCTGCCCAAGCCCACCCCCGCCGAGCTGGACATGCTCCGCCTGCTCTGGCAGCTCGGTCCCTGCACGGTCAAACAGGCCCACGAAGCACGGCTGCTGGAACGTCCGGATGCCGCCTACGCCAGCGTGCTGCGCCTGCTGCAGATCATGCACGGCAAGGGCCTGCTGACCCGCGACGAAAGCCAGCGCTCGCACGTGTACGCACCCGCGCAGGCGCAGGACTCACTGCAGACCAACCTGCTGCGCGATCTGATCCACAAGGCGTTCTCGGGGTCCGGCAAGGATCTGGTGATGGCCGCGCTGCGCAGCCATGTCAGCGACGAGGAACGCGCCCAGATCCACGCCGAAATCCAGCGTTCCCTCCGGGACGACGAACACGGAGACCCGCAGCCATGATCGACGACATTCCGCTGCCGCAGATCGACACCCTGATCAGGGTGCTGGGCCTGGGTCTGCTGCATTCCCTGTGGCAATGCGCCCTCATCGGCGCGCTGGCCTGGCTGGCGCTGCGCAGACTGCGCGATGGCTCGCCGCAGGCTCGCTATCTCGTGGCCTGCATGGCGCTGGCGGCCTGCGTGCTGTGGCCGGTCGCGGAAATCGCGAAACAGCTGTCGATGGCGGCGCACATGCCGGATCGGATCGCGACGGCGGCATCCGCGCGCGACATCGCGTCGATGCTGGCAGCCTTCGTCGGCTCCGATCGCCCGACCGACGCGATGTCGATACTCGAAGCGGGGCTGCCGTGGATCGTCGCGATCTGGGCCGCCGGGGCCTGCCTGATGCTGCTGCGACTGGCCGGCGGTCTGCGTTGGGTCCATCGCCTGCGACGCGCTGCCCGTGACTGCGAAGACCCGGCGTGGCAAACGCGCCTCGACCGGCTCGCGCAGCGGTTCGGCCTGTCCGGCGTCAGGCTCGCGATCTTCGACGATACCGGCGGCCCGCTGTCGATCGGCGTCTGGCGACCGATGGTGCTGGTGCCCGCATCGCTGTTGGCGCGCATGCCCGTGGACATGCTGGAGGCACTCCTCGCGCACGAACTGGCGCACATCCGCCGCTACGACTATCTCGCCAACCTCCTGCAACGCGCGGCGGAAGCCTTGATGTTCCACCACCCGGTGGTGTGGTGGCTGTCTCACCACATCCGTCACGAACGCGAACAGGCCGCCGACCGCCTCGCCGCAGCAGTGATCGGCGAACCGCGCCGGCTCGCGATGGCGCTGTACGCACTCGATCGCCATGCGTCCGGGCAGACCATCGCGCCCGATGCGTATTCCCCCATCCCCACACTGGCGCAAGCCGCCCACGGAGGTCATCTGATGTCCCGCATCCAGTCCCTGCTCCGCACCGAACGCCGCAGCGCCCCCGGCGCCATCCTCATCCCCGCGGCAGGCCTCGCGCTGGCCTGTCTCGCCTGCATCGCCTACGCACAATCGACCAGACCCATCGCGCAGACAGCGGTCGCGCCCAAGGTCCCGGTGAGCGCCTCCACCGCCGCGAATGCGACGATGTCGTCCTCGGTGGCCATATCGACCTCCGACGAAACCTATGCATTCGTGCGTCGCGACAGCGACAAACTGACGATGTCGGGCAGGACCAGCGACCTCGACGACATCCGCGACGCCCGCTCGCAGGTCGAAGGCGACTTCCTGTGGTTCCGTCGCGACGGCAAGGCCTATGTGCTGCGCGACACCGCAACCATCGAGCGCATGCGTGCGCTCTGGGCCAAAAACGCCGGCCGCGAAGCGGAAATGAAGGCATTGAGCGAACGGATGCAAGCCGAATCGCACAAGGTCGAAGAAATCAGCCTGCGCATGGCGGCCGTGGCCTCGAAACACCATGAAACGCCGCGGATGCGCGAAGCGACCGCCAGAATGCAGGCATTGGCGGAACAGCAGGGCGCGCTGGCGCAGCAGCAGGCCGCACTCGCCGGCACGCGCTCTGCCGACCGGGCCAATGGCAACGCCGCGGCCCAGGCCGAACAGCGGATGGAAGCGCTCGGCAAGCGGATGGAAACGCTGGGCAATGAAATGGAAGCGTTGGGGCGCGTCATCGAAACCGAAGCGGCAACGCTGGAAGCAGGCCTGGCGCCGTTGACCGCGATGGAGAACGAAATCGAGGCCGCGGTCGCACCGCTGGAAGCGCTGGGCGCGAAAATGGAAGCGCTGGGTGCCGAACAGGCGCGCGAAATGGCGCGCATCGACGGTCAGATCCGCGCCGAGATCGACCGTGCGGTGAGCGCCGGACTGGCCAGTCCTGCCCCGACCGGCAGGTAAGCGGCAAAGCGGATCGGGCAAACCGCGGCGGCGGGCATGCAGCAACAACCCGCCACCGCCGTCAGACCACGATGATCAGCGCAGCCACATCCTCGCGCTGCGCGCCGGCAGGCTGAAGGTGTAACTGCCGCTGTTGATGTTCACCACGCTGCCGGAACCGAGCGTATCGGTGTAATTGGCGTACCACCACAGCACGCTGTTGTTCATGTTGACCGCGGCATTCACCGTGCTGCCGCACTTGTTGATGCCGACCACGCCGAGACTGCCCCGCCGGAAAACGATATGGCAGTTGCCGTGCGACAGCACCTGCATATCGTTGCCCTGCACTGCGTTGTGGAAGCGGATCATGCCCTTGATGTCGTTGCGGTTGTAAGCGTTGACCCAGCGGTTGTCGCCGCTTTCGTTGTTGTCCGAATACACCATCGGCTTGCCGCCGTTGCGTCCGAAAATGTAAGCGTAGGCCAGAGTTTCGTCGGTCGGATCCATCAGCGCATAGCGGAAGCCGCTGTTGTTCGGGATGTCGTGGGTCACGGTGAAGGTCAATGCGCGCGAGCCCGCCAGCGCCTGGCCATAGGCGCCGGGATCGACCAGACCGCTCATGCTGCCACTGAACGAAAACGCGTTGCGGATGCTGGTATGCAGAGGGAAGTCATAAGCCGCATGGTTGGTATTCTGCAGGTACGGCTGCAGGAAACGATCGTATTCGAGGCTGCCCGCGCCCGCGCCGGTGATGATCTCGCCGAATACGTACATGCCGCTCTTGATCTCGGACGTGAGCACGCCGTTGATGTGCGACATCGGCATGTGCTTCGCGGCATCGATCCGGAACCCTTTCACGCCGATCGCCTTCAGCTGGCGCAGGTATTCCTGCTGCTGCCCGATCACGTAGCTGCTGCCCTTGAGATCGGGCAGGCCGACGTCGCCGCCACCGCCGCACAGTCGCCAGTTCTGCACCTGCCAGACATCGTTGTAATCGGTGATGCAGCGCGTCTCGCCGAAATCGCCGGCGCCCAGGAAGTTCGAGCCGAGATTGCCGAACAGGCGGATGCCGCTGTAATAGCCTGTATTGCCGGCATAGGTGCTCAGCACGCTGGCGCCCGGGTAATTCAGATCGGGACGCTGCCCGGATTCGTTGGCCATGTGATTCAACAGGATGTCGGCGTAGACGTGAACGCCGCGCGCCTTCAACGCATTGACCATATTCTTGAAGGCGGTGGTGTCGCCGAGCGGATGATGGATCACGCGATAATCCTGCGGCTGATAGCGCGCCCACCACTGGCTGCCCGCCGATTTGTAGGCGGGTGCGACCAGCACCGCTTTGTAGCCTGCGGATTGGATCGCCGCCGCGCGCGCTTCGACATCGGCGTAGCGCCAATTGAAGGCGTGCAGGATCGCATCGGCCTGGGCGGTGCCGGTCGCGGCGCCGCCGAGGATCAGGACCGAGCACAGACTCAGGACTCTTTTGCGAAGCGAAGCGATATTCCTCGAAGCGGACTGCATTGGATTCTCCTGAAATGGACGAAAGAGTTCCGCCTCGCGGCGAAACGGACATTCCCTGCATCCGTCGCCGCGCATGGTTCGCACGGACGGATGATGACTTCGAACGTTCGACCGGCATGCGCCGGACGCGTCGTCTCGGCATTGCGTCCGCGACTGGAATGGGATGCTAGAGGCGCATCGCAATGCAGCATGAAAGGCTGCATACGTATTCAATTCGGAGCAAAGACGACATCCATCACGGAGAGAAAATCCAGCTCCGATGAGCGTACAAAATTTGCCGGGAAAGAGGTTTCCCGATCGCTCCAATCGACGTCCGTCTGCCGATGATCACCTGCATGCATGCGACGGATCGATGCAGGATTGCGATCGTGCGAAGCGAAAACGCGCGCAGGATCGGAAGCAGCGCCGCGGCGTCAGCGGGTCATTCGTCGCGGGGCGTTGCGGCACGTCCGCGCGGCGTGCCCTTGCGGCAGGCGTCCGAGCAATAGCGCACCTGCGGCCAGTCGCGCGCCCATTTCTTCCGCCATGCGAACTCGCGTGCGCATACCGGGCACACTTTCTTCGGCAGATCGCGCTTGTCGGTCATCGCGATGTCGGATGCGGAGCCCGCGACGCCAAGCTGCGCTCACGCCTTGCGCAGGAAGCAGGTCTTGAGCACCAGTCCCTTGATCTTGTCGGAATGGCCTTCGATATGTTCGGCATCGCCATCGACCAGACGGATGTGCTTGATCACGGTGCCCTGCTTGAGCGGGATCGACGAGCCCTTCACTTTCAGATCCTTGATCACCACCACCGTGTCGCCGTCCGCGAGCAGGTTGCCGTTGCTGTCGCGCACCACCTGCACCGTATCGGCGGCTTCAGGCCCGGCCGGCCATTCGAAGCCGCAATCGGCGCAGACGAAGTTCGCACCGTCCTGATACGTATTGGTGAGCGTGCATTGCGGGCAGGACAGCGGAGCGGTCATCGGAACACCTTGATCGACAGGACGCACGGCAGAGTGCGGACCGGCATTGTCGGAGGGCGCCGCTGCGGTGGCAAGCACGACGGCCGGAAACCATGACTTCCGAGGCTTTCGCAGCGCGGATTCGTACCCTAGCCTGCATCGTAGACAGCCCTACGACGGATCGCTCCGCATGACTCGCATCGCCTGTTGCCTGCTCGCGCTGCTGCTGCAGGTTTCGCATCCGACCATGGCGCGAGAGCCGGATGCCTTCGAGCGTATCTCGCCGGAGGCCGCCGGCTATTCCAGCCAGCGACTGGAAGAATTGCGCGGATTCCTGCGCGCATCGGGCTCTGACAGCCTGCTGCTGGTGCATGGCGGCAGGGTGTTCTTCGAATACGGCGACATCCGCAAGAAGCTGCTGCTGCACTCGATGCGAAAACCGCTGTTGAACGCGCTCTACGGCATCTACGAATCGCGCGGAGCGATCGCGCTGGACAGCACGCTGGCCGAGTTCGGCATCGACGACATCGCGCCATCGCTGACGGAGGACGAAAAGACGGCGACGCTCGCCGACGTACTGAAGTCGCGATCCGGCGTCTATCACCCGGCCGCTGCCGAATCCGAAGGGATGGCGCAAAGCCGCCCTGCGCGCGGCAGTCATGCGCCCGGTACGCATTACTACTACAACAATTGGGATTTCAACGTCGCCGGATCCATCCTGCAGCGCGCCATCGGACGTCGTCTCTACGATGCCTTCGACGACGAAATCGCCAGACCGCTCGGCATGCTCGATTACCGGAACCGCATCGTCATACCCGACGCCGATGGCGGAACCGTCGACCCCGATGCCGACGGTTATTATCAGTACGAACCCGAGCGCTCGCGCTTTCCGGCCTATCATTTCCGCATGAGCGCGCACGATCTCGCCCTGTTCGGACAACTCTATCTAAACCGTGGCCAATGGCGCGGCAAGCAGATCGTGCCGGCGGATTGGATCGCGCGCAGCACCACCGCTTATTCGGACGTGCAGCCGGAATACGGCATCGCCTACGGCATGCTCTGGGATGTGCTGGTGTCCGATCGGGCGGACGAAAAGCCGTCTTTCTATCACACCGGCATCGGCATCCACATGCTGGGCGTGTATCCGAAGCACAAACTGGTCATGGTGCACCGGGTCGACACCGAACATGCCCATCGCTTCAACGATGGCGATCTGTACCGGGTCATCCGCATGATCCACGCGGCACGTCTTCCGGCGGCTGACACGCGCTGAATCGCAGCTTCATTCCAGCGCAGGCCAACCACTGGCATCGAGGGTTTCGCGATAGCCGTGCCAGGCGGCATACGCCAGCCAAGGCATCAGGATGCCCAGCCCGAGCAGCGCGGTGGCGAAACCGATCGCGGTCATCGCCACGATGATCATCGCCCAGAGCAGCATCACGCGTTTATTGCGCAGGACGGCGTTCACGCTGGACACCGCGGCGGTGATCATGTCCACGTCGCGATCGGCGATCATCGGCAGCGAGAACGCCGCCACCGCGAAAGTCAGCGCCGCGAAGATCGAGCCGACCGCCGAGCCGATGGCGAGGAATTCCCACAGCGCGTTCGCATTGCTTTCGTCGATCGGGAAGAAGGCGCCGATCATCATGCCCGCGCGCGACCACAGCAACACGATCACGCCCTGCGCAAGCGCGAACACACCGGCCTGACCGACCACGCGACGCACCAGCACGAACGAATCCGCGAGCGTTGGCGTGCGCCCGCGTTCGAGCGCACGGCTGACGCAATACAGGCCGACGCAGATCAGCGGCGCGACGAACACGAAACCCGACAGCAGCGTAGCCAGCAGCGCGAACCGGCCGAGCGTCCACGCCAACAGCGAAATCCCCGCGCTGACCAGCACGATGACCGCGCCGAAGATCAGCGACAGTCGCGGCGCGGCGCGGACGTCCCGCCAGCCCGCACGCAGCCAACGCAGCGGCGCGCGCGCGTCCAGGGTCGCGCAGGGAACGACGAAAGGCCGGACTTCTTCCGGCGAAGGATCAGGAGTGGAATCGGATTGCCTGGAATCGGATTGCGATGACATCCGGCCTCCCATGCGGCCTGCGCGACGGATTCACCGGGCCAGCATACTCCGCCGTGTCCGCTGCGCAGAACGCGGTGCGGACTGCGGACAACGGCATCGCCTCCGTGGCAGGATCGCAGCACTACCCGCCGCAGCGAGGCCTCGATGACCGCCGACCCCAGCCCCATCGATACGCAAGCATTGGCCGGGCATGCCTACGCCGCTTACGACACCGGCGACCTGGCCGAAGCGCGCATCCGCTTCGAAGCGACGCTGGCTGCGGCACCGGATGATCCCGCCCACCACTACATGCTTGGGCTGATCTGCAAGTATCTGCTCGACTGGCCCGCCTCGCTGCACCACAATCTGCGCGCACTGGCGCTGCACGCCCAAGCCGGCGAAGACGACGGCGAAGCGCCGCGCTGGAACGCCGCCATCGCCGCAACCGCGCTGGGCGACTGGGCCGAGGCGCGACGACAGTGGGCCGGCTGCGGAATCGATATTCCCGGCGAGGACGGCCCGATCGACACGAATTTCGGGGTCGCGAGCCTGCGGCTCGAAGCCTGGGGACAAGCCGAAACGGTGTTCGCGCGGCGCATCGATCCGGTCCGCGCGCAAATCATCAATGTGCCCCTGTCCGACAGCGGCTATCGTTACGGCGACATCGTGCTTCATGATGGCGCCTCCACCGGGCAACGCCGCTTCCACCAGAGCATGGTGCCGGTATTGAACGCATTGCAGCGGATGCAAACCTCCGAGTACCCGACTTTCGCCGTGTTCGTGCAGTGTCCACAGCGCACGGATCTCGACGCATTGATCGAAGCGCGCGTGCCCGGCATCGCCTTCGCGGAGGACTGGACCGACAGCATCGTGCATGACTGCCTGCGCTGCAGTCATGGCGCGCCACACCGTCACGACAACGACGACGACCAGACCCATCAGCGCAATGGGCAAACCGATACCGAAGACCGCAGCCGATGGCGAACGGAACGCAACATCGGCATCGCCGCGCAGAGCCGGCATTCGGTGATGCGCCTGATCGACCGCTGGAAAACCCGTGGCCGCGGGCGTCGACTCGATGCGGTGGACAGCCGCGATGCGATGCCGACCGCACCACCGGTTCGCGGCGAACAATGGTGGCTGTCGCCCGAAGACCGGAGCACGGACGCTGCCGGAAGCGCAACCGGGGACAGCGCCGACTGAAGCCCGCCGATGTTGCAGCGCAGCTTGCCCCATCGGCCAATGTCGTCGCGACGGGGCGTGTGGCCCACTGCAGGCCTTCGCCACAGGAGGTGCCGTCGATGTCCGTCATCGCAAGACTCATCCGTCCGCTTTTGCGCATGCGCCGATGCTCTTCACGCATGCGACCGCTGCGCTACGCGTCCGTCGCCATCGCGCTGCTCGCAGCGTCGATCGCGGCGCCCGCCTTCGCACAGACCGAAATCACCGGATTCGGCAGCAACCCCGGCAATCTGCGCATGTTCAAGTACGTGCCCAGCGCATTGCCCGCGAACGCGCCGCTGGTGGTCGCGCTGCACGGATGTTCGCAGAGCGCCGCAAGCTACGACGCGGAAACCGGCTGGCAGTTGTTCGCGAACCGTTTCCGCTTCGCCCTGCTGCTGCCGCAGCAGCAGAGCGCGAACAACTCCAGTACGTGTTTCAACTGGTTCGAGACCATCGACACCACCCGCGGCCAGGGCGAAACGCTGTCGATCAAACAGATGGTCGATCGCATGATCGCCGATCACGGCATCGCGCCTTCCCGCGTCTACGTCACCGGGCTTTCGGCCGGCGGCGCAATGACCTCGACCCTGCTCGCCGCGTATCCGGATGTCTTCGCCGGCGGCGCCATCGTCGCGGGCATCCCGCATCGCTGCGCCACCAGCCAGAGCGCGGCTTTCAGCTGCATGAATCCGGGCAGCAACCTGACGCCGGCGCAGTGGGGCGACAAGGTGCGCGCGTCCTCGACCTGGACCGGGCCGTGGCCGATCGTCTCGATCTGGCACGGCGACGCCGACTACGTCGTGCGCCCGATGAACCTGATCGAGAGCATGGAGCAGTGGACCAACGTCCACGGCATCGATCAGACCCCGGACGTCAGCGACACCGTGGGCGGTTTTCCGCACAAGGTCTACAAAACCGCATCGGGACAGGCGCGGGTCGAAACGTACACCATCACCGGCATGGGCCACGGCACGCCGGTGGACCCCGGCGCCGGCGAGACCCAGTGCGGGACCGCCGGTGCGTACATCCTCGACGTGAACCTGTGTTCGAGCTACTACATCGCGCGTTTCTTCGGTCTGGACAATCTCGATGGCATTCCGCCGACCGCGACCATCACGGCACCCGCGAACGGTACCGCAGTCACCGGCAACGTGATCGTTTCCGCGAGCGCCAGCGACAATATCGGCGTGGATCGGGTCGAGTTCCTGCTCGATGGCGCCCTGCTCGGCAGCGATGCCACCTCACCCTATGCCTATACCTGGAACAGCGCGACCGCCAGCAACGGGGCGCATGCGCTGCAGGCGCGCGCGGTCGATCTCGCCGGCAATACCGGCAGCTCGACGCCGGTGAACGTGACCGTGAGCGGCGGCACCGGCGGCGGCGGCACGACGCCGGTGACCGTGAACTTCGCGAACGAAGACGCCAACGACGGTTATGTGAAAGCCGCCAGCGGCGGCAGCGCGCCCGCGGTGGGCACCCTGGAATCGAGTCTGGGCCTGGCCATCGGTCGCGGCACCGACGGCAAATTCAATCGCACGCTGCTGTCGTTCGACACATCGTCGCTCCCCGATGGCGCGACGGTGACATCGGCCACGCTCACCGTGACCTATCGCAGCGCGTCCGGCGATCCGTGGAGCAACCCGGCCGGCAACAGCCTGGTGATCGACGCGCATACCGGATGCCTCGGCGCCTGCACCATCGAAACCGGCGACTGGGCCGCGACGACGAGCAGCGATGCCATCGCACAACTGCTGCCGTTCAGCGGCGGCACCCGTACCAGCAATCTTTTTGCAGCGCCGGGGCTCGCCGCGATCAACAAAACTGGCCGCACGCAGCTGCGCCTGCGCTTCGCCAACAACCAGGCGTCGACGAATTATCTCTGGATCGACAAGGGCGCGACGGCGACGCTGACCGTGACGTACCAGCCCTGAAGCCATGCGCTGGCGATGAGGCAGGCGGACGCCTCACTTCGTCGCCAGCGGATCGCCGAGATGCGCGCGCAGGAAGCCAGCGACGCCGTCCCACACGAGCTTGCGGCTGTCATCGCCCCGGATACTGTGTCCCTCGTCCGCCAACTCGACCAATACGGGCGGGCGCCCCGCCAGGTTCAACATCCGCAGCATGCGCCGGGTGTGCTCATAGTCCACGCGCAGGTCTTCGCCGCCATGCACCAGCATCACCGGCAGATCCAATTCCTTGTAACGATAGAGCGGCGAATATTCGCGCATCTCGTCCATTTCGGTTTTCGGATTGCCGATCCGCTGCTCCAGCAATTCCCGGCCTTCCTTCGATCTGCCTGCGTCGCTGGCGGTGAAGAACAGCGCGCGATCGCTGACGCCCGAGATCGAGATCGCGCAGCGGAAACGTCCCGGCCAACGGATCGCCGACACCATCGCCGAATAGCCGCCGTAACTCGCGCCCATCGCACACATCCGCGTCGCATCCAGCGGGTATTGCGCGAGGGCCGCCGTCAGCGCCGCATCGATGTCGTCCTCGATCGCGCTGCCGTAGCTGCGTTCGCCCGCTTTGCGGAAGGCGGTGCCGAACCCTTCCGAACCGCGGAAATTCACCTGCAGCACGGCATACCCCAGCGAGGCGAGGAACTGCACTTCCGGATCGAAGAAACGACTGTCGCGCACGCCGATCGGGCCGCCGTGCGGGAACACCACCAGCGGCGGTCTGGCCATGTCTTTCCCGACCACGGGCAAGGTCAGATAGGCTTCGATCTCCAGGCCGTCCCTGCTTTTCGCGCGAAGGGCATGGGACGGCGCGAACGTGCGCTCCGCCAGCCAGGGCATCGTCTCGCTGACCAGTTGCGCCCGCGACGCCGCACGATCGAACACGTACACATTGGTGGGCTGATCGCTGCCGCCGACCGCGATGAGGAAATGCCGCGACGCCGCATCCCGCTGCAGGATGCTCACCGATTTCTCGGGGAACGCGCTGCGGAGCCGCTTGGCGATGTTGGCGTCGTTCTTCTCGAAATAATCGCTGACCAACAGACCATCGCGGTAATAGCTGGCGCCGATCAGTGTCCCGGTGTCGTCGAAGAGCGGATATTCCACGTCCACACCCGGCATGGCGAACAACGTCCGCGTGATCTTCGCGGTCGCCGGATCGAACTCGACAAGGTCGCGCTGATCGCGATCCTTGTCGGTGGTGCCGTAGATCAGATCGCCGTCGGCGGAGAGCGCGACAGGACGAAAGTCGTTGTCTTCGCTGAAACTCATCACCTGCTTGAATGTTCCGTCGACCCCATGCATCAACACGCGGTCGCCATCCTTGTCGAGCGCGATGGCCATGCGCAGACGGCCGCGCCCATCGGCGTACCAGTGAAGATCGTTTTTCAGCCCTTTGTTCAATCGGGCGCCGGCCGGGAAATCGAATTTCTTCAACGCCGCCTGATTGCGGATATCCAGCCGGTGGACCTGCAGCATGCCGCTGGACGACACCGATTCGAACAGGATATGACCCGGCTGATCGCGCAGCACCTGCAGCATCAGGCCGATGCGCGGGACCACCACCGTCTCGTACGTCCTGCCGTCCGCGGTATCGGTCATGTTGGCCGCGATCAGAGCGTCGGGCTCGTAGTCGTTGCCGATGCTCATCACCAGCGAGCGTCCGCCGGCCCAGTCCAGTCGCGATATTTTTTTCGGGGATTCGTAGAGACGCACGATTTTTTCGGTCTTGAGGTCGATCAGATCGATCGCCCATCGCCACTTCTTGTCGCGCTCGAAGGTCACCACCTCGGCGACCAGGTCGCCGGCCGGACTGAGTTCGATCATCTGCAACTGTCCGGGCCGCCACAGTTGCTCGATCGCGATCGGAAGTTCGCCCCGGGGCGGCGTCGGCGCAGTGCGGTCCCCGGCCTGTTCACCGCCGGCTGCCGCTTCGCGATAGAACGCGGGGAAAGGGTCCGGATAATGGCCGGTGTACTCGAACGCGTATTCCCGGAAGATCGCGGGGTGCTGCGCCTGCATCCAGTCCATCGCCCGCAGGCCGCGATTGGCGAAGTGCAGCTTTCCCCACCAGACGTTCGCGCCGCGATAGACCATGTCGCCGGGATAATTGATACGCCCGGGCCTGACTTCGAACGTGTAGTTCTCGTCCCTGCGCACGTTGAAGCGCAGGTTTCCGCGGCGCAGCCTGATCGACGACCAGCGATAACTGCCGACCGGGACGGCGAACAACTGTGCGTTACGCCCCTTGTCGAGCGCGCGCAGGCTGCTGGTATCGAAATTGACGCCGTTGCGGGCGACGCGCACCGAGGTGATGTCCACGTCGGTGTCGACTCCGATCACCAGCAGCGCTTCGTCCGCATCGAGTTTCGGCATTTCGCCGGGCTCGATCCTGCGCATGATCGCGTGCGTCGGCGACGCGCCCAGAAAAGAGAGCGCGATGAGCAGCACGGCCGCAATCATCCCGCGATGACCGACGCGGCGTAGGCATGTGAAGTATTCGGACATGGCCCCTCGAAAAGATGCGGGGGCCCGGCCGCGGCGATACCGCCGGCAACCGTGCCTCGCCAGCGAACGCGCGGCGCCTCCCCCCGGAAAATCATAGCGGAAGCGGATGCGGCCGGGACTGCCGCGCGCAGAAAACCCGGCGTCAGACTCCGTCGCGGCCACGCCGCACCGGAGTCTGACGCGGCCGTTCAGACCACGATCACGGCACGATCGTGCAGCAGGGCGCCTGCGAAGCAACCGGTATGACCGTCGGCAACGCCATCTGGGTGAAGCTCTTCGGGCTGATGGTGACGCCGAACGTGGCGCTTGCCAGCGGGAGGTTGGTGGCCGGCGGCGCCCAGTCCACGGTGCAGACGGTCCTGAACGCGCTGGCGTCCGGGCGGACGGTCAGCGCATGCAGTGGGTCGCCGTTGCCCAACCAGTTGGTCGAGGTCGAACCGCCGAAGTACGCGCCATTGTTGGCGGCCGTGATCGTGAAGGCCTTCTCCGCCAGCGCGCCCTGGGTGCCGTACCGCTTGCCGATCACCGGCAGACCGGTGGGCAGCACGTACGGCAACAGGGTCTGCGGATGCGCCAGATGCATGAAGGCGTCCTGGCTCAGGGCCACGCCGCCGTAGGGGCCGTTGACTTCGCCACCGAGCATCATCACGCCCGCGGGTGCGCCGGTGTAGGTCGTCGGCAGGGTGAGATCGGTGCCGTAGGCGATCTCGCGATCTGCCGTGGCACCCCAATGGGTATGCACGCGGAGCAGACAGTTCGACACGAAGCGCGACAGATAGATCTGCTGCGCGGCGCCGGCGGGATTGGTTTCGCCGACGGCGAGGAACTCCGGCGTGCCGGCCGACGTCCTGACCGCCACGACATCGTGATATTGCGCCACGCCCAGGCCATTGGTGCGCGCGGTGCAGACCACCGCGCCGGTGTTGCCGTTGACCTGCATCACCGCGCTCTGGTTGCCGATACGGCCGACCGCGACCAGGTCGCCGGTGAGATTGGGCGCCACCGGCACCAGTTCGGTGATGGCATGCAGCTCGAAATCGCCCGCGATCGAGGCTTGATAGTCGCGCGCCCAGATCAGCGTGCCGTTCGATCGGGTGCGCACGATGCGGGTCCGATACACCGCCGCCGCGGTCGCGGTCGCAGGCCGGTGATATTTGCCCAGAGCCACCAGATCGCTGGCCTGGGTCGAGAATGCGCTGTCGCCGGAAGCGGTCTGCAGAATGTCCCAGCCGGTGTTGTAGTCGACGGTGTCGCCGTAGGCGAAACGCCAGATCGGCGCGCCGTTGCAGCCGATCTTGGTGATGATGAAGCGTGAGGCCGGCGCAGTGGTGCTGGTGGGGTCGATGCTGCCGACCACCGCAAAACCGGTGCCGTCGCGGAACTCGACCACCTGCGCCGCTTTTTCGGGCAGGCCGCTGGTGTCGTACTGGAATCGGAACATCAGGCCGGCCGATACGTTCAGCCGCTCGGCCAGCATGTTCGTGTTGGCCCCGGCGGGCGACGCGGTCCCCACGCTGATCGAACCGCCGGGACTCGCGCAGGTCCGGACTTCCTTGGTGCCGCGATGCACCTCGCGATACGTCGGCAGGCCGGAAGTCATTTCCCAGTTCGAGGCCATCGCAGCGGAGGGGATCAGCGACAGACAGGCCAGCGTCAATGCCGTTTTTCTGTATGCGTTCATGCGTCTCTTCCTTTGATCGAATGTCCGTGGAGGCGATCCACGAAGCGACCCTTCCCTGCGCGACGGGCGTGGCGGCGCCATCCGGTCCGGCCACGGTGTCGATGTCAGCGAGTGGTGTCCTGTCGGGCGCTCCTTCCGTTGAACCGCCTGGCGAGTCAACGACCGCCAGCCCTTCCAACGCAGGGATACGACGTCAACGGCCAGCAGAAACCGCGGTTTTCAGGCATGGCGTGATTGCGATCACGGCGCGATCCGACAAACGGCGAGCGTCATCGACGGGATGAATCGACGCGACGGCTCCAACTCATCGGATCTATGCAGCCGAGTCGAAGACGCGCGACGATGACCACGCCTCAACGCAACTGGCTGTCCTTGCTGCCGCGACGGTTGTAACCGCTGTTCGCCGCTTCGTTCCGGTCCTGGATGTCCTGGCAGCTCACGCACAGACGCACGCCCGGAATGGCCTTGCGTCGCGCCTCGGGAATGGCCGTATCGCATTCTTCGCAATGCTCCAGCCCAGGACCTTGCGGCAACCGGCTGCGCACACGCTGGATGCCGTCTTTGACGGTCGCGTCGATCTGGTCCTGCACCGCACCGTCGCCCGCCCAACCTGTCGCCATGATCGTCTCCCGCCGAACCGTTCCGGAGTGATCTCCGTAGTGTGATGTTTGAAGCGCGGCGATCTGAATCAACTCGACCAACGCGATCAACACGCGGACATCATAACGCTGCCGGGGAACCGGCGCGAATCCCCGCAAGCGACGCCAGCGAGCCATCGTGCATCGCCGCACGAACGCCGTGCGCAATGCAGCCCTCGGCGGTCGCGAAACGCGTCGAAATGAACCTCCGCACAAGCCGATCTGCCGCGTAATGAAGTCTTTCTGTTTTCGTAAGCGTTCCTTATCGAAGCAGGCGTAGTGTCGTTCGTGCCGAGCAACATCGGTACGGCGCAAAAGCGACAAGCGCAAGCAATGATCGAAAGCAATGAAAGCAATGCAATGCAACAGGAGATCGACATGGCTCATCAGAACACGCCCAACACCTCCAACCGGAATACCCCGAACACCTCGCACGCCAAGCGCCTGGACAGGGCCGACTTCGCGGAAGAACGCACGTATTGGAAAAGCCAGCTCGCCAAGGAGCCGTACTACGAGTCCGGCCAGCAGTTCTCCGACTTCGAATCGGCGTATCGAGTCGGCGTCGAAGGTCGCGGTCGCTACGCGGAGCAGAGCTACGCCGATGCCGAACCCAATCTTCGTAACGAGTGGGAAGAAATGAAGGGATCGAGCAAGATCGGCTGGGACAAGGCCAAGCATGCGGTACGCGCCGCATGGAATCGGGTCGAAGATGCGATTCCCGGCGATTCGAACAGAAACGGCCATTGACGGTCTGCGCCATTGACGGTCTGCGACCATCGATCGTCAGCACCGGCTGCCACGACGGACATCACGTAAACATCCAGACGCATGCAGATGCGCGCGGTCGGCTTGCGGATGAACGCGAGCACTCGGGTATCGGCATCCTGCGGCACCCCTCCACCCTACGAACGGGAGCGCCCCCGCGCTCCCGTTCGTAGGCGACGGAGATACGGGAGCTTGCCTCATGCCACCCGGCGACACATCGGCCCATACCGAGAAACAGAACAGAAGCGTCCGGCCAGACACGTCGAAGCGCGCACGGGCGTTCACCGGATGTCGCTGAACGCATCGCATGGTCGACAGTGAACAGGCAGGACGGCGGCGGCAAACGCCGCATGCCTTCGCCGAAATCGCACAAACGCTGAATCCCCGGAGCGAAGCCGGCAACGCGGGTCTGTCGGGCAGGAGAACATGATGAACAAGCAACGGATCAATCCACCGCAAGAGCAGGACCGACAGCCCGGGCATCAGGATGCAATGGCGCCCGCGCCCATCACCATCCGCGACGGCTATGTCGGCTCGGGACGGCTGGCAGGCAAGGTCGCGCTGATCACCGGCGGCGACAGCGGCATCGGTCGCGCGGTGGCCGTCCATTTCGCCCGCGAAGGCGCCGACATCGCCTTCGCATACCTCGATGAAGACGAAGACGCAGAAGAAACGCGGGAACTGGTCGAACGCGAGCGGCGACGCTGCTTCGCCATCCGCGGCGACCTGCGCGCAGCGCAACAGTGCAAGGCCACCATCGCCGACACCATCGCCGAGTTCGGAAAGCTCGACATCCTGGTGAACAATCATGCCGAACAGCACGTCATCGACCCGCCGGAAACGATGACATCGGCGAACATCCGACACACGTTCGAGACCAACGTGTTTTCCTATTTCCACCTGATCGACGGTGCGTTGCCCTATCTCACCGAGACGACCGGCACGATCATCAATACCGTCTCCGTCGTCGCCGCCCGCGGACACGACACGCTGCTCGCCTACGCCGCAACCAAGGGCGCGGTGCAGGCGCTGACGTTCTCGCTCGCCAAGGCGCTGGCCGCACGCGGCATCCGCGTCAACGGCGTTTCTCCCGGGCCGATCTGGACGCCGCTCATCCCGGCCAGCTTCGATGCCGACACGGTGGCGACGTTCGGGTCCGACACCCTCATGGAACGTCCCGGCCAGCCGTCGGAAGTCGCGCCGGCCTACGTCTTCCTGGCCTGCGAAGACGCCAGCTACATCACCGGTCAACTCATCCACGTCAACGGCGGCGGCCACATCGCCGCCTGACCCTTTCCCCCACCCGAAGGACATCGACATCCCATGAAAACGCCCGAACAGCTCGAAGAGAAATTCTGGAAAGCCCTCAAATCGGACCGCACCGCCATGCTGGGGCTCGTCGACAGCGAACACGGCCACAGCCGGCCGATGACCGCACAGTACGAGGAACCCCGCGGCTCGATCTGGTTCTTCAGTTCGCGCGACAATCTTTTGGTACAGCGCCTGTCGGAAGGGCATCGCGCGGTGATGGCGTTCGCGGCCAAGGACCACGAACTGTTCGCCTGCGTGGAAGGTTCGCTGTGGCTGCAGAACGACCGCGCGGCGATCGATCGCCTCTGGAATCCGTTCGTGGCCGCGTGGTACGAAGGCGGCAAGGACGACCCGAAACTCGCGCTGTTGCGCTTCGAACCACAGCATCTCGAAATCTGGCTCAACGAATCCAGCCTGATGGCGGGCGTGAAACTGCTGCTGGGTGTCGACCCGAAGAAGGATTATCGCGACAAGGTCGCCGAGATCGATCTGCGCTGACATCGATTTCCGCGACCGTTCCGCGCAGACTCCGCGCACGCATGCGGCATCGGCCGCATGCGTCGTTTCAGGTCGAAGAGGCTTTCCGCACCCGCGGCGTCAGCGCGATATTGAGGCTGTCGCTCATCAGCTGCAGCTCGGTGTCCTGGATCATCGCGGTCAGGCGCATGCCCCGCTGCAGATGACCGACGATGCCGTCGATGGCATCGGGATCGATATCCAGAACGGTCAGATTGGCGAAGCGCGCCAACGCGGCGGCGTTCTTCTTCCACCAGACCTCGGAGGCCTGGCCGCCGTAATTCACCACCACCACCTGCTCCGCACGCGCGCTCGCCTTGCGGATGCGGCTTTCGTCCGGTTGCCCCAGTTCGATCCAGCGCTGGATGTCGCCGACGTAATCGCGCTGCCACAGGTCCGGCTCGCTGTCGTCGCTCAGGCCGCGACCGAATTCCAGGCGCTCATCGGCGTACAGCGCGAACGCCAGCAGCCGCACCATCAATCGCGCGTCGGTTTCCGACGGATGCTGGGCAAGCGTCAGGTTGTGCTGGGCGTAGTAATGCCGGTCCATGTCGCTGACCTGCAGTTCGACCTTGACCACGGTGGATTTGGGCG
Source organism: Thermomonas sp. (assembly GCA_020692565.1). GTDB lineage: Bacteria > Pseudomonadota > Gammaproteobacteria > Xanthomonadales > Xanthomonadaceae > Lysobacter_I. The sequence continues at coordinate 66,791 of JAIMKJ010000006.1, forward strand.
ACATGCCGGTGCCTGACGGGAAAGGTCGGCGATTGTAGGTCTTCCGGAGGTTTTCCGCCCGGCGTCGGCGGCGCTTTGCTACCCTTCCGCGATGTCCGCACCGCTCCAGACGCGTCGTCTCGACGCCGCCCGACCCGAAGACCTCGACGAAGCCGTGCGCCTGTTGCGCGCGGGCCGGCTGGTGGCCGTGCCCACCGAAACCGTCTACGGACTGGCCGCCGACGCCGCCAATCCCGACGCC
>JAIMKJ010000006.1:67129-102866 GCA_020692565.1 Thermomonas sp.
CTGGGCACGATAGATTCCGGATGCCGCCTGGCGGCTGGCCGAGGCGTTCTGGCCCGGCCCGCTCACTCTGCTGCTGCACAAGGCCGATGCCGTGCCGCCCGAAGTCACCGGGGGGCGCCCCACGATCGGCCTGCGGATGCCGGATCACCCGGTCCTGCTGCGCATCCTCGAAACACTGGATGGCGGACTTGCCGCGCCCTCGGCCAACCCCTACAAACGCCTGAGCCCGACCACCGCCGACCAGGTGTTCGAAGGCCTGGGCGGGCGCATCGACGCCGTGCTGGACGGGGGGCCGTGCGCCGTCGGTCTGGAGTCCACCATCGTCGATCTCACCGGCGACGCCCCGCGGATCCTCCGCGCCGGTCCGATCACCCGTCGCCAGCTCAGCGATGTGCTGGGCATCGAAGTCGAATTCCCGGAACAGCACGACGCCGCGGTACCCGGCAATGTCGCCGTGCATTACCAGCCGCGCACACCGCTGCATGTCTTCGATACGGGCACCCTGCGCGTGCGGCTGGCGCAATTGCCGACCGACGCGGCGATCGCCCTCGCCCATACCAGCGATGACCTGCCGATGTCCGCAGGCGTATTGCGCACGCTGCGGCTGCCGGCCGACAAATCCGGCTTCGCCCGCGCGCTGTACGACGCGCTGCATACGCTGGATCGGGCGGGCGCGAGCGCGATCTGGCTGGAACGCCCGCCATTGCATGAAGACTGGCGCGATGTGCACGACAGGTTATCGCGCGCGGCGGCGACCAGCTGACATCTGCATGAAACCCATCCTGCTCGCATCGATGCTGGCACTCGCGGGTTGCGCGCATCTTCAATCCGAGCCGCCGGTGGGCGTTCGCGTCGAGCCGACGCCCGACGCCTGCCTGTCGCCCCTGACCGATCACCACACGCGGATCGTGATCGCCAATCATTCCAATCAAAAGATCGCCTTCAATACCTACGGTTCCTCAGGACCTCCGTACGTATTCTTTTCCGATGCATTCGATGTGCTGGCGGCCCAATCACTGATGCAGGATTTCTCGTCATGGGAGCCGATACTTGAGCATTCGATGCACCCCAGCCACGAAGTAAGGCTGGATCCGGGAGATCGCGCCGAGTTCATCGTCGGCGCCAGCCGCTGGCCTTCTCTGGGCAGCAAGCTGTTGTTCAAGCTTCAAGTGCGCGATACCCAGTGGCGTCCATACCTGTCCGAAGCACTGCAGGTATGCCAACCCCGCTGAATTCGCAGCCCACAGTGTTTATAACTGCAGCGCACGCGTCACATTCGGCATCACCCATCCGCTGCGGAAACCCGGCGGCTGTTTCAAGCGCCGTTCGAGATTCGCGGCCACGCGCAGGCGCAATGCTGGCGTAAACCTGAACGTCGGTGGCGCCTGCCGCGTGCGCATTTCCGCCCGCATCGCCGCGGGCGTTTTCGGTGCGGGCGGGAATCCCGGATCCGCCAGCGGCGCCGCCACGATGTCGGTGCGATTCGCGGTATCGCCGGTGTTGGTACGTCCGTAGAACGGCACGAACCTGCCGTCGGCGCTGACCAGCGCCTGATAATCGCCGACGAACCAGCCGTTGGCGAACGGCGCGATGCTCATGTCGAATACGTCCGCGACCCGCGTTTCCGTCCAGGTCGCGCCGTGGTTGCCCGAGCGCGCCAGCCAGTAATCGGTCGACAGCGCCGCCGTCGGCGTATTGCTGCGCAAGTCGTAATAGGTCACACCGACCACGCCGTCGCGGTTCACATGCACGCTCGGCGTGAACGCCGGCACGGCGGCGAGCGCATTGACGCGCGTCGGAGAGGACCAGCTGAGCCCGCCGTCGATCGAACGCGAGATCGCGATCCCGTCGATGACGCCGCCGCTGAAGCGCGCGTCATGCCAGACCACGTAGGCGTCCCCGTTCGGCGCCGCGGCGATGGCGGGAACGATCGCGCCGTCGCGCACCGCCGTTCCGCTTTCCGGATCACGAGTGCCTACTGCAAGCAGATCGGCGACGTAGACCGGCGTCGACCAAGTGGCGCCGCGATCGAGCGAACGCATGACCGCGACGCGCGCGGTCCGCACGCCGCCCAGCGTGGTGTCGATCCGGTTGAACACATTCAGCAGCGCACCGCTGGGCAGCACCACGATCTGATTGCCGATGGTCTGGTTGCGGGTGCCCGGGTCGAAAATGGGGCGTGCGGTTTCCCAGTTCGCACCGCCGTTGGTGCTGCGCGTGAAATAGGTCGGCCCGGTGTTGTTGGCGTCGATCAGCCGATCCCAGACCGCGTACACGACATTCGCATCGTGCGGATCGGCGGTCAGCGCGTTCTTGTCGTTGAATGCGCCCAGGCCATCGATGATGAGCGCGATGGGATGGGTCCAGTGGAGGCCATCGTCGAACGAACGGCTGACCAGCATGGCGTTGGTATTGCCGAGGGTGGACAGCGACATCGCATGGACCACGCCGTTCGGCGAATACGAGACCCACGGGTCGGAGGCGCGGCTGTAGTTGCCGCCGTTCATGACGTTGCCGCCGCCGCAGCGCGAGAACGGCAACGCCGTCCGCCGCCATGAGCGGCCGCCATCGTGGGTGGTGGCGCTGACCAGGCCGCGCGCGCTGCCGTTCGACCAGCGGTCCTGCTGCCAGATGCCGACCATGGTGTCCGGGTCCAGCGGATCCACCGCCAGGAAAGGTTCGACCTCGGCGCCGACGTACACCGTGCCATTGGCGGCAACCCCATCGCACCCGTTCGCGAAGGGCGTCGACCCGGACGCGATGGACTGCGCGGCAGTCACCGCAACCGCCGGGTTCGGGCCGCCGGTGAGACGCGGCTTCCCGACGACCGCGGGCGCGACCGATGCGACCGGCACGGGCGCCACGGCACCGCGATCCGCCTGCGGCCTGTCGCAGGCCGACAAGACCGTCGCAGCCGCCAGGCCAGACCACAGACACCGGAATACCGACGGGACGATCGGACGTGTGCGCATGGCGGTGTCTCCGGATGAGGGTTCCGATCAACCCGGACGACGCGGCCGGGCGATTTCGATTCTCGGCCTCCGCCACCGTTTTGTCATGGCCCACTGTGGCGGCTGCCGATGCCGATTCCTCCGGTCGATGATCCTGTTGTGTCCCGGATTCCGCTGAGGCACGTGGACCCTCGCTGCAGAAGCGGGCCCCCGGCAACGCATCCGATCGTGCGTGGCCGGACCATCCCCCCGGTCCATCCGGACCGACCATCGATTCCAGCGATCTCACAAGGAGCAACAATGGTTATGAAGAGCATATTGACAACGGCGCTTGCGACCCTCGTCCTGACCGGCACCGCGTTCGCAGGCAATGCGCCTGCCGCAGACGGTTTCCGCATCCACAGCGAAGCGCAGTTCCTCGACGACTACGGCGACCAGGTCGAATCGATCGGCCCGGGCGTGTATCAGGTCGTCAAGGGCAAGCTCGCCGGCAAGGTGATCGCGATCGGCGAAGCCGGTCTGGCCTACGACCTCGCCGAACATCGCTCGCGCGCAAACCGGCCGCAGATCGGTACAGGCAAGGGCCCCCTCCTGCGCGTCGGCAAAGCGGGAGGCAGCGATACCGTGCGCCGTCTCGAAGCCGCGCAGGCACGCTACGCAGAACTGGCGCGCACCCGTAACGGCGAGGCCGGCACCAAGGCATCCAGCTTCGGCGTCATCAGCTGCCGTACCTGGGGGCCCACCAATCAAATGCTCTGGTACAACGCCTGGGCTTCGGTCAACGCCACGACAGGCTTGTACATGGATCGCGGCGACGGCAGCCTCAATTGGTACTACTCGCGGGCTTCCGCATCCGCAGACGGCTACACCTATAACGAGCCCTTCGGTGCAGGCATATTTACCTGGCCGCTCCTCGAAGCCTACGCCAAGGCCGAAAACGTACTGACGGGTCATGTCGTGGAGAACAGTTTCCTGGGCAACAGGACAACTCTCGCGAGCACCGGTTACATCTACAACGGCCCGGAATTTTCCCACAACATGCGCGCTTTCGCGTATCTCCAAGGCCGAGGGGACTGCTTCGGCTATGTTTCGATCTCGGATGCCTTCACGCTGTAATTGATCCGTTGCACACCGGCGCACACGGAGGTGCGCCGGTTTTTACGTCGCGATCATTCCTTGTCGAAATTGATCCGCACGTCCTTCACCGTGCTGGACACCAGCACGATGGAAAATCGCCGGAAGAAATGCCGCTTCACCAGCACGTCCTCGCCGTCGTCCAGTTCCGCGTCCACCCACTTGCCGGCCTGGCGGTCGATGGCGGTCTTCACTTTTCGCGCGACGCGGTTCTCGCCGTCGTTACGCTCGATCCGCACATTGACCCGCACCGGCACGCCGCCCGAAGGCACGATCTCGAACACCATTTCTCCCGCGGATTCGGCGGCGCCGCTGAATTCGAGGCGCCATTTGTTCGACTGCGAAGCGAACGCGGGCGCAGTCATGGAAAACGACAACGCGACGGCGATGATCGCGATTCGAGCGGACAGAAAAAAACGCATCGACGAAACATCCTGGAGAAGGGCCGCAACGATGGCCGGGCGCCCGCCATCATAACGATACCCACGGCCGTCGCACGGCCGCATCGATGCGCGTTCAGCCATCGCCCGCAAAACGATCGTCTGGCGGTCGCGCGTTACTGCGGTGACGCCACGCCTCCCCCTTTCCATCAGCGCGTGCCTCCGACTACAGTCGCGGCGATGACCGCAGCCCGCCCGCCTCGCGCACGCCGAACCGTCCCGTTCATGTCCGCCGCCCTGTTCGCCGCCGGCATCGCCTGCGGCCTGGCCGCTTGCGACACCGGGCCGCCACCGCCCACCCCGGAACAGATCCGCGCGCAGATCCAACGGCTGATGCCGGCGACCGTCCAGGATCGCGCCGGCTGGGCCGAGGACATCCAGTCCGCTTTCGCGGCGCTGGACATCGAACCTTCGGCGCAGAATCTGTGCTCGGTGCTGGCGGTGACGGAGCAGGAATCGACCTTCACCGCCCACCCGGCGGTGCCCGGGCTGGGCCGGATCGCGCGCAAGGAGATCGAAACCCGCGCGGAACGCAAACGCATCCCGCTGTTCCTGGTCCGCGCCGCGCTGCAGCTGGAATCCCCGAACGGGCAGACCTGGGACGCACGCATCGCCGCGGTGCGGACCGAGAAGGAACTCAGCGATATCTTCGAATCGATGATCGCGCGCGTGCCTCTGGGCAAACGCCTGCTCGCCGATGCCAATCCCGTGCGCACCGGCGGCCCGATGCAGGTCAGCATCGCGTTCGCCGAAGCGCATGCCGACGAGCGCACGTACCCGTACACCGCGGAAGGCTCGATCCGCCACGAAGTGTTCACCCGTCGCGGCGGCATGTATTTCGGCATCGCCCATCTGCTCGGCTATCCCGCCTCCTACCGGAAGCCGCTGTTCCGCTTCGCCGATTTCAACGCCGGCCGCTACGCCAGCCGCAATGCGGCGTTCCAGAACGCGGTCGCGGTCGCGACCGGCATCGCACTGGATCTCGACGGCGATCTGATCCGTTATCGCAAGGGCAAGGACGGCAGCAGGGTCGGCGCCACCGAAACCGCGGTGCTGACGATGGCCGGCAAGCTCGGCATGAGCCCGGGCGAAATCCATCGCGCCCTGTCTGGCGCCCATCGTCACGCTTTCGAGGAACACGCGCTGTATCTGCGCGTGTTCGAGATCGCCGACAAGCGCAACGGCGCGCCGCTGCCGCGCGCGACACTGCCGCGCATCCGCCTGCAAAGCCCGAAGATCACCCGCAATCTCACCACCGAATGGTTCGCGACGCGGGTGAATCGGCGCTACACCCGCTGCATGGCGAAAGCGGGCTGAAACGCGCTTAATCGTGTTCGGCGGCTTCTTCGCGGCCCTGCTGGCGGATGATCGCTTCCTGACGCGCGTCCTCGATCGACATCCGCACCGCTGCGACGTCGGCGCGCCGCGTGTCGAATGTGAAGCGACCGGTCAGTGCGGTCTCGGGATGCAGGTCGCCCTTCTCGTACAGCGCCCACATTTCCTCGCCGTAGTGGGTGTCCGCCAGCTCGGGCGCGAAGCGGCCCAGCGTGTCGCGCAGGTTGTGCACATCGCGCAGCAGCATGTCGCGTGCGGCGTTGTTGCCCGCGGCGCTGACCACTTGCGGGAAATCGATGATCACCGGACCGTCCGGCGCCACCAGCACGTTGTATTCGGACAGATCGCCGTGGATCAGGCCCACGCAGAGCATGCGCACGACATCGCCGATCAACCGCGCATGAAAGGCGCGCGCTTCGTCGGGGGTGAGTTCCACCTCGCCCAGTCGCGGCGCGCTGTGGCCTTCGGCATCGGTCACCAGATCCATCACCAGCACGCCGTGGAAATAACCGTAGGCGCGCGGCACGTGCACGCCGGCCTCGGCCAGCGCGAACAGCGCGTCCACTTCGGCGTGCTTCCAGGCGTCTTCCTGCTCGCGGCGGCCGAACTTCGTGGCCTTGCCCATCGCCCGCGCCTGGCGGCTGCCGCGCACCTTGCGGCCTTCCTGATACTGCACGCGGGCCTGGAAACTGCGCTGCGCCAGGTCCTTGTAGACCTTGGCGCAGCGGATGTCGTCGCCCGCGCGCACCACATAGACCGAGGCTTCCTTGCCGCTTTTCAGCGGACGCAGGACCGCGTCGATCACGCCATCGTCGATCAAAGGCTGCAGGCCCGCCGGGGTCTTCATCGCATCATGGGCGTCGTCTGGGTATCCGGGCATTGTCGCCGAATTGCCGATCCGGCGCTCGATGGCATCATCGAGCCGCCATTCGCGAAGGGGACGGCTTGCGCCGCCCCCTTTGTTGCAGCGAGGTGGAACCGTGCTTACTTGCCGTCGCGATCGGCATCGCCCGGAACAGCGCGCTCCAGGCGGTCCCATGCGGCGCGCGTCGCGTGTCGGGCATCGTCCCATGCGAGTCTGGCCTGGTTCGAACCGATCTCGTTCGACCCGGTTTCGTAGTCGCGCTTCAGATCGTGCTCGATCTCTTCATAACGCTTGCCCTGATAGCGTGCACGCGCTTCGTAACCCGTGCGATAGGCCGGCGCGTAGTCTTCGTAGCTGCGGTCCCTGGCGTAATAGGGCTCATTTTCGTATTGCCCCCGCCAATAGGCTTCTTCGGCGGTGGGATTGATGGATTCGCCGATGCCCTTGCCGGCCAGACCGCCGGCCACGGCGCCCACGACCGCGCCTGCGACCACACCCACCGGGCCGCCTGCAGCGCCGATGGCTGCGCCGGTCGCACCGCCCGCTACCGCGCCGACGCCCGTTCCAACCGGATGCGCGCCCGGCGTGCCGCTGATCGGATCGCGGTTCAGATCATTCTCATGTTTGTCGTTCATTGCGTACACCTTTCTTGGGGGAAGCTCCGACATGTCCGTCGAAGTCGAAAGAGAACGCGCAACATCCATGCCAAACCGTAATCGCACGTATTTGCGTGCTTTTCCGGCAATCCGTGCTGTTGCGCATGCTGCGCTGTCGAGGCGATCGCACGATGCCCGTGCATTCGGCACGCAGACCGCCACGCATGGATCGCGATGCCGCTGCCGCATCCACGCGATGCTGAAAGCGAACGATCCAAACCGACGGCCCGACCGGGGATCGAATCCCGCGCGCTCCGCGATCAAAGCGCCGGCGTATCGTCCTCGATCAGCCGCATCGCTTCGTCGGCTTTACGCTGCGATTCGCGGATCTCCGCTTCGGTCTGCGGTCGCGGTGGCGGCTTGGCCGCAGGCGCGGCATCGACCGGCTGCGGTGCGTACACGACGGTCGGCGGTATCGATGGATGCGCGGTCTCTGGCGGCGGCTCGACCGCGGTGTCGGCGGTGCGCTCGAGGATGACGCGCACGATGAACGCGAAGGCGACCGCGCAGAACAGCGCGACCAGCCACCGCCAGCGGTTCGCATGCGTCGTCGCGACCGGCGGATGCGCAGGCGCAGACCCTGCGGGTGCGCGCGCATGCACCGAGGGCGGCGGCTCCGGCAGCGGCCCGAGCATCGTGCGCAGCATGTCGCCATCGATCAATTTCACATGTCCGTGGCGCTGGGCGGCGCCGATCGCGGCGCGGGTGAATTCGCCGCTGCTGACCAGGATCGCGCCGGTCGCGCCCTCGTTGACCATCCGTCCGAGCAGTTCGTGCACTGCGTTGTGCGTCACCTGCTTCACGTTCCAGTGCTTGCACTGCACCAGCACGAATTCAGCGCCGCGGCGGATCCTCAGATCGACGCCGCCGTCGAACCGCGCACCGGTACCGCCGGTGCCGGCATGCTCCACCCACCAGCCGACATCGCGATAGTAGGCCACGAGCAGATGCTCCAGTTCCGCCCAGCCGACACGGCTCAATGCGTCGTCGCGACGCTGGCTGACGTTCTTGAGCCCGCTCATCCCGCCCCCCCCCGTGGCAGTTTTCATGCAGACCGATTCCCCGTGCGGTGGAACCGTATGGCCGCGCATCCGCCCTGTGACGGACCATAGCCCGCCCATGTCGGGCGAAGCAATCGTGGCGTCCTGCAGGATCGCACCGTCGCGGGCCGACCCCCTGGGCTTGCGGGTTCCGGGCCCCGGGCGCCCGGTTTTCAGGCACTTGATTTGTCCGCCTCCGGCTGCGGGATTACACTGGCGGTCCCTGCACCGAGGCACTTCCATTGGCCAAGCCCAATTACTCGTTCGAAAAACGTCAGCGCGAGATCGCGAAGAAGAAGGAAAAAGATCAGAAAGACGCCCGCAAGCGCGAGGCGCGCGAGGCCGCCAAGCAGGCCGCCGGATCGGGCGATGCGGCGACCGACGACACCGGCACCGACACGCCGTCCACAGCGGACTGATACTGCATCCGGACGCGTGGGCGGACGCAACCATCGAGCCGATGGCCCCCGTCGAACGGCACCGCGCAAGCCGGGCCGCGCGGTAAAAAAAACAGGCGGAACCGTTTCAACGGCCCCGCCTCGACGCGATCGATCGATCGATGGACGCTATCGATCGGATGATCGACCGGCATCCGCCGGGACCGGTCAACTCACCCGCAGCAGCGTGCAGGCTTCGGCTGCGGCGCGCAGCCCCGACAGCGCCGCGCCTTCCATGGTGCCCTGCCACTCGTAGAAGCTGCTGGTGTGCTCACCGGCGAACATCACATTGCCCACCGCTTTCGCTTCGTTGTGGGCGATGGTGGTGAAGTAACCGGGACGCGCGCAGGTGTAGGCGCCCTTGCTCAGCGGGTGCTTCGACCAGTTCTGGGCGAACGCCACCACATCGCCGCTGGCGGTACGCCGCGCCGAGGCAACCGCGCCGGGCATCGCCGCATCCAGTTCGGCCAGGAACATCGCGGCCTCGGACTGCAACTGGCGGGGATCCAGCGACCGCGCCGCAGCGCCGCCCAGCTGGCTGGTCAGCACCGCGCGGTAGATGTCGCCGCTGAAGGCGTTGCTTTCCCACGTGGACTGCAAGCGCGCGCCGTCGCCGTAGCCGCTGCCGTTGGTGCCGTAGCGGATGTACCAGTAAGGATGATTGAACCCGACCATCAGCTTGCTGCTGTCGCCCATCGCCGCATTGTTGATCGCGTAACGCTTCCACGCCGGCAACTGCAGGCTGGGATCGAGCTTGACGTCGCGCAGCACGCTGAACGGCAGGGTCAGCACCACCGCGTCGTGATCGCTCTGTACGGCGCGCCCGCCGACATCGAAGGTCAGTCGCACGCGGCCATTGGACAGTTTGCGCACCGCGATCAGCCTGTGACCCAGGCGCACCGGCGTGGGCAGGCGTTCGGCCAGACCGGAGGCGATCCGGTCGTTGCCGTCGATCACATGGAAGCCCTCGCCGCCCTGCAGGCCGCCGCCGGCACCGCCGACCTGCGCGAACTTGCTGCGCTTGTCTCCGTGGATGAAGCGCAGGAAGCTGATCGAACTCAGTTCGTCGATGCCGGCGCCGTATTCGGCCGCGTAGGCCGAGCCGATGATCTTGCGCAGCAGGCCGCCCGAGCCCTGCAGGCTGAGGTAATCGTCCAGACTCATGAGGTCGAACAGTTCGTCGGCCTCGTTGAAACGGTCGGCGGTGGGATAGCTGAGGGTCGCCAGATCCTCGCGCATCGAGGCCGCGAACGCACGGTATTCCTCGACCACTTGCGCTTCGGAATACGTCTGACCATCGAAGCGGTAGAACGTGTTGCCCGGCTGCAGCGAGACATCTTCGAGCGGCAACTCCAAGGCGCGGGCATAGCCCAGCATGGTGTGGTGCGAGCTGCCGATGAACTCGGCGCCGCGCTCGGCCACCTGCCCCGGGAACACCCCGCGCAGGCTGTGGCATCGGCCGCCGACGCGTCCGGAGGCTTCGAACACCTGGGTGACCACGCCCTTGCGCGCCAGCTCGAACGCGCAGCTCAGGCCGGCCATGCCGGCGCCCACCACCGCGACGTTGCCGCCGCCGGAGATCAACCGCCGGATTCTCGACGCCCCGGCCCAGGCCGTGGGCGTCATCGCGCCGGCCGCAGCCGTCGCCGCGCCCGCGATCGCCACCTGAGTGAAGCGCCGCCGCCCGGCGTCGCGCAGGGCTTCCTGCGCGTTGGCGTCGCGCTGCACGGCGTCGCGTTCAACGACTTCCTGCGCGCTCTGTCCCGTTTTGTCTGCTTGCGCGGCCAAGCGCGCCAGGCGCATCAACTGCGCCATCATCGAATTGCGACTCATGTCTTCCCCCGGTGTTTGTCGTCGTGCCCACAGAAATACCGGATCGCCAACGGGCGACAAGACATCCTTGGACCGGTCCGAACTCGAATCCCCCCGGACTCGAGCACTTGCCTCAGCGCCCGATGGGCGCGAACCGGGATAGTACTCCAGTCGCGCCTGCGCGGCGTGTCCGCGCGGGTGCCGGCGCCCGCCGCCTGTGCTTCGAAGTGGGGAGCAAGGCATTTTCATGACGGCCAGCACGGTCGACGTACCGTCGCTGCCGCCCGAACGCCCCGCATCGGGCGACAGCCATCCGGGGAATTACGCGATCACCACGTTTTCCAGCATGAAGCGGAGCGGCGCGGCATTCGGCCCGGCGCCGCCGCCGGTCATAACGATGTCCGCGCTGCCGATGCCGAGCAGCGAAAGTTCGGTCGTGGTGCTGGACAGGATCGCGGAATCCATGATCTCGCCTTCTTCGATCTGCGGGACCACGCCGATGAACAGCGTGGGACGCAGCGCGAACGTCGCCTGCTGCCCCGGCGCGATCGATGTCTGCTGCACCAGCAGCTTTCCGGACTTGTAGAGACCTACGGAAATCGCGCCCTGCTGCAGATCGTTGCGGCACTGTATTTCATTGCGGGACGTGGCCTGACCCTGCAACGACAGGGTGTCGCCGCAAGCGGTGCGCGCCATGCTGAAGCGCTGGCCGTTCTCGGCGGCGAGCCGAGGGGATTCATTGCCCCAGCTGTCGCCCGCGGAAATGGTCAACAACAGCGGGTATTCGAACGGATGATTGTCGTTCTGTCCCAGGTTCCGGATCACCATCCATGCGACCGGAAGTTCATCGACACCCGCCGCGACGTTCTTCTGGAAAATCACGACTTGCGAGTTGTTGGCGTCGTTCGAGCGGTTGATGAGGTTGAGCTTGATATCCATTGCGCTTGCTCCAGTGAAAAACGAAAGTGGAACGATGCCTATCGATTCGTAGGAGGGCCTTCAGGCCCGAGCTTCATGTGTCGAAAACCCGATCAAAAGCGAGCTCGGGGCTGAAGCCCCTCCTACGCAAGCAGAGCCATCGATTCGAACATGCTCGTCTTGGATCGATAGCCTGCCGTCACGGATGGCTGCGCGCATGCCGACAGGCTCACACGGGTATCGACTGCGGATAGCGGAACAGGTCGGTCGGGTCGTAGCGTCGCTTGGCGGCCTTGAGCTGCGGCAGGTTTTCGCCGTAGTACGCGTGCAGATAATCGCGCTGGCTGGGGTCTATGAAGTTCTGGTAGCAATATTCCGAGGTGTACTGTTCCATGCGGTCGTGGAAGCGCGACAGCCACTCCTGGTTCTTCGCCAGCACCGCTGGGGAATCGGCCGGCGACCATTCCAGCTCGGCGCTGGTGATCATCGAATAGCCGCGATGCACGAACGCCATGTCGGTCGGCGCATACGCATCGATCTTCCCGCCCATCAGGAAGAACTTCCAGGTGCCCGCGACCGTGGTGCCCGGCCATTCGCGCAGGTTCGCGAGGATCGCCTGGATGGCAGCGCCCGACAGCGCGCCGCGCGCGAAGCGCGAACGCTCGTGCGAATACTCGGGCGTGCCGTCTTCGGACAGGAACTCCTGCGCGTCCCAGTAGCCGCGTTCCTCGACGATGGCCGTGTCCGGCGCGCGCACCGCGAACACCGGCGCCAGCAGTGCCTTCAATTCGTCCTGCGGTCCAGCGAGCTGACCGAGGATCGACAGCGTCAGCCCGGACGCGCCGGCCTTGGCGACCACGCTCAGTTTCATGCCGAGGCCGTCCGGCGCGGCCAGCGCCATGTCCTGCAGCGCCGCGAACACGTCTGCGAGGCGCCCGGTCCAGGTCATCGCGAACACCGTGTACATCCCGACCGGGAACGTCTGGAAGGTGAAGCCGGTGTGGATGCCGAAGTTGCCGCCGCCCGCGCCGCGGATCGCCCAGAACAGCTCGGCGTTCTCGTTCGCGCTGCAGGTCAGCGCGCGGCCATCGGCCAGCACGATCCGGGTTTCAGTCAGCCCATCGCAGGTCAACCCGTGCGCGCGCATGTTGAAACCGATGCCGCCGCCCAGCACCAGCCCGGCCACGCCCACATCCTTGCAGCGCCCGTGCGTCACCGCGCGCCCGTACGGCCGGCACGCCGCGTAGACATGCTTGTTGCGCGCCCCGCCGCCCAACTGCGCGATGCCGGTGGCGCCGTCGATGTCGACGCGATTCATCGCCGACACATCCACCATCAGCCCGGTGGTCGTCGAATACCCCGCATACGAATGCCCGCCACTGCGCGCCACCAACGGCACCTTGTACGCCTGCGCCCATTGCAGACACGCCCGCACATCCGCTTCGCCCAGGCATTGCGCGATACCCTGCGGCAGCGTCGACGCGTATTGCAGCGCCCAAGGCCGCGCCTTGGCCGCGAAGTCCGGCGCCCCCGGCCTCAACAGCGACCCCTGCAGACTCGCCGCCAGTTCATTCCATGCTGGTGTGCGCGATGGCGGCAGCGACGTGCAGCCGGTCAACCATCCCAGCGACGGCAGCCCCAGGCCCAACCCCAGCGCCGCACCCGTGCCCGCGCGCAGGAATTGCCGCCGCGACAGCGACACCGGCGGCGTCTGTTCGATCGATTCGTTGTGCATCACCCCAACCTCCCCTGTTCTTTATATCGATCCGTCTGAAATCCGCAAACTCCACCTCACGGTGTCGTAGGGCGCATAAGCCGAAGGCGTCATGCGCCATGAAGCGTGATCGATTCCGACACCTCAAAGGCGGTGCATGACGCTTCGCTTATGTACCCGACCGCTTATGCGCCTTACGGTCTCTATACACGCGCATACCTATAAACTCCGCGAATATTAGCGTTGAAATATTGCCCTATAGATCCAGCGGCAATCAGCTCAGCATGAACATGCTCAGGAACATCAAAATACTGATAGAGACGCCCATTAACAAAAAGCACCTCAAGGGTGAAAAAATTCTTATCAAACCCTATTTCAGAAATATTTGAAGACTCGACATTAATTCTATCCATAAATCCCCCTATTTTTTAACCTTCTGACTTTGCGAATCCTGACGCCTCCAGGCATTCACAAGATCGCTGTAATCGATAGCTTCAATTTTCTTATCCCACCCCCCCGGCCCACTTTCGCCGTCTGCATATTCAACTTCAACAACTCGAGGGTCGTCACTATTAGGCTGATATCCGCGAGGTGGTTTCTTTATCATCGCCCGCGTAGGCAGCTGCACAGCTTCGCCCACAATAATAGCTTCGCCAGTCCTTAAAGTTGGGAGCAGATCCAACAAACCACGCAAGCTTTCCGTAGTCGCACTGCTAACATGACTTCGATCCTGTGAGTTCCCCATTCTTAACGCTATAAATGTACCGCATTGAGATAAAATTGTTTGGTCTATTTCAGTTGGCCGCTGACTGACAATCATGGCACCTATTCCGTACTTCCGACCTTCTTTAACAATACGCTTAACAGCAACTCCAGCTGTACTATTTGAATCCGACAAATACAGGTGCGCTTCTTCCATTACAACCAACAGAGGACGCTCACGACCACCTTCTGACAAATTTCGACCCCAAAATACAGCATCAAAAAGAAGCCGCAATAGCGCGCCGACAAGACTCTCAAGAACAAAAGTCGGAATGCCCGATACATCTAGAATGCATACCGGCCTATGATCATCTTGCCCGCTTCCAAGCCACTGCGCCAAAAGCTCGGGTATATCTTTTTTTGAATTTCCATCTAAACCCGGAGCCCATTCACTTGGGGAGAAGATGAAATTAAATCTTGGATCCCTTAGCCTTGAAGCCAAAGCCTCCAATGGTCGTCTAATATTTAAAGTTGACCTGCTTTGCACGACGTTTGCGCCGTCATTTGGCCTGAACCTAGCTGGCACCAAAATATCGGGATCTCCAACATCCTCAATCTGTGCATTAGCGGAACTCTGCTCCGCTGCCCTCGGATATGTCGCATCAATTTCCCATCGCATTTCATACCAGAGCTTTTTCAAAGAAAATGGCAATGGCGAGTCAACAGTTATCCATTCCAGCTCAACATTTCCATAGGCACCAGTCGCCGCCACTTCTTTCTTGCTTTTTAAAATCCAATCAGCGATACGGCCTCGAGCCATATCATCCACTTCCCCAAAAGTAAGGGGGAGAAGCTCATTGAAAGTTAGAGCCCAATAAGGGATAGACAAAAGTCTTTCGCCCCGAGACGCATCCGGCATGACTCGATACACGTGACCTTTTTCCCTAAAGGAACTTGCATACTCGCCATGAAGATCAAGCAAAACTATTCTCGCAGAAGGAAATTTTTCTGCATTCGAAAGCCCATGGAGCAAGCCAGCAACTGTAGTTGATTTACCAGAGCCAGTCGCCCCGACAACAGCACAATGGCGAGTAACCAGCCTATTCACTTCTATTCTCGCCGGTATCGAACTTGCGCTTGATAAAGCGCCAATTTCAACATGATTTCTACTGGTTTCTGCTCCATAAACCACAGCAAGATCAAATTCTGTTACGAGATGAACTTCATCTCCAATTGTAGGGTACCTATAAACCCCTCGAGAGAAAGGCTCTCCCGACCTGCCTTCGCCAACTATCTCAACCGTCATCCAACGACGGCCACCAAGATTTTCAAAGTCGACCCTCTTTTCCCCTCCCGCTACCGCAGCACCAGCCTGAATGACGATACCAAAAAGACTGGAAAATCCCTGCGGGATTCTAACAAAGCTCCCTACTTGCCCTACACGATGCCCTTGTCCATCTATATACACCAAGCCAGACAAAGTATCCGGATCAAGAGCCACCGTCACCGACGAGCCACTGGTGCTCTCAACAATCCCAAGCAATGAAGGATCACGGCTCATTAATCCTCCTTGCCGGAACCAAGCTCCTAAGGAAATGAGTAAACAACCCGAAGTCACCGAGCTCACTTGTTTTTTGAGTAGCTGAAACCTCTTGATCTTGATCAGATAGCCATTCAGCCTTAACGCCTCTTACGACTCCGCAATCCCTAGCCACCAGAGTGAAATTCAGCGGAATCTTTCCCGCAATTTTATTAGCAGAAATCTCTGTCTCTAAATTATTGTAGAGCAGAGCATATGCGGCTGACGTCGGATTTGAACGAACACCTTGAATAAGTACTTCGTTGAGATGGTCGTCCGCAAACGAGTATCCAGTTGTCACTAGAAATGCAGATGGCCTCCTAAGAAAACTTCTAAGCCTATCGATCATTGCGAGATATGGCATTCTGCGACTTTGATCGTATTTGAGTTCAGATGGATGGATAAGCATCCCATCTGAGCCATCTGGAACAGGAAAGCACCTCGTTACTCTGCCCTCAGAAGAACATTTCCAATTTATTGACCCGTGCATTTTCCACAACCGTAACCACCTTGAAGGAACCGGGTCATCTTCTATGGCGCGAAGATCAAAAAACGGTTCACGCACGCCAATAAATCCGTCAAAAAAAGGAATCTGTCTATCTTCAAGAGCCTGCTCAACCAACAAGTCATAGTTGGTAGTGAAAACTTGAAGCGGTGTCGACCGATCAATAGCCCCAGCCCAATCAACCAACCGATGGTAAGCAGTGTCTGCTGAAGGCAACTCAGCCTTCACTATAGCTGCAACTTCTCTGCATAAATTTACTTCTAGCGCATCGAGAGACTCTCTACTTAACCCACGCGCCTCACCTTTACCTACAACACGCGCCAGCAATCTCACACGGGAAAGCATATCTTCTATAGTCGGATCAACTATTCCATCCTCCCTGAATTGCTCGACAATATTTTTAAAAGACGCATCCGCAGAGAGATTATTTGCAATTCTTACCGTGAGTCCGCGAACATCAGGAATCAGCGGAATGTTTGCTCCAGCCGCGTCATTAACTCGAACAGACAATGGACAACCTGCACCTATCAATAATGCGACTGGATGCTTGTCCAGCGACAAGCTTTCTTGCAGATCTCGTTGAACCCTTGTTAGATCGTGCATGCCCCCTCCATTTTTCAAACAGAATTGCAGCCATCAAAACGCCTTCTATGCAATAACGCCAGCAGCATGTAGATTGGGCCAGAAAATAACTAAAAGACAACATAATTTAGACGATAGGCTTGCAGGATCTAACTTTCACCTACCTGCCCTACCCGCCTCCACTCCCTGCTGCTCCCTCCCCTTCCCCTGCACCCACCCCCACCGTCTGCTGCCTAGCCTGCGCCTCCACCTGCTGCACACTCTCCCGCGCAGGAATTTTCGCCGTATCCTTCAGCCGCACATTTGCATGAAACGTCGGCTAGCACCCCCAGCCATTGGGAAAACACGACGTAAACAGCCGATCACCATACACCGCGATGTCCTGCGGCTCGCAGCTTTCGATCGTACTCCACCTGATCCAGCGTCCTGTACTCCATCCGTGAAACCCCGCATCAATTAGGAAATCAAGGGCAACGCACACCCGTTGCAGAGTGGCTTACAGAGGATGATGCCTTCACTCCATCGCGCATCAAGATGTCGTCCAGCGCAATGACATCAATATCGCCGCCCCCACGCTTTACATCATCGATCACTTTCCAGCGCAACGTATCGCCGATCTGCTCTGCGCGCACCAACAGTATTGCCTGACTCCGCAGGCTCTCGACGGCAAGAATGGCGGTATCTCCAACCGCAGAACCGACGACTGTCCCCTCATCCACCTGCCTGAGGCCGACCAGGGCGCCGCCGAAATCTCCGCAAATCGATTCATCGCGCTGCACAAGGCTGACATTGAACCCACCGCAGTCGAGCGACGGCTCCGTCTTGCTGCACCACTGGACCGACCATGTGCCCGAAAAATCAGCGCGCTTGCCGTGCGCATGGGAGCCGGAGACGCATCCGGCCAACACGGCGCAGGCGATGACGCAAAGCAACAGTAACAGCGGGTTCGTCCTGCTCATGCCGGCCCATCTCCGCGTAAACGCCCGGAACCGATATCGCGATTCGTCATTGCGGATTCTCGATGGATGCTCTTTGGGTTCGGTGTGGTCATCGATCTACTCTGCCCCCACCGCATCAGGCCACCGGCACGGCGCATCCTTCACCGCCTTGGCGTGTTCGACATGATTGGGACGAAGATCGCGGGTCAGGGTGTCCTTCCGTGGAAGTATGGTGGGCTCGTCCCATTCGCCGGCCAACACCATGCCGACGATGCGCCACTGCAGACGATTGCTCGTGCGCTCGGCGGTGGCCATGTACTTCGCGCCGCTGCGGGTAGCGTCGATCACCACCGTGGCCCGGTTGCCGCTGACGCTGCCCAGCACGGTGCCGGGTTGGCCTTCATCGAGGCGCCCCAATCCCACCGTGGCCATCTGATGCTCGCCACAGAGGCGGTCGCCGTCCTGGACGAGATAGAGATTGAAGGCGCCGCACTCGCGCTGCGGATTCTCCTTGTCGCACCATTCAACCGACCACGCGCCGTTGAAATCGGGCTTGCCAGCGTGCGCGGACAGGCTGGCCGCACAGGCGATCAACCCGGACAGCAGGCTGGCGATGAAGGCGGAACGCAGGCTCGGCACGACGGAATCCTTGTCCATAGCAACCCGGCCAAGCTACGACCGCCCCGGGGCGGGGTCAAGGTCATTCCGGGCGAGCCACCCTGTCGGTTACGACAGCGGGGCCGCCGCGCGATCTTTCCCGCGCCCATGACCACGGTTTGTATACTGCGGCTGCCGCACGCGTGCGCCGCTAGCAACCGCGGCAACGGGGTCGCAGGCCCGACAGGCGCATGCACGCGCCCATGCAGTGGATCGCGAACAACGGAATCCGTTCGATCACAAGGAGAATCACCATGCGCTACACACGCCGCGAATTTCTCGCCACCGCCGCCGCAGGCGCCTCGATGATGTCGCTCGCGCCCGGACAGGCGTTCGGGTTCGACACGAAAGACGCCGGCGGCGCCGCCCGCTACCACCGCCACAACGTCAACACGCCGCAGGGCCAGAAGATGCTCGCCAGCTACGCGCGCGGCGTCGAAGCCATGCTCAGGCTGCCGCCGGAGCATCCGCACAACTGGTTCCGCAACGCGTTCGTGCACATGATGGATTGCCCGCACGGCAACTGGTGGTTCTACGTGTGGCATCGCGGTTATGTGGGCTATTTCGAGCGCACCATCCGCAAGCTGAGCGGCGATCCGGAATTCGCGATGCCGTACTGGGACTGGACCACGCAGCCGGAGATCCCGGCCGGGATGTTCGAGGGCGTGCTCACGCCGACCGACAAGGCTTACGCGCCCTACACCGGCAATCTCAACGTCTTCACGTCGTTCATCAAACCCGCGCTCACGCAATACTGGACGACGCTGTCGCCCGCGCAGCGCAGCCAGCAGTCGGCGCGCGGCTATAACACGCTGGAAGATCTGTGGAACGACGTCACCGGCTACAACGCCGCGCAGAAGACCGGCATCTCGGGCAACATGGCGTACGCCATCACCTGCGGCGCGCGCTATCTGTCCAAGTCCAATCCGAAGCTGGACGCGAAGACCACCGCCGATGTGTCGCCGCACATCATCGAATCGGGATTGATGCCCACCGATTTCTACAACGAGGACATCAGCCGCAGCTTCACCAGCTCGAAAACCGCTTCGCATGTGATCCAGCCCGACGGCGCGACCAAGTTCTCGGTGCTGGAAGGGTTCCCGCACAACAAGGTGCACAACTGCATCGGCGGCGTGGGCGCGATCGATCCGGGCCCGTACGGCAACATGACCAACTTCCTGTCGCCGGTCGATCCGATCTTCTTCCTGCATCACGCGAACATGGATCGCCTGTGGGCCCTGTGGACGCGCAAGCAGGAGGTGTTCGGCTATCCGATCCTGCCGACCGGCAGCGATCTGGGCACCTTCATGAACGATCCGTTCCTGTTCTACGTCGACGGCGACGGCCAGTACGTGGGTCCGCGGAAAGCGGGCGACTACGTCAGCATGTCGGTCTTCGATTACGACTACGTGGGTCTTTACGGCAAGGAGGCCGAACAGCAGCCGAAATACCGGCGCGCATCGACGAAGATCGCGGCGATCAAGAGCGTGCGCAGCGCGGATGCGGCGTCGGTGGTCATTCCCAACCAGCTCATCCAGCGGCATCTTTCGGTAAAGGCACCGCAGACGCTCATCGCCGAAATCACCCTGGAACGCCCGGGCGGGCTGGCGAATACGCGCGAGTTCGACGTGATCATCAACGCGCCCGCAGGCGTTACCCGGGTGGACGCCGACAGTCCGTACTACGCGGGCACCATCGCCTTCTTCGGCCCGGTCATGTCGGGCATGGAGATGTCGCACCACGCCACCTTCGCGGTGCCGTTGCCGAAGACGCTGCAGGCGTTCTCGAAACTCCAGGCCACCAGTACGAAACTCGACATCCGGCTGGTGCCTTCGAGCGGACAGGCGCCGCAGTCGATACCGGTGCACGATGTCAGCATCACCTCCGGCCCCTGACGCCAGCGACCCGATGCCATGAACCGGACCGCCGCCGCTATCGCACTCGCATGTGCACTCGCCCTGCTGTTCGCGCAGTGCGGGCGTGCGGCGGCCCAGGACATGACATTGACGCTGCCACAGCCTTTCAATGCGGGCGACAACGCCTACATCGAAGTGCAGGTCGGCACGATCGGGCCGGGGCATGAGATCGAAGTGAAGGCCGCCGACGACCGCATTCTCGGCGTGATCTCGCCCCACGGCATCCGCGCGGGACGCGCAGCGGGCATCTACACCCTGCCGCTGCCCGCCGATGCGATCTGCAAGGATCGCGTCGGCATCACGCTCATGATCACGCGATCGGATGCGGCGCCGCGCTCGCCGGATGCGGAAGAGGTGCGCGGGGTGCGGGTGGTGGTGAATGAGGGGGCGCGGCAGTAAGCCATCATTTTCGTAGAGCGGCCTTCAAGGCCGCTGCTGCCGGTACGCAAACGTTTCGTTTTCGTCGGCCGTGGGCACGGCCCTGATGACGTCGCCGGCCGGGTTCTGCCTGGGCCGGCCTGAAGGCCGCTCTACGGAAAAGCGGGAAAGATCGGGCCTGAAGGCCCTCCTACAATCGCGCTGCCAACGCGAAATCGATCGCCGCGCACACGGCCGCGGCCTGCGCGGCGTTGCACTGCTCGGCGGTGGCGCGCGGGCTGTCGGGGTAGACCTCGGTGGTGGTGCGGTAGCGCGCGCTGGTGATGCCCGCGCACAGGCCGAGTTCGCGGACCGGGTAATTGATGACGCCGGGCGCCACCACCGGTGAGCCGATGATCTCGCCGTTGGCGTCGGCCGGCGCGATGTGGGTGACCTTCGCCACCGCCGCGATGATCGCCTGCTGGAATTCGGGCTGCGGATCTTCGGTATCGCCCACCACGTAGAAACCGTCGGGAATGTCGCCAGGCTCGAAGGGTTTGCCGTCGCGCGCGGCCAGCGCGGGGCGGAACTCGGATTCGTCGGTATCGGTGGTTTCGTGCAGATCGCTATGCACGATGAACTTGTCGCGCAGCGGCGCGACCAGCCGCATCAACGCCGCCGATTCCTGCGCCGGGCTGTCGTCGCGGAACGAACGATTCGGATCGATGGCATCGTGATTCCAGCGATGGATGCGTTCGTAGGCCCACGGACTGATGCACGGCGCGACCAGCAGATTGACGTGGCCCGCGTAGTCCGCCGCGTGCAGATCGACGAACCGCAGCGCGCCATGCACGCCGCTGGTTTCGTAGCCGTGCACGCCGCCGGTCACCAGCGCCACCGGCAGTGCATCGCGCCAGTCGCGGCTTTTGATCGCGAACAGCGGATGGGGGTCGGCGGCGTCATCGAGCCGGCCGTACTGCACCACGTCGAAGCGTGGGCGAAGTCGTTCGATCGCATCGAGTACATCGGTGGCGTAGCTGCGACGACGGATCTGGCGCGAACGCCACTCGGCGACGTCCGCCGCGCCCCAGGGCCGACCGGGTGTTCCGATGGGGTAGAAGGCTGGCTCGGTCATGACGCGGCTCGCTTCGTCTGTGCGGGAAACGGCCATTGTAGTGCGCTTCGCCGAGGGCACTGGTGAAGGCGGATCGGGCGTCCGGGCAGGCAGCGCCATGACCCGCCCCGGTTTGTTCACTACACTGCGTTTCCCGTTGCCCCGGCTGTCCCCATGTCCGATCCCGTTCGCCTTGCCCGCCGCGTCGCCGACATGTTCGGCTGTTCGCGCGCCGAAGCCGAGCAATACATCCAGAACGGCTGGGTCAGCGTCGATGGACGCGTGGTGGAGGCGCCGCAGCAGCCGGTCACCGGCGAGCGCATCGAACTCGATCCCGATGCGCGCCTGGAAGCGGTGGAACCGGCCACGATCCTGCTGCACAAGCCGGCGGGTTTCGATGCGATCAGCGGCCGGAATCCCGCCGCTGCGCTGGTAACGCCGGCAGCGCACTGGAGCGACGACCCGTCCGGGATCCGCGTGCTGCAGCGCCACTTCCAGCGACTGACGCCGCTGGTCACGATGGATGCCGACGCCAGCGGCCTGATGGTGTTGACCCAGGACGGCCGGGTCTGGCGCCGGCTGACCGAGGACGGCGACAAGATCGAGCACGAATATCTGGTCGAAGTGGACGGCGAGCTGGGGCCCTACGGCATGCGACGGCTCAACCACGGCCTGAGCTACGGCGGTCGCGAGCTGCCGCCGTGCAAGGTCAGTTGGCAGAACGAGAACCGTCTGCGCTTCGCGATCAAGGGCGCGCAGGGCGGACAACTGCGCGACATGTGCGCGCAGGTCGGATTGCGCGTGGTGTCGATCCGGCGCCTGCGCATCGGCCAGATCGTGCTGGGCAAGGGTGCGGACGGCGCGATGCAGCCGGGCCAGTGGCGCTATCTGCCCGTGGGCGAGAAGTTCTGAATCCCCCACCGCTGTCGAAGCAAGGACTCAGCCCCCGCGCACGCGCAGGGTCAAGCCCTTGAGGAAATTGCGCAGCAGTTGGTCGCCGCAGGCGCGGTAGTTGTGATGGTCGGGCTGACGGAACAGCGCGGTCATTTCCGGCTTCGACAGCGGAAACCCGGCGGCTGCGAACACGTCGTGCAGATCGACATCCTTCAGCTCGAACGCGACCCGCAGTTTCTTCAGCACCAGATTGTTGGTGACGCGCTTCTCCACCGGCCGCGGCGGCAGGTTGTCGTTGCGGCCACGGCAGTGGATCACCAGCCCGTCCAGCACGTGCGCCAGCACGCGGTCGCTGCATTCGACGTAGTCCGGGTCGTCCTCGCGGCGCAGGAACGCCTGCACGTCCGCCTTCTCCAGCGCGAACGCCGGGTCGGCCAGCCTCGCGAGCTCGACGACATGCTGGTCGCCGAGGTCGAGCATGTAGCGGATGCTGCGCAGAACGTCGTTGTTGATCATGGCGGCTTTCGCGCTGCCGGAAACAGCGTCGGGAGAGGGACGGGGCCGACAGTGTAGACGGGCGCGCAGTGACGGGCGAAACCGCCGCGCGCCGCGCCAAGGCCCGACGCCTCCACAGGCATGGTGCGGTGCGTCATGCCCTTTCGTGCAATGGCTGCCCCTCCGCGGGAGGACCAGTATCGACCGGAGCGATCACCGCGCCGCGTCGTCGCACTCACCTCTCAGGGATGGCACCCATGCGCCACAGCACCTTGCGTCACAGCAGGCTGAACTTCGTTCCGGCCGTCATGTCGACGGCGGCCTCCGCCCTGTTCGCCCTCGCGCTGCCCGCCGCGGCACTGCTGCTGCCGGGCACGGCGCAGGCGCTGACCTGCGGCCCCAACAACGGCTTCACCTGTACTGGCACGGCCACGCAGTACGCGGGCAGCTTCAGTCCGGGCGTGGGCAGCGGCGGATTCGGCGGCGGCAGTTGCATTGCCACGCGCACGCCGGTGATCTTCATCCACGGCAACGGCGACAGCGCCATCAGCTTCGACATGCCGCCGGGCGCGGTGACCGCCTACACCACGCCGGCGAACTCGACCTACGACGAACTCAAGGCGCGCGGCTACAACGACTGCGAACTGTTCGGCATCACCTATCTGACTGCCGACGAACGCGCGAAGCCGCAGAACAACTACCACGAACCCGCGAAGTACCAGATCATCAAGACCTTCATCGACAGGGTGAAGACGTACACCGGCCGCAGCCAGGTAGACATCGTCGCGCATTCGATGGGATCGAGCATGGCGCTCGCCAGCCTGCGCTATTACGGCAATCAGGGCAGCGTACGGCGCTTCGTCAACATCGCCGGCGGCCTGCGCGGGCTGAATACCTGCTACGGCACCGGTTACCAGTCGGCCCTGGCGCCCACCTGCAACGCCGAAGCCTACGTATGGCCCTACAACCATTACACCTTCGGCTTCTACCCCAGCACCGGCGTGACCTATTACGGCTACAACCGCTGGACCGGCAGCGGCAGCACCAGCCTGCGCGCGATGCCCACGCAGTTCACGTCGGTGAGTTTCTATACGATCACCGCGCGCCAGTACGATCAGGTCCACTGTTTCACCACCAGCTATGCCAGCGGCTGCAACAGCGGCGCGCTGTTCAACACGGGCAGCAACGTCAAGGCGCAGGTCGACGTCGGATTCGGCAGCAGCGCCTATGCCTTCGATTGGGACTGGGCCGACGGCAGCCCGTACAACTTCGGCGGCGGCGATACCAGCAGCGGCGTCGGCCACTTCCGGTCCAAGAACAACACCGGCCGCATCGTCTACAACATGCTGGCGACCACCTGCACCACCGGCTGCGCCAACGGCTATGTCGGCGTGAACGGGCCGGCGTTCAATCTCTGACGGGCGCACGAACGCGCATCGCGCGCACCGCTTCGGTCAGCCGCGGCGGCGTGGCCGCTGTGAAACGATCTCCTCGTTGGCTTGGGACATCCCCCGCCCCTCGAAGGATCGTCCGATGCCCGCCCATGTCTATGTCGACCAGACCACTTGCCGCTCTTCGGTCGATTCCTCCGACGACATCTATCTGCTGGTATTCCGCGGCAGCACCCAGCCCCCGTTCCACAATTCGATGTCGGTGATCCATCCATCCGCCTTCAACGATTTCGAGGATGGAGAAAGCCGCGGCAACGACATCCGGATCGGCCGGTATTTCGACACCAGCGTGTACGTGGTCGCCCTGCTCGAGCGCGATGCCGACAACGATTTCCTGGACAACGGGGCACAATTCATCGATCTGGTCAGGGCCCAGGCCAACCTCGCGTGGGTCACGCGCATGGGCGCGCTGTCGATCGCCGGCGGCGGCATCAGCGAAAGCCAGCGCGAATCTTCCGCCGACATCGTGATCACCGCGATCGACGGCGCCGTCGGTCTGGCGACCAAGTGGCCGGTCGGCGACGACGACAAGATCGGTCGATCCAAATACCTCAGGATCGCGCCGGGCCAGGAGCCCGTGCTGTCCTATTCCGGCAACGGCGGCAGCTATCGCATCCGGTTCAAGGTGAAGCCGAACTGACGTTGTGCGCGCACATCGAATCCCCCAGCCGCCGCCGCGCGCAGCTTTCTCCATCGCAGCCACGTCGGGCGTGCGCATCGGCAGGATGTCGTGATTCGACCAAGCCCCTCCAGGCATGGAACGCCTGAAAAACACGGCGAAAATGGATGCGCGTGGCGATGTCGACCAGGGTTCAATCGACGATCGCGGGATCGGGAGGCGACAACCCGCTGTTCGCCATCGCCGGATCCACGGGATGCACGTACGCAACGCCGGGTGCCGGCGCATTCGTCGGGACGCTTGCCGGAACACTGACCGCTGCAGCGGCAGGAGGAGACCCACGCACTTCACGCGTGGAGTCCGCGATCACCCGCATCGCGGCATCCGCGCGTCGTTGCGTCTGCTCGACGTCCTCGTACCGGCGCTCGTTCCCGCGCACCAGAGCGGCATTCGCGGTATCCAACGATGCTTCCGAAGCGCCTGACATCGATCCGGACATCGGGCCTGACATCGAGCCGGATCCGGGCGCGGCCGCCACGAGCTGCATCGGTTTCGATGCGCTCTCCAGCCGATAGGCGACATGGGCGTTGCGCGCAGGCGCACCCGACACGCCCGCCGCCTGCGCGACGTAGCCCTGCGGCGGCGGCATCGGCTGGGGCAGCGGCTGCAAATCCGCTTGCACCGTGCGCGATCCGGCCTCGCTGGTTTCGGGTGCCTGCATCACGACCAGCATGTTGAACGCGAGGAATCCAAGCGACGCGCCGACCAGGATGAGCAACGCGGTGGACAGCGTCTTCAACCTGCGCCGTTCGCCATTGAGCTGGCGCAATCTGTGCGCGAACCTGTCGTGGAAATAGCGCTCGGCCGCTGCCACCGGTCGCGCGTCCCTCACCTGCGCGAGGTAGTGCGCCGCCTGCCGCGCGGGATGCGCCAGCCGCTGCCTGCGCGTCGGCGCCATGCCGGCCACCGCAGCGGCGGCTGGCGGCGCTACCGGCGACATCGAGCGCAGCGCGGCGGCATCGATGAGCTTCAGGCTGGGCTCGTGCGCGGCGACTTCGATCACGTTCCCGGGAAAATCGCCGTCGTAAACGAGGATGGTCTCGTTCACGTGCGCAGCGCGCACGCAGGTCATTTCGCGCCGGAACGCATCGACCGGATGGGTCAGTGCGGACCAGTCGCGCGCGCTCAGCCACGCGGTATCGCCGGCATCGTTCATCAGCAACAACATCGACACGTCCTCGCACTGCGCCTGCAACGCGGGCGGCTGGATCGACATGGGGCGCCAGCCGCGTGCGATGAAATGAGCCCTGGCGACCGCGAGTGCGACATCCGTGCGCGAAGTCGCAGCGTTCGCTGGCGATGGCGGCATGCCGTCCGGGTTCGGGTTGCCCGGTTTCAGCGCAGTGTCGATGGTGTGCATGGTGGCGATTTCCTGTGTGGCATCGAGGCGCAGTGTGCGCACCGCATCTGGCTCCGCGATGAACCGGCGCGATGGCAGCGCTGGAGTTCATCGACGATTCCGATCCGATCGAATTCCGCCTGAAAATCCCGGAAAAAGCACGAAACCGCGGCGACATGCACGATGGCGGCATCGCATCCGGCGAAGCACGTGCAGACGTGCAGGCGGCGCAACAGGTAACCTGCCCGCCCAGTCCGAAGATCGCCCGTCATGCCGCACTACTCAGGCCCTCTGCTCACCCGCCCGCTGGCCGAGGCGCTGCTCGCCGCGCGCAAGGCCGGCACCGACATCTGGACGGGGTCGCTGGATCTCGGCCGCTCCAGCGGCGAGGCGCGGCTGGACGCGGACGCATGGGCATGGCGCGGCCAGCGGTATCCCTGGCCGGGCAAGCTCAAGGACCGCACGATCTATCATTGGGACGGCGGCGAGTTCGTACCGGTGTCGCGCTATTCCGGCGCGCTGATCAAACTGGTGCCCACCGAATGGGGCGCGCCGACCTTCGAGATCGACGGCATCAAGATGTTGCCGACATCGAAGGCATCGCCCATCGACGACGCGCGGCGCAAGGTCGCGCTGGTGCAGCCGCAGGGCAAGACCGTGCTGGATACCTGCGGCGGCCTCGGCTATTTCGCCGCCTGCTGTCTGGACGCGGGCGCGGCGCGGATCGATTCGTTCGAGAAGAACGCAGACGTGCTGTGGCTGCGCACGCTCAACCCGTGGTCGCCGGATCCGGCGGCGGAGTCCAGCGGAGGACGCCTGCGGCTTTCGCACGCCGATGTATCGCAGGCCATCGCGGACATGCCCGCCGCATCGGCGGATGCCCTGCTGCACGACCCGCCGCGCTTCGGCATCGCCGGCGAACTGTATTCGCAGAGTTTCTACGACCAGCTCGCCCGCGTACTGCGGCGCGGCGGGCGCCTGTTCCACTACACCGGCACGCCGAACACACTCACCAGCGGACGCGATGTGCCGGGCGAAGTGGCGAAACGGTTGCAAAAATCGGGGTTCAAGGCCGAACGCGCCCTGGATGGGATATTGGCGGTGAAATGAACTGCGGCGCGGCAAGCCGCGTCGCATGCGGCCTCAGGACGCGTGCTCGACCGCATTCACCGCATCGATGACGGCATTGCAGAACGCGGGCAGGTCGTCCGGCTTGCGGCTGGTGATGACATGACCATCCACGACCACTTCCGCATCCTTCCAGCGCGCGCCGGCATTGGTCAGATCGGTCTTCACCGATGCCCACGAGGTGACTTCGCGCCCCTCGACGGCACCGGCTTCCGCCAGCAGCCACGGGCCGTGGCAGATCGCCGCCAGCGGCTTGCCTGCGGCATCGAAGGCCTTGATGAACTCGATCGCTTTCGCATCCATGCGCAGCAGATCGGGATTGATCACGCCGCCCGGCAGCACCAGCGCGTCGTAATCGTTGGCGGACACGCTGGACAGCTCGGCATCGACATCGACGCTGTCGCCCCAGTCCTTGTCCTTCCAGCCGCGGATCTGCGGCCCCTTGGGCGCGATCACCTGGACCGAGAAACCGGCATCCTTGAGCTGTTGACGCGGCTCCATCAATTCCGACTGTTCGAAACCGTTGGTAGCGAGGATGGCGACGCGTTTGATCGACGAGATGGAAGTCATGATGCAGTCCTTGGGCATGTGCGGGAACCGCAGCCTGCGCGAAGCCGGGTAACCCCGCGGTGAACCGGACGCGCGAACGTGAAACGCGTTTCGTTATGCACGAAAATCGCAAATTTTCCGGGGAAAACGCACGTTGCACCTCGGCTGATCGCGCTTCGATGCATCGGCGGTTCGAGCCTGCTCGCCCGCCCCGCAGCGCGGGTCGGTGCGAAGCGTGGACCCGGGACGGAAGAGGACAATGCCTACGGCAATGCCCGCGCACGATCGTTCATGTCGTCCGCCATGCCGTCCGCGCTGCGCGGCCTGGTGGCCGACTCAACCCGACAGTCGCGCGATCTCTGCATCCTTCTCCTCCCACACCCCGTTCATCCATTGCTGGAAGCGGGCGCGGAAGGCGCGATCCTGCTGATAGTCGCCGCCCGCCAGCGCTTCCGGGATCGGGCGCTCACGGATCGTCACGCACACCTCGGGGATGCGGCCTCCGATCAGATCCATCATCGAAGGCCGCCCGCCGGGATAAACGATCGTCACATCCAGGATGCCGTGCAGACTGTCGCCCATGGCATCGATCACGAACGCCACGCCGCCCGATTTCGGTTTCAGGAGATGGCGATACGGCGACGCCTGCGACGCGTGTTTCTCCGGCGTGAACCGCGTGCCCTCCACGAAATTCATCACCGAGACGGGAATGGCGCGGAACTTCTCGCAGGCGCGGCGCGTCGCCTCCATATCCCGCCGGCCCAGCTCGGGATGCTTCGCGATCTGCTTGCGCGTGTAGCGCCCCATGAACGGGAAATCCAGCGCCCACCAGCACAGCCCCAGCACCGGCACCCAGAACAACTGCCGCTTCAAAAAGAAGCGCAGGAACGGAACGCGCCGGTTCAACACCTTCTGCAACACCAGGATATCCACCCAGCTCTGGTGGTTGGCCAACACCAGATAATGACCGTCCCGGCGCAGTGCGGCGTGCTCGCTCACCTCGAAGCGCGTGCGCGTGAAGGCGTCGATCATCGCGCTGTTGACCACGATCCAGTGCTCCGCGAACCACAGCAGCGCGGGATCGCAGGCCCGACGCGCGCGCGCGGACGGCAACACGGCCTTGAAGACGGCCACGGCCAACAGCGGCAAGGCATGCACCAATGTGTTGATCACGATCAACAGCAGGATCGGGACGACGCGGAA
Source organism: Thermomonas sp. (assembly GCA_020692565.1). Classification (GTDB taxonomy): domain Bacteria; phylum Pseudomonadota; class Gammaproteobacteria; order Xanthomonadales; family Xanthomonadaceae; genus Lysobacter_I. The sequence continues at coordinate 96,520 of JAIMKJ010000006.1, forward strand.
CCACAGCATGGAGGGCACCGGAACAGGGGATCGGGGCATTTTCCTACATGTGGATTTTTTTCGCTCGCGGCATCGGACGAGGGCTGCGCAGGACGGCCTCGAGCACACAACGCGATCCCGAGCACAGGCCCGGGCGCACGCCACAAGCGCGAACGGTGCGCACCGCACGAATGCAGAGGGCGCTTCATCACGCTTCACGCATCGTTCGTCTGCAATTAACACTCCGGTCACGGCCCGCGGGACATAGTCGCCCGCACCACACCCCATCGAAAGGAATCCACCATGCACATGAAGACATCGGGCGTCATCGCATCCGTCGCGCTGCTCTGCAGCGCATCCGCATTCGCGGCCCTGCACCACTACCAGGTGATCGGCGAAGGACTGGGACGCTCGGCCGAGGAAGCATACGAAGCGGCCTCCTACGACGCGGCCAGAAAATGCTATCTGAGCTGGGGACACTCCACGCAGGAGCAGACGATCCTGGTCGAAGAAATCCAGCCGGACACGGGCTACTGGTACGTGAAACTGTCGGAAGGCTGCATCAGCGAAGACTGATCCGCAGCACGGGCGGCGCCGGGACCGCGTTCCTGGCGTCGCGGGCGCAGCGGAGACCGTGCGGCATCGATCGGGCGCGACATCCCGCACGCCGCGGGTCATCGATGGATGTCGATAGCGTCGATCTCCGGGCGGCATCGCGACACCATCCGCACGTCCCTGATCGACACCCGACGCTCCGACCGGGCATGGCGCTTCCGGGGCACAGGAAAAATGCATGCCGATCGGGATTCGATCGGTACTTTCTGTTTGCGCGGTGACATAGACTGCGCAACTGTTTGCTTTTTCCAAGGAGTTCACCATGCAACGGACTGCGCAGCCCCACGCGCCGGCAGATGCGAGTCAGCATGCGGTCGCGCCTTCCGCAAGCGCCTCCCTGCTGGACGAGGAACAGACACACCGCATCCTCATCGAGTGGAACCGCACCGGGCTCGCGTACGACCGGTCGGAAACCGTCTGGGGGCTCGTCGAGAAGCAGGCGCAGGCACAGCCTCGGCGCACTGCCGTCATCGACGGCACGATGGAGATCGATTACCAGCGCCTGACCGCACGGGCAAACGCGATCGCGGGCGAGCTGGCGACGCGTGGTGTGACGCCAGGGTCGCTGGTCGGGGTGTGCATGAGCCGCACATGGCACCTCGTCGCCACCCTGCTGGGCGTATTGCGGGCGGGCTGCGCCTACGTGCCGCTGGATCCGAAGTATCCGCACGAACGGGTGCGCTACATGCTGACGCACGCCCGCGCGGCGGCGGCCATCGTGGACGGCGAGCCGTCGGCGGCGCTGTGCGCCGGGGCGCCGCAGATCGTACGACTCGATACATCGACGACGCCCGCGCACACGCCGGACACGATGACCCGCCCGTCGGCAGGCGATCTGGCCTATGTCATCTATACGTCCGGATCGACGGGGCAACCCAAGGGCGTCGCCGTGGAGCATCGCAGCGTGGTCGCGATGGCCCTGGCGATGCGCGCGCTGCTGGACGACGAGGCGCTGTCCGGCGTCCTCGCGGCCGCCTCCGTCTGTTTCGACCCGTCCGTCATGGAACTCCTGGGGACGCTGTCGCTCGGCGGCACCGTGGTGCTGTCGGAGAACGCCTTGACGCTGCCGGAACTGCCGTCGGCGCACCGGGTGAAGACGGTCATCATGGTGCCGTCCGCGATGCAGGCCCTGCTCAAGGGCGGCGGAGTGCCGGAAAGCGTGCGCTGCGTGGTGCTGGGCGGCGAGGTGCTGAAGCCTTCGCTGGTGAAACAACTGCACGCACGCGCGCAACCGCCGCGCGTCGTCAACGTGTACGGGCCGACCGAAGACACGGTCTATTCGACGGCGACAGAAGTCGCCCCGGGGGCGGAGACGATCACGATCGGCAGGCCGGTGCCCAACGCCCGGTCGTACATCCTGGACGAAGCCATGCGTCCGGTGCCGGTGGGCGTGCCGGGCGAACTGCATCTGGCCGGAGACAAGCTCGCACGCGGCTACATCCACGACGAGGAACGCAGCAGCCAGCGGTTCGTCGTGGTGGATCCGGACGGCCCCATTCCCGAAGCGCGGCTGTACCGGACCGGGGATCGATGCCGGTGGACGCAGGACGGCGAGATCGAGTTCCTGGGCCGCATCGACCAGCAGGTGAAGATCCGCGGGTTCCGGATCGAGCTGGAAGAGATCGAATCGACCCTCGAGTCCATGCACGGCGTGGACAGCGCGGCGGCGGCGGTCGTCGATCGGGGCGGCGACAAGCCGATGCTGGTCGGCTATGTGGTGAGCCGCGACGGCACGGCGACCAGCGAGGCGTCGCGCGCTTACGTGGCGGAACGCCTGCCCGGATACATGGTGCCGCAGCTGGTGATGCAGCTTGCGGACATGCCGCGACTGCCCAACGGCAAACTCGACCGCAAGCGGCTGCCCGTCCCGGACCCGGGCCTGCTCGATGGCGCCGACCAAGCGCCTCCCGCGCACGCCGACGCGCGGGTCTCCGACGATGCCGGTGCGGCGCATCGGCTGACGGGCCTGTCGACGCACGACCGGCATGCGGCCCTGCTGTCGATCGTCACCGGCGAAATCGCCCGCTTCCTCCGTGTGCGCGATCCCGGGCAGATACCGCCGCACCAGGCGCTGGAGACGCTCGGCATCGACTCGCTGGACGCTGCCGAATTGATCCATCGGCTGTCCACGGTGCTGGGCCGGCCGCTGCCGGCATCGACGCTGGCCGAGCACCAGACGCCCGCCGCCGTCGCCGATCGTCTGCTCGATCTGCTGGGTCACGAGACCACCGCGGAGGCATCGATCCATGCATCCAAGAGCGGCGCACCGGACACGCTGGCGCGTTTCCAGACGCAGATCCAGTCGGGCCACCCGCCGTTCCTGGCCGCCAGGGCGCCCGCCTGGTCCGCGACCGACAAGGGCACGCTGATCCGCGAGTTCAAGCACCTGCTCGCGCATTCGGGGCGCGACCCGTACAGCAAGCTGCTGCGCACCGGCAGCGGGCACCGGGGAACGGTCGTGGACGCGCACACCGGGGAAGCGCGCGAAGCCATCATCTGGACCACCAACCTCTACCTCGGCCTGAACCGCGACAGCGATGTCATCGCGCAGGCCCGATCCGCGCTGGAGCGTTTCGGCACCGGAATGGGCACCTCCGCCACCGCCTCCGGCCTGACCGATCTGCACCTGGACTTCGAGAACGAATTCGCCGAACTGGTGGGCAAACCGGCCGCCTGCCTGTTTCCCACGGGATTCACCGCGAATCTGGGCGTGATCGGCGGCCTCCTGGGCGACCAGGACCTGATCGTGATGGATCAGCTCTGCCACGCCTCCATCGTGGACGGCGCCCGGCTGTGCGGCGCGACGATCCGCACGTTCAAGCACAACGATGCGTCCGACCTGCAATCGATCCTCGACACGGAGGCGTCGCCGTACCGCACGACGCTGGTGGTGCTGGAAGGCGTCTACAGCATGGGCGAAGGGACCGCGCCGGTGCGCGACATCGTGCGCACGGCGAAACGCCACGGTGCGCTGGTGCTGGTGGACGAAGCGCATTCCTTCGGCTTCTACGGCGCGCGGGGCGCCGGCATCTGCGCGGAACAGGGCATCACCGACGAGGTCGATTTCATCATGACCACGCTCAGCAAGGCGCTGGGCAGCCTCGGGGGCGTGGTGGCCGCACGCGAGGAACACATCGCCCTGCTCAAGACCTCCGCCAGGGCCTATGTCTTCCAGGCGACGACCACGCCGGCCGATATCGCCGCGGCGCTCGCCGCCCTGCGGCGATTGCGCGAGGACGACACGCTGCGCGAACGGCTCTGGGATACCGCCACCTATATGCGGCAGCGCTTTTCCGAAGCCGGCTACCCGCTGGGCACCGGCGACGGGCCGATCGTCACCCCGCATTTCGAGGACAGCGAGCTGCTGTATGCGATCGCCCGCGGCCTGTACGCGCGCGGCATCCACACCTCGGCGGTGACCTATCCCATCGTGGAGCGCGGACGCGGCCGCCTGCGGTTCATCTGCTCGGCCGCGCACACGCGCGACGACGTCGACAGGACCCTGGAAGCGCTGGTCGACGCCGAGCGCGAAGCCCGGCAGATGCGCACCGCATCGCAGGAAGCCGCGCTCCGGGACAGCGGATCGAAAGCGTCCTCACCGGCAGAATGCAGCGACGCGCATGGCGTGCCGGCCCGGCAGGCCGGAGAGGGATCGACCGCAGCGCATCCGCATCGCGCCAACATCGAAGCGTGGGCCCACGCATTCGCCGATACCCTGAAAGACGCGCTGGCCCGACGGCCCGGCCCAACGCCGGATCTCGCCGTGTCGATCGCACTCCCGGACGGCCGCGAACCGATCGCCATCCGCATCGACGGGCGGAACATCGCGGTGGGCGCGCGGGAAGCGACACACGTGCCTTTCTGCTCGCTGCTGCTCGCCGACGACCAGGCGATCTCCGCATTGCACTCGCGCGATGTGCAGGCCTTGCTCGACAGTGTCCTCCAGGGCAACTGCGTGCTGGGCGGCCAGACCGAACCCTTCCTCTGGCTGGTCGGGCGACTGGCCGAATGGCAGCGCGAGGCAAGGCCTTCATAACAGCGCCGGTGCGAAGCCGGCGTTCACGATTTTTCCGCCCATGTCGATCTTCCGGTCCGTGGTTCGTCGGAAGAAGACAGGCAGGCATTCCGCCGCCCGGGAGACCCGACATGCGATCGCTCATCGTTGCCGCCATGATCAGCCTCGACGGCGTGATGCAGGCGCCCGGCGGCCCGGAGGAGGACACCGGCGGCGGCTTCGCCCACGGCGGCTGGGTCTGGTCCTACGCACGCGAGGACGACGAGACGATGGGCGGGGTATTCTCGCGTCCCTACGATCTGCTGCTGGGGCGCCGCACCTACGACATCTTCGCCGCGTACTGGCCGCAGATCCCCGGCGACGGCACGTACGGCGACATCGCCGACGGCTTCAACGCGGCCACCAAGCACGTCGCCACGCACCGCCCGGAATCGCTGGACTGGTGCAACAGCCGCGCGCTGGGCGACGACGTCATCGCCGCGCTGCGCGCACTCAAGCGCGGCGACGGCCCCGACCTGGTGACCCAGGGCAGCAGCGACCTCGTCCATCAGTTGCTGGTCACCGATCTGGTCGACGAACTGCGCCTGCTGGTCTTTCCGGCCCTGCTCGGCCGCGGCAAGCGCCTGTTCGACGACCGCGCGCAGCCGTCGGCCTTCCGGCTGGCGGCATCGCGGACCTCCGCGGCCGGCGTGCTGACCACCCGTTACCTGCGCGACGGCGACGTGCGGACCGGCACGCACGCATCCGCCTGACCCACGTCCACCACACTCCCAAACCACCGAAGGAAACGACCATGATCCCCAAGAACACCATCTGCCTGTGGTTCGACGGCACCGCGCTGGACGCGGCCACCTTCTATGCCGAGACCTTCCCCGACAGCACCGTGACCGCCGTCCACCGCGCGCCCGGCGATTATCCGTCCGGCCAACAGGGCGACGTGCTGACGGTCGAGTTCAGCGTGTGCGGCATCCCGTGCCTGGGCCTCAACGGCGGCCCGGAGTTCAAGCACAGCGAGGCGTTCTCGTTCGTGATCGCCACCGACGACCAGGCCGAGACCGACCGCCTGTGGAATGCGATCGTCGGCAACGGCGGCCAGGAAAGCGAATGCGGCTGGTGCAAGGATCGCTGGGGCCTGTCGTGGCAGATCACCCCGCGCGCGCTCACCGAAGGCTATACCGACCCCGACCCGGCCGTCGCCAAGCGCGTCTTCGAAGCGATGATGACGATGCGCAAGATCGACGTCGCCGCGATCGAGGCCGCGCGGCGCGGCTGATCGGCCGGCCGCTGTGCGTGCCGACCGGTGCTGCGCCGCCGGCCCGCACGGCATCGTGCCCGCGCAATCCCGCTACGCCATGCGCATGCCTGTGTTCTGGGTCTGCGTCTGGGTCACGTCGCGCTGCGTGGCCTCGCGCTCGGCCACCACGCGCGCGCCCTCCTCGGCACTCTGGCGCTCCGGCACGGCAATGGCCGCCGCCGTCACCACCGCTTCGGTACTGCGGTTGATCGCCGGATCGTCGCCGATGCGGCTGATTTCCACCGCGCGCGCGCGCGAACCGTCGAGGTTCAATTCCACCCGGTCCGGCCAGATGTCTTCGCGCAGGCTGGCGACGGTCAGCACCCCGGCCAGATTCTGGCTGTGCCGACCGGCCGGGATGCCGTGTTCGCGCTCGACGCTGTGCACCTGGCCCAGCACCTCCGGAAACAGGCTCGCATACGCGGGCTGCGCGCCGGCCGGCGT
>JAIMKJ010000006.1:102900-118196 GCA_020692565.1 Thermomonas sp.
ACCGGCTGTTCGATGCCTCGCCCGGCCGGCTGCTCGGCCGGCGGCTCTGCGCCCGCAGGCACCGGCACCTGCGCGGCTTCGGCCGCTTCGCGCCGGCGCACGGCCTCGGCGGCCTCGGGCAGGCCCTGCTCCACCGCGCGGGCGTTGAGCGCGTCGCGCGTGCGCTCGTCGGCGCGGCCGTCGGCCGGCTCGATGTTCTCGTCGCGCTGGAACTGGCGTACCGCCGCCTCGGTCCCGGCGGTGTACCTGCGATTGACCTCCAGCGGCTGGCCGTCGGCACCGGTGTAGCCCAGCCCGCGCAGTTGTCTCTGGATGTCGGCGACCGGATCGCCGCGCTCGTCCCGGCTCAGCACGTTGTCGTTGAGCGGGCCGTGCAATTCGGTGAAGGTCTTGAGGGCGAAGTCCGGGTTGGCCTGCTGCACGTCGCCGCGGATCCGGTCGAACAGGGCCGCGTCCACGGTGCCGGTGGCCGGGTCGATGCCATTATTGCGCTGGTAGGTGCGCACGGCCTGCTCGGTCGACGGCCCGAAATCGCCGTCGGGCGAGATCGCCCGGCCGGCATCGTTGGTGACGCCCAGCTCCGCCAGATACTGCTGCAGTTCGAACGCGCGGGCGTTGGCATCGCCGCGCTGCAGCGGCGCATCGGCATCGCGGGTGGCGGCGATCGGCGTCAGGTCCACGCCGTCGCGCTGGACCTCGGTCACCAGGTCGGCGACCCGGCCTTCCCAGTTGCGTGCCAGATCGGCGATGTCGTCCTGGCGGTCGATACCGTTGACGATCCTGCGCGCATTTTCGTAATCGACGCCGTCCGCATTGATGTAGTCGCCCAGGCCACGCGAGGTGAACAGCCCGTCGCGCATGCCGACCACCAGCACCCGCGACGCGACTTCCGGATCGGCCGCCAGCGCGGGATTGTTCACGAAGTCGTCGCCGCGCCCCAGCGCTTCGCCCAGCCGCCGGTAGTTGTCGCGATGGGTCAGGTGCGCGTAGCCGCGGCCGAAGAAATCCTCGCCGCCCTCATAGCCCAGTCGCGTCGCCTGCTGGCGGCCGTAGTCCTCTTCGGGTTTGGTGAAGTTCTGGCTTTCGTGCTCCGCGGTCGCCAGCACGTAGGCGATCTGGCGTTCGTCGGTGATGCCTTCTTCCAGACAGGTCCGCACGATCAGCCGGACCGCCTGGTCGCTGGTGATCGGGGATGCCGCACTGCGTCCGTATCCATCGCTCATGGCGTCGTCTCTCCCTGCATACCGTCAAATGTCGCCGGCCCGGTCGCAGCGGCGACGGGCCCTCCTGGTGTCCGCGCTCACGGCGCGTCCTGTCGACAGGTGTCGTAGGTGCGGCTGGCGACCACCGTTGGCGCGGGGCCGCGCATGTCGATGGTCTTCTCGCCGCGCGCGCACGGACCGCTGCGGGACCAGACGAACACCTGACCGTCGGCGATGCGTGCGATCGAATGCCCCCGCACCAGTCCGGCCAGCGCGGCGCTTTCCTCCAGCCGCCCACTGCCGGCATCGTACAGATAATAACGATATGAGGGGTCGCCGTAATTGCCGTCGAAACCGGCCCACACCAGCAGATCCTCGTGTCCGTCGGCATCGATGTCGGTCAGCGCCACGCTGTGCCAGCCATCGGCGAAGCCGTTGTCCAACCTGCCGCGATACAGCGTGCCGCCAGGCTGGCCGGCGGGCGTGAACACCAGCATCGGCACCGCCAACGATTGTTCGCGCAGCGTGGACGTGGCGATGCGCAGGCGCGCGTTGCGGCAGACCACGCGCCCGCGCTCATCGGCGCAGCCAGCGGACTGGATCGACAACGCCGCATCGCGCACCCGCGCGTCCACTGCGCCGCTGGCGGAAGGCGTCGCTTTGACCCACACGCCCGGCGAAGCACCGGCGGCATCCGGCGGGACATTGTCGACGGACATGCTGTCGAAGCGGGCGCCGATGCGATCGATACGGCAGCGCGCGGCGGCATCGTCCGCCACGGTCGCGTCCGCACCGGTGCCGCACGCATGATCGGTGTCCTGCTGCCACGTCTGTTGTGCGGCCTGGAAATCCCTGCGCCCGGCGGCGTCGAGCGCGGCGGCGCGTTCGTCGACCAGACGATCGAGCGTGCGCTGCTGATAGGCCAGTTCTTCGTCCAGGCACCGGCGGCGGGCCGGTGCGTCGCGCGCGGCGGCGCTGCAATCGCGGAACCGGCGACTGCCCAGCGGGCGTTCGTCGAGTGCGGGTGTGCCGAGTGCGGGCGTTGCGGTGGCGGGCGGTTCGGACGATGGCGACGCAGCAGACTGCAGTTGCGTCGCTGCGTGGCAACCGGACAGCATGGCCGTGCATGCCGCAGCGATGACCAGCGCATAGCGACGGCGGCGGCGTGTCGCGTGATCGTCCGTGTGTCGCGCCATGCCTGATTCCTGTCCGGGGGAGAACGTCCAGCGCTTATAACATGCGTCGGCGATCGCGCGCCCGTCGCAATGGTCGCACTGGGGATGCGTGGTCCCGCATGCGAAACACCGGTCGCGCGATGCACGTGTTGTGTGGCCGGTCGTGTCCGTGACGCGCGTGTATAGTTCGCGAGCATGGCGGGCATCACGCCCGGCCAAGAATCGCGGAGAGTGGTCATGGGTCTTGTTCAGGCGGTCACGGGTGCGGTCGGCGGCATGTTCGCGGACCAGTGGAAGGACTTCTACACGGTGCCGGCCGGGCTGCCGTCGACGGCGGCGCTGTTCGCGGCGGTCCCGCAGGGCACCAATGCCGGGCGCGGCTCCAACACCAGCGGCTCCTCCAACATCATCACCAACGGCTCGAAGATCGTCGTGCCCGAAGGCTACGGGCTGCTGCTGTTCCAGGACGGCAAGATCACCGGCTTCGTCGCCGAGCCCGGCGGCTACGAGTGGCGCTCGGACGACCTCAACTCGCAGTCCATCTTCGCCGGCGACGGCATCGTCAGCCCGCTGATCAAGCAGAGCTGGGAGCGCTTCAAGTTCGGCGGCCAGCCGGGCGCGCAGCAGGCCGCGTTCTTCGTCTCGCTGAAGGAGCTGCCGGACAACCGGTTCGGCACGCAGTCCGAGATCTACTGGGACGACGGTTTCCTCAACACCCAGGTCGGCGCGGTCACGCGCGGCTCGTACACGCTGAAGATCGTCGATCCGATCCTGTTCGTGAAGAACTTCGTGCCCGCCAGCTATCTGCAGCCGGGCCAGGTCTTCGATTTCACCGACCTCGACAACGCCGCCGCCAGCCAGCTGTTCAACGAAGTGGTCGGCTCGCTCGCACCCGCCTTCAGCCTGTATACGAACGATCCCGGCAAGGGCAACCGCATCACCAAGCTGCAGCAGGACTCGCTCGGCTTCGCCAAGAGCCTGTCCGATGCGGTCGAGCAGGGCTACCAGTGGAAGTCGGATCGCGGCTTGGCCATCGTCAAGACCGCCATCGTCTCGATCGAGTACGACGCGAACACACGCGAACTGCTCAAGACCGTGCAGCGCGCCGACGCGCTGTCGGGCGCGCGCGGCAACTCCAATCTGCAGGCCAGCGTGGCCCAGGGCATGCAGTCGGCCGGCGAACACAGCGGTGCGGCGGGTCTCGTGGGCCTGGGCATGGCGTCCGGCATGGCCGGCGGCCTCGGCAGCCTGCAGCAACCGGCCGCGCCGGCCGCGCCCGCTGCCGACGACCCGGTCGCCAAGCTGAAGAAGGCCAAGGAGATGCTGGACCTCGGCCTGATCACCCAGGACGACTACGACGCGCTCAAGGCCAAGGCACTGGGTCTGTAAGCCGCAGGCGCGCAGCGACCATGTCCGATTCCAGGATTCCGCCGCCGTTGCCGCCGCGGCCCGTCACCGGCCCGGGTTCGCCGCAGGACGTGCCGCCGTTGCCCGGCAGCCTGCCGGTCGACCCGGCCACCCTGCCCGATGCGATCCGCGAGGAGTTGGAGGCGCCCGATCCGGTCGCCATCGACACCGCCGCGGCCGAGCTGAGCGACGGCCTGAACCGCTGCCCGAAGTGCGGCTCGACCGACATCCGCCACAAGCTCGGCACCGACCTGCTGGTCTGCCTGTACTGCCGCAACGAGTGGGACGGCGCGCGGGTGGAGGAACTGTTCGGGTTCGGCGAAGGCATCGCGGATCTGCGCGGTACGGTCATCGCCTCCGGCGCGCGCGACATCGCCGCCGATGCCGCCGTGCTGATGACCTTCAAATGCACCGGCTGCGGCGCCGAGGTCACGGTCAACACCGAAAGCGCGATGACCGCGCGCTGCCACTGGTGCCGTCACGTCTTCGGCGTCAACGAACAGGTGCCCAACGGCGCGGTGCCCGACGCGGTGCTGCCCTTCCACATCAAAAAGGACGACGCGGTCGCGCGCATCCGCCAGTTCGTCGACAAACGGCGGCTGTTCGCGCTGAAGGCATTCAAGGAACAGTTCACGCCCGAGAACGTCGTCGGCGTCTACCTGCCGTACATGATCGTCGACTGCAACGCCAGCGCGGATGTCCGGGGCAAAGGCGAGATCAAGACGCGCCAATACACGCGCGGCACCGACAACAACAAGAAGACCTACTACGACGCCGATATCTACCGGGTGGAACGGCACGTCGATTTCACCGTCGACGACCTGCCGCTGGAATCGTCCACCGAACGCGGCAACCTGGACATCCGCGTCAACACCAACAACATCATCAACACCATCCTGCCGTTCGACACCAAGAACGCGGTGAAGTGGAACGCGTCGTATCTGTCGGGCTTCACTTCGGAAAAGCGCAACAGCAACGTCGAGCACCTGCATCCGCGCCTGGAGGATCAACTGCTGTCGATCGCCCGCGCCCAGGTCGAAGCCTCGGTGCGCCGCTACGACCGCGGCGTGCGCTGGGAGCAGGAAAAACTCGACGTCCACGGCACCCGCTGGGTCTCCATGTACCTGCCAGTCTGGCTGTACTCGTACCACCAACCCGGCGCCAACGGCGGCATGCTGCATTACATCGCAGTGAACGGCCGCACCGGCGAAACGATGGGCAGCGTCCCGGTGCAGCAGTGGAAACTGCTGCTGGCCGCGCTGACCACCGGCACCCTCCTCGAAGCCATCGCCATCGCGATCCTGGTAGGTTCCTCATGAGCGACGACGGCGGACTCTGGCTGCTGGCGGCCGGCCCGGTCGGCGCGACCGCGCTGTACTGGGCCTTGTACCGGTTCTATCGCAACACCGACAAATCGCACGGCTTCGAGCGCGAGACGAAGGTCGAGGCGCAGCCGATCACCGGTTCGGACAGCAAGGTCGATAGGATCGAAGGCACCCAGCGGACGCGCATCGAAGGCGACAACGTCGCTGCGTATCGCGCACGCGTCCAGCGGATCAGGGACACGTGAAGCAAACGCGTCCGATGCCGTAGGGCGGACACCGGCCCGTCTTGTGCGTCACATTGATTCTCGTCCCGCGATGCAGCACGATTTCCCGCACCGCCTCTGGACCACGCCGCCATGCCGTCGACGCCTTTCCGCAACCGGATCGCCTTCGTCCGTCGCCCATGGCGCCATCCTCTCGCCGCCGCCTGCCTGGCGCTGTGCGTGGTCGCGCCCAGCCTGCCGGCACCGGCGCAAGACACAGGCAGCGCATTCCAGGCCATGCGCGAAAAGGCACGGCGGCTGCCGGCGATTCCGGCCCGGTTCGATCCCGACGAAGCCATGCGCCTGCTCGAACCGGGCAACAGCGCAGTGCGCGGACGCCTCTATACCCAGACCGCCCCGCTGCGCCGCACCGACTCAGGCCACCAGTTCGTCTGGCTGGTGCCGATGACCGCCTACGCGCGCGAGTGGGTCAAGCTGCACATGACGCCGCAGCGCGACGGCCTCAAGGCCGACGACGACCTTCCGCTGGCTCAGTTGCTGGTGGACGAACAGGTCAGCGCCCACCTCGCCCGCACCTTCACCGACAAGGACGGCGGATTCGCCTTCGAAAGCCTGCGCGCCGGCGAGTACGTCCTGATCACGATGAAGCAGGACGTGAAAGCGCAGAGCTTCCGCCCGATCGTCGGCTACCAGAGCGAGAACGTCTCCATGCTCATCGACCAGCGCTGCAGCCACGGCGTCTGCTCGCCGGTCTACGCGCAGCAGGACATGCAGGTGCCGGTCTACAGCGACAAGATCGAGACGGTCTTCGACGTCAAGGATTTCAACACGGTCCGGGTCGTAACCGTGGTCGAGGACCAGTCGCTGGATCTCGGCAAAGTGCGCAGCAAGCGCATCCGCTGAACGCCACGCACCGTTTCACCTCCCGACCGTTCCGGAGCGCCCCCTCATGCCTCATGCCATTCACCGTTTCGCAGGCGCCCGGTTCGCGACGATCGCCGCGATCGCGGGCGCCCTCCTGCTGACCGCGCCCGCCGCAGGTCGGGCCCAAGGCACGGAGAACGCGCCACCCGGGCCCTGCCGGGACGCCATGTCGGCATGCTGGTACGTCGTATTCGGCAAGGGCGATGCCCCGTCGCGGACGATGTACGTCGCCAACGGCAAGACCCGCACCCTGCCCGGCGGCGAGATCTCGATCGAAGGCATCGAGTTCTTCGAAGCGCCGGACAAATACAACTACGTCGCCTCGACCTTCGACTTCGACTGCAAGGCCCGCAAGCTCCGCATCCCGCGGGCCTACGCCCAGCAGGTCGGCGGCAGGATCGAACACGCACCGCCGCGCGACCAGTCGTGGACGCCCGTGCAGGAATACAGTTGGGTCGGCCAGGTCTTCAAACTGGCCTGCACGCCCGACGCGAAGACCGATCCGAAGAAGCACGATTTCCTGTGGCTGTCCGACCTGCCGCGCGCCGCCGACCTGCTGCCGCTCGCGCGCAGGGCCCTGTGGGAACGCGAATTCGCCCCGGGCAAGCGCGGCAGGCGGCGATAAGCCGCGGCGTCATTCGCCCCGCGGCATGATCGCAGCCGCGGTTTCACGCGACAATGACCGCTCGGCACGATCGGTGCCGCACGGGATCGGGCAGCGGACACCATCGACATGCGAACTTTCGTACTCAGGGCGCGGGCGGCGCCGACCGACAGCCAGAAACTGTGGGAGTCGGTCGGCAAGGACGCCCACACCGAAATCCTGGCGCATACGCTGATGAACGCGTTCTTCGTCGCCCAGTCGCATCGCCCCGACGTCGTCGTCTACCTGGTGCTGGAAAGTACCCGGGATTTCTCGCGCACGATCCGCTTCGATATCAATGCCATGCACGAGATCGGCGGTTTCGACGAACGCGCCCTGCTGACCAAGGTCGCCAAGGCGCTGGACGCATCGCGGGGCATGGGCAAGGAAGACACCCGTCCAGTGGAATCGGGCGTCGGCGTGCAGACGCTGAGCTTCGAAAAGCTGGTGCAGGGGCTGGCCGAAGACCACCAGCTGTTCCTGATGGACCGCAAAGGCACGCCGATCCGCGAGCAGACGTTCGCGGACAATCCCTGCTTCCTGCTCACCGACCATATCCCGATGCCGAAGAAGATCATCCCCGGCCTGGAACGCATGGGCGCGAAGAAGATCACGCTGGGACCGACCATGCTGTTCGCGTCGCAGTGCGTGCTGCTGATCCACCACGCACTGGACCAGTAACGCCGTCGTGCGTGTGTCCGGCGCGGGCCACCGGCCCGACGGGTGGCCCGCGCCGGCCCGCATGCATGGCCCGCAAGCACCGGCGTTGGCGATAAAAGCCGCAACGATGGTGCTCAACGCAGTTCGCGTGCGGCTGCGAAGCCGCAGACGTGGGCCTGCGAGGCTCGGCGTCGCCCCGAAAAGGGCCATGCGCGAGGATGGAAGCCCCACGCATGCCGCTCCGAGCATGGCGAGTGCGGCCCTCGGAGCCGCATCGACGCTCCGAAAAGGGCGACGCGCGAAGCGAACCGCCTCGCGCGCGCGGCGCCTAGGGCGGCGCGTGGCGCCCGGAACCCCACCCGCGCACCGAAAAGCACGACCGGAGGACATCCCGGGCGCAGGCACAGCCCGCGCCCGGGTGAAACTCACGCGGCGGCCGGCGTCCGCTCCGGCGTCGTCGCCGCTTCCGGCATCGCCGCGCCCGGCGTCGCTTCTTCCGGCACGGCCTCTTCTGCCGTCGCTTCTTCCGGCGCTGCCGCCTCGAGTACGTCCGCTTCCACCGCTTCCGCTTCCGCCGCTTCCGGCACCGCAGGCGCTTCGACGGCACCGCCCTCGACAGCTGCGACGACGGGTGCGACGGCCTTCGGCGCGATCCCCGCCAGCGTCGGGTCGTCGGGCTTGAGCAGTTTCAGCGGCCGGTCCTTCTTCCCGGCCGGCTGCTGCCACACCGAATCGGTGTCGAGCACGTTCACGCCCGCGAACACGATGGTGGTGCCCAGCTTGGGCAGGAACAGCATGCGCCCGTCTTCCTCGGACAGCTTGTAGCCCACCACCTGCAACGGCTTGTTGACGTGGACGAAGAAGCCGTGGAGCTTCGTGAGCGACGCCTCCTCGCGCGGATACGGCGTGGCGATGTCTTTCAGCATCGTCTGGATGGCGAGGTCCAGCAGCCTGCTCACCTGTGGCCGCAGCGCTTCGCCGCCGTTCTCGGTCCAACTGCCGGCACCGACGATCGGCCGGCGCGCGCCGCTGGAGGCGATATAGCGCGTGGTCCACAGCTTCGACTTGCCGCCCTTGCCCATCAACTTCACGCGCAGCGTGACGTACGGCAGCGCTTCGAGCTCGTTGGCGAAACTCATCACCACCGCACCGGTCACGTCGAACCTGCGGTCGGCCGTCGCCTCGGCGGTGAACCTGCCCGCATAGGCCGGGTCCGCCAGCGCCGCCGCCAGCTTCTCTTTGGCCTCCTCGTCGATGGAGAAGGTCAGCGCCTGCTCGGCCGAGGCCATCGCCTCCTTGCCGTGGCTCGCATTGATCCCGCTCTGCACCGCCACGCCGATCAGACCGAACAGCAGCATCGGCGCGGCCCCGCCCTTCTGGTGACCGGAGATGATCACGTCGCTGTTGGGCACCCGATAGGTGCCGAGCGGCAGATCGGTCCATTTCGAGACCTGGTCGGTGGAGAACGCGATCTGCGTCGGGCCGTCGAAAGCAGGCGCCACCAGCGTGGCTTTCGGAGTACCCGCCAGCGCATGCAGCGGAACGCTCGCCAGCGCGAACAGAAAGGAAAGGCGCGCGAACGCCCTGCGGATCGTCATCGGATTGTCCCCTGTGGAAAAGTGAATGTCCCCGCGCCATTTTCGCGGGTCCATCCGGGGAATGGAATGGGGTGCGGGCCGTCCGCGCGGGGCCGAAGCCCGCGACCGGAGATCGAAAGGGGACATCGTCGGGGGACAACCCGCCTGACGGGTTACGTCACTCTCGCCCCCAGACTCGGGCCACTCGCAGTCTGTTGCTGCCCCGGATCAATGGCCTGCTGCCTTGCGACAGCATGCTGACGGTCCAACGTCTCCATTTGCTGAAAACTCTGTTGCATCGGCTTCTGCGCCGCTTCAGCCAAATTCACATCCGCATTGAAGTTAGGCTCACGCTCGCGTCCATGTGGAAAACAGCTCATCCGCAAACGATCGCCGTAAACGGCGACATCCTGCGCCTCATGCACGCTGAGACACTCTTTGAATGCGAGGGCACCTGCCGCCGCGATGTTCCAACGTTGCTCCTCGCTGAATTCACCACCCGCCGGAACCGCTGCAAAAGCGCGGGCATGGACATCGCGCTCCCGGGGACTCAGACGTTCCAATGCAAGCGCACCCTGCTCCACCTGCGCCTGGTCGCCGCGCCCTGCATGATCATGTGGTGGTGCGCCGTACTGCCCCGGCATGGCGGGCACGCCAGGACCATTGCGCAGATCGTTGTGATCCGGGCGATCCAGTTCCCGGCGCGGCAACGGCGGCGCCAACTGCAGCGTCGCTCTGTCGATATCGCCGGTCTGCGGAATGCCGTGATCGCGCTGGAAATTCAGCACCGCTGGCTGCATCGACAAACGATAGATGCCATCCTGTTCGATTGGCTGTCCATCGAGCCCGTGATAGTCCGCGTCGCCCAACACGCGCTGCAGATCGCGGACCCGATCATCGGATTCACCGACGCGAACCACACCGTCGTCGATCACCGCGCGTGCTTCGATGCCTGCGCCGCGTCGCGCAGGATCGATCGCAAGACGGCCATCGGACAGATCCTGCATGTAGTTTTCGTACTGCCCGTAATAGCGCGTGTCCATTTCCAGATGCACATGCTTGCCGGCTGTGGCAGGCAGACCGAGGCGATCCTGGGTGCCGAGCGCTTGGCCGTACTCGACCGTGTCGCCCACATTCACACTGATACCGCTGAGGTGGCGCATGCGCGCGACGACCTCTCCGCCCTGCCGATCGTAGATCTCGACCAGACCCTGTTGATCGACACGACGCCCGACATAGCCTGCGACAGGCGACGGCACATCGACATCGCGAACGCCAGCGCCACCGGACTGGATACGCGAATCCTCCAGCATGAAATCCTTGATCAGCAACACCTGATTCTCGCCCAGTACGCTCCGCGCGCCACCATCGGTACGCCGCGTCTCCAGTTCCTGCAGTTCCTCACCCACCATGCCGTAGGAGCGACGATCCGCGTTCTCCACCCCGATCGGCACGCCATCTCGGAAGACCGCATTGCGATTGGCTCCGGGGTGATGCGTGACAAGGCTTTCCAGATCGCTCGCCGGAATATTCACGGTCACGCCCTTCTGGATCAGCCGATAGTGCGGCAGTTCCTCGGCATCGGCCGCAGGCGGTATCTGTTCGTCGGTCATGAAGGCTCCCTCCTGTCTCTGATCGATCACTTGCAGCGCGAATACGTTTCCGTGCGGTGTTCATCGACGATGGTCAGGCGGTCGCCACCGTGCAGCGCATACAGCGCTTGGTAGCCATTGGATTCGCCGTCGAACGTCAGCGTCGACCGTATGTTCCAGGCACGGGGCCGATCGGACACGCTGGCCGCCGTGACGGGTTTGAAGGTCTGTTCGTAGTTGTCGATGCCCGCCGGCGTGATCACCAGCCGGGTGTCGCTGTCGGGGTTCCCCTGTCCGGTACAACCCGACGCGACGATATCCCAGACGCCGACCAGTTCCGCCGGCATGACCGCCCGGCCATCGCTCGTTTGCGCAGAAGCACAGCCACCCGCAACGCATATCAGGGCGACCCAACATGCGGCAGCCCATGAACCCACATGACGGTTCCGATCGAAGTCCATGCGTCGCCTCCCTGAACCATGCTGCACGCTAACCAAGCCGTTGACGCGGGTCAAGAGCATGGAACCGCGGTCAGGACGGACTTTTCCTTACGACACGGATCGCAGCGAAGGCGAAATCATCGCATGCGGCTCACGGTCTTTCGCTTCGTCCCAACGGGTTTGATCCACCTTAGGAGGGCTTGCAGGGCCGATCGTGCACCCGTCGGTCGTCGAACAATCACGTCCTGACCGGGAATGTCGTCAGCGTCGGGCACTTGATGGACGCGAAGCCGCTGTTTCATTCGATGAGGGGCGCAAGACCCGCGTGACGGGTTCATCTCCGCAGCAGCAACGCAGGCAGCAGTACCAGCGCGATCGCAAAGAGGATGCCGAATACCGCCGCCAACACGCGCATCGGCTCGTTGCGCAGCAACGTCCAGAAGCTGCCGGCGGTGCCGTCGCGGCGGGCCGCTTCGTTCTCGGCCCGAATCCGCGCACCGCGCTGCGCCTGATACTCGGCCATCAGGCGCTTGGCCTCCGCGAAGGCTGCATCTTCAACCACCCATATGCCGCCCAACCCGATATTCCAGAACCCCGGCGAGGTCTCGTAATACGCGATCGCGTGGTCGTCGAGCAACGCACGCACCTCGTCCGCCTCGTCGTCGGGCACGTTGCGCAGATTGAGCAGGAGCTTGGCCATGCGGGGATGATAGCAACCGCCACGTCGCAGGGCGGGCTCAAGCCCGCCTTGTGCATTCCGTTCGTCAATATCGCCGCGATACGTAGGGCGGGTCTTGTACCCGCCTTACGGGCTTATGCGCTCCACCGTAGAGCACATAAGCCGAAAGCGTCTGCGCCATGAACCTCGCGGATACATCAAAAAACGGCGCATGACGCTTCGCTTGTGCACCCTTACAAACGCGTATGCGCCTTACGGCCTTCAAAGTCAGTTCGGTGCCGTAGGGCAGGTGAAAGATCCGTCTACGGGTTACGGGTTAGGGATTACGACCGCCTTCCGGGTCGAACACAGTATCGCGCGAAACAGGAATCGGGAGCCTTAGATAGGCACCCGAATGATTAGACCACCGAAGCGCCGAAAATCCTCCCATCAGGCGATGGCCAACCCACCGAGCATCTGTAATCAATGGACCCTGCGGAAGATTGAGCAAAAGCAACCTACCCATGAAATTGACCCATTCACCAGGCTTTATCAGCATTGGCGCATATGAATGAAAACTCCTGCCACTATCAAAAAACATCATTCTTTTAGCTATATGCGCACCGAGCACACCTTCAAAATTTGAATAGCTGCCCAAAGCATATTTTCCAATAAAATCAATCATCGGCACATGGAATGTACGCCCACGCCAGTCCTTGACTCTAGAGTTGAAAGCAAGCTCCCAATTTGGCAGCAACGAACCAATTTCTTTTTCCAGCCAAGCAGAGCTCACCTCTGATATAGGCACATCGAACACAGTTCGCTCATCAAAAATCGTCTGAGGCTTATAGGCATACCGAGAAA
The DNA here is from genome assembly GCA_020692565.1 of Thermomonas sp. Classification (GTDB taxonomy): domain Bacteria; phylum Pseudomonadota; class Gammaproteobacteria; order Xanthomonadales; family Xanthomonadaceae; genus Lysobacter_I. The sequence continues at coordinate 115,592 of JAIMKJ010000006.1, forward strand.
ATTCTAGCGTTAAAGAATCTCCGTAGTTATTACGAAGAATACTCACCACATCGATAGGATGAAAAAAATTATCCACTGCGAATTCCAGTTATGATCTGATATGTCTTAAGGGCAAAAACGTCAGTCATGCCTGAAACAAAATCAACAATTAGCTGAACCCGAGCACATGTCTCTGCATTTTTATCGCGCTGCAATCGCCCACGCTCATAAGCCTTAACATACTTCGGAGCGAGCAATGAGTACAACCTATGCGCCTCAACCAGACTAGGCCGGACCTTCGCGCTGCTAAGACTAGAAAAATCTTTATCATTAAGCTCCACAAGCGCTTCGTACTTTGCCAAAATTCCTGAAATTGCAGCATAGCCCGTCAGCTCTAGCTCCACGGGATTTCGATGACCATACAGCTTAATTTTGACGGTATCCTTGATGGCTTTCAGCAATTGATACGCAGGACTCTCTTGATTTAAAAGCTCATTAACACGACCTGAAAATATTTCAGAATGCTTTTCGACATAAGCGGTCGCAGCTTCATCAACAAGCTTCCGAACTAAGGCAGTACGCGCGTAAACGGTTGGATCAACGTGATCGGAATTTTTTTTCGCTCCAGAAAGAACTTCCTCAAGCAGACCTTCGGCATCGCTACCTGACTCAAGGTTCCTCCTCACTTCTGAGTAAAAATCTTCATGGTTCGTGTACCCCTTCTCTATCCCATCTTCGATATCACTCAAACAATAAGATATGTCATCTGCAGCCTCCATCAAAAAGGCGACAGGAAACCTTCGTTTTTCGGCAAGGCCCACCGAATCCATAACCCACTTCCAGACCATAGATTCAGAAGAGAATATCCCCGCCTTCTTAAGAATAGGTACATCAGAGTCGATCTCCACAGCTGAACACGGATACTTAACAGTGGATGCAATCTGCGCAGCAGTAAGATTCATTCCGAAAGCATCTACTCCAGCGATGCTTGTAATAACTCTCAATCCTTGCGGATTTCCATCAAACACTTGAAAATCCCGCAGGCACGACGCTGCTATGCTAGCGTCGCACTCAATTCTTACGGCGAACCTTTCTGCCCAAGCCGAGATGGCAGCCTCGCCAAAATGACCAAATGGCGGATTGCCAATATCATGCGCCAGACAAGCCGTTTCAACTAAATTGGCCAGAGCCAAGCAGTTCTCAGCGCCGAGCTTGTATTTCTCAAGAAGGTTGTTTTCATTGAATTTTTTTACAACACTTGTAGCAACGAACCGGCCAACGTGAGCAACTTCTAACGAGTGAGTAAGACGAGATCGTACCGCAGCGTTTTCTTCTAGTGGAAACACCTGCGTCTTTCTTTGCAGACGCCGAAAAGCAGACGAATATAAGATACGGGCGCGATCGCTCTCGGATTCTTGAAGCACACCAAGTTGATTTCTTGTACTTTCTCGTCTGCGCTTCGGTGAAAGTAGAACTTCATAATTCTCTTCCATGGGATCTAATCTCCGGATTTTATCTGGGCGGACATATCAACACATTTCGGTCTCCGCTCGCTAGGCTGCCGGGCACACTTACCCGTCACGATCAGGCCGACAAGAGTCGAGCGGATGAGTCCCGATGACGATGTCGCCGCCGTGGTCCCTGGGCAGCGTGGCACTGTGCAAGCTAAAGCCCGCCGTACGAGTTCAGTGGCCGTGCCCTTCGCCGGACTCCCCCATCCGCCCAGCCTGCCGATACACCTCATATTCCGCCCGGTTCAGCGCAAAGCCCTCCAGCGCGAAGATCGCGCGATTGCGCTCTTCGGCACCGGTCTTCGGGTCGCTGGCGATAGCCAGCAGCATGTCCTTCAGGCGATCGGAGCGCACGCGCTCCGCTGAGATGCCGCCGATCGCGGCCTGGCGCACGCGCGGGTCGGGGTCCAGCATGGCGTCGTGCAGCGTGTTTTCGAGGTCCCCGCCGCGGTCCCACTGCGACGATTGCAGGATGCTCGCGGCGCGCACGTCGGGGTCGGGATGTTCGCGCAGTCGGGCCAGTTGGGCGACGAGGGGCGCGGCGTCTTCGGTCGCGACCATCGTCGGCGACAGCATGTCCACGAGTTTCGTGAGCATGGCCGGGTCCTGTTCCTGGTCGATCTGGCCCACCAGGAAGCCGCGTACGTTCGCATCGTCCAACGGGAAGGCCTTGAGCAGTTCCAGCCCTTCCTGCCGGGCGGCCGGGTCGCGGCTCGCGGCCAGTGCGAGGGCGAACGCCTTCACTTCCTCGTTGGGGTTGGCCTGCAGGATCGCCAACAGCGCGCCGCGCTTGTCCAGTTCCGTCTCAGCGGCATACCGGCGCATCAATGCGCGCAGGTCGGCGTCGCTGGCCCGGGCGCGCCGATGCGCCCCGTGACCCGCGGCGCCGGTGGGCCGCGAAGTGCCGTGATCGGCGGCATCCGTCGGCATCGGCGTGCCTGCGGCGGAACCCGCCTCGCCGTCATGCCGGCCGAACGTCACCCATGCCACCACGATCGCCGCAAGCGCAACGGCGGCAAGCAGCGGGAAACGGAATGAGCGCATCTGCATACGGTGGGTGTCCTGCCGCCGGGGCTGGCGATATGCCCGGCACCGGATGACGGACGACGCCATCG
>JAIMKJ010000006.1:118203-152805 GCA_020692565.1 Thermomonas sp.
ACATCATCGCGCCGCGATCAACAATCCGGCGCGACCCGGCCGTCGGACCCGGTGTACGTGTAGGCATCCGGAATGTATCGGCCACTGCCGATGCGGTTCCAGAGCGTGCTGGTGCCGTAGGTGCCGGTGATCGACTGCCCGCGGACCTGGCAGTAAATGGTCACCGCGGCGCCGTTCGCCAGCGAGCCCACGATGGAATTATTGGTGCTGGGGCCGGAACGCACATTCAGATTGATGCCGCTGGTGCGGACCGTGCCGCTGGCGGCCCCGCCGCCGCCCGAGCAGTTGCGGCTGGTATAGCTGCGCTTGGCGTAGTACGGGATGGCACTGCCATTCCAGACGATCTTGCGCACCGAGCCGCTGTAGCGCTGTTCGTAATGCAGGTGCACGCCGATGTTCGCCGTGGCGCTGGTGTTGCCCACGGTGCCGATGCGCTGGCCCTTGCTGACCGAGGCGCCGCGCGACACGGCGCGCGACTGGAGGTGCGCGTACAGCGTCTGCCAACCGCCGCCGTGGTCGATGATGATGTAGTTGCCGTAACCGCTGGTGGTGGAATACGCCGATGTGGTGACCGTGCCGCCCGCCGAGGCCACGACGATATCGCCGAGGTCGTCGGGCCGGTTGAGATCGACGGCGTACAGCGGGTTATGCCCGCTCCAGGTGGAACCGGTCCAGACCTGGTTGCACGGAAACGGCATCTGGAAATCGGGCGCGGCCTGCGCCGAATGGGCAGCCGCCGCGAACAGGAAGAACACAGCGCAGCCAAACGTCGTTCTGGAACGGATACTCATGCGATCGCCTCCATTGCGTTATCGGTCCGCGGATACGGACCTGTCGTGTCGTGTCCATGACGCACCGGTCGGCAAGGGCCTGCGATGCGCATTCGCATCGTTGCGCATCCGTCGGAGCCTGCGAAAAACGGTGACGCACGGTCCGCATTGGCGCGACCGCAGATGCGATGGGTTGTGCGGTTACCGGAATCCCCTCGAGCCGCATACCGACGTCGGCAGGCATGATCGTTCGACACGACGACCGCCGTTATGCCGGTATCGGGCGGAATAGTCAATCGGAGGAAAATCGGAGGAAGGCCGGTGTCATTGCGCACGTTTCCTGCGACGCATCGCGACTCCGGCCGATGGGGCGGCATCCACTCATCGGGCCGGGACATCCTTCGCAACGACGGCGCATGACGCTTCGTTGATGCATGCTGCGATGCCGCATGCGCTTGCGGCCTTGTCGTCCTTGGCCCGTCAGTACGCGCCCATGAAGTCCTTCTTGCCGATCTCCACGCCGTTGTGGCGCAGCAGGTCGTACGCCGTGGTGACATGAAAAAAGAACTGCGGCAGCCCGTACGACAGCAGATAGGCCTGGCCGCCGATGCTGCGTTGCTTCGGCGTGCCGGGGCGCAACACGATCTCGCGCGCCTCGCTGTCTTCGAATCGCGCCGCGTCCAGTCCACCGATGAAGGCCAATGTCTCAGCGATCCGCTGCTGCAGGTCGGCGAACGTCTGGTCGCCGACCTCGTAGGCCGGCACATCCGCGCCCGCAAGCCGCGCCGACACGCTGGTGGCGAAATCGCAGGCGATCTGCACCTGCCGCGCCAACGGGAACATGTCGGGGAACAATCGCGATTGCAGCAGCGCCGCGGGTTCGATCTTGCGCTCGGCAGCGTGGGTTTCGGCCTTGGCCAGGACGCCGGAAAGCGCGGTGAGCATCTGCTGGAACACGGGAACGGACGCGGCGTGCATCGAGAGGGACATGAGGGATTCCAAATGGGGTCAGGTTCATTTCCCTACATCATATCGCGGGGATCCCCGATCGACCGCAGGCGCCGTATCGATCACCCTCATGCTCCGCATCGAGGAACCGACATGGCCCGCCTGCCCCGCCTGGATCTGCCCGGAATTCCACAACATGTCGTCCAACGCGGCAACGACCGGCAAGCTTGTTTTGCAGACGCCGCCGATTATCTTCGCTACCGACAGGAACTGGGCGAAGCTGCGCTTCGCCACGACTGCGCTCTGCACGCTTATGTATTGATGACCAATCATGTGCATCTGCTGGCGACGCCGCGCGAACCAGGTGGGGTCTCACGGATGATGCAGGCCATTGGGCGCCGGTATGTCGGCGCCTTCAACGCCCGCTACAGACGTACCGGCACGCTCTGGGAGGGGCGGTTCAAGTCGGCCCTGGTGGATAGCGAACACTACGTCCTTGCCTGCTATCGATACATCGAGCTCAATCCCGTTCGCGCGGGCATCGTGACGTCCCCTCGGGAGTACCGGTGGTCCAGCCATGCCCGCAACGCGCACGGCACGCACGAGCCCCGCATCACTCCGCACGCTGCCTACCTCTCGCTGGGAGCGGATGACATCATGCGGCTGGAAGCATATCGCCGACTGTTCGCCAGCGTGGACGCAGACGGCATTGATGCGTTACGCCTGCATACGCAGCAGCAGAAACCTTGGGGCAGCGAGCGATTCCGTCGGCAAATCGAAACGCTGGCTCAGCGCTCCGTGGACGTCAGACCACGCGGCCGGCCGAGATCGAATGAGGGGAAATGAACCTGACCCCTTTCCCCCCCTTTTCCGGGGCTTGACATTCCGAAAGTGTATTGTTGTAGTAATACACATGGACGGAGTCGACTTCCACATTCAGCCCAGCGCCCCCGAGCCGATCTATCGCCAGATCGTCGAGCAGGTGCGCCGGCTGGTGGCCGGCGGCCAGCTGGCGCCCGGCGCCGTGCTGCCGTCCGTGCGCGATGTCGCGGCGACCCATGCGATCAACCCGATGACTGTGTCCAAGGCCTACAGCCTGCTGGAGACCGAAGGCGTGCTCGAACGGTTGCGCGGCAAGGGCATGGCTGTGGCTGCAGGCCCGGCCGCGGCCGCGGAAGACGCGCGCTGGGCTCTGATCGCCCCCGCGCTGGAGGCGGTCGTGCGCCAGGCGCGCGAACTCGAACTTGCACCGGGCGAGGTCATCGCCCGGCTCATGCGGACCATGGAGGAGACACCCGAATGAAACGCGCTGACGCCGAACAGGCCATCCACGGACGGACCATCGCCATCGCAGACACCCAGGCGCCCGTGACCATCACCGCACTCGCCAAACGCTACGGAAGACGCGACGTGTTTCGGGACGTGTCGTTGTGCCTCGAACCGGGTCAGGTCCTCGGCCTGCTCGGTCGCAATGGCGCCGGCAAGAGCACGCTGATCCGGTGCATGCTCGGGCTCGAAGCGCCGGATGCGGGCACCTGCAGTCTATTCGGCGCGCCGGCGCAGCGGCTTCCGGACCGCGTCAAGATGCGCGTCGCCTACGTACCGCAGCGCACCGAGGCATTCCTCTGGCTGGATGTCACCGAGTTCTTCACATTGATGTCCCGGTTCTACCCGCGCTGGGACAATCACTACATCCAGACCGCCCTGGCGGAGCAGGGTTTCAATCCATACGACAGATTGCGCAATCTCTCGCCCGGACAGCGCCAACAGCTGTTAATCATCCGTGCTCTGGCCGCGAAACCGGATCTGCTGGTGCTGGATGAACCGGCGGCTTCGCTCGATCCTGTGGCCAGGCGGGCGCTCATGCGCGAGGTCGTTTCACGTGCGGGAGAACAGGAGTGTGCAGTCCTGTTGTCTACCCATATCGTCTCGGACCTGGAACGGGTCGCGTCGCATGTCGCATTGCTGAATGCGGGAGGCCTACTGCTACACGACGAGATCGACGTTATCAAGGAGGAATGCGCGCGTGCGCATCTTCCTGTCGGGATCGCGGCCAGCGACCTGGAGGATATTCCCGGGCTGATCGCCAAACGACGAACGACGAACGGCTGGACGGTCGTCTTCAGACGCGGATCGAGGGACGCGTGGCCCGAGGCTCTGCATGCACAGGCCGGAAACGGGGAAGCGTTGGGTCTGGAGGATTTGTTTATCGAGGTGACAGCATGACCGCCATCGGGACCCAGCTGAAGGGTGGAGCGGGCTTCCTCTCGGGCATGCGTGTACTGCTGTTGCCCCGGCACAGCATCGTGACCGCAATCTTCTTGCTGTTGATGTATCTGTATGCCAAGGAAGCAAAGCAATCGTGGAGCATCATCGTTTTCATCCTGTGGTGGTGGTGGCTTCGCGACCTGGCGAGGTTGCATTGCGACGGACAGGCTGCATTCCTTCCAGGCCTGGGCCGAGAAGTGGGATACGCGTGGTCGCTTGCGATCATCACTGTCATCGCCTGCCTGGTACTCGACGCGTGGTCGCCTGAAGGAATCCACTGGCACGACTTCAATCAGACGGCATTCTGGCTTGGAGTGTTCACGGTGGTTCTACTCTGTACCCCGCGCGCAGTGGCGGCAACCATTTGCGTGCTCTTCTTCGCTTTGATCGGTGCGATGTTCCTGCGCCGGGAGATGGACATCGACCTGAGGGCGTGGATACCTGGCGGCGATGCCGGTGTTCCGGGCACCGTGTGGCTTTTGCTCACATTGGCTCTGATGACGCTGGCCTGGATGCTGTGGAGACGAATGCTCGCTCTGCGTTGGGAGAGTGGCATGTCGGGTGCATATCCGCTGATCCTGATCCTGTTCCCCTCGAGCAGTGTCGACGAGGAAACCACGCGCGAAGCCAACTGGTATGCACGATTGCACGCCTTACGCTTCGGAGCGCGGGTTAAAGCGAGACACGCGCTGCGTGCCGTCTACACCCTGGGCCTGTTGGCATTCTGGATGGCGGACCCAAGCCGCAATGCACAGATTTTATTCGCCCTGGCCTTACTGCCGGACTTTGTCCTCAAGGCAATTTCGCTGATGAGGCTGAAGCAGGTATTGCCCGATGATGGGCCCACATCCGAGCTGCTGGCGACGCTGCCCGCTTCAGCGTCGCCCAGTGATTGGCGGAAGCTTGCATTGAAAACAGACTCCTTCTCCATGGTATTGACCATGGTGTTTTTCGCGATAGTCGCCGTGTCCTGGCTGAGGTCCTAGATCCTGGACCTGCTGCAGTCGTAACTCCTTACTTTTCTTGCCGGAGCTTACCGCTCGCGCCACAAAAAACGCCCGGCGACGTGCCGGGCGTTCTGTTATGCATCGCGCTGCGAATCACAAGCTCGTAGCACCATCAGACCGCTCGATCAATGACCTAGCCTGCAACGCCACCATCAATTGGCCAAAGGATGGCCTCTCCGCTACAACCGATACACCCACCCCACCCGCGGCGGCTCGGGCGCTGGCCTTCGGACACAGCGCCTCGACGGTTTCCATGAGACCGATCCAGTCGGCGACGGGATCGGAACTTCTAGGCAAGGTGTTCTGCAAGCCGCCGTCGGCACATAGAAGAACAGTTCCTTTTTCCTCCTCATCAGGCAGCGTCATCGTTTCGCACCGTCGGTCGTTCATCGCTGCACATGCCCCACACCCCAACCCTCCCCCGCGCGCGGGGGAGGGAGCAGACGCTACATATTCCGCCGATACTCCCCGCCCACGTCGTACAGCGCATGGCTGATCTGACCGAGGGAATGAGTTTTGACGGCTTCCATCAACGCGGTGAAGACGTTCTGGCGGTCGCGGGCGGTTTTCTGGAGGTAGGCGAGGCCGGGGCCGTCGCCAGAGCTCGCGGCTGAAGCCGCTCCTACAGAGAGCGGGTTCCGGAGGCGCTGATAATTCGCGACGTTGTCGATCTGCTGCCCCTTCTCCCCCTCGGTCGAACGAATGAGTTCGATCTCGGTGACGATATCGCCGCCGTGGTCCTTGGGCAGGAAGGTGTTGACGCCGATCAGCGGCAGGCTGCCGTCGTGCTTCTTGTGTTCGTAGGTCATCGACTCTTCTTGGATCTTGCCGCGCTGGTACATGGTGTCCATGGCGCCGAGCACGCCGCCGCGCTCGCTGATGGCTTCGAATTCCTTGTAGACAGCTTCTTCGACGATGTCGGTGAGCTTGTCGACGATGAAGCTACCCTGCCAGGGGTTCTCGCAGAAGTTGAGGCCGAGCTCCTTGTTGATGATCATCTGGATCGCGACCGCGCGGCGCACCGATTCCTCGGTGGGCGTGGTGATGGCTTCGTCGTACGCGTTGGTGTGCAGGCTGTTGCAGTTGTCGAACAGCGCATACAACGCCTGCAGCGTGGTGCGGATGTCGTTGAACTGGATTTCCTGCGCGTGCAGCGAACGACCGGAGGTCTGGATGTGGTACTTCATCATCTGGCTGCGGGCGCTGGCGCCGTAGCGTTCGCGCATCGCACGCGCCCAGATGCGGCGGGCGACGCGGCCGATGACGGTGTATTCCGGGTCCATGCCGTTGCTGAAGAAGAACGACAGGTTGGGCGCGAAGTCGTCGATCTTCATGCCGCGGGCGAGGTAGTACTCGACGATGGTGAAACCGTTGCTCAGGGTGAAGGCGAGCTGCGAGATCGGGTTCGCGCCGGCTTCGGCGATGTGATAGCCGCTGATCGACACCGAGTAAAAGTTGCGGACGTTCTTGTCGACGAAATACTGTTGGATGTCGCCCATCATCCGCATCGCGAATTCGGTGCTGAAGATGCAGGTGTTCTGCGCCTGGTCTTCCTTGAGGATGTCGGCCTGCACGGTGCCGCGCACGCTGGCGAGGGTCTGCGCCTTGATCTTGGCGTAGGTCTCGGCATCGACCACCTGGTCGCCGGTCACGCCCAGCAGGCCCAGGCCCAGGCCGTCGTTGGTCTCGGGCAGTTCGCCGCTGTAATCCGGACGCACGCGGCCCTCGAACAGCTTCTCGATGACCGCGTGCGCGGCGTCCCAGCGCGCCTGGTCGGCGCGCAGGTATTTCTCGACCTGCTGGTCGATGGCGGTGTTCATGAACATCGCGAGGATGATCGGCGCCGGGCCGTTGATGGTCATCGACACCGAGGTGCTGGGCGCGCACAGGTCGAAGCCGGAATACAGCTTCTTCATGTCGTCCAAGGTGGCGATGTTGACGCCGGAGTTGCCGATCTTGCCGTAGATGTCGGGGCGGATCGCCGGGTCTTCGCCGTACAGGGTCACGCTGTCGAAGGCGGTGGACAGGCGCGCGGCCGGCTGGCCGACGCTGAGGTAGTGGAAACGGCGGTTGGTGCGCTCCGGCGTGCCCTCACCCGCGAACATGCGGATGGGGTCTTCGCCGGTGCGGCGGTAGGGGTACACGCCGCCGGTGTACGGGTAATAGCCGGGCAGGTTTTCCTTCTGCAGGAACACCAGCAACTCGCCCCAGCTCTTGTAGGTGGGCGCGGCGATCTTCGGGATCTTCTGGTACGACAGCGATTCGCGGTAGTTCTCGACCTTGATGGTCTTGTCGCGGACCTGGTATTCAGTGACGTCGTCGACGATGGATTTCAGCCGCAACGGCCATTCGCGCAGCAGTTTCAGGGCTTCGGACGAGAGCGATTGGACGGCGTCGTTGTAGCGTTGGCGGAGGGTGAGCAGCGTGCGGTCGACTGCAGGAGCAGCTGTTGCAGGAGCGGCTGTTGTAGGAGCGGCTTCAGCCGCGAGCTTCTGCTCTGCCGTGGTATTCGAGGAAGGGCTCGGGGCTGAAGCCCCTCCTACAAGGGCATCGACGCCGTAGAGATCGAGCGACTTCGGTAGAGATTCATCGCCCAAGTCATGCAGCGACTGCCAGTACGACTGCGCGCGATCCGCGATCTCGGCTTGGGTTTCGATCTGGCGATTGATGCCGCGTCCTTGCTCGGCGATTTCGGCGAGGTAGCGCACGCGGCTGCCGGGGATCAGCACGGTGGCGCGCGGTTCCTTGAGCGAGGTGTCGATGTTCGGCTGGAAATCGCAGCGTTTCGCAGGCGCGGCGGTAGGGGCGGCTGTAGGAGCGGCTTCAGCCGCGAGCTTCTGCTCTGCGGTGATATTCGAAGAAGAGCTCGGGGCTGAAGCCCCTCCTACAACCCCTCCTACGGCACCTGCTACGGCCCCTCCTACAAAACCGCCTGCGGCACCGACGCCGAGCTTCTCGCGCATCAACCGGCACAGGTTCACGAACATCCAGCTGATGCCGGGGTCGTTGAACTGCGAGGCGATGGTCGGATACACCGGCACATCCTCGTCGGGGGTCTGGAACGCGACGCGGTTGCGCTTCCACTGCTTGCGGATGTCGCGCAGCGCGTCTTCGGCGCCGCGCTTGTCGAACTTGTTCAGCACCACCAGCTCCGCGTAATCGAGCATGTCGATCTTTTCGAGCTGACTGGGCGCGCCGAAGTCGCTGGTCATCACGTACATAGGGAAATCGACGAGGTCGACGATCTCCGAGTCGCTTTGGCCGATGCCGGCGGTTTCGACGATGACCAGATCGTAGCCGAGCGACTTCAGGAAACCGATGCAGTCCTTCAGCACCACATTGGTGGCCGCGTGCTGGCGGCGGGTCGCCATCGAACGCATGAACACGCGTTTGCTGCGCAGCGAGTTCATGCGGATACGGTCGCCGAGCAGCGCGCCGCCGGTGCGGCGACGGGTGGGGTCGACCGACACCACGGCGATGCGCATCTCCGGGAAATTGGCGAGGAAGCGGTTGAGCAGTTCATCGGTCACCGACGATTTGCCGGCGCCGCCGGTGCCGGTGATGCCGACCACCGGGGTCTTGCCACCGGCCAGTTGCCATTCCTTGCGCAGGTGCGCCAGTTCGGATTCGTCCAGCGCGCCTTCCTCGATGGCGCTGAGCATGCGTCCGATGGTGATTTCGTCGGAGTCGCCTTCGCTGGCGATATCGACGCGCTGCGGCTTTTCGACCGGCTGACGCGCGGCGCCGGCGCGGCGCACCACGTCCTCGATCATCGCGACCAGGCCCATGTGCATGCCGTCGTTCGGGTGATAGATGCGCTCGACGCCGTAGGCCTGGAGCTCGCGGATCTCTTCCGGGGTGATGGTGCCGCCGCCGCCGCCGAAGACTCTGATATGCGAAGCGCCGCGTTCCTTCAGCATGTCGACCATGTATTTGAAGTATTCGACGTGGCCGCCCTGATAACTCGACAGCGCGATGGCGTCGGCGTCTTCCTGCAGCGCGGCGCGGACCACGTCCTCGACGCTGCGGTTGTGGCCGAGGTGGATGACTTCGGCGCCCTGCGCCTGGATCAGCCGGCGCATGATGTTGATGGCGGCGTCGTGGCCGTCGAACAGGCTGGCGGCGGTGACGAACCGCAGCGGCGAGGTTTCGCTCTGTGCCGAAGCGGTGATCTGGTCGAGAGCGGGTGCGGCTGGCGTGCTCATGGCGCGCTCCGTGCGGAAACTGAGATTGCGCATTCTAGCCTGCGGGCCCTACCGGCCCCAGCCGTATGGTCCGGCCGTATGGTCCCGTCATGGTCCGCGCGGGCGGTCTTGCCTTGCCTGTGCGGCGCCCGGGCGGGGATACTCCGCCGGATGGGGAACAACACACCGATGCGTTCGACAGTGACACCTTCAACGACAGGGGCTGCGCGCTTCTGGCGGATCGCGCGATGGGGGGCGTTTTCGCTGGCGACCCTGATCGGTACCGGCCTGCTGCTGGCCAACCACCTCACGCCTCCGGCGAACGGCGCCCCCAGCGCGGCATTGCCGGTGCAGGCCGACGCGACCGAGCTGGATCGCGAGCTGGCACCACTGCTGGCCGAGTATCCCGGCAAGACCGGGGCGCTGCTGGTGACCGACGGCGTGGAGGCGTTCGCGGCGCGGGCGCTGTCGGCGCAGAAGGCCGGGCGCAGCCTGGATCTGCAGTACTACATCTGGCACGACGATCTGACCGGCCGCCTGCTGGGCCGCGAAGCCTGGCGGGCCGCCGAGCGCGGCGTGCGCGTGCGCATGCTGCTGGACGACATGAACGCCCAGGGCATGGATTCGAAGCTGCTGTTGCTGGACAGCCATCCGAACATCGAGCTGCGGCTTTACAACCCGTTCCGCAACCGCAGTGGTCCGGCACGGATCATCGAACTGATCCAGCGCATCTTCAGCGTCAATCACCGCATGCACAACAAGGCGTGGATCGCCGACGGCCGGGTGGCGGTGGTGGGCGGGCGCAACATCGGCGTGGAATATTTCGGGGCCGGCGACGACGTGAATTTCCGCGACCTGGACGTGGTGCTGTTCGGGCCGGCCGTGGCCGAGACCAGCGCCATGTTCGACCGCTACTGGAACAGCGAAGCGGCGGTACCGCTGAAGGGGCTGGCGCGCGCGCCGGTTGGCGCCTTCGACGAACTCGCCGAAGCGATCGAAACCGAAGCCGCCAGCCCGGAAGCGCGGCGCTATCTGCAACGGGTCGAGTCTTCGCCGCGGGTGCAGGATTACGCCGGCAAGCGGCTGGAACCGTTCTGGAGCGACCGCATCCATCTGGTCGCGGATCCGCCGCTGAAATGGGAAGACGACAACCGCGACGAGTGGCTGGTGCATGCCATCGCCGAAGACCTGTCCACCGCGAAGCGCAAGGCGCTGCTGATCTCGCCGTATTTCGTGCCCGGCACCGAGGTGACTGAAAGTATGATCGCGATGGCCGGCAAGGGCGTGACGGTGGGCATCGTCACCAATTCGCTGGCGGCGAACGATGTCGCCGCGGTCTACGGCGCGTACCGGCCGTATCGCGATGCGTTGATCGGCGGCGGCGTCCATGTGTACGAACTGCGCGCCCAGGGGCACCCCAGCAGCAGTCTGTTCGGCAGCAGCGGCGCCAGCCTGCACACCAAGGCCTACAGCGTGGACGATACGCGCGGCTTCATCGGCTCGTTCAATCTCGATGCGCGCTCGGCCTATCTCAACACCGAGATGGGCGTGATGTTCGACGACGCGGCGCTGGCGAAAGCGGTGCGCGACGAATATCTGCGCCTGGCCGCGCCGGACCTGAGCTACTGGATGCATCTGGACGCACGCGGCAAGCCGCGCTGGCTGGATCGCATGCCGCAGCCGCCGTCGCTGCATTCGAAAGCGCCCGACACCACCGGCTGGCAGCGGGTCAGCGCGCACGCGATCGGGTGGCTGCCGCTGGAGTCGCAGCTGTGAGCGCGTCGCTCGCCGAGTTGCAGACCGCTGCCGAAGCCGGTTCGGTCGAACACGCGTTCGCGCTGGCGAATGCGCTGGTGGCGGAACAGCGGATGGAAGAGGCGCAGGGCTGGCATCGGCGCGCGGCCGAAGCCGGACATGTCGGCGCACAGATCGAATACGCGCGGATGCGGCTGTACGGCATCGGCGGCCCGACGGAGCCGCGCGATGCCATCGCCTGGTTCCAGCGCGCCGAGCAGGCCGGGCATCCGGCGGCCAGCGATTTCCTGATGCAGATCGCGCTGGGCGGCGTGGCGCTGCCGCGAGATGGCCGCATCAACGAACGCCTGCAGCGCGCGGTGCAGGCGGACTTTCCGCCGGCGCTGCTGACCGCGGCGGTGCATTTCGGGCGCAAGCCGCATCCCGAGGATCAGGCGCTGTGCATGCAGCTGCTGGAGCGCGCCGCGGCGCGCGGCGACGCCATCGCCGCGGCGCTGCTGGCAGAACGCCTGGCCCACGGCGAAGGCTGCGAAGCGCAGCCCGATGTGGCCGCCGATCTGTGGACGCAGATCGAGGCGAACGGTTTCGCGCGTCTGCCCACGTTCACCCTGCCGCCGCTGGGCGCTACCGCGCCGCCGCGGCAACTGGCGCTGGAAGACGCCCTGCTGCCGCCACCGGCGCGCGCGCTCTGCGAGCGACCGCGGGTTGCGGTGATCGACCGACTGCTGTCCGCCGACGAATGCCGGCTGTTGATCGCCAGCGCGCGCCCGCACCTGAAGCATTCGAAGACCATCGACCCGGCCACCGGGCAGGCACTGAAGATCGAGATCCGCACCAGCAGCGACACCAGCGTCGATCCGCTGCTGGAAACCAGTGCGCTGCGCATGGTGCAACTGCGGATGGCGGCCGCGGCCGGCATCGATCTGCCGCATGCCGAACGCCTCACCGTGCTGCGCTATGCGCCCGGCGAGGAATATCGCCCGCATCGCGACTACGCGCCGCCCGGCGCCATCGAGCGCGACCGGCCGCTGGCCGGCAACCGGTTGCGCACGATCTGCGTGTATCTCAACGCGGTGGCGGCCGGCGGCGCGACCGAATTCCCGGTGCCGGGCCTGCGCGTGGACCCGGTCCCGGGGCGCGCGGTGATCTTCGACAACCTGCATCCCGACGGTCGCCCCGATCCCGATTCGCTGCACGCCGGCACGCCGGTGGAGGCCGGCGAAAAATGGCTGGCGACGCTGTGGATCCGTCAGGGACGTTATCGTCCCTGGTAAGTCGCGCTTCGGTCGATGGTGCTTGTCGACTCGTCACGGATACGCGCCACCGGCGAACGCACTGTGTCGTGAACAGACGATCGCCCGCTGCGATTCCGGCGAGCAACGACCGTCCGCCACATCGGCGCCGAGGGTGCGGGCACACTGCCCGACAGCGCCGGCATGCCCATGCAAAAGCGCTTCGCACGCTCTACACTTGCGCGCCTGCGGCCCGTACCGGTCGTCCCGCCGAGCCTGCGACATCAGACAATTCAAAGGCTTGCAACATACTTCGGCGTATCGGAGACCTCCGACGCCCGCGCACTGGAGCTTCCGATGATCTTCGAACACATCGAAAACAACGGCCACGAACAGGTCGTGTTCTGTCACAACAAAGACGCCGGGCTGAAAGCCATCATCGCCATCCACAACACCGTGCTGGGCCCCGCGCTGGGCGGCCTGCGGATGTGGCCGTACAAGACCGAGCAGGACGCGCTGAACGACGTGCTGCGTCTGTCGCGCGGCATGACCTACAAGAACGCGGTCGCCGGCCTGAACATCGGCGGCGGCAAGGCCGTGATCATCGGCGATCCGTCGAAGGACAAGTCCGAGGCGCTGTTCCGCGCGTTCGGCAGGTTCGTCGACACGCTGGGCGGCCGTTACATCACCGCCGAGGACGTCGGCATCGATGTCAACGACATGGAATTCGTGTATCGCGAAACCGAATACGTCACCGGCGTGCACCAGGTCCACGGCGGTTCGGGCGACCCGTCGCCGTTCACCGCCTACGGCACCCTGCAGGGCCTGATGGCGACGCTGAACAAGAAATACGGCGATGAAGAAGTCGGTCGCCACAGCTACGCGGTGCAGGGCCTCGGCCACGTCGGCATGGAATTCGTGAAGCTGCTGAAGGAACGCGGCGCGAAGATCTTCGTCACCGACATCAACAAGGAACTGGTCGCGCACGCGGTAAACGAATACGGCGCCGAAGCGGTGTCACCGGACGAGATCTACGACGTGCCGGCCGACGTGTACTCGCCGTGCGCGCTGGGCGGCACAGTCAACGAACAGACCCTGCCGCGCCTGAAGGCCAAGATCATCTGCGGCGCGGCCAACAACGTGCTGGCGAACAACGCCATCGGCGACGAAGTGCAGAAGCGCGGCATCCTGTATGCGCCGGATTACGCGGTCAACGCCGGCGGCGTGATGAACGTGTCGCTGGAGATCGACGGCTACAACCGCGAACGCGCGATGCGGATGATGCGCACGATCTATCACAACCTGGCGCGCATCTACGAGATTTCCGACCGCGACGGCATCCCCACCTATCTGGCCGCCGACCGCCTGGCCGAAGAGCGCATCACCGCGATCGGCAAGCTCAAACTGCCGATGGGCCGCACCGCGCCGCGTTTCCTCGGGCGCATGCGCGGACATTGATCCCTCTGTGCCGTAGAGCGGCCTTCAGGCCGCTGGAAACATCGCAACACCGGCAGCGGGCCGAGGCCCGCTCTACCGGATCATTTTCCAGACGAAAGGACTTCCCGTAGACATGCGCCCGTTCCCGCTTGGTGAAGACATCGATGCTCTCCGCGACGCGGTCCGTCGCTTCGCCGAGGCCGAGATCGCGCCGCGCGCGGCGCAGATCGACGAGGAGAACGTCTTCCCGCAGGATCTGTGGCCGAAACTCGGCGAGATGGGCCTGCTCGGCCTGACCATCGCCGGCGAATACGGCGGCAGCGATATGGGCTATCTCGCCCATCTTGTGGCGATGGAGGAAATTTCGCGCGCGTCCGGTTCGGTCGGCCTGAGTTACGGCGCGCACTCCAATCTCTGCGTCAGCAATCTCTACGCCAACGCCAACGACGCGCAGCGCCGGAAATATCTGCCGAAGCTGTGCAGCGGCGAGTGGAAGGGCGCACTGGCGATGAGCGAACCCGGCGCGGGCTCCGACGTGGTCGGTTCGATGCGCTGCACCGCAGAGCTGCGCGGCGATGTCTGGATCGCGAACGGCAACAAGATGTGGATCACCAACGGCCCTGAAGCCGACGTGCTGGTGGTCTACATGCGCACCGCCGGCAAAGAGGCCGGCAGCCAGTGCATGACCGCCTTCATCGTCGAAAAGGGCATGAAGGGGTTCAGCACCGCACAGAAGCTCGACAAGCTGGGCATGCGCGGCAGCAACACCTGCGAACTGGTGTTCCAGGACTGCGAAATCCCGGCCGAAAACGTGCTGGGCGAAGCGCACAAGGGCGTGAAGGTATTGATGAGCGGCCTGAACACCGAGCGTCTGGTGCTGAGCGGCGGCCCGATCGGGCTGATGCAGGCGGCGATGGACATCGCCCTGCCCTACGTCCGCGAGCGCAAACAGTTCGACGCCGCCATCGGCACCTTCGGCATCATGCAGGCCAAGATCGCCGACATGTATACCGCCATGCAGTCGTCGCGCGCGTTCGCCTACCAGGTCGCGCGCGATTACGACGGCGGCCACAGGTCGCGCATCGACGCCGCCAGCTGCCTGCTGCACGCCTCCGACGCCGCGGTGCAGGTGACGCTGGAAGCCATCCAGACCCTCGGCGGCAACGGCTACATCAACGAATATCCGACCGGCCGCCTGCTACGCGACGCCAAGCTCTACGCCATCGGTGCGGGCACCAACGAAATCCGCCGCATGCTGATCGGCCGCGAGCTGTTCAACGGTCAGAGCTGAACCGCGAAAGGGCCGGCGGAAGCAGCATCGACGGCCGATCGCGCGCACGGGCTTTCCCCACCGCTGCGCAGATCCGCCGTCGAAACGTTACATTGCGCGTTGGCCCGAGCGCGAACGTTCATGACTCCGAACCACCCCCGACCGCTGCGCATTCTCGGCACCGGTATTTCCACGCCGCAGCGATGGCTGGACAGCGCCGATCTCGATGCCCGCCTGGGCCTGGCGCCGGGCACGGTGCAGGCGCGCACCGGCGTGGGGCGGCGCGGTCACGAACCCACGCGCAACGCGGCCGAAGTCTCGGCCGAGGCGGCGCGGGCCGCGCTGCATGCTTCGGGCATCGCCACCGACGATATCGACGCGGTGATCTGCGCCAACGCCAGCGCCGATCAGGCCATGCCCTGCAACGCGGCGCTGCTGCATCGCGAACTCGGCCTGGCCCGCATCCCCGCGTTCGACGTCAACGCCAGTTGCATCGGCTTCCTGATGGGGCTGGATCTCGTCGCCTCGCTGCTGCAGAGCGGACGTTATCGGCGCGTACTGCTGACCTCGTGCGATCTCGCCTCGCGCGCGCTGGACCCGCACGACCTCGACACCTTCGGCCTGTTCGGCGACGGCGCGGCGGCGGCGGTGCTTGAAGCGTCCGACGACAACGCCGGCCCGGCGCTGCTGGCGGCGCGATTCGAAACCTGGTCGGAATCCGCGCACGCCTGCGAGATTCCCGGCGGCGGCTCGCGGTTCGCGCCGACGCAGTACGACGGCGATTATCGCGACATCAGCACGTTCCGGATGGACGGCAAGCGTCTGTACCGCGCGGCGGCGGAACAGTTCGACCGCTTCATCGGCGAACTGCTGGACGACGCCGGCATCGCACTGGCCGGTGTCGATCGCGTGGTGCCGCATCAGGCTTCGCAGCTCGGCATGCAGCACATCTTCAAGCGCATCGGCGTGCCGCGCGACCGGGTCGAGGACATCTTCGCCGCGCACGGCAACCAGGTGTCCGCTTCGCTGCCGACCGCGCTGCATCATGCGCTGTCGGCAGGACGGCTCGCGCGCGGCGATCACGCGCTGCTGATCGGTACGGCGGCCGGCGTCACCCTCGGCGGCGCGGTGCTGCGGTTGTGAAGCCCGCGCGCGCCAGCGTCTTCCCGCGTACGTCGCTGACGATGCTGCGGGTCGGGCATTGCACGCATCCCGAATGCTTCGCGCTGCGCGGCGGCGCGTGGCGGACGGGCATATTTCCGGCGCTGGTCGGCCTGATCCGTCATCCAAGCGCGGGCGCGATCCTGTTCGATACCGGCTATTCCGAACACTTCGCGCGCGCCACCGCACGCTTCCCCGAACGCCTCTACCGCTGGACCACGCCGGTCACGCTGCCCGACAGCGAATGCCTGCAGACCCAACTCGCGGCTCACGGCATCGCCATGCACGAAGTACGATACGTCTTCGCGTCGCATCTGCATGCCGACCACATCGCCGGGCTGCGCGACCTGCCGCGCGCGACCATCTGGTACGGCGACGCTGCGCTGCGCGGCGCGCGCGACGCGAGCCGTTTCGCACGCTTGCGCAAGGCGACATTGCTGGATCTGCTGCCCGACGATTTCGATGCGCGTCGCTGTGCGGTCGAAGCGCTGCCGCGCGCCGCGCTGCCGCACGGGTGGCGCGAACTGGGCGGCGGTTTCGATCTGCTCGGCGACGGCAGTCTGCGCGCGGTGCCGCTGCCCGGACACGCGCGCGGGCACTACGGCCTGCTGCTGCGCCATGAGGACGACCGCGAATACCTGCTGGCCGGCGACGCGACCTGGCGCATCGACGGCCAGGGCAATGCGACGGCATCGGCATGGCCGACGCGCCTGCTCGCGGACGACTGGCATGCGCAGCACGACACGCTGACCCGTTTGCGACGCGTGCTGCGCGACGGCGACGACAGCTGCTGCATCCTGCCTTCGCACTGCGCCGGCAGCTATGCACGATTGCCCGACGCGATGCGGGGCACGCGATGATGGCCCGCAACTTGACGGCCGCCACATGAAAATCCTGCTGACAGGTGCATCCGGTTTCATCGGCGGACGTTTCATGCAGCGCTTCCGCGACACGCCGGGGCTGGCGCTGCTCGGCGTCGGAAGGCGCGCGTTGCCCGACGCCGACTATCGTTCGGTCGATCTCTCGAAAGCCGGCGCGCTCGATGTCGCGAACGGATTCGCGCCGGATGTCGTCATCCACGCCGCCGCGCTGTCGTCGCCGTTCGCACCGCGACGCGAGTATCTGCGCCACAACGTCGAAGCCACCGCGCACGTGATCGACTGGTGCCGCGCGCACGGGCGGCCGAAGCTCGTCTACATCTCGTCCAGCTCGGTGCATTACCAGCCGCGCGATCAGCTGGACATGCGCGAGGACGACCCCATCGGCCCGATCTTCGCCAACACCTATGCCGAAACCAAGGCCGCGGGCGAAACGCTGGTTCGCGGTTACGAAGGCATCTGGACGATCCTGCGTCCACGCGCGGTGTTCGGCCCCGGCGACACCGTGCTGTTCCCGCGCCTGCTGGCGGCGGCGAAGCGCGGCAAACTGCCGCAGATCGTGCGCGATGCGCCACCGGCGATCGGCGATCTGATCTCCGTCGACGCACTCGCGGACTACATGCTGCGTGCGGCACAGCGGCCGGACGCCGTCGGCGCCTTCAATCTCAGTCACGGCGAACCGGTACCGATGCAGGACTTCATCGCCGATATCTTCCGCCGCCTCGACCTGCCGCCGCCCACGCGCAAGGTGCCGTATCGCGTCGCCTACGCCGCCGCGCATGCCGCGGAACTCGCGTGGACCCTGCTGCCGCTGCGTGGCGAACCGCCGGTGACGCGGTTCGGTATCGACGTGCTCGTGTTCAGCAAGACCTTCGATATCGCCAGGGCGCGCGCGGTGCTGGGCCCACCGTCGCAGACGCTGGCAGAAGGCGTCGATGCGTTCGTCGAGTGGCAGCGGCGGCCATCGGAATGACTGCGGATTGCGCATGGCTGTGGTGGGTGCCGATCGCGCTGTGGCCGGCGCTGGAACTGCTGCGCCAGGCTGCGGCCTGGCGCGCGCTGCGTGCGATGCCGGCCTTCCTGGCAAGCGACGACCTCGCGAGCGATGATCGTGCGAACGATGACCACGCGACGCGCTTCGACGGCGTCGACGTGCTGCAACCGATCCGCAGCGGCGATGCCACGCTCGCCGAAACGCTGGGCGCATCGCTGCGAACGCTCGGCGCTCGAGGCGCGATGTTGCACTGGCTGATCGACAGCGACGATGCCGTCGCCGCCGACACCGTGCGCGCCATCGTCGACGCGCATCCGGCGCTGCGCGCGCGGGTCGACGTCAGCGAACATCCGCCCTGCCCGCCCGCGATCAATCCGAAACTGTTCAAGCTCGACCGCGCGCTCGCGCGCTGCACGGGCGATGCGGTGCTGGTGCTCGACGACGACGCGCGGATGCCGGCGGCGACCCTGGATGCCCTGCTCGCGGCGCTGCACGACAGCCGTAACGATGCGCCGACGATCTCGACCGCGCTGCCGATCTATCTGCCTGCCAAAGGTATCGGCGCGCGGCTGCTTGCGCGTTTCGTCAACGACAATGCCGCGCTCACGTATCTGCCGCCGCGCCTGCGCGGCGACACGCCGACGATCAACGGCATGGCGTGGGCGATGCGTCGCGATGCGCTGACTGCGATCGGCGGCTTCGCGCCGCGTCTGCGTCATCTCACCGACGATCTGGCGATGGCGCAGGCGGCGCTTGCGGGCGGCGGCCGCATCGAACAGCGCCACGAACCGGTGTGGATGCGCACCGCGTTGCCCGATCTGCGCGCCTATCTCCGCCAGATGCACCGCTGGATGCTGTTCGCGCGCCTGTTGCTGCGCACGCAGCCGTGGCCGGCGCGGCTGCGGATCGCGCTGGGCCAGGGCCTGCCGACGGCGCTGCCGCTCGTCGCCACGACGACGCTCGCGGTCGCGCCATCGTGGCCGGGCGCCATCGCCTTCGCGCTCGGCGCGCTGGCGCATCTGTTCGGCCGGCGCGCGCTGCAGCGCGCCTGCGCGGGCGAGGCCGCGCGGATCGAACCGCTGTCGTCGCTGCTGGTCGCGCTGCTGCTGCCGCTGCATCTGTTGCATGCGCTGCTGGATGCGCGCATCCGCTGGCGCGAGCATCGCTATCGGGTGCTCGCGAACGACCGCTTCGAGGAACTGCCGTGAGCGCACGGCCGCGGGTCGCCTTCCTCACCGGGCAGAGCGATCCGGGACGCGGTGCGCTGTCGCCGGTGCAGGCCGCCGCGCTGGCGATGTTGGCCGAACGCAGCGACGGCATCGACTTCGAACCGCATCAGTTTCCGTGGCACGGCGTCGCAGGCGCGTGGCGACCGGTGCCGCTGCTGCGCGCCAGCCTCGCCAACGGTCGCCAGTATCTCGGCGCACGACGCGGCGTGCTGCACGGCGTGTCTTCGGCGCAGTGCGACGCGGCGCGCGGACGTCTGTTGTCTGCACCGCGCACGCTGTTGCTGGTCGGCAGTTGCGGCCTGGCCCTGCTCGATGCGCTGATCGCACCGTTCGACGACACCGATCGCGCACGCCTGCGGGTCGTCGCCTACGGTGCGGTCGCACCGCACTGGCCGCGCGGGATCGACGGCGCGCAACTGCGCGGCGACCGCGACCGCATCGCCGCGTGGCTCGGTCCCACCGACGGCCCGACACCGCAGCGGATCGCGGCAGGACACATGGATTATCTCGACGGCGAGCCCTCGCGGAATGCGGTGGTCGCCGCCGCGCGCGCGCGGCTCGACTGGCTGCGCGCCGCATGACCCGGCCGCGCATCGAACTGCTGTCGCCGCCGTTCGCAGGCCATCTGCACCCGATCCTCGCCATCGGCCGTGCACTGCGCGAAGTCGCCGACATCGAAGTGGTCAGCACCGAAGCCGCACAGCCGCGGATCCGCGCAGCCGGGCTCGCGGGCATCGCGGTGGTGCCGGGCGCGGACGAGGCGCTGAAGGCCATCGTTGATCCGCCGCACGCGGTCGGCGCGAATCCGCTGCGCCTGCATGCGCAGTTCCAGCGCAGTCTTGAACTGCTCGACGCATTCGGTGCCGCGCTCGATGCACGCTATGCGACGACACGACCGGATCTGGTGATCGCCGACTTCACCCTGCCGGTCGCCGGAACGGCCGCGCAGCGGCGCGGCATGCCGTGGTGGACCAGTCACCCGTCGCCCTGCGTGATCGAAGCGCCGGGCGGCCCGCCGGCCTATCTCGGCGGCTGGATGCCGGGGATCGGCGCGTTCGGCCGCATGCGCGACGCATGCGCGGCGAAAGCCGTGCGCGGTTTCAAGTCGGGCATGCATCGTCTGCACCGCCGCCAGCTCACGGCGTTGGGATTCCCGTCGCTGTATCGCGACGACGGCAGCGAAGCGGCGTATTCGTCCGAATGCATTCTCGGCCTGGGGCTGCGCGAACTCGAATTCGAACGCGCATGGCCGACGGCGCTGCGGTTCGTCGGACCGATGCTGTGGAGCCCGCCGGCCATCGGCACACCGCCGCCGGACGACGACGCGGCGCACGTATTGGCGACGCTCGGCACCCATCTGGGGTGGGCCAAGCAACGCATGGGCGCGCATCTGGACAGCGTGGCGCAGGCGCTGCCCGCGATCCGTCTGCATTTCAGCGATGGGCGCCTGGATGCGGGTGCGGACGCTGTACATCGCGCCTTGCATCGTCACGCCTGGGTCGACTATCCGTCGTGGGTGCCGCGGATGCGCGCGGTGCTGCATCACGGCGGCGCGGGCGTGATGTGGGAATGCCTGCGCGCCGGGGTGCCGGCGCTGGTGCTGCCCAACGACTACGACCAGTTCGATCATGCCGCGCGGCTGCAGGCCGCAGGCGTCGCGCTGCGCCTGCGCCATCCGCGCGAGATAGAACCGGCGCTGCGGCGCCTGCTCGACGGTGATCACGGCCTGCACCCGGACCGTTTCGCCGAAGCGCTGCGCCCCGGCATCGCCGAGGCGCAGGTGGTGGCGCTGGTGAAGGCGCGATTCGGTCTCTGAACGCCTCCGCGGCTCAGGCGCGGCTGGCGACCGCCGCGCCGCTGCCTGCGCTCGGCTTCGGCATGTATTTGCGATTGAGCCAGGCCACGACCACGAACGACAGCGACAGCGGCAGGAACCAGGCGATCAGGTGATACCAGCCGGGCGGATCGATGCCGACCGCGCGGACCAGACGGTCCAGACCGATCGCGAGGAACGCGATATGCGTGGCGACGCCGCAGCCGATCATCGCCGAGTAATGCTCCTTCAGCCACCAGCGCACCGTGTCCATCGGCCGCGCGCGGCGCATCAGCATCTGCACGCCGGTGAGCGTACCGACGGCGCTGAAGCCCATCAGCAGCGCCTGCGACATGTGCACGCCGACCGCGAACACCACGGCCGAAGCGACCAGGTTGAACAACGCCACCGCAAGATAGGCGTTGTCGCGGAACGCATGCTGGTCGCGCTTGCGCTTCACGGCGCGCCAACCCGTCCACATCGCGGTCAGAGTGATGACGACCAGATACGCCAGGAACGTCGCGTTGCCCGGCCGGCCGCGGGCCGCGATGATCGCCGCCATCGGCACGGCGGTGACGACGATGCCGAGCATCGCGATCATGTAGGTCTTGCCCACGCGCAGATGCAGCGGCGCGCCCTTCTTCGCGAAGGCCGCGACCCAGAACGTGACCAGCGCGACCAGGCCGCAGAGGCCGTGGGCGAGGAGCAGGGATTGATAGGCGGTGTCCATGAGGTTGCTCGGTTGGCGATGGGCACAGTCTCCGGATCCGGCGCCCTGCCGGGCACCTGCCCGCAGTCACCCGGCGGGGGTGAGAAAAGTCACCTTCGGCGCCCGATCGCTTCCGCATGCGCATGGCCGCTGCCATGCTGCGCCCATGACGACCCCGCCCCGCACCTGCCAGCCCCTGCAACCCCACGACAGCAGCTATGCCCAGCGCCTGTTCACGCCGCTGAACATCGCCGGCTATGTCACCTGGTTGGCCGTGAGTCTGGCGGTGATCGACCAGGACAAACTGCGCGCCGCCGATCCGGCGCTGTGGCTGCGCGAATGGGCAGGCGTCGCCGCGCTGGTGGCGATGGTCGCACTGCTGGTCGTGTCCGCCTCGCGCCGCGCCGGACACGACACGCCGCGGTGGAACGTCGTCGCGCAGGGACTGCTGGTGGTGCTGGCCGAGTGGCTGCTGCGCGGCGGGCAGACCACGGTGCTGCTGATCCTCGTCGCCGCGCAGGGGGTACTGCTGTTCTCCACCCGCACGTTCGTCCTCTACATGGTCGCGCTGAACGCGGCGATCGCGGCGTTATGGATCGGGCGTACGGATTCGATCTTCGATCTCCTGCTGTCGCTGCTGCCGATCTTCGGCTTCCAGGCGTTCGCGGCGCTGACCGGACATTACGCCGGCAGCCGCGAACGCGCCCGCGAACATCTCGCGCGGATCAACGCCGAACTGCTCGCCACCCGCCGCCTGCTGGAGGAATCCGCGCGCGCGGGCGAACGGCTGAAACTCTCGCGCGAACTGCACGATGTCGCCGGCCACAGCCTCACCGCGCTCAAGCTCAATCTGGCGCGGCTGGCGCGCGATCCCGCGCTGGCCGCGCGCGAGGAAGTGCTGGTGTCCTCGGCGCTGGCCGACGACCTGCTCGGCCAGATCCGCCAGGTCGTCGGCACGCTGCGCGCGCATGACGGTTTCGATCTGCGCGCGGCACTGGACGCCCTGGCCCAACCGATCCCCGGCGTGCGCATCGCCATCGACATCGAAGACGACTTGCGCGTGGACGACATCGAACAGGCGGAAACCTTGTTGCGCTGCGCGCAGGAAGCCATCACCAATGCGCTGCGCCACGGTCGCGCAGGCGCGATCCGCATCGCGCTGCATCGCATCGACGGCGCACTGACGCTGTCGATCGCGAACGACGGCGTCGTTCCGGCGCGGATCGATTTCGGCAACGGTCTCACCGGCATGCGCGAGCGCCTCGATGCGGTGGGCGGCACGCTCGACATCGCGACCACCCCGCCGCGCGGGCTGCAGGTGACCGCGCGTATCCCGCTTGCACAGGCGCACGCGGCATGACCGCAACGCGCGCCGTCCGCATCGCACTGTGCGACGACCAGGCGCTGGTGTTGCGCGGGCTGTCGAGCCTGCTCGCCGATCTGGGCGTGGAGATCGCGCTGGAAAGCACCGACGCCGAACGCCTGCTCGCCGCGCTGCCGCAGCGGCCGGTGGATCTGATCGTCAGCGATATCCGCATGCCCGGCCTGGGCGGGCTGGGCCTGCTACGCGAACTGCGCGCCCGCGGCGACGCCACGCCGGTGATCCTGCTGACCACGTTCGACGATCCGAACCTGATGATCCAGGCGGTGGACGCCGGCGCGCAGGGCTTCCTGCTCAAGGACGCCTCGCCCGAGGATCTGAAAGCCGCGATCCTGCGGGTCGCGGCCGGCGAAACCCTGCTGCAGCCGGTCAGCCTGGGGCCGGTCCGCGCAGCCTGGACCGACAGCCAGCCCGCGGATGCCGGCGTGCGCCTGACCGAACGCGAACGCTCGATCCTGCGGCTGGTGGCCGGCGGTTACTCGAACAAGGAAATCGCCCGCACCCTGCACCTGTCCGAAGGCACGGTGAAGAACTACATGTCGGAAGTGCTGGTGAAGCTGGACTGCCGCGATCGCACCCACGCGGTGCTGAAGGCGATCACGCAGCGGCTGCTGTAGCGCGTCGATGCACCGCATGGCGACTTCGCAGGATCGCCTCCGCGTTCAATCGCGCAGCCACCGCAGCATGTGCGGATAGCGCACCGGTCCGCAGTCGGTCGTGAAGCCGGGCGCGGCCGTCATCCCGATCTCGCACAATCCCTTCAGCCCCGGATACACGCCGAACGCATACATCTGCAGCAGATCGCCGGACTTGCCGTTGTAGCCGCCTGCGTGGATCAGCACGTCCGCCGGCAGCCCCAGTTCGAGCGCGGCGGCCCAAGCCCACGCCATCGCTTCCAGTTCGCCCGCATGGTCGACCTCGGCGGCATTCGGCTGATCCTCATGCGCCTCACGACGCAGCGCGGCGGGCAACACCGCGAGATGTCCCGCTTCGTGCAGCAGATCGCCGGGCCACACGAGCCTGCCCGGATCGACCGCGATGCCGCCGCCGCGCAGTGCGATGCCCGGCAGAAAAGTCTCTTCCGGCAGCGGCGCTTCGGCGATGTCGATGCCGACACCCGCGATGAAGTCGAAGATCGGCCGGAAGAACGCTTCGTGATGCATGACGATGATCCTTGTGGCGAAGTCGGCCGATGCGCGATCGCGGGCCGGCGGCGGCAGGCCGATTCTATCGGGCTTCGCCGCGGCCACCGACTTCGTCTTCCGGCGTTGAAGCTGCCCGGTCCCGGCGCGCCAGGATCACCAGCGCGATCCCGCCCACGATGGCGATCGACGCCGACAACAATCGCAGCGTCATCGCTTCGCCGAGGAACGCGACCGCGCCCAGTGCGGCGATCAGCGGCACGCTCAACTGCACGGTCGCCGCGTGCGTGGATTTCAGCGCAGGCAACGCCGTGTACCAGATCGCGTAGCCGAGCCCGGAGGTCAGCGCGCCCGACGCCACGGCATAGCCGATCCCCGCGGCGTCCAGCGTCGTTCCGCCCAGCAGCGACAGACTCAGCGCCAGCGAGAACGGCACCGCACGCAGGAAGTTGCCCGCGGTGACGCGTGTCGGATCGCCCGCGCCCTTGCCGCGCAGCGAATACACGCCCCAGGCGATGCCCGCGCCCACCATCAATCCCGCCGAAGGCAACGGCGGCGCCGCCAGTCCCGGCAGCAGCAATGCCACCAATCCGCCCAGCGCCAACAGCAAGCCGCCCCACTGCGCCAAGGCCAGGCGCTCGCCGCGCCACAGGCCATATCCGATCATCGACATCTGCACCGCGCCGAACAACAGCAGCGCGCCTGTGGCCGCGGGCAGATGCAGATACGCGAACGAAAACCCGGCGGCGTACGCGAACAGCGCGAACGCCGAAAGCCAGTTGCCCGCGCCCGCAGGCTTCGAAACGCGCAGCCGCACGACCAGCCACAGCACCACTGCGCCCGACAGCAACCGGATCGTCGTGAAGCTGGCGGCGTCGATCCGCGTGTGATGAAGCGCCGCCCGGCACAGCAGCGAATTGCCGGCGAAGGCAAGCATCGCGAGCGTGGTCAGGACGAGGATGCGGAGCGGCGGCATCCGGCTCACTTGAACTTGTCGCGCAGCCCATCGGCGATTCGCGTCGACAACACCGGCTCGGTCGCCAGGAAATCCGCGAACGGGCCAGCAACGCAGTGCGCGACCACGGTCGTCACGCGCGGACTCGACAAACGATCTCTCGTTGGCCGCCCGTATTCCGGATCGTCCAGCCTGACGCAGACGACCGCGTTCAATCCGCACGTCAAAGCGCGCTCGATCTCTCTCCTGCGACGCCCACGGCACAGGTCCGGCAATGCGATCTTCGTACCCGCGACAAGACCACGCAGCAGTCCATCCACATGCGTCCCACCCTCTGTGGTCCGCATCACGTTGGCGAAACTCTGCAGCGAGGTCATCGAATGCCTGCTCCACATCGCAGCAATCTCGACGCGGATGGATTCCGCGGAAGACGTGCAGAGGAACGTTCTTGTCAGCGGCTCATCGCCGTGAAGGGTGTTGACCGACTGCACATACGATGCAAGCCCGCCGGGCTCGTGGAATCCATGTTCGCGTCGATCCTTGAAACTCAAACTCAACTGCGGGAACAGATACGACAGTTCCTTGAGTCGCGATAGGACCGGACCCGGATCCAGCCATGTGGTCGAGAAGATTTCCGGGTCCGGAGAGAACACGAGGCGGGTTCCGGTCGTGTCGGCTGCGCCGATTTCGCGCAGCTTCGACACCGCAAGACCACGCTCGAAGCGCTGACCATATCGACGCCCGTCTCGGCTGACCTCGAATTCCAACCACGACGAAAGTGCGCAGACCGCGAACAAACCCACGCCGCGCGCGCCGATATGTTCGTGAGGCGCATGGCCATCCAGTGTCGGACCAGCGTGGAACGAAGTCAGCGCCTTCTCGGCAAAGGACATGCCATCGAGAGCATCCAGTCGGATACCGCGGCCGTTGTCCTCGACACTGATCGCACCATCCTCGCCAATCCCGATCGCGATGCGGCTGCAATGCCCGGCCAGATGTTCGTCGAGCGCGTTCGCGACCACTTCCCACAACATCTGGATCAACCCCGATCCATCATGCGTATCGCCGACGTACATGCCGGGCCGTCGGCGCACCGCTTCCAGCATATTCATCTCGCCGAAACCCTTGGATTCGAGCCGGACCGCCCGTGATGAAGCGTAGCCGATTTCCAGCTACGCAGCCGACCAGCGGGCTTTGCACGGGCTGCATCGTTCCATACGAAACCTACATCCCGCGCTTACGATGCATAGGAGCCTTTGTTCGCGGCGATGAATGCGTTCAAACGATTCAACAGACCAACGCTGGCGTTGCGCGCGACGAAGCTGAAGGTTTCCTCCGGGCCGTCGATCGGATGGATGTCCGCCAATACCAGGCCGCCCTCGACATCCTTGCCGTAGGTGTCGCGAAGGTACTGATTGCTGACATCGCCTTCGCCGAAGGCGTCGACCTCGCGATCGGACAGCAGGGTCTTGACGACATACGCCTGCGGGTCGTGCTGGCCCATGGCGACCTCGTCGACGTATTGCAGCGTGCAATCGGGATAGCGCGTCTGCGCATCGATATCGGCGGTCGAGCCGCGGGTGACGACGATCTTCTTGCCGACGAGCGACGCATGATCGTCGAACACCGGTTGCTCGGCGCTGCGGACCAGCAGCGACCGGTTGACCCGGAAATAGGCATCGCTCCATGAAGCGCCCTCGCCTACGTACCGCGAATCCAGTTTCGTGATACCGGCCGCGGCGATGTCGCACACATCCATGTCCGGCAACGCCCAGATGCCATCGAACGTGCGATCGATCATGTCGAGCGCAAGGCCTTCGCCCTCGGCGAAACGCGCCAGAAAAGAGACATCCAGACCGACCAGCGCGCCAGCCGCATCCTTGAAACAGACCGGCGCGAATCCGCCGTAGGTGCAGACCGTCAAACGACCGGAATGGAGGGTGGTGACTGCAGCGCCATCGTTGGACATATCGGGATCTCCTGACGCAGGCGAAGGCCTGGCGCGATCCTGCATCATAGTCCGGGAGGCGTCGCTCCCGGCCGACGGACTTGCATCCGCCCTATTCGCCTTCGACCGGTGTTTCCTCCGGCGCGCATTCGATCGCACGGCCGACGCGGAACACGTGCCCGTCCGGATGACGGATGTGCATTTCGCGGACATTCCACGGCATGTCGGTGGGCGGCCACGTCACCTCGATACCGTGTTCGATGCATTCGCGATGCACCGCATCCACATCGTCGACCCAGACCGACATCCAGACGCCCTGTTCGGCAGCCTCATCGGATTCCGGGCCGAAGCTGGCGGCATGGCCGCTCGGCCCGCGCCCGCCCTGCCCGTCGAGGCACAGGAAAATCTCGAAATGCCCGTTGTTCACGCCGCCGAAACTCGGCGGCGATCCCCAGTCCCAGCCCTTCTTCCAGCCGAGTTTCTCGAACCACGCGAAACTCTGCGCCATGTCGGAGACATTCAGGATCGGAGTGATGTGTTTCACTTGCATGGCGCGATTTCCTCGTCTTCGGCGGCAGCCCATCCGCCCCGGGGTTTCGTCGGGCGGATGGGCGTCGATCGTCTCACAAAGACCTGCGCAACTCATATCCTGGACCGCCATCGCAGGCGGCCCCGGTCACGGAGATCATCGAGCGATACCGGCTTTTCGTGATGGCGTTTCGCTGTGCCCATCCTGCCCGACGCGCTGTCTTGCCTGCGCTGCGCCTAGGGCCAGGTGAGCGCGTAATCGAGGACGCGCCAGCGGCCCGCTTCCTTCTGCAGCACGATCCTCTCGCGCGCGTTCCGGTTCGCGAACGTGGTGGCGATGCCGACGACGACGTATTCGCCTGCGGGCAGATCGTCCACCCGTGCGGAGAACGCATACTCTGCAGGGCTTCGATTGCGGACCGCGCCGACGATGCCGCGGTGAGCGCGCAGGCGCACGGCCCAGGCATCCACATTGCGGTGCTTGTCGCGCAGCAGAGGGCTGGCCTCCGCCCACGTCGTCTCCGGGGCGCCGCGATCCAGCCGTTCGAGGAATGCGGCGACCGCCCCGTTCACGACCGCGCGCTGCAGCGCGGTTCCCGGCGCGATGGGCTTGGCTGGCTGATAGGCGGGTTCCAGACCGAACCGCTGCCACAGCGTGTCCCAGGCGGCTTCGAGGATGCCGGTCGCGGCAGTTTCCGGCGCGCAGGGCTTGCCGCACACCGACAGCAGCAGCGCATCGTTCGCGAACCACAGGCCGTAACGATGTCCGACGAACAAGCCCCAACTGTCGCCGAGCAACGACAGGTCTTCGCGCTTGATGCCGCGCAACTGCTGCTTGTCGTCGAATTCGAGCCCGGCGATGAAGTCGGCCACGGCCTGATCGCGGGTCGTCGGCAGCGGCGCAGGCCGCGGCCTTTCCTTCAGGGAATCCACGATCGTGACGACGTTCTCCCGTACCTCCGGCGGCAGCCCTTCGCCGCAATCGTCGGCCATCACGGCGGCGGTCGGGTCCTGCTGCGGGTCGATCTGCAGCGACCACAGGTAGCAATGCAAATCGTGCCGCGCCGCCACGATGCCCTTGGTCTCGCCCAGGAAATAAAGTGTCGCCAGATCGACCTTCGCCTGCGCGTCGCCGGCGATGGCGTTCGCATAGATCGCCTTCAGCGCCGTCTGCTGCGGATTGGCCGCACCTGATGCGGGTGCGGGTGCGGGTGCAGCTGCAGGTGCAGGTGCGGACAACCTGGCGAGCCCGCCGGAATCGATCAACGTTTGCACCGACTGCAACTGCGACAGCTTCTGCGATTCCAACCGCAGTTGCGCTTGCAGTTGCTCCCTTTCCTTCAATGCCTGTTCAATCTCCGCATTGACCACCGTCAGAGTCGCTGTCGCCTCTTCCAAGACCGCGGCCGATTCGTCGAGGCTCTTCTCCGCCTCCTCGATCATGCGCTTGTTTTCGCGCGATCCCGCGTCCGAGGTCAGGAACAACTCGGCCAGCCACGGCTTTGCGTCCGCACCGCGCAGAGACTTGAACGAAGTCTTCATCGTATCGGTGACCTGCGGATGCGCCAACGCGCGCGCCTCCCAACGCGCGGAGGCCGCCGGATCTCGCGCAACGCCGATGCCCTGGTTATGCAGGTAGGCCATGTACGCCTGCGCATCCATGTCGCCGCCCTCGGCCAAGCGCAGCATCGCCGCGGCACCCTGCGCGTCGTTGGCGGTCGTGGCGTCCTTCAACATCGCCAGCGCGCGCTGGTATTCCGCCCAGTTGGCGTGCGCCGGCCCCGACAGGCACAGCAGCGTCAGTACGAGCCATCCATTCCTCATGTTCGACATGCGATTTCCCCTGTCGATCCGTACATGGCGCGGGCGGACCGGTCCCGCAGGCCGCACCGGAGCGGCCATGAAACATCCGGGAAGCAGGCACCCGGGCAAATGGACCGCTCCGCGACAGCCGCAATCCCCGAAAGACGAATACCTGCCAGCACCCGACGAGCCGCTTGCGTCCCTACTTTTTGCGTTTGACGGCCTTGGCGGTCCCGAAGCACGTCGACTTGTCCATCGACGAACAGGTGAGAAAAGCGCGGCCCTTGGTCGGCATCACGAACGCGGTGGATTTAGTGCCGACCGGAGACAGATCGCCTCGACAGTCGGGTTTTCCATTCGTGGCTTTTACGGTACTGGTCAGCCGATACACTTCGGCCGACACCTTGGTGAGGACATACGTCTTCACCAGACGCTCTTCGCCGCTCTGCATCATCACCATGCCGTCGGCGCGATAGGTGAAGCGCTCCGGGCAAACGCCATCGAGGGGATGCCACTCCCACTCGCCGATCACGCTGAACCCACCGCGATCCGCGGCCATCGCGGAAAACGGAAGCAGCACCGCCACCAGCAAAAGAACAAGACGCATCGCATGATCCTTTTCGTAGAATGAATTCCGTCGATGATGCAGCACAAACAAGCCCCGTAGGGTGGGGTAAGCGCAGCGATGCCCAGCATCCCGACGCATCAGACCCCGAGAACATCAAGCGACACCGGCGCTTCATGGGTGGGCATCGCTGCGCTCACCCCACTACGCACTACTCCCAAGAATCCATCGCATTTTTATCAGGCTCGTGCCTAAAAATCAGCCATACACCCACTGCAATCGAATAGCATATATTCGAAACAAATGATTCCCCAGAAAAAAATCCCTCTTGATGAAAGGCCTGATAATTCGTGTAAATAACTTGACACAGCGTAAAGGCAGCCACCATAAGCAACACACGGATAAATCTATAGCCGCCATAACGAAGAGCACGTATTGTCATCTCAGTAACAGCCATACCGACAACAATAGGAATGATAATTCCTATTGAAATATATTTCAGAAGCGACTCATCCAATCTAGCAATAACTATCAAATCCGCAAAAGTGATACCCAAAACAAAGCTACCCAAGAATATTAAAACACCAGTAGCAAATGCAAAAGCACGAACAAAGCGCTCAGAATTCCTCACCGCAAAAACAGATTTAATCGCAACGTAAAATTGAGCTAAGATGGTACTAAGAACAACTATTTGCATGCACCAAGCAAAAAAACCAGCATTTTTATTTTTATCTTGAATATTATTTTGATTAGAAACGCCATTTTGCGCTGCCGCATGAGCAGCGCCACTTGATCCAGCAGTAGAATCCAAGACATTGTTGCCTTGCACATTCCCGTTAAAAATTTCTATTTCAGAATTTTTAGCAGAAAGATCTTTTTTCACCGCCGGTTTAGAAATAAATGAATAAGGGATGGTACGCAGGGTGTCACACCCCAATTTTGGCTTACTCGAATAATACCGAACTCCGTCTTTCACGCAACTATAAACTGTCCCAGCAACGCTTTCTCCTCCGCTGGGCGCTGATTGGATAGGCGAGATTGAAATGCAAAACAAAAATATGAAAAATAATTTTTTCACTTTATCATCCTTGATTAATCCGCAAGGCGATTCTCATACTCACAACCTGATG
Source organism: Thermomonas sp. (assembly GCA_020692565.1). Lineage (GTDB taxonomy): Bacteria > Pseudomonadota > Gammaproteobacteria > Xanthomonadales > Xanthomonadaceae > Lysobacter_I. The sequence continues at coordinate 149,311 of JAIMKJ010000006.1, forward strand.
AACAACCGCTTTCCGAATAAAAATCGAACGCACGAATCACCGATAGCACGTTAGCGGCGAACGAAAATGGTGGGTACAAGACCCACCTTACGAAGATCGCAGGCTTTGCAATGACTCAATGCCCCCCATCCAACGCTTTAAGTTCGCTGACCAACGCACTCGCCATCTCCGCGCCATCGCCGTACAACATCCGCGTGTTGTCCGCATAAAACAGCGCATTTTCGATTCCCGCGAACCCGGTGCCCTTGCCGCGCTTGATCACGATGGTGTTTTTGCTGTTCACCACATCCAGAATCGGCATCCCATAGATCGGTGAAGCCGGATCGGTCTTCGCGACCGGATTCACCACGTCGTTCGCGCCGATTACCAGGATCACATCGGTGTTGGCGAACTCGGGGTTGATGTCTTCCATGTCCACGATCAGGTCATACGGCACACCCGCTTCGGCCAGCAGCACGTTCATGTGGCCGGGCATGCGCCCGGCGACAGGATGGATCGCGAATTTCACTTTCACGCCGCGTTCGATCAGCCGCTGGCTGAGTTCCCATATCTTGTGCTGCGCCTGCGCGACCGCGAGGCCGTAGCCGGGCACGATCACCACGCGTTCGGCGAAGGCCATCATCGCGGCCACGTCGCTGGCGTCGATGGGTTTCTGGCTGCCTTCGATGGCCGCGGCTTCGCCGGTGGCGCCGAAGTTGGAGAACAGCACCGAATTGATCGAGCGGTTCATGGCCTTGGCCATCAATCGCGTGAGCAGGATGCCAGCGGCGCCGACCATCATGCCGGCGATGATCAGGGCCTCGTTGCCCAGCACGTAGCCCTCGAACGCGACCGCGAGGCCGGTGAAGGCGTTGTAGAGCGAGATGACCACCGGCATGTCGGCGCCGCCGATGGGCAGGGTCATCAGCACGCCCAGCGCCAGCGCGGCGACGAAGAACGCGATGATGTACGGCACTTCCAGCGTATACAGCGCCAGTGCGCCCAGCACGACGGCGGCGATGCCGACCGCGGCGTTGAAGATCTGCTGGCCGGGGAAGGTGTAGCGCTTGTCCATGCGGCCGTCGAGCTTGGCCCAGGCGATGACCGAGCCGGTGAGTGAGACCGCGCCGATCAGCGCGCCGATCACCGCAAGGCCGAGGGTCACGTAGTTCGGACCGGTGCCCGCGGCGGAATACTTGAACAGCTCGACCGCGCCGATGGCCGCGGCGGAACCGCCGCCCATGCCGTTGAAAAGCGCGACCATCTGCGGCATGTCGGTCAGTGCGACCTTCTTGCCCCAGTACCAGTTGGCGACGGTGCCCAGGACGATGCCGGCGACGATCAGGCCGATGTTGTGCAGGCCGGGCAGGAACAGGGTGGCGACGGTGGCGATCAGCATGCCCACGCCGGCCCACTGGATGCCGCTGCGCGCGGTCTTGGGCGAGGCCATGCGCTGCAGGCCGAGCAGGAACAGGGTGGCGGCGACGAGGTAGCTCAACTTGACGAGGATCAACACACTCATGCTTCTTTCTCCTGAGCTGGATGCAGCGCATCCGCCGGTTTTTTGTCCAGCCGGTGGTGTTCGAACATTTCGATGGCGGTCTTGAGCAGGCCGATCATGCCCAAGCCCACGGAAAACAGGCCCAGCGACAGTTGGTGGATGGCGCTCGTGCTGGACAGGTAGCTGCCCAGCAGGCCGGCGGCGATCATGCCGAATGCGTAGAGGGCGAGTATCCAGAGCATGAGCATGCCCTTGCGCGGGTTCTGCCAGACCTTCCGCGAGATTTCGTTCTGGGTCCGGGTGGGATCCTGCAGCGAAGACAGCCCGATCCCGATGCCCATGTAGAGCAGCGCATAGTTGGCGTCGTCCAGTATCCCGTCCAGACCGGTCACCGCCGGTTTGGCGGCATAGGCCAGCGCCACCAGCATCAATGGATACTGCAGGTAGCTGACGATCTGGAATACATTCCTGGGGCTGACATTCCCGGGGCCGGCTTTCCTGGGGTCGGCTTTCCTGGAGCTGATCGATTTCGCTGCGGGCCGTGCCAAGGCGCGATCCGCGGTCATTTCCCGTCCCGCCCCGGCTTCTTGGAAGACTTGAACATGTCGAGCATGCGCTCGGTCACCACATAGCCGCCTGCGGCGTTGCCGGCGCCCAGCAGCACGGCGATGAAACCGATCGCCTTCTCGACCGTGGTATCCGCGTGGCCCAGCACCACCATCGCGCCGATCAGGACGATGCCGTGGATGAAGTTGCTGCCGGACATCAGCGGGGTGTGCAGGATCACCGGCACCCGCGAAATGATCACGTGTCCGGCGATCGCCGCCAGCATGAATATGTAGAGCGCTACGAAACCATCCGCCATCGTCGTTCTCCCAGGGTCTGCCGGCATCATAACCGCCGCGTCGGGACAAACCATCGGGCGGTGCCGGCCCCGTCCCGGCCTTGCCCCGCGTGCGGGGGAAGACGACACGCGGGCGGCGGGAAGGGGGAGAGGCGCGCGTCAGCGCGCCGAAGCGCCTGTATGCGGATTTCCGGCACATCGCTGTCAACCGGGCCGCGGCCGGGGCGTTTCCCTCCCTGCAGGCCGCCGCCCTCCTCCGATATCTGCTTAGAAGGATTCGCCATGAAGTCCCCGATCCCCGCTCCACTGCCGGCCGCCGCCCCCAAGGCGGATTCGGCAGCGACTGCGGGCCGTCACGACGCGCATTCCGGCCGCTGCCGGCAGCGCAGGCATTGAGATCCGGCCGAAATGGCCGACGGCCGATCCAGCGATGGTGACCTCCTCCGCTTTAAGCTTGCGCGCGTGAGCTCCGAAGACACACCCATGCGCGCTCCCTCGGCCGTCCACTCCCCGGTGGCGGCCGAGGATTTTTCTCTCGACAGCTTCCTCGAGGGCATCTCGGCGCGTGCGTTCCGGTTCGCCGAACTTGGATTGCGGCATCGCGAGGACGCGCTGGACGCGGTGCAGGACGCGATGATCCGGATGGTGGCGTATCGCGAGCGGCCTTCGGCGGAATGGACACCGCTGTTCTGGAGCATCCTGCGCAGCCGGATCGTCGACATGCAGCGGCGCAGCCTGTTCCGGATGCGCTGGCTGGTGTCCCCGAGCGCGAAGACGACGGATGAGGACACGGTGGATTGGATCGAACAGGCGCCCGACGATGCACCCGGCCCGGCCCGTCTGCACGACAGCCGCGAGGCGTATCAATCCGTGGCGTCCGCACTGCGCGCGCTGCCCGCGCGCCAGCGCGAAGCCTTCACCCTGCGCGTGCTGGAAGACTGCGATGTCGCCACCACCGCGCGGATCATGGGCTGCAGCGAAGGGTCGGTGAAAACCCACCTCTCGCGGGCCCGCGACACTCTGCAGAAACAGTTGGAGGATTTCCGATGACTTCGGGCCATTCGCACGACGATCGCAACGCACGCACCGACGACAGCCTCGCGCAGGCTGCGCGCAGCGCGCATGCCGCGTCGCTCGACAACCTCTCGCCGCGCGTGCGTGCGCAGCTTGC
>JAIMKJ010000073.1 GCA_020692565.1 Thermomonas sp.
CGACGCTGGAGAGGGTGTAGATCTCGCCTTCGGTCATGTTCGCGGTGACGAACATGTCCTTCTTGTCGGGGCTGATCGCGACCTGGGTGCCATCGACGCTGAAGTCGACGTAGCCGCGGTCGAGATAGAACTCGTTGAGCTTTTCGAGGTCGCCGGTCAGCTTTTCGCGCGAATACTGGTCGTCGCGGCGGTACCAGCTGAGCCAGTTGCTTTCGTTCGATTCCCAGCGTTCGCGCAGATCCTCCTCTTCGAACTTCTCGTTGCCGATGAGGTTGATGTGGCGGATGCGCGCCGCTTTGCCTTCGTTGACGTTGATGGTCACGTCGACGCGGTTGCGGTCGAGGCGGGTCACGGTGGGGTTGACCTCGACGTTGTACTTGCCGCGGTTGTTGTAGGCGCGGTTGAGCTCGAGCGTCACCCGGTCCAGCGCCAGGCGGTCGTAGGTTTCGCCTTCGGCGATGCCGATTTCCTTGAGGTTCTTCATCAAGTCTTCGGTCTTGATGTCCTTGTTGCCCGACAGGGTGAGGGTGTTGATCGCCGGACGTTCGGTGACCGAGATCACCAGGATGCCGCTGGCGGGATCGGAACCTTCGCGATCGACGCGGATGTCTTCGAAGAACCCGGTCTTGTAGAGCGCGCGCATGGCTTCGGCGATGTTGCCGGAGTCGATGGTGTCGCCGCGTTCGATCGGCAGGTAGGTGAAGACGGTGCCGGCGCCGATGCGCTGCAGGCCGTCGACGCGGATGTCGGACACCGTGAAGCGGGAGGACGAGAGCGGAGACGCGGTCTGCGCCAGGGTGGGCGCGGTGTGGAACGATGCCAGGCTCGTGGCGAGGGCAAGGGCCAGCAGGCGGCGGGTTGGCGTGCGCGTCATCAAATACGTCCGGTTATGGGGCTAGCGAATCGGTGGGGCGAAGCAGTGCGGGATGGAGCAGTGCAGCGAGGGTGGAGCGCGCGTCCGTTGCGTCCGATGCGGATCAATCCGATGCGGACCGGGCGGCCGGCCCGACGTCGGGCGGTCGCTGGCGGATGGCACTGGTGTGCATCATTGGATCAGCCTTTGCAGATCGTTGTAGAACGCAAGACTCATGAGCCCCAACAACAGGACGAGCCCGACATATTGCCCGGCGGCCATCGCACGGTCGCTTAACGGCCGGCCCTTGAGCAACTCGATAAGGTAATACAGCAGGTGCCCCCCATCCAAGACCGGGATCGGCAGCAGGTTGAGGATTCCGAGGCTCAGGCTGAGCATGGCGAGCAGGCTGATGTACCAGGCCAGCCCGTTCTGGGCGTAGGCATTGGCGGCGCGGCCGATGCCGATGGGCCCGGAAAACGTGTCCTTGACGGCCAGTTTGCCGCTGAAGGCGCGCTGGAACATGCTGAACAGCTCGCCGGCCTGGAACCCGGCCTCGCGCAGGGATGCGGGGACGGCTTCCAGCGGCCCGTAACGCAGCACGGCGTCCTTGGCGGTCTTTTCGGGCTGCGTCGGCGCGACGCCCAGCAGCCAGGAAGGCGCGCTGGTGGCCGGGGCGCCGGGCTGGCGCTGCAGCTTCGGCGCCACGGTCACGGTCAGTGGCGCGCCGTCGCGGATCAGCGCGACCTCGCCGCCGCCGGCGGGACCGATCCGGGCGACCAGGGGGGCGATGTCGCCCCAGAATTCCACGGGCGTGCCGTCGATGGCGACGATCCGGTCGCCGCCGCGCAGTTTGCCTTCGCCCGCCGAACCGGGATTCACCGTGGCGATCACCGCAGGCTGCATCTGGTGTCGCGGCACGATGCCGATCCGGCCGAACAGTCGCTCCAGCGGCTCGCCTTTGGGCACGTCGCTGAAATCGAACCGCCGGGTGGCTTCGACGCCGTCGGCGGTGCGCACCCGTACCGGCACCTGGCCGCGGTCGATGGCCGAGGCGGCCAGGGCCATGCTGGCTTCGGTCCAGGTGGGGGTCTGGCGTTCGCCGACGGCCAGCAGGGTGTCGCCACGGCGCAGGCCGCCCTGGGCGGCGACGCCTTCGACCTGACCGACCACCGGCGCATAGTCCGGGCGACCGATCACGAACATCAGCCAGAACAGGGCGATGCACAGGACGAAGTTGGCGAAGGGGCCGGCGAAGCTGATCAGCATCCGCTGGCCGACCGGCTTGTGGTCGTGGGACTGGCTGCGTTCGTCGGCGGAGACGTCGGTCTTGCGGTCGGCGAGGTCGTGCTCGCCCAGCATCCGCACGTAACCGCCCAGCGGGATCGCGGCGACGGCCCATTCGGTGCCGTTGCGGTCGCGGCGCATCCACAGCGGTTTGCCGAAGCCGACCGAGAACCGCAGGACTTTCACGCCGCACCAGCGCGCCGCCCAGTAGTGGCCCAGTTCGTGGAAGGTGACCAGCACGCCGAGGGCGACGATCAGCCACCAGGCGGAACCGAGGAATTCGCTCATGCGTTCACCTTGCTGGGGCGTGCCATACGGAGAATGGAATCGACGGTGGCGGCGCGGGCGGCGGCATCGGCGGCGAGCAGGGCATCGAGTGAATCGGCGGGCGCATGCTGCATGCGTGCGAGAGCGTCTTCGACCAATGCGGGGATGGACAGGAAACCGATCCGGCCCTGAAGAAAGGCTGAAACCGCTGCCTCGTTCGCGGCGTTCAGCACGGCGGGCGCGCAGCCGCCGGCATCGAGCGCGGCATAGGCCAGGCGCAGGCACGGGAAGGATTCGAGATCCGGGGGCTCGAAATCCAGCCGGCCGTGGGCGAGCAGATCCAGTCCGCCGACCCCGGAGACGATGCGCTCGGGCCAGGCGAAGCCCACCGCCAGCGCGGTGCGCATGTCCGGCAGGCCAAGCTGGGCGAGGGTGGAGCCATCGACGAATTCCACCAGCGAATGCACCAGACTCTGTGGATGCACCAGTACGTCGATGCGCGCGCCGGGCAGGCCGAACAGATGATGCGCCTCGATCACTTCGAGGCCTTTGTTCATCAGCGTTGCGGAGTCGACCGAGATCTTCGGGCCCATCGACCATTTCGGGTGCGCGACCGCCTGCGCCGGGGTGACTTCGGCCAGCTCTGCGCGTGAACGACCGCGGAACGGGCCGCCGGACGCGGTGAGCTGGATGCGCTTCAACCCGGCATGGGCGTGGGCATCGGGCAGGCACTGGAAGATCGCGTTGTGTTCGCTGTCGATCGGAACGATGGTGGCGCCGGCCGTGCGCGCCGCCGCGATCAACAATTCGCCGGCCAGCACCAGCGATTCCTTGTTCGCCAGCAGCAGGCGCTTGCCGGCTCGGGCGGCGGCGAGCGTGGACGACAGCCCGGCGGCCCCGACGATCGCGGCGACCACGGTGTCGTTGCCGGCATCCGCGGCCAGCGCGTCGATCGCGGCCATGCCGGCGTGGGCCTCGGTCGCCAGCCCGGCATCGCGCAGACCGTCGCGCAGCGCGGCGTAGCCGGCCTCGTCGGCGATGGCGGCGTGCGCGGGGCGGTGGGTCCGGCACAGCGCGACCAGCGCGTCGACATGGCTGCCGGCGACCAGCGTTTCCACGCCCAGCCGGTCCGGGTGGCGGCCGATCACGTCCAGCGCCGAGGTGCCGATCGAGCCGGTCGCGCCGAGCACGGCGACGCGCCTCACCGGCATGCTCCGGTGAAGGCTGCGGGTGAAGTCGCGGTTTCGGCAGGCATGGCGGTCATGGACCGTAGCGCGGTATCCAAATTCAGGTCTTCCAAGCTCAGAATCCGAACATCAGCTTGCCCAGCGCGAACACCGGCAGCGCCGCCAGCACGCTGTCGATCCGGTCCAGCACGCCGCCGTGGCCGGGGATGAGATGACTGGAATCCTTGGCCCCGACGTGGCGCTTGAGCAGGCTTTCGTAGAGATCGCCGACCACCGAGAACAGGATGGTCCAGATCGCGACGATGGCGACGTACGGCAATTCCTGCATGCTGGCACCGGCGAGCGGCGCGGCGGCCAGGGCCACGATCATGCCGGCGATGACGCCGCCGACCAGGCCTTCGACGGTCTTGTTCGGGCTGATCCGCGGGCTGAGCTTGGTCTTGCCGAACCGGCGTCCCGCGAAATAGGCGCCGCTGTCGGCGGCCCAGACGATCATCAGCGCTACCAGCAGCCAGACATGCCCCTGCTGCACGCCGCCCAGCAGGCTGGGTTCCGGGTCGCTGGCATGGATCAGTACCAGCGCGCACCAGGCCGGGACGATGCTGAGCGTGGCCGCGGCCAGTTTGAAGACCCGGGCATGGGTATTGTGGTCGGACGCGAAGTCGTAATGACGCAGCCAGATCACCGCCAACAGCCACCAGATGACGCCCAGCATCATCATCAGCTGGAACAGGATCAGCGAGCTGCCGGTGGCCGAGCGCGACGCCCAGACCAGCGCGACCATCAACAGCAGGTTGACCACCATCAGCACGCCGCGGGCGATCGGGTCGTCGATTTCGGCCAGCCGCAGCCATTCCCACAGGCCGATCAGGAACGCGGCGGCGCTCAGCGCGGCCATCCACGGCGTGGACAGCAGCAGCACGGCGGCGATGGCGAGGGGGGCCATGACCAAAGCGGCCAGCAAGCGCGTTCGGGTCATGCGTCGTTCCTGTCGGGCAAATGGGATGGAACGGGCGCGACCTGGGCACTGGTCAGGCCGAAGCGGCGCTCGCGCCCCGCGAAGTCGTCCAGCGCGCGGTCCAGGGTCGCGGCATCGAGATCCGGCCACAGGGTCTCGGTGAACCACAGTTCGGTGTAGGCGAGCTGCCAGAGCAGGAAATTGCTGATGCGGTGATCGCCGCCGGTGCGGATGAACAGATCCGGCGGCGGCAGGTCGGCCAGGGCCATGCGTGCGGCGACCGCGGCCTCGTCGATCTCGTCGGGCCGCAGCCGGCCCGCGGCCACGTCCTCGGCCAGCGCGCGGGCGGCCTGGGCCACGTCCTGACGGCCGCCGTAACTGGCGGCGACGACCAGATGCAGGGTGCGGTTGCCGACGGTATGCCGTTCGGCGTCGCGCATGCGGGCGAGGATCTCGGGCTGGAAGCGGTCGCGTTCGCCGATGAAACGCAGACGCACGCCGCGGCGGTGGAGTTCGTCCACTTCGCGTTCCAGCGCGTTGAGGAAGAGTTTCATCAGCGCACCGACCTCGTCCTCGGGCCGGCCCCAGTTCTCGCTGGAGAACGCGAACAGGGTCAGCGCCTCGATCCCGTGCTGCAGGCAGTAGTCGATGCACAGATTCACCGCCCGCGCGCCGGCGCGATGGCCGATGACGCGCGGGCGTCGGCGGCGCTCGGCCCAGCGGCCATTGCCGTCCATGATCACGGCGAGATGGCGCGGAACGCTGCGCGGTTGCGGCAGGGTCATCGGGGCGGCCTTTAGACGGCCATCAGTTCCTGCTCTTTCGCCTTCACCACTTCGTCGACGTCCTTGATCGCCTTGTCGGTCAGCTTCTGGATGTCGTCCTCGCTGCGCCGCTCTTCGTCTTCGGTGATCTTCTTTTCCTTCAGCAGTTCCTTGACCTGCTGGTTGGAATCGCGGCGGATATTGCGGATCGCGACCTTGCTGTCTTCGCCTTCGGCATGCACGTGCTTGGACAGTTCCTTGCGGCGCTCCTCGGTGAGCGGCGGCAGGTTGATGCGGATCGTGGTGCCGGCGGTGTTGGGGGTCAGGCCGAGGTCGGAGGCGTAGATCGCCTTCTCCACCGCGGCGACCATGTTCTTTTCCCAGGGCGTGATGACCAGCGAGCGGGCATCGGCGACGGCGATGCTGGCGACCTGCGACAGCGGCATTTCCGAGCCGTAGTAGTTGATCTTGAGATGGTCGACCAGCGACGGCGAGGCGCGGCCGGTGCGGACCTTGGTCAGGCTGTGGCGCAGCGCGTCCACGCTTTTGGCCATGCGTGCCTGGGTGTCTTTCTTGATGTCGTTGAGCATGCAGGGTTCCTGTTCGATCGGGTCACGTTGTGTCGGGTCACGTTGTATCGGCGCATGTCGGATTCAATCGCCGGCCGCGGGCGGAAGCGCCTGCGCGGCCGAAACGCCAAGACGGGCGATTATATGCGATGCCGGCTCCCGAGCCGCCCGCACCTGTCCGTACCCGATCTCCAGTGCCTGCGCTTCAGCGCCCCTCGCCGTGGGGCGCAGGGTCGTGGCGGTCGTGGTCGCAGGCCTTGCCGTGCTCGATCTGCAGGGTGGCGTGGTTGATGCCGAAGCGCTGATCGAGGTCCAGCACCAGCGCATCGAGGAAGCGGTCGTGGTCGTCCACGCTCGGCCGGACCAGATGCGCGGTCATCGCGATTTCGCCCGCGCCCAGCGACCAGATATGCAGGTGATGGACCGCCTCCACGCCCGGCTGTCCGGCCAGGAAGGCCTGGACCTCGTCCTGGTCGATGCCGCGCGGCACCGCGTCCATGGCCGCCTCGAAGGCGTCGCGCAGCAGCCGGAACGAACCCAGCGCCACCACCACCGCCACCAGCAGCGCGGTGGCCGGATCCAGCCACCGCCAGTCCAGCCACAACATGCCCATGCCGGCCAGCACCGCCGCCAGCGACACCGCGGCATCCGCGATCAGGTGCAGGAAGGCGCCGCGCCGGTTCATGTCCTTGCTGTGGGTGTGACCGTCGCCGTCGCGCATGAACCAGGCCGCGCCCAGATTCACGGCGATGCCGATGGAAGCGACGATGATCACCGGCAGCGCCGGGATCTGCGGCGGGTCGGCGAAGCGGCGCACCGCCTCCCAGCCCAGCGCGCCGCTGAAACCGACCAGCAGCAGCGCATTGCCCAGCGGCGAGAGCAGGGTGGCGCGGCGCCAGCCGTAGGTGTGACGGCCGGTCGGCGCGCGTTTGGCCATCGCGGCCGCGCCCCAGGCCAGCGCCAGGCCCAGCACGTCGCCGAAGTTGTGCAGCGCATCGGACAGCAGCGCCAGCGAATCGGTGTAGAAACCGTAACCGGCTTCCAGCGCGGTGTAGGCCAGATTGATCAGCGTCGCGACGGCGAACGCGCGGGTGCCGGTGGCGAAGCCGTGGTTGTGGCCGTGATGACCGCCGCCGTGCGCAGGCGGGTGCGGCCCATGCGCATGCGCGGAGCCATGGTCGTGGTCGTGATGATCGTGGTCGTGGTCGTGCCCGGGCATCCGCGGATGTTGGCATGCCGCCCGGCGCGGACACTATCCGGCGATGCCCACGCGGGCATCGCCGGAAGCGATGGAGTTCACTCGCGGGTGAGGCGCTTCAGCAGCGGCGTGGCGAGGAACAGCAGCGCGCCTGCGGCCAGTCCAATCCACATCATCTTGGTGAACACGTCGGCGTAGGTCGCCAGCGCTTCGGCGGCCGAGGCCTCGGGCGGGATCGCGGCCCAGGTGCCGAGCCGGCCGGCGATGATTTCGCCGAACGCCGAGAACAGGAACCATGCGCCCATCATCATGCCCACCGCGCGCGGGATCGACAGCGAGGTCACCGCCGACAGGCCGATCGGCGACAGCACCATTTCGCCCAGTACCAGCGCGAAGTAGGCCAGGATCAGCCACCACATCGAGATGCTCTGGCCATTGCCGCCGGGATTCGCGGCGGCGAACGCCAGCACCGCGAACGCGAGGCCGCAGAACACCAGGCCCCAGGCGAATTTGGCCGGATAGCTGGGGTTGAGGCCGAGTTTGTCGAGGCGCGGCCAGATCCATGCGAAAACGGGGCTGAACGCGATCACGAACAGCGCGCCGATCGCGGTGGTCTGGCCGGCGGTCCATTCGATGCCGAACGTGGTGCGGTCCATGACCCGGTCGGCCATCGCCACCCACGGGCCGTAGGTCTGTTCGTACAGGCCCCAGAACAGCGCGCTGACCGTGATCAACACCATCAGCATGATCATCCGGCCCTTCTCGCGGGACGTGATGCCCGACATCAGCAGGCGGACGAACCAGATGTACAGCGCCGCGCCCAGCACCACCGCCACGACTTCGGTGAGCGTGACCTCGTGGCCGCCGGCCAGCGCCGACAGCGGGCCCAGATCGATGCGGGTCTGCAGGACCTGCCACACCACCACCGCCATCACCGCGCCGCCGATATAGATCAGCCACTCGCGCGACAGACCGGCGAACACCGGCGCCTTCAACATCGCCGGGTCGGCGGGTTCGGCCACGCCGTAAAGATGCTTCTGGCCGACGATGAATTGCACCAGCCCCAGCGCCATCATCACGCCCGCCAGCGCGAAGCCGTAACCCCAGCCGATGTTTTCGCCGATGTAGGCCACGATCAGCGACGACAGGAACGCGCCGACGTTGATGCCCATGTAGAAGATCGTGAAACCCGAATCGCGGCGCGGGTCGGTGTCGCTGTAGAGCCGACCGACGATCGTCGAGATGTTCGGCTTGAGGAAGCCCACGCCGACGCCGATCAACGCCAGCGAGGCGTACATGATCTGCACCGCGAAACCGTCCGGCACCGCATTGCCCACCGTGCCGCTGGCCGCGTGGCCGGTGTAGGCCATGCCCAGCTGTCCCAGCACCAACAGAACGCCGCCGAACACCACCGCCTTGCGCATGCCCAGATAACGGTCCGCCAGCAGACCGCCCAGCAGCGGCAGGGCATAGGCCAGGCCGGCATAGGTGCCCAGCAGCAGATAACCGTCGGTGTCGGTGAACAGGTGATGCTTGGTCAGGTACAGGAACAGCAGCGCCTTCATGCCGTAGAACGCGAAGCGCTCCCACATCTCGGTCAGGAAGCAGACGTACAGGCCTTTGGGGTGGCCGAGGATTTGGTCCTGATCGGACAGAGCGGGCACTTGGGTGGTCACGGCGATTTCCGGTGAGACGACCGGCGGAGTATGCCAGCGCCGGCACGGTGAAGTCGCTGTTGCCCGTCCCGGGCGGGCAGCGACGGTACCGGGGGTGCCTTTCGGGCTATGCCGCATCCCGGTTGCCGGCCTACCATCGCGGTCCGATCCATTGCCGACCCTCGACAGGAAGCCCCATGTCCCCGATGCGCACCTCCCTGTGGCTGGCCATGTGCCTGCTGATGCCCGTTGTCGCCGACGCCGCGCGCGGCCTCGAACCCCGCGACCTCGTCGCGCTGGACCGCTATTCATCGCCCACGCTGTCGCCGGACGGCCGCGTGCTGGTCTTCGCCAAGCGCAGCGTGGATCTCGCCGCGAACAAATCTTCCACCGCGCTGTGGGTCGAGAATCTGGTCGCGCGCGATGCCGCGCCGCCGAAGCGGCTGACCCCCGAAGGCTGGACCGTCAATTCGCCGACGTTTTCCGCGGACGGCAAGACCGTGTACTTCCTCAGCGCCAAGTCGGGCAGTCAGCAGCTGTATGCCATGCCCGCCACTGGCGGCGAGCCGAAACAGCTGACCGACCTGCCGGTGGATGTCGGCGGCTACAAGCTGTCGCCCGACGGCAAGCGCGTCGCGCTGGCGCTGGAAGCCTTCGTCGACTGCACGTCGGACCTGGCCTGCACGAAGAAGCGCCTCGACGACACCGCTGCGCGCAAAAGCAGCGGCGTGATGTACGACAGGATCTTCGTCCGCCACTGGGACACCTGGGCCGACGGCCGCCTCAACCGCGTGTTCGCCGCGACCCTGCCGCAGGGCAAGGACAAGCCGCTGAAGACCGCGACCCTGATCGGCGCCGACGTGATCGGCGACGTGCCGTCCAAGCCCTTCGGCGACACCGGCGAATTCGCATGGTCGCCGGACGGCAATTCGCTCGTGCTGTCCGCGCGCAAATCCGACCGTATCGAACCGACCAGCACCAATTTCGATCTGTATCTGGTCGCCGCCGATGGCAGCGGCAGCGCGCGCAATCTCACCGAAGCCAACAAGGCCTGGGACACCGGCCCGGTATTCTCCGCCGACGGCAAGACCCTGTACTACCGCGCGATGAAGCGCCCGGGCTTCGAAGCCGACCGCTTCGCGCTGATGGCGATGGATC
>JAIMKJ010000074.1 GCA_020692565.1 Thermomonas sp.
GGCACCTAGATGCCGTATCAGTGGGAGGAGTCCATTCCATTGGGCCCCTGGCCCACCGCTGGCAGGATCAGCGCGTCGCGTGATCAAGCGAGAACAGGGTTTGTGCGGGTATTTCAAGGCAGACGGTTGCTTGATTGCAGGAGCGGTGGGCCAGGGGCCCACCCTACTTGCTGTGCTTCAAATGATGATGTGCCGTTGAAGAGGCCATGCTTTGGTCCAGCAGAGGGTACGAGACCCTATTCGATAGGATCAGTATCACCTTTCGTTGCGGCAATCGGTTTTCGCCAAGCGGATGCCGATCCCTTCCTTTCTGGGATCGGTTCGAGCATGTTTCGTGCCTTGAGCCTCAAGAACACATTTTTCATGCTGTTCTCACTTTTGATGCCGGTTATCTCTCTTGCCACCGTATTTGTGATTTCGTCGTGAATGTCCATGTACTGCATCACGAGTTCTTCAGGGGAACCTAGGGATTCATGGCGTATCACAACGAGAACAGATGCGTCTTTTTCAATGATGATTGGTGGCTTTAGTCGCAATGTCTCCATTGCTCTAAAAGCAGTATTAAGGCCTTCGCCGACATCCTTGTTGGGTGGGTTCGGAAATTTGTTGATGAGTCGGACAAGCGATGGATTGCGCGCACTTTGTGCATCAAGGATGTTTTCTGTTGTCACGTGGCCAGGCAATTTTCCTGGGCTTTCGACTTCGACTCGGTTATCGAATATGCGTATCTGCACATCCGCAACAATACTGTAGTCGCGATGAAGAATGGCATTCGTTATTACTTCATGTAGTGCTTCCTCAGGATACTCAATGGCTTCCAAGCCGTCTTCGCCTAATCTTTTTATGCCTTCAATGACTCTCTTGGTTTGGGTGACTGCGTTGTACACCAAGTTGTACGCATCGCCTTCGACAGTGATTGGATTTCCGTCAAGAAATTCACGCCCAATGTCGTCATCCTTCGTTTTATATCGCGCGATTTTTATGCTGCTCCTTTTCGGCAGAAAGACAGCAGGTTCGTCGCAAAATAAGAGAATTCCACAAACGCGAGCATGACCTTCTTTGATCAACTCCTGATTATTGAGGTATGTCAATGGCTCGCCTGTTGGTATCACGTTAATCAAGAAATTGAGGACTGACAGGCTATTTTCAATTTTCTCCAGAGGAACCTCCACCCACTCATTCTCGAATGTGATGATACCTTTATCTAACTCCAGTCGCTTGAGCTTTTCAGGTGTATCAATTTTCTGCTTTCCGGCATTAATCCTTACAAATACATCGCCAGAAGATGACTTAACAATCTCCTTAACTTTCTTGACTGTAATGTGTAGCACCAAGCCGGGAAAGTTCTTATTTTGAAGGAATTCAAGTTTGATGTGATTGCCGAATGGATGCGCTTGAAATAGCGTATGAAAGAAATCGTTGGCTTGCTCGGAATCGTCGAATCCTCTCCATCTCCGTGCGTTGGTGCTTTTGTCTTCGTCAATCCCAATATAAACGTCTCCGCCGGCAGCGTTTGCGAAAGCTGAAATAGTTTCGGAGAGCTTTGCGGGTTTGATCTCGCGCGCCTTTATGTCATTCAGATAGTTCTCTTGCGTAGCCATGATGTTGGCTGCTTGAGAGTCATCGATTTCGTAGACTGAATGCGTGCTTTCCATATGTCGACCTTGAAAGTGCGTTTGCTGCTGATTGTCGGGCGGCAAGCTGTGGCGTCTTCAAGGGCGCCAGCTCCGCGCTATTGGCTGATTTGTGAAGCCTACCAATAAATTGACAACAAATTGAGTCGAACTTCGCGTCACCTCACCTCCCCGAATGCCCAGTCTCATCATATTCCCGCAGCGCCAACATCTGCGGCTGGATCAGTTCAATGAAATCCCGCGCCTGCTGCGACAGATACCTTCCCTTCCGCACCACCACGCCATAACTCCTTGACGGAAAGTATTTCGCCAGCGATCGCGCGGCGAGGCGGGTGCGGTCGGCGTCGGTGAGGCAGATCGCGGTGACGATGCTGATGCCCAGGCCCATCGCCACGTATTGCTTGATGACTTCCCAGCCGCCGACTTCGAGGGCGACGGTGTAGGGCACGCGGTTCTGCTGGAACACCAGGTCGACCAGCCGGTAGGTGGTGAGGCGCTGCGGCGGCAGGATCAGGCCATAGGGCGAGAGGTCTTCGAGCTTGAGTTCGGGCTTCGCGGCCAGCGGGTGGTTGGGGGTAGTGATGAGCATCGGCTCGAAGCGGTAGACCGGGGCGTAGTCGAGGTCGCCGGGGGCGTCGAGCATCGAGCCCACCGCCAGGTCCACGCCGTCCGAGCGCAGCAGGTCCAGGCCGCCGGCGCCGGTGACGTTGTGCAGGATCAGCCGCACCTCCGGGTGCTTCTGGCGGTAGGCCTCCACGATCTTCGGCAGCAGGTAGAGGATGGTGGAGCTGCCGGCGGCGACGTGCAGTTCGCCCGCGTCCAGGCCCTTGATCTGTTCGCGGAAGGCCGCGGGCAGGCCGTCGATGCCTTCCACCAGCGGCCGCGCCAGTTCGTACAGGGCCTCGCCCTCGCGGGTGGGCGTGAGCCGGCGGCCGACGCGCTCGAACAGCCGCACCCCCAGCTCGCGCTCCAGCGCCTGCAACTGCAGGGTGATCGCCGGCTGGCTGAGATACAGCGCCCCCGCGGCCCGGGACACGGAGCCGAGGCGCGCCACTTGGCAGAAGGCCCGCAGCGGCTTCATCCGGTCGCCCTTGTAGGCGAAACGGGGGGCGCTGGCGCCCTTGGTCGAATCCTCGAAGGTCATTGATTCGATTACTTATAAGGTCAGCTTATAGTTGGCATTGAAAAAACAAAGTTGTCAAATACAGTACCTGAGCGGATGTTGAGCTCCCCACGTCGTGATGGAGTCGCCCATGTCCGCAGTCCTCAAACCCCACGTTGAGGCTCCCGGAATCGAGGTCACCGGCCGGGCGCCGGGGCAGGACACGCTGCTGAGGCCGGAGGCGCTGGCCTTCCTGGCCCGCCTGCACCGCCGCTTCGAACCCCAGCGCCAGCTGCGGCTGGCCGCGCGCCAAGCCCGGCAGGCCGAATTCGATGCCGGCGCGCTGCCGGCCTTCCGCGGCGACACCCGGGCGATCCGCGAAGGCGACTGGCGGGTGGCGCCGATCCCGGCCGCGCTGCTGGACCGCCGGGTGGAGATCACCGGGCCGGTCGATCCGAAAATGGTCATCAATGCCCTCAACTCGGGCGCCAACTGCTACATGGCCGACTTCGAGGACTCGACCACGCCGACCTGGGCCAACCTGATCCAGGGCCAGCACGCGATGCGCGACGCGGTGGCCGGGACGTTGGAATTCGATGGCGGCAACGGCAAACAGTATCGATTGAAGCCCCAAGCCGAGCGCGCGGTGCTGCTGGTGCGCCCGCGCGGCTGGCATCTCGACGAGAAGCACGTGCGGGTCGACGGCGCGCGCATGTCCGCCAGCCTGTTCGACCTCGGCCTGTTCGCCTTCCACAACGCCGGCGCGCTCACCGCCAGGGACCGCGGCCCGTACTTCTACCTGCCGAAGCTGCAGTGCATGGAAGAAGCCGCGCTGTGGAACGCGGTGCTGGACGAGATCGAAGTGCTGCTCAACCTGCCGCAGGGCGCGATGAAGGCGACGGTGCTGATCGAAACGCTGCCGGCCGCGTTCGAGATGGACGAGATCCTGCACGCGCTGCGCAGCCGCATCGTCGGCCTGAACTGCGGCCGCTGGGACTACATCTTTTCCTACATCAAGACGCTGCGCGCGCATCGCGACCGGGTGCTGCCCGAGCGCGGGCAGGTGACGATGACCCAGCCGTTCCTGAAGGCGTATTCGGAACTGCTGATCCAGACCTGCCACAAGCGCGGCGCGCACGCGATGGGTGGCATGGCCGCGCAGATTCCCAACCCCCGCGATGCCGAGGCGAATGCCGCCGCGTTCGCGCGTGTCGAAGCCGACAAGCTGCGCGAAGCCAGCGCTGGGCACGACGGCACCTGGGTCGCGCATCCGGGCCTGATCGAACTCGCGCGCGGCATCTTCGACGCGCGCATGCCCGGCCCGCATCAGCACGACGTGCGTCGCGACGATGTGAACGCGACCGCCGAAGATCTGCTGCGGCCGTCGCTGGGCACCATCAGCACCGCGGGTTTCTACGGCAACGTCGAAGTCTGCGTGCGCTATCTCGCCGCGTGGCTCGACGGCAACGGCTGCGTGCCGATCCACGGAATGATGGAAGACGCCGCCACCGCCGAGATCTCGCGCGCGCAGCTGTGGCAGTGGCTGCATCACGCCGATGCGCCGGCCGGTGTCGGCGACGGCCGCGAGCCGCTGCATCTGGCGGACGGCGCGCCGGTGGATTTCGCGCTGCTCGAACGCGCGCTGATCGGGCTGCCGTCGAAGCTGGCGGCCGATCCGGCCATCGTCGGTGCATCGCGTGTCCAGGAAGCGATCGCGATGCTGTCCGAACTCTCCCATCGCGGCACGCTCGCTGATTTCCTTACGTTGCCTGCTTACGAGCGTATCGATTGAGGCGTTGTCTATATCTGGCATTCGTGCGGAAGCTGCACGACTCGATTCGTCGGTCAAACAGGGGGTCGATTGGAAAAGAAATGTTTTTCTTCGAAGTTGATTGAATGAAGCAAAAGAGCTTTGTCAATTTCCCATTCGGTGCGCAATCGCGCGGAGAAGCATCTATGTCTGAGCAAAATACAAACAATACCTTCGACGACACGCTGTGGGTGATGGCTGCGGCGGGTAAACCGATATCAAAGGGCGTCGGCGCCGCCGCAGCGGGCGTTGCCGGGGGGACGGCATTGGCGGGCACCGGGATTCCCCTGGTGTCGACCGTTGGTGCGGGGATCGCCGGCGTTGGATCCACTGCGCTCGGCGTGGCTTCGACGACGGCTACTGCGGTCGGCGCAACGGCGCTTGCTTCCGGGATCACGACCGCCGGAACTTTGGCCGTGGCCGTCGGGACAGTGGCTGCGCCCCTGGTATTCGGGCTGGCTGTCGTCGCTGCGCCGGTCGCGCTTCTGGCATGGCTTCTGGATGACTGAAGTCCCGTGAAACACCGGGTTCCGATCTCGATCGGAACCCGGTTCCACCAGATGCGAAAACGCTCTCTGGCCGCCGAAGCGTTTTCTGCAACATCCACAGATCGAAAAAGAGCGCCACACGGCGCGTTCACCACAATCCTGCCGCGCCTAGAAAATGGATTCCTTCGGTATGCCGCAACGTTTGTCGCCGCTGCCGATCAACCTCTCCCACGAGATCAATTGATCCAACTCAGGAAAAGACCTATGAAGACCGCACTGCCCACCGCCGAACAACTGAAGCTGGACTGGAACAACAACCCGCGCTGGGCCGGCATCGAACGCCCGTACAGCGCCGAGGAAGTCGTGCGCCTGCGCGGCACGGTGCCGGTGGAACATTCGATCGCGAAGATCGGTTCCGAAAAACTGTGGAAGTCGCTGCAGACCGAGGATTTCGTCAACGCGCTGGGCGCGATGACCGGCAACCAGGCGATGCAGCAGGTCAAGGCCGGTCTGAAGGCGATCTATCTCAGCGGCTGGCAGGTGGCGGCCGATGCCAACATCGCCGGCGAAATGTATCCCGACCAGTCGCTGTACCCGGCGAATTCGGTGCCGCAGGTGGTGAAGCGCATCAACAACACGCTGCTGCGCGCGGACCAGATCCAGTGCGCGGAAGGCACGGGCGATATCGATTTCCTGCAGCCGATCGTGGCCGATGCCGAGGCCGGTTTCGGCGGCGTGCTCAACGCGTTCGAGCTGATGAAGGCGATGATCGAGGCCGGCGCGTCCGGCGTGCATTTCGAGGACCAGCTGGCGAGCGTCAAGAAGTGCGGGCACATGGGCGGCAAGGTGCTGGTGCCGACCCGCGAAGCCGTCGAGAAGCTGGTCGCCGCGCGCCTCGCCGCCGACGTGATGGGCGTGCCGACACTGATCGTCGCGCGTACCGATGCCGAAGCGGCCGATCTGCTGACCAGCGATGTCGACGACAACGACCGTCCGTTCTGCACCGGCGAACGAACGATCGAGGGTTTCTACAAGACCAACAACGGTCTGGACCAGGCGATCAGCCGCGGCCTCGCCTATGCGCCGTACGCCGACCTGGTGTGGTGCGAAACCGGCAAGCCTGACCTGGAATTCGCGCGCAAGTTCGCCGAAGCCATCCACGCGAAATACCCGGGCAAGCTGCTGGCCTACAACTGCTCGCCGAGCTTCAACTGGAAGAAGAATCTCGACGACGCCACCATCGCCAGGTTCCAGAAGGAAATCGCGGGCTACGGCTACAAGTTCCAGTTCATCACCCTGGCCGGCTTCCATGCGCTGAACTATTCGATGTTCAACCTTGCCTACGGTTACGCGCGTCGGCAGATGAGCGCTTTCGTCGAGCTGCAGGAAGCCGAATTCGCCGCCGCAGACCGCGGTTTCACCGCGGTGAAGCATCAGCGCGAAGTCGGTACCGGCTATTTCGATTCGGTGACGCAGACGATCCAGGGCGGCAAATCCTCCACCGTCGCGCTGAAGGGATCGACCGAGGAAGAGCAATTCGACGAGCAGCCCGCCGCTGCGGCCTGAACGGGCATATCGCAAGACGCGTCGACCCGAATGCGGCTTCCTGCCATGACGAAAGTCATGGCAGGAAGTGTCGCTTCGGCATGCTTCAATAGGGGTTCTACCCTCCGTGCAGAAACCCCACATGCGTAATCTGTTTGCGATGGCGCTGGTCGCCGTCACGCTGTTCTCTTGTCCCGCATTCGCCGAAGACATCATCACCATCGATTCGACGCCGGCCCAGATCCGTACCGCGCAGGGCGAGCTGCGTGCGGCGATCGAACGCAAATCCGGAAGCTATTCCCACTTCACCGATGATGAGCGCAAAGCCATCTTCGCCAGACAGGACGACGTGCTGTCGCTGATCGACGGCAAGCAGGACATCGCCGAACTCGGCCCCGACGGCAAGATCGCGCTCGGGAATGCGCTGGAAGCGGTCGATGCGTCGGTCGCGCGCGCCGAAGACAACCGCATGATCTGCGAGCGCATCAAGCCGGTCGGCTCCAATCGCCCGCAGAACAAGTGCATCAGCGTCGGTGCGCGTCGGCGGATGCGCGAAGAAGCACAGCGCGGCGGTCTGCGTACGGACAAGTGAGTCCGATGGTCGGCCAGTGTCCGGCCGACAGGACGGTCGTGCCTGTCCGCGTGTGTGGCGTGCACGGCTGCCGGTTGTGGTGACTGCTCCTGAGCGCGGTCCTGCCGATGTCCGGCGGCCGTGAAGCGGCCGTCCGGTTGCGGAAAACGGAAATTTGCGATAAGCATGGACATTCAACCCCCGTAAAGCAGGAGTACGTCCATGAAACTGGCTTCATCGCTCAAGCGCATCGTCCTCTCCGCCGCATTGGTCATGACCAGCATGGTCGTGATGGCTGCCGCCGATCCCCAGCAGCTCACCATCCGCGATATCGTGACCCAGCAGACCCAATTGCGTGCGCAGGTCACCGCCGGCAAGGGCGCGTTCAAGGACATGAGCAAGGCCGAGCGCAAGGTTTTGGCCGAACGTCAAGACCGCGTTCTGCAGATGTTGGGCGGCAGCGAGACCCTCGACGAGATGCCGCCGGATCAGCGCACGCTGGTGTTCAACGAACTGGAGTGGATCAAGGCCGCCGTCACCAAGGCAGAAGACGAGCGTTTGATCTGCGAATACACCCGTGCAGTCGGTTCTAACCGGATGACATCGGTGTGCATGACCGCCAAAGAGCAGCGCGAATATCGTGAAGGCTCGCAGAAGAGCTTGCGCACCAAGTTCAAATGCGACGATTGCAGAGGTAATTGAGGGCGATTGATCGCGTGCGACTGTTTTTCCTGGCTGTTTCCCCTGCCTGTTACCCCACGGCCGGCCTCGCGCCGGCCGTGCTGCATTCGAGCGTTGACCGGGCCGCGGATAATGGCCCCGTATCCGGTTCCGAGCGTCAATGTTTGCTATGGCATGCTCGCTGCACCTGAGCCAGTAGCGGGGTTACCCGCATGCAGGCTGCGGCTTGAGTCCGATCCATGTACCGACAGGAAAATTCATCCATGCCCGAAACCATCTACGACGCTCTGCGCGAAAGCCACGAAACCCAGCGGTCGCTGTGCCGCAAGTTGCTGCGCTCAAAGCCCGCGACCCGATCGCGGCAGGAGGTCTTCACCGCGCTGCGCATCGAGCTCGCCGCGCATGCCGCCGCCGAAGAGCGCTATCTGTATGCGCCGATCCTGATGCACGACATGGGCCTGATGTCTTCGCGCCATGCGTTGGCCGAACACCACGACATCGACGAGATCATCGAGGACATGCAATCGCTGGGCGTCTCCCACCGCGGTTGGATGGCGAAGGCGCGCAAGTTGTCGGAAAAAGTCCATCACCATCTGCGCGAAGAAGAAAAGAAGTTCTTCCAGGTCTCAGGCAAGATCCTGAGCGACACGCAGAAGACGAGGCTCGCCAGGCAGTACCGCAAGGACTATCTGCGGATGCACAAGCTGCTCGCCGAACGCTGAGCGACGCCCGTGTCGCCGGTTACGTCAGTCGGACTGCGTCGACGGCTTGCGCGGTAGACCGTCGTCCGGATCGGGCACCGCCCAGTCGACGTGCGTCTCCCAGAACACATGCGCCATCGGCGCGCGGTCGGCCTCGCCCTCCAGGCTCGCCAGCGCGATGTGAAGCTCGCCCGGCCAGCGTTCCGAACGGAAAAACAGCGAGCTGCCGCAGCGCGCGCAGAAGCCGCGCTCGGCGCGTGGCGGATCAGGCCCGTGGGACGACGCATACCAGCGCAGTGCACCAGCGAAATCGTCGATCCGGGCGCGGTCGTTCTCGACGCCGAACCAGGTCACGAACGCCGCACCGTGCGCGCGCCGGCACAGAGTGCAATGACAGTGCGCCACCCACTTGCTGGGCCAGTCCACGGTGAAGCGGACATCGCCGCAGAGGCAACGGCCGTGCGCTGGAGTCGAGGGCATCGGAACACTCCTGTGTGGTCGCGATCGGACGTTGACACGACGCGCGGGCGTACGCCAGCCTTGGTTCACGCCGCCCGTGAGGGCACTGCCCGTTCGCCGCGCCGATAACCGATGGCCTCGGCCACATGCGGGCCAAGGATGTCGGCACTGCCGGCAAGATCAGCAATCGTCCGCGCCACTCGCAGGATGCGATGCATCGAACGCGCCGAGAGTTGAAGCAGGTCGATCGCGTTTTCGAGCATCGCCTGATCGTCCGCTGCGAGCCGACACGCTGCATTCGTTCCCGATTGATCGAGATGCGCGTTGCAGCGGCCGGCGCGCTGCAATTGAACCTCGCGTGCGCGGATGACGCGAGCGCGCACCACATCGCTGCATTCACCGGGCGGGGCGTCGGGACGCAGTTCGGCCGGCGGCAGACGCGGGACCTCGACGTGCAGGTCGATGCGTTCGAGCAGCGGTCCCGAAATCCTGCCGCGATAGCGCTGGATGGCTTCGGGATGACAACGGCATCGGCCTGAAGGATCGCCTGCCCAGCCGCACGGGCACGGATTCATCGCTGCGACCAGCTGGAAACGGGCCGGAAACTCGCTCTGCCGCGCTGCGCGAGAGATCGTCACGACGCCGGACTCCAGCGGCTCGCGCAGTACTTCCAGTGCGCGACGATCCCACTCTGGCAGTTCGTCGAGAAACAGCACGCCGTTGTGGGCGAGCGAGATTTCGCCGGGGCGCGGTTCGGCGCCGCCGCCGACCAGCGCGACCGGGCTG
>JAIMKJ010000030.1 GCA_020692565.1 Thermomonas sp.
GATCGCGATCGGCCGCCTCGACATCAACACCACCGGCCTGCTGCTGCTCACCACCGACGGCGAGCTTGCCAACGCGATGATGCATCCGTCGTTCGAGATCGAACGCGAATACGTCTGCCGCGTGCGTGCGCCCGAAGGCGAAGACACCGTGTCCGACAAACTGGTCGACCGGCTGCGCCGCGGCGTCGCGCTGGAGGACGGCCCGGCCAAGTTCGACAAGATCGAGCGCATCGGCGGCACCGATTCCAACGAATGGTTCCAAGTCTCACTCAGCGAAGGCCGCAATCGCGAAGTCCGCCGACTGTGGGAATCGCAGGGTTGCCAGGTCAGCCGGTTGAAGCGCGTGCGCTATGGCGACGTGTCGCTGCCGCAGCAACTGCTGCGCAGCCAAAGCCAGGAACTGGGGGCCGCACAGGTCGACAGCCTGCGCAAGAAACTCAAACTGGAAGAAGGCCCGCCGCCGGCGCTGACGCTGCAGCCGGTGATCGGCCAGCGCAAGGCCGCCAAGGCCACCGTGCACATCGGCCGCGAAGGCCGCAGCAGCCAGGCTTACGTCAACGGCCACAACACCGCCGATGAAGGCCGCGAGTTGCGCCGCTTCGACAACGTCCGCGAAGACCGCGGCCGTTTCGGCAACAAGAAGAAGCGCGGCGACCTCACCGTCAGCGGCGAAGCCGCGGCCCGCCAGTCGCAGAACAAGCCGTTCAAACAGCGCACGATGAAGGGCCCGAAGCCGCTGCCCGAAGGCAATCCCGCCGCGTTCCGCAGCTGGTACGTGCCAGAAGGCGTGGATACCGGACCGACCGGCCATCGCAACGCCGACCCGAGCGCCCCGAAGAAGCCCTACGCCAAAAAGCCCGGCGGCCCGCGGCCCGCGGGTCCGGGTGGCCCCGGCGGCGCACGCCCGAAGCGGCCCTACGGCGATCGCCCGGCGGGTGCCGGCTTCGCCGGCGAGAATCGCGGCCCTGGTGCCGCGCCCGGCAGCGCACGTCCCAAACGCCCGTACGGCGACCGTCCTGCGGGCAGCGGTTTCGGCGATGATCGTGGCCCCCGCGGTCCCGGCCAAGGCCCGAAGCCCGCTCGGGCGGGCAAGCCCTACGGCCATCCTGGCAGCGCACCGAGTTTCCCCTCGGATCATGCCAACCCAGGCAGCTTCAACGCGTACGACCGTCCTCGAGGCCCGCGCCCGGCCGGCGCCAAACCCGGTGGACCGCGTCCTCCCGGTGCGCGTCCTTCAGGTCCGCGCCCGAGCGGTCCGCGCCCCGGCGGCGCGAAGCCCGGCGGCAACCGCGGTCCACGCGGCGGCGGCGGGTTCAGGGGCGGCGATCGCTGATCGTCGCTTCGCCGGTGGAGCCATCGCCTGGCAACCGGCGGGCGATGGCTTGGCCGGCAATGGATGGCCGAAATTCAGCCGATGTCCACGCCCATCCGTGAGAGGGCTGCTAGAATTCGGACATAACCCGGCAGAATGCCCTTATAGGATTTCGTCATGTCAGTGCACGACTTCCCCGGCCGATCCCATCTGATCGAAACGATCGACACGGCTGTTTCCCTCGGCGAAGACACGGCCGTCGTGCAGGCGCTTCGCAGCGACCTGTGCAGGATGATGCGCGAGCGCAGCGTCGAATTGCCCGCCTGCGTACTGGAGCCGGTCCAAGGCCACTATGCCCGCCGCGAGATCTACATCAGCCCAGAATACGGGTACGGCGTCATCGCCATGACCTGGGGACCAGGGCAAGGCACGCCCATCCACGATCACGACGGTCTGTGGTGCGTCGAAGGCGTGTGGCACGGCCAACTCGAAATCACCCAGTACGATCTCACCGAACACAACGGCGAACGTTACCGATTCACCGAAGTCGGCAGCCTGATCGCCGGCACCGGTTCTGCCGGCAGCCTGATCCCACCGCACGAATACCACACTATCCGCAATGCCAGCGACAGCGAAGCCGCAGTGTCGCTGCATATTTACCAGCGTGCCATGACCTGCTGCGGGATCTTCAACGACATCGGCGATGGCTGGCATATGCACAGCAGCAAGCAACTGCAGCTCGATCACGCCGCCTGAGTATCCTACGTATGCCGGTCGCACCGGAC
The DNA here is from genome assembly GCA_020692565.1 of Thermomonas sp. Taxonomy (GTDB): domain Bacteria; phylum Pseudomonadota; class Gammaproteobacteria; order Xanthomonadales; family Xanthomonadaceae; genus Lysobacter_I. Next base: position 2,098 of record JAIMKJ010000030.1, read on the forward strand.
CTTGGGCTATACTATGCCCCCGCGCCGGAATGGCGGAATCGGTAGACGCAGCGGACTCAAAATCCGCCGCCCTTAAAAGCGTGTGGGTTCGAGTCCCACTTCCGGCACCAGGCCATGACTTGCATGGCATTCATGAGGCGCAGATTGATCTGGTGAATCGCCCCGATTTCTGCAGACACTCACGAGCCGTATCATAGGGACTGCTTTTCAAACGCTACCGGAGACAGGCCCTGGTTGTTGCCATGCCTGCGTACCGGGTTGTAGAACAGCTCGATATAATCGAACACATCGGCTCGAGCGTGATCCCGCGCCGAGTAGTCTTCCGCTTCACTCGCTCCCGCTTGAGCAACTGGAAGAAGCTCTCGGCCACGGCGTTGTCGTGGCCGTTTCCGCGGCGGCTCATGCTGCAGATCATCTGGTGATCCTTCAGGGAATCGTTGCCACTCGCCGCCGGTGAACTGGCAGCCTTGATCCGAGTGCAGCAGCAGGCCGGGCGACGGCGACGCCATACCGCCGCCAAGAGCACCCGCATCACCACATCGCTGTGCAGCGTCGGCCACATCGATCAGCCCACTCCTTGCCGCGAGGACAGGTCGATCACCACCGCCAGATACAGCCAACCCTAGTGCGTGCGCAGATAGGTGATATCCGTCACCCCGTGCGTGTTGGACTTGGTCGGCTCGAACTGCCTGTCCAGATGGTTGGGCGCAACCGTCGACGGCTTGCCGCCGTGATGCTTAGGCCGGCGCCTATAGCCGACCTGCGCCTTCAGGCCTTCGGACCTCATCAGCCGCGCCACTTGATGCTTGCCGCAGGCTTCGCCTTACTGCACTTATCCATGCGTCAAGAAAATGCAACTCACTCAGGAACGGCTTCCGCGTAACTACAACCACTGTAGTAAATCTTGCATGCCGCACCAGCGGTTACCCCACATGATTTCAGTGCGTCTTCTGTGGCTGTAGGAATATCAATCGCATGAGAAGCTACGCTACGGCCCGCGCCCCATGCATAAGCTGCGCATTGGTTGCGGTAAGCAATTTGAACCTCGCATTTATTTTTCGAAACCGAAGCTGTTGTTCGACATTGTTCAACTGCTGCCTGTACCGCAGAAGATTCTGACTTAAAGCCGTTCACAGCGCCAAATCCACCGCCTTTGGCTTCCGTCGCAATTGCACCCCAACGAGCCTCCCAAACCGTAGGTATGGGAGGTGGATTGCTATCAGTGCTATCCCCTTGGCCGTAACCTGGAATGGGGGCACAAGCCAAGTAGTCACGTGATCCCGTTTCAAACATACCTGCAGGGCAACGCCCTTCCGCCCTCAAAATCATTGACATGGAGAGCAGCACGCTAAACTGCAACACATAATTCAGCAGCTTCATGCTTACTTAGGAACCAACTCATCAAAGCTGCAGCCACTATAGAAGATTTCACAAGCCGAACTAGCCTTGCGATTACAGCTCTTCAGCGCTTCTTCGGTTGCTTTGGCAAGATCAACTGCAGCAAATGCCACCCCCCAGCCCTCACCCCAAGCAAAGGCAGCGCACTGATTGTGATAGGGCAACGTCACCTTGCAAGCCGCCTGTGAATTCGTCGCGGATGCTTGACACTGAGCCAAGGCAGCCTGCTTCGCTGCTGCCTCTGTTCGAAAACCATTCACACCAGCCAAGCCAGCCCCACCTGTCTCACGTGCTACTGCACCCCAACGCTTTTCCCATACCATCGGCTTTGCAGGCGGACCATTGTCACTACCGTCGTCACCATCACTCTGGCCGTAGCCTGGAATAGGCGCGCAAGCCAAATAGTCTCTGGAGCCAGTTTCGAACATGCCAGGAGGACAACGACCCTGTGCAAATACAGCTCCGGATACAAATATCAATGCCAATAGTGGCATAACTAACGACAAACACTTCAGCATCATAATTATCAGCGCCGCGCTACGACTCTGCCATCCTAGGAAAGAAGAATTCACTTAGGAACGGCTTCGGCGTAGCTGCAGCCGCTGTAATAAATTTCGCATGCCCCACCGGAAGCAGTAGCACATAATTTCAGAGCACTTTCTGTTGCTGCTGGGATATCTACAGCGGAAGACGCCATACTTTTCCCATTCCCCCACGCATAGACAGCGCACTGGTTATGGTAAGTAAGCTGAACCGCACAATTCGTTTTTGCGATGGATGCAGTTGTACGGCACTGCTCAAGCGCAGCCTGCGATGCAAAAGCTTCTGATTTAAAGCTCCTGACGGCACCGAAGCCACCCCCTTTTGATTCTGTGGCTATTGCGCCCCAACGAGTTTCCCAAACTGTTGGGATGGGGGCTTGATTCATACCTTCATCACCGCCGTGCCCCCTCCGTAGCTTGGAATGGGGGCACAAGCTAAGTAGTCACGTGATCCTGTTTCAAACATTCCTGAAGGACAGCGACCTTCTGCAGATGCAACTCCGAGCGCAGCCAAGAGCACGATCAATAACCAGTATCGCAGTCCCAGCTGGACTCGAATCCGAACCGGAAAAATGCAATTCATTTAGGAACAGCTTCTGCATAACTGCAACCGCTGTAGTAGATTTTGCACGCCTCGCCAGCATCTTCACTGCATGATTCCATTGCATTCTTTGTTGCTGTCGGAATGTCAATGGCGTGAGATGCCACGCTTACACCTGCCCCCCAAGCATAGGCAGCACACTGGTTATGATAAACGGCTCGAGCTACACATTCATTCTTTGAAACTGTTGCCGTTGCTTGGCACTGTTCAAGAGCTGCACGTGAGGCACCAATCTCTGATTTGAAACCGTTCACTGCTCCAAATCCACCACCTTTCGACTCAGTCACTATGGCACCCCACCGGATCTCCCATACTGTTGGTATGGGAGGTGGACTGCTATCAGCGCTATCACCTTGGCCGTAACCTGGAATGGGGGCACAAGCTAAGTAGTCACGTGACCCCGTTTCAAACATACCTGGAGGGCAGCGCCCTTCCGCCAGCGCAACGTTTGAAATTGAAAAAAGCATTACAGCTAGCAACCATCGTGAAAACATCGCCCTCTCCTTCTTGATGCCGTTTACGTCTTGGGCGATGTTTTAGTCGACTCTCCCTGAACAGCCTCTGACGGCATTCTGGACCCCGTCTTAACATAATCGCCAGGAGCAACTTCTGTCGATCTATTGCCCGCAGTCATTACAGGAGCAGTATTTCCACGCTGCGTATCGCTACCGGATTTTGCATTGTCGCCTCTCGAACCCTCGGGCGGAGAGTAATGCCTGCCACCACCACCGCCACCGCCACGATACCCAGCCTCACCCGGGCGCTGGCCGACAGGCGCTCCACCGCCGCCGCCGATCGTTGCATAAGGCGAGAACTGACCCAGGACGCCTTGGAAGAAGTTGGCCACCATCGGCGGCGTGCTCACAAGGATCACCGTAAGTAGCAAGCCCACGCCACCCTGCTGCAGCGCCATGCTGCGCATACCTTGGCTGTTGCCGAACCCGAGCAACGAACCGGCCAAAGAACTCGCCCAGAACGCTTCTGCCACAGCCAGCACTGTCTTGGTTGCGATGGCCACCATCGCCGCCAACACAGCCATCGAGAACATCGTGCCGATGCCATACATCAACCAGCGCTGGAACAACGATTTGGTCTGATCGAACAACAGACAGAGGACGAAAATCGGCCCCAAGCCTACGAAGAGGGCCATCGCGATTTCGTAAAGCAGCAACATGGCTCCGCCTACCATCGCAGGACCGGCCGTCCCCATGCCTACCATCCACATCGCCTGACTCTTTTCCGAATGCAGATTCGGATCGTCGACGATCTGCAGCACATCGATGCTGGTGAGCCCGACCTGCATCCAGGCGAGATTCTCGTCGATCATGTCCTTGACTTCGGCACCTTCTTCGCCGGTAACCAGCTCAGTGATGCTGGCGGTCATATCTTCAGTCAGGAAATCGTGCACATCCGAGCCGCCGATGCCGATCGTGATCGCGAAGCTGACGATCAGCGTTGCCTTCAGCGAATTCATCACGAGAGCCATCATGGAGTCGCGGCTTTGACCGGTCACGATGCGCAAGCCCTGAAAGAAAACCCATGCAGTCAGAAGGAAGAGTGCGACGCCCCCTACGATTCCTGCGCTTCTTTCCATCAAGCCCAGACCGAAATCCTGAATCTGATCATGCAGAAAGTCGTAGATCAGGGCGAAGTAAGCCAGATCACCAATGGAAGACTGCGCAAGCGGCCGCAATAGCCCATCGAGCAATTGCCCCCCCACATCCGCCAGACCGCCTGCAAGCACATGATCCATGACTTCTATCCTGTTCTGATTCGTGATGATCCCATGCGGGATCTTTACAATAGACTCTGTCCAAAGTCCGGCATCTTGCCGGACTTTGGGGACTATCAAGAGCGAGCGCCCCTCACTCGTTGACTTTCAATGCAGCCTTCAGGATTAGCGTATTTGCGATCGTTCCGATAACGGAACTCTTGCCGTTCATGGCAATTCTCGCCAGATTTTTCTGTTGCGTTTCCAGAGTGCTGATCATTTCATCGAAGGCATCTGACCGCTCCTTCGCAAGCTCGAAGTTCGCATCCTGCTGCTGTTTACTCAACTGCGTCATGACCAGATTGGTGTCCATCTTTCCATTAGTATTGGAACTCCTGGCCTGCGCCTTGGCTTGACTAATATCCTCTTGCATCTGATTCATGATCGCATTGAGATAGTCGACCTGATCGTTGAACTTCTGATTCTCCAAAAGCACGATGCGCTGACAGATTATTTTCTGCTGCTGGACGATATCTTCATCCCCGCTCAGACTGATACTCGACATGAGGTCGGAAATCATGCCGGTGACACCACCGCCGCAGCGATCAGACATGCCATCGGTCAGGGATTTCTTTTGGAAATTCTGGGAGAACGACAGCTGAAAGCTATCGAATATCATGCCCACATCTGTCAACTGCTGCATCATATGCTGCCAGTCACGGCCTTGATGGGTCGCATCCTGAATCTTCGAGGCGTAGGTATTGATCTGATTCAGATACGACTGGATCTGGGTGATGATGTGGTTGGGCATGTTGCCCACGTCGGTCACGGGGATACCGGCGCCGGCGTTGCCTGTCATGAAGGCACAGGCCAGCGCCAAGCTGGTCAGGAACGGAGCTTTACGCGATGTGCGGGATTTGCGGTCGGTCTTCATGGGGCACCTCCGGTGTGGGCTAAGGCTTGAGGGTTGGCAGGGAACAAAACTGGATGGATCGGATGTCTGATATTTAAAACGTGTTAAAGCGCGATTCTGGTCACAAAGTCAAGTCGTGGCCGCCCGGCGGCCGCTTCCTTCCGACGAAGTGGACTTTTTGCCCGAGCCTTTGCGGTTGGTATAGAAGTCGTCGAGCCAGTCTTCCGGAAGGAGGGCATCCTGGGTCGTTCCCTTGTTCCCGGCCCGCTCGGCCAAGACCTGATGCAGGATCTCGATGTTGTCGGTCGAAGCGGAAATGACCGCCAAGGCATCGTCCATGCCGCGCAGATTGAGCTGGCACACGCTGGACGCGTGGCCCTGTTTGACCAGGAAGCAGCGTGAGCGCTCGTCGAGGCTCTTGACCACCTGATACTCGGCGTCGGTCAGTTTGAGGCCCTCGATGTAGTCTTCGCGATTCGCGTTGGGGTTGGGCAGGAGCACCATGGTCGCGGTCTGTTCGATCAGGGCCGCAGCGATCGAGCTCTTCAATGCGTCTTCCGGGCTCTGGGTCGCAAAGATGCCGAGACCGTTCTGTTTACGGATGGTCTTCTGCTTGTTCTTGGCGAACTCCTTCAGACCGCCCTCGCCGTCCAGAATCTTCCAGAACTCGTCCATCACGTAGATGAGCGGGCGACCATCGATCAATTCTTCGAGGCGGTGCAGCAGGTAATTGATGACCGGTACGCGGACTTCGGGGTTATCGATGATGTCGGTGTAGTCGAAGCCGATGATGTTGGCTTTCTGCAGATCGATGGTGTCGACCGGGTTGTCGAACACCCAGCCCAGGGAGCCCGAATTGGTCCACTTGCGCATGCGCGCAAACAATCCGTCGTCGCCCATATTGGGCAGACTCTTCTGGAAGTTCGTCATGCTGCGCAGGTGCATCGGCGTATCGAGCATGTTCTCGACGCCGCGGAAGATGTCTTCCTCGTCGCGCGAGGTATAGGCCTTCTTGCCGATCAACACCTTGATGAGATCGGCCAGGAACTGGACATTGGCTTCGTTGCGTTCGCACTGGAACGGATTGAAGCCCGTCGGCTGGCCGTTTTCGAGCGCCAGATAATTGCCGCCGCAGGCACGCACGAAGATCTCGGCGCCGCGATCCTTGTCGAAGAAGAAGATGGTCGGCGACGGATTGTATTTCTGGACCTGGCTGAGCAGGAAGTTGATCAGCGCGGTCTTACCGGTACCGGACTTACCGATCACCATCGTATTGGCGATCGCTTTCTCGCCCAGCGAATTTTCGGCCGGATGCGTAGCGTGGAAGTTGAAGTAGTACGGCTGTCCGTTGGTCGTCTGCAGCGTGGTGACGCATTCGCCCCACGGGTTGTTGTCGCGCTTGCCGGAGGCGAAGTTGTGCAGCGGCGAAAGCCCCAGGAAGTTCAGCGAACTGACGTTCGCGATCCGGGTACGGTACTTCCAGTTGGTCGGCATCTGCGAATAGAAGGACGGCGCGACGGCCAGATCCTCCTTCGACGAGACGAAGCCGGCGTTGGACAATTCCGCACGCGTGGTCGCGACGCGCTGGGTCAGCAGATCCTGGCTGTCCGCATACACGGCCATGATGAAGTGGTACTCGCCCAGCACGAAATTGCCGGACGTCATCTCGTCCATGGCGTAATCGAGTTCGACGATCTGGCTGACCGCCTTGTCGCCCGACGAAATCATCATGCCCTTGGTGCGCTCGAGCACCTTGAGCCCGTCCTGACGCCCCATGGGGCTGAAGGAATGGGTCATGACGTACTCGAAATCGAGATATTTCAGACCGTTGAGGATGCCCGGGTAAGTGCCGTCGGCGTATTCCTTGACGTTGAGGATCGCACCGAAGTGATTGACGCCGTTCGGCGTATTGATGACGAAGTCGCCGCTCTTGCTGGAAAACATGTGCCGGCTGACCGGCAGATAGTTGTAGATCGGCGCGTGCAGCACCGGCACCGGTTCTTCGATGCGGTTCAGGACGTAACCGAGGAATTCGAGGGTTTCGGAAAAGACGACGCCATTGGCGCCTTCGTACATGCCGAGACGGTAGGGCGAGTAATCCTTGATGACCGCTTCGACGTTTCCGGCGAGCTCAAGCAATTTGGCGACGGCCTGCTCTTCTTCGGCCTTGAGCTTGGCGTGGTCGGCGGTCTTTTCCATGAGCCGTTTACCGGTCACGACCGGGCGGAAGATCATGGTCAGATACAGGTCGTTCTGCATGATCTTCTGCGAGGAGAGCGCGCTGTAGTAAGCGTCGGACATCTCCTGATTGAAGCGCTGCCGGAAATTGCTCTTGATCGTCACGCGCCGGCGTCGGCGGATATCGTGTACCCAGAAGGCGACATTGACGAAGTCCGGCGCGCGCAGGGTCTGCAACAGCCGGTTGAAGGTGTTGTGGCGGTGTTCGATCTCCCATTCCTCGCGGCCGACGAAGGGCAGGCCTTCGAGATGCCAGGACATCAGGTAATCACCCTCGCGGGTCTTGATGACCGAGGGGGAAACATGCGAGGAGAACGGAACGAACTCGCTGATGGAAGTGTCGGGAGTGAACATGTGCCTTCGAGGGTCGAAAACTGTGCCGTGAAAAACGATGTCTGCCTATCGCACGAGCCGGACCGGACTGGTCAGGATCGGCTCAAGCGAAACGGAGAACCAACAGTTCGATGAACACGAATCCGTTTGCACGGAATTCCGTCGATTGAACCTGTTACTACGCCATGCCTCCCGGTGTCCGAACGCGTCGGACACCGGGAGGAACGGATCATGCGGTGGAAGCACCCCGTCGAGACGCTTTTCCGGGGCCGGTCATCTTGCCGCTGATGATGAACGGACCGGAGAACTTGCGTTTCCCGCCGGGCTGCGTGTTGCGATATGCATTCGGGGAGAACACCCACATCCCCGCATGTTCTTTCAGGTTGCGAGCCCGCATCTTGAACTGGAGATTCAATCCCAGCAAACGGAAGATCATTTCGTCCCGCCTGGCCATCTGTCTCATGATGAAGATGACGGGCGGTATCAGCAGCAGGTACTGCAGACCGAAATAGACCGCAAGCAAGAGCGAGCCGCCCGCACCGACGAAGAAGGGGATGTAAGGCACCCCCATGAACATGGCCGGGCGGGTGCAACCGCGAAAGAGCACGTTCTTATGCATTGAAGACCGGCAGCGCGTTCATGACCATCGCGGTGCAATCGGCTTCGGCAGTGGCGCCGTCGCCCAGGAGGAGCATGCCGGCGATCTGGCTGGCGGCACCGATCAGCAGGCCGCCGATCAGGATCGGGGCAACATCGGCGATGCGCTTGTGGGCGAAGGCGATCTGGTAACCCGAGAAGATCACGGCGATGGTGACGATGGCGACCGAAGCCATGTTGAGCAGGCCGCGGATGTCGTCGAAGAAGCCGCAAATGCGCTCGTCGGCACCTTCGAAGGTCTGGGCGAACAGCATGTTCGGAACGGCAAGCACGGCCACGAAGACCAGTGCCATCAGCAGCGAGGACACGTGGCCCTTGTTGGACATTTTCATCAGTTACTCTCCTTAGGTTGGTGGGGTGGAACGCTTGCTACAACTATATACACGGTCCATGACAGCCCCGGGCATAGGGGGGAAGCTAGAACACGAAAGCATCGTCCTGGTCCGCAGCGCTCATGACGAACGCCTTGTCGGAAGTCCGGCCGCGGCGCTTGGGTTCGGCGTCGGCCGCCGGTTCGGGAGCGGGCGCCGCTTCGGCGCCGACGACTCGGGCGACACCGACCGGGCCATTGGCCAGGACCGCACGCCCCATTGGGGCTGGAGGCATGGCGGGGAGTGCCGCCGCCGCGACCGGCGCAGGTGCGGCAGCCGGTGTGGGCATCGGGACTTCGACCGCCGGAGGGGCCGTGGGCTCGATCCGCGACGTCGCTTCGATCCTCGACCGCACGCGCTCGCTGCGCGAAGGCGCAGCCGCGGCTAGGGTGGCCGGCACGTCGCCCGTCGCGCCCGGTTCGGCGGAAGCGGCGGCGTTGTAGAGCGGATGTTTCGTGACCGGGACCGTCCGGCGGGCCACCCGTCCAACGACCTCGATCGGGGGTGCGCCCGGCACGCCTTCGGTCGCACGTCCCTGCCGGACAGAGGCATAGATCTTCTGCACGTAACCGTGACGGAAGCCGGTGGAGAAATTGCCCGAGTAGTAGCAGCTGAAGGATTTACCCCAGTCGCCGCTGGCGCGCTGGTAGCACTCGGCGAGGATCTTCGACCCTGCGGACAGATTGGCGCAGGGCTCGAAAGCCTTTTCGTAGGTGTCGAGACCGTATTTGTCCAGGTTGTAGCGATTCACCTGGGCCAGGCCGATCGAGAAATTGAACCCGCGGCTCTCCAGCATGCGCACGGTGGCGAGCGCTTCGGGAAGATTCTTAGGCTGGCGCACCAGACGGCCACCCACCACGCCGATGGCGTAGGGATTGTAGGAGGATTCGACACGCACGACGTGGTGCATGACTTCGGTCGGGACGGCCAGTCCCTGGCAGCCCATCAGTTCCATACCTGGTAGCAAGACGGAACCCTCCTGTCCGGAGCCGCGTGCGTGTTGCAGCGATGATTGTTGACCAAACGGGGCATCCCCTGTCCTCCCTGCGCCCAGACCATACTCTACAGGCTGGTCGTGCCTGTCAACGAATGAATGGCTGCTGATCATATCGAAAAACATGCCATTCGTCTCAAAACGCAACCATCAAGAGACATTCGGGACATCTTCGAGAGGCATCGCATGTCCGCTGCCTGCAGGCTTGCAGGCATGGCAGGGGGATGACGTAAGATCGCATCCGGCCAACAGGGGACAGATGGATGGCAGGATCGTCAAAGAAAGTTGCAATTGAAACCAAAATGCTGCCGCCATCGCATCATCTCCGCTCCCCGCGGCCAAGCCCTCTCGTGGCCGGGCGAAAATCCGCAGCCGCCGTCGCCGAGACCTCGTCCCACCGGACGATCCCCCTCCCCCGGACACCTGAATCACTGCAGGATGCCACCCCGTGAGCAGTCAGAACTCGAACTCCAAAGCGAAACTCATTTTCATCCTTGCCCTTCTGGTCGGCACCATCGTCGCTGGGCTCTATCTGTCCGGCTACATCGTACTCATGCAACTGAAGCTGCGCGGTACCGCACTGCAGTGGAACACCTGGCTGGAGTACTTCCAGGCCATCGACCTTCCCCAGGTCAAGCCTTACGTGAAGACGATCAAGAACAGCGGCATGATCGGCTTCGGCGTGCCCTTCGCCTTGTGGCTGGTCATGCTGGTGCTGGTGTTGAAGCCGCGCCAGAAGGCCCTGCACGGTGACGCGCGCTTCGCCACCGGCGGCGATCTCTCCGAGAAGGGGATGTTCAAGTCCGAGAAGAACGGCATCGTTGTCGGCAAGTTCGGCGGCAAGCTGCTGCGCCTGAGCGGCCAGCAGTTCGTGATCCTGGCCGCGCCGACCCGCTCGGGCAAGGGCGTGGGCATCGTGATTCCGAATCTGCTCGACTACCAGGAATCGCTGGTGGTGCTGGACATCAAGCAGGAGAACTTCGACCTGACCAGTGGCTGGCGCGCCAGCGTCGGTCACGAAATCTATCTGTTCAATCCGTTCGCGGAAGACCGTCGCAGCCATCGCTGGAACCCGCTGACCTACGTCTCCGACGATCCGGCGTTCCGCGTCTCCGACCTGATGAGCATCGCCGCGATGCTGTACCCGGACGGCGCCGAGGACCAGAAATTCTGGGTCAGCCAGGCCCGCAACGCGTTCATGGCCCTGGCGCTCTATCTGTTCGAGAAATACGACGACGACCAGAAGATCGGCTTCCCGTTCTCCAAGCCGCCGTCGCTGGGCGCGATCTACCGGTTGTCGTCGGGCGACGGCCAGAGCGAACTCAAGCCGTTCCTCAAGGATCTGGCGCAGCGGCCGTTCCTGAGCGGTCACGCCAAGACCGCCTTCTCCGGCATGTTGTCGCAGGCGGACGAGACCTTCGCCTCGATCCTCGGCACCTTCAAGGAACCGTTGAACGCGTTCATCAACCCGATCCTCGATGCCGTCACCAGCGCCGACGACTTCCTGCTCACCGACGTGCGCAAGAAGAAGATGACCATCTACATCGGCATCCAGCCGAACAAGCTGGCCGAGAGCCGGCTCATCATCAATCTGTTCTTCAGCCAGCTCATCAACCTCAACACCAAGGAACTGCCGCAGAACAACAAGGAACTGAAGCACCAGTGCCTGTTGCTGATGGACGAGTTCACCTCGATCGGCAAGGTCGACATCATTTCCACCGCGGTGTCGTACATGGCCGGCTACAACATCCGCCTGTTGCCGATCATCCAGAGCATGTCGCAGCTCGACGCCACGTACGGCAAGGATATTTCGCGCACGATGATCACCAACCACGCGCTGCAGATCGTGTACGCGCCGCGCGAGCAGCAGGACGCCAACGACTATTCCGAGATGCTCGGCTACACCACGGTCAAGAAGGACAGTTTCACCCGCGGCCGCGAGTTCAGCCGCAGCGAGTCCGAGGAACGCCGCGCGCTGATGCTGCCGCAGGAATTGAAGGCGATCGGTTTCGACAAGGAAATCTTCTTCTACGAAGGCATTCCGCACCCGGTGCTGTGCGACAAGATCAAGTATTTCCAGGACAAGTATTTCACCCAGCGCCTGCTGCCGGCGGTCACCGTGGAGCCGATGGTCATCAAGGTGTGAGGGGCCGATGGCCGGAGCCGATGCCTGCGGGACCGCATTGCTCCGGCACGTTATGATCGCGGGACGCCTTCGAGGACTCCCGCCATGACCCGTTCCGCGCTCGCCGTCGCTCTGTGCTGCCTCGCACCGCTGCATGCTTCCGCGGCGGATATCGCATTGCAGTGCGAACGGTTGTTCGACAGCCGCAAGGGACAGATGCTCGGCGCGCACACCGTGGTGGTGCGCGACGGCAAGATCGCCGAAGTGCGCGCCGGGCGCATCGAACTCGCCGATGCCCGCGTCATCGACCTCGCCGGACACACCTGCTCGCCCGGCTGGACGGATCTGCACGTGCATCTGGGCAGTCAATCCAGTCCGCGCAGCTACGAGGAAGGGTTTCGTCTCGACGACACCGCGTTCGCGCTGCGCGGCGTGAGCTACAGCCGCAAGACGCTGATGGCCGGATTCACCAGCGTCCGCGATCTCGGCGGCGAAGTCGCGCCGCATCTGCGCGATGCGATCAACCAGGGACTGATCGAAGGGCCGCGGATCTGGGCCGCCGGCAAGTCCATCGCCACCACCGGCGGCCATGCCGACCCGACCAACGGCATGAATTCGGCGCTGGCGCATCTGGTCGGCCCGCCCGGTCCGACCGAAGGCGTGGTCAATTCGGTGGAAGATGCCCGCCAGGCCGTACGACAGCGCTACAAGGAAGGCAGCGACGTCATCAAGATCACCGCCACCGGCGGCGTGCTCAGCTATGCGCGCTCCGGGGATGCGCCGCAGTTCACGGTCGACGAAGTGCGCTCGGTGGTCGACACCGCGAAGGACTATGGTTACCGCGTCGCCGCCCACGCGCACGGCGCGGAGGGCATGAAGCGCGCGGTGCTCGGCGGCGTCACCAGCATCGAACACGGCACCTACATGAACGACGACATCATGGCGCTGATGAAGCAGAAGGGCACCTGGTACGTGCCGACCATCGCCGCCGGCCGTTTCGTCGCCGAGAAGGCGAAGATCGACGGTTATTTCCCCGACGTCGTGCGCCCGAAAGCCGCGCGCATCGGTGCGCTCATCCAGGAGACCGCCGGCAAAGCCTACAAGTCCGGCGTGAAGATCGCCTTCGGCACCGACATGGGCGTGGGTCCGCACGGCGAGAACGCCCGCGAATTCGTTTATATGGTCGAGGCCGGCATTCCGGCGAGCTATGCGCTGCAGTCGGCGACGTTCTACGCCGCCGAGGTGCTGGGCGTGGACGATCAGGGCGTGGTCGAGGCCGGCAAGCGCGCGGATATCGTCGCCATGCCCGGCGACCCGCTGAAGGACATCAAGGTCGTGATGAACGTCGATTTCGTCATGAAGGACGGCGTGATCCACAAGCGTCCCGGCAACGGGAAGTGAGCGCGGAAATGGCGAACATGGAATGGGCCGGTTATCTGGCCGCGGCGATGACCACCCTCGCCTTCGTACCGCAGGCGTTGAAGACCATCCGCACCCGCGACACCCGCAGCATCTCGCTGGGCATGTACGTGGTCTTCACCATCGGCATCGCGTTCTGGCTGGTCTACGGCATCGCGCTGAATTCGATGCCGATGATTCTCTCGAACATCGTCACCTTCCTGCTGTCGGCGACGATCCTGGGGCTGAAGCTCAAGCACGGCTGAGCGGCGCTTCGCGGCCGGCGTACGTCGCCCAGGCGAACCAGATCACATACGCCAGCCGTGGCGCGATCGCCGCCATCGACCCGGGCCAAGGCAGCAATGCGAGCGCCAGCGTCGCAATCAACAACAACACCGTCGCGCGCCTGAACCCGCGCGATGGTGCGCTGGCCGCAAGCAGAGCGCCCGCAGCCGCGAAAGCGATCCACCACACGGTCCAGGCCAGCGCATGCAGCGCGTTCGCCTGGCCACCGAGGTTGTCGGGATCGAGCGGAAACAGCCCCTGCGCCGCGAACGCCAGCGCCGACAGCACCGCGAGTTGCGTACCGATCCGCGCGCGCCAGTTTGCCGTTGCCGGCAATGCGGAGCGCATCGTCCAGAAGCCGACTGCCAGCAATAACCCCGGCAATACGAAAGCGAACACATTGAACGCCAATGCCCCCGGCATGCCGACAGCGCCCAGCAACGCCAGCGGGTGTTCGCGATGCGAATAGCCGTCGAGCATTGCGCCTGCGACCGTTGTAGCGGCGACGAACAACACCAGCGCAACCGGGCCACAAAATTTTCTGGAGCGATCCATTAGTCGAGCTTTCACGGTATTTCCTTCCACTGGAATACGTCTTCGACGCTTACGCCGAACGTGCGCGCGATCCGGAACGCCAGTTCCAGCGATGGCGCATATCGCCCGGCTTCGAGCGCGATGATCGTCTGCCGGGTCACGCTGCAGGCCTGCGCGAGCGCTTCCTGGGTCATTTCGCCGCGTTCGAAACGGAAACGGCGGATGTGATTGGCGATCGGCGTCGCGGTCATCGACGATCACGCCAATGTTGGAACACGCAGACTGATGATTCGATCGCCCACGCAAATGCCAAACACGCTATCAAATAGTGCTTGAACCAGGCCGCCGGATAGGTGGTCAGCAAATCGGCGTAAGCATCCATACCGATGATTGCCCCCGAAACAACGATGATCAACGTCAAGGCAGCCAGTGCGGACCTGGCGGCGGACGCGGAGATCGCCCGGTCGCGCTCATCCGCAACCACACCTTTTCCAGGTCGGGTCAATACAGCACCCGCGAACATCGAGACAAGAAACAGATCCGATATGTTGTCGTAGATCTCTTCCCATTCAGTGACTTCGACGGGCAAATCGAAAAAAAATAGTTTCCCGAAGAGGAATGCGAATATCAATGCAGTCATTGCAAAGCGAATCCATGCGAACTTTTCGTGCTTGTTCATCGCGCTTCACTCCTGCGGTCTTTCCAGTAATACACCAGCGCCGCCACGTACTCGCACAGCCAACCCCACATCAGCGCGAAGACCAGCAGGTTGCCGATCATCAGCGGCGTTGCCCATGCCAGGCGCGATGCCGGCGTGAAGCCCAGCATCACCGCAAAGCCGACGATGCTGAAGATCAGCGCCGCCCTGCCCCAACCCGCGGCCTGCACTGCGATCTCGCGGTCGCGCTCGTCCTCTTCCACGATTCCCTTCCACCGCGACGCCAGCACGCTGGACAGGATCGTCCAGGCGATCAACAGCAGCACCAGATTGCGGCCGACGGCGGTCGCATCCGGGTTGTGCGGGATCGGCGCATCGTCGAAGACATGCATCTTGGCGAAGAAATAGATCATGGCGATCAGAGTGAAGCCGGCGCCGACCCGCGCCTTCCATTCCGCCGGCGACGCCGACCGCGCCAGCGCCTCGCGCGGCAGTCGCGAGACCGAATACAGCAGGCCCCAGGTACTGGCGATCAACATCACCATGCCGAGATTGCCGGCATCCCAGCCCAGCAATCGCTCGGGCCCGGCCAGCAACAGCCACAGCGCGCAGCCCGCGACCAGCATCAACCCCCAACGCATCCAAACCGGCACGACCATTGACGTAAGCTCACGGTGACAAAATGTAATGTAAAGCATACATTTCGATTTTCGAATGTCAAGTACACCTTACATCGCCCTTAGCGGCCTCCGACTTGGCACAATCGCGGACGAAGCTCGAACGCACTCCCGAAGGAAATCCGCATGTCAGCCAGCCTGTCCGCGACGGCAAAACCCCGAATCCATCCGCCCGCCGCCGGAACGCCCCTGCGCCGGCGCTGGCGCAATCCCGCCCTGTACTTCGCAGCCGCCTGGAGCGGCTTTTTCGTGATGGGCGTGGAACTCCTCGGCGGTCGTCTGTTGGCGCCGTACTTCGGCAGCTCGATCTTCGTCTGGGGGGCGCTGATCGCCGTATTCATGACCGCACTGGCCATCGGGTACCTGATCGGCGGCCAATTGTCGCTGCGCGCGCCGTCGGCGAGGGGACTGGGGCTGTTGCTGATCGCGGAGGCACTGTTCGCGCTGCCGATCGTGTTCTTCGGCGACGTCGTGTTCGATGCGCTGTCGTTGGCGATTTCCGACCCGCGCTACGGCTCGCTGCTGGCGTCGGCACTGATGTTCAGCGCACCCACGCTGTTCTCGGGCATGGTGTCGCCGTACGCAGTACGCCTGTTGATCCGCGATATCGAGAAATCCGGGCAGTCCGCAGGACGTCTGTACTTCGCGTCCACGCTGGGTTCCGCCGGCGGCACCATCTTCACCACGTTCTATCTGGTGCTGCTGTTCGAGATCGACACGATCATTCTGGGGCTGATCGCGATCTCCTTCGCGATCGGAACGGCGCTGTGCATGACCGGGCGCCGCCGTCATGCGGTTTAAGCTGCCGGCCTGCCTGCTGTCGACCCTGGCGCTGCTGACGGCGGTCGGCTGCGCGCCCGATGCCGCGCTGAACAAGGGCGAGATCGTCCATCGCGAAAAGTCGATGTACCGCGACATCATCGTGCTGGATACCGACACGCATCGCTGCATGTCGTTCGCCCGACGCGGCGGCATGCAGAGCTGCATCTATAAGGACACCCCGGATCAGTTGGCCATTCCGTACACCCGGGCCGTGTTCGCGGGTCTGATGGCCAATCCCGGCGCGAAGCGCGTGCTGGTGATCGGCCTGGGCGGCGGGGTGATCCCCACCGCGATGCGTCGGATCGATCCCGACCTGCGGATCGACGTGGTGGAACTGGACCCGGCGGTCGTCGCGGTCGCCAAGCGCTATTTCGGATTCCGCGAAGACCCCGGACTGCGGACCTTCATCGGCGACGGCCGCGTGTTCGCGCGCCGGCAGGCGCGGGCCGGGGTCCGCTACGACCTGATCGTCATCGATGCCTACGAGCGCGTCTACGTGCCGGAGCACCTGATGACCCGCGAATTCATCGACGAGGTGAAGTCGCTGCTCGCCCCGGGCGGGGTGGTCGCCTCGAACACCTTCGCGCGCGGGCCGCTCGCGCCGTACGAAGCGGCGACCTATCAATCGGTCTTCCACGACACCCGGACGGTGGAGATGTCGATGGGCAACCGGATCATCCTCGCCGGCCGCGACGGACTGCGGCCGGAGCATGCGCTGCGCGAGAACGCGATCCGGCAGCAGGTGCAACTGCTTGCGATCGGCATCTTCGCGCCCGAACTGGAATCGCAGCCGCAGCCGAAGATCGCCGGCTATCGTCCGCTGACCGATCAGTATTCGCCTGCGAACCTGCTGTTCGGCGAATAGGCGTCCGCCGTTCGCGCGCCGGTGTCGCCGCGCCGGCATGCCCGCCACCTTGGAATCGCGGCCGACTGGCACAATAGTCATGACTCACGCCAACGGAATCGCCGCATGTCCTCCACGTCGCCCCACGTTTTCGACGCCACCACCCAGGGTTTCGAGACCGATGTCATGCAACGCTCGCTGCAGACCCCGGTGCTGCTCGATTTCTGGGCCGAATGGTGCGGCCCCTGCAAGACCCTCGGCCCGATGCTGGAAGCGCTGGCAACCGAGTACAACGGCGCCTTCGTGCTGGCGAAGGTCGATGTGGATGCCGAAAAGGAACTCGGCGCGGCCTTCCAGATCCGCTCGATCCCCACCGTCGTGCTGGTCAAGGACGGGCAGTTGGTGGATGGCTTCCAGGGTGCGCTGCCGCTGGGCCAACTGCGCGAGTTCCTGACCCATCATCAGATCGAACCGGCCGCGGCGGAAGCCGCGCCCGTGGAAGACGCCGCACCCGAGCCGCAGGTCGTGGACCCGCAGGCCGAAGTCGCGCGCCTGCGCGGCGAGATCGAAGCCGCACCGGACAACGCCGAGCTCAAGCTCGAACTCGCGCTGGCCCTGCTCCAGACCGGCGCCGTCGCCGATGCCGAGCGCCTGCTCGACGCCCTGCCCGCCAACCTGTCCACCGACGATCGCGCGGTGCGCGCCCGCGCCCGCCTCGGCTTCGCCACGCTGTTGAAGGACGCACCGCCTGCGGAGACTCTGGAGGCGGCGATTGCCGCAGATGCGGGCGATCTGCGCGCCCGGCACCTGCTCGGCGTGCAGCACATCGTCGCAGGACGTTCGCAGGACGGGCTGGAACAGTTCATCGAAATGTTGCGCCGCGATCGCGCATACCAGGACGGTCTGGCCCGGCGCACGTTGATCGATGCCTTCCGCGTCATCGAGGACGAGGATCTGGTCGGACAATACCGCCGCAAGATGTCCTCGCTGCTGCTGGTCTGAATCCCGCATGCCGCGTCAACTGTCGGCGCGCGGCCTGCGCCGGATCATGAACCTGTGGCCGCCGTATCTGTTCAGCGGCGTGCGTGTGCGCACGATCGCCGACGACTGGCGACACGCCGAGATCGAATTGCGTTCGCACTGGTGGAACCGCAATTACGTCGGCGTGCATTTCGGCGGCAATCTGTTTTCGATGACCGATCCGTTCTGGATGCTGCTCACGCTCAATGCCCTGGGCAAGGACTACATCGTCTGGGACAAGGCCGGCGCGATCGATTTCCGCAAACCCGGCCGCGGCACAGTGCGCGCGCGCTTCCGCCTGGACGACGCGATGCTCGACGAGATCCGCACCGCCACCGCGGACGGCGAGAAGTATCTGCGCTGGTGCGAGACCGAGATCGTCGACGCGGACGGCGAAATCGTCGCCCGCGTGCGCAAGCAGCTGTATATCCGCAGGAAAGAGCGCGCCGCGCCGTCAGCGTGAGGTGACGGCAGCAGCACCCTGAAAATACGCAGGCAGCGGGATGTCCCAGTCGTCTCCCCAGCCCTTGCCGTACATCCGAAGCCTCAGCGTGCGTCCATCCGGTCCGATCCCGACTTCGCGCCCCGGCGCACCGACATCCACTGCGGACGCGCGCAGGCGTATATCGATCGGACGTGTGTCCGAAGTGTCTGCGCGGAGCCGCAGCAACAGGGCGATCAGCCGCAGTTTCGCGTTCGCGTCCTGCACGCGTTTCGGATAGGGATCGAACGCCGGATTGGCGATGCCGGACAACACGCACCCCACCGGATTGCCGACGCACTGGAATCGGAGGAACGAGTCGTCGACGGGTGCGGCCGGTACCGGCCGATCCGCCCTCATCGCATGCGTCACACGTTCGCCGCAATAGAACGCCAGAATTTCCGCGCGCTGCGCATCGGTCATGTCCGCGCTGTAGAACAAGGGCATCAATGCTTTTTCGAATTCCGACATGGCTTCCGACTCGTCGGTCTCGATCTGTCGTGTCGCCGATTCGAGGAAAAGAAACTCGCCCTGCATCGCCATGCACATCGACAACTCTTCGTCTGTGGTCGCCGCGAACGCCTGCGAACACGCGGGCGGGAGTTCGAAATCGCGCGGTGTCTCGGCCAGCATCTCCGCGAACAGCCGGCCGTAGACATCGGCCGAGTACGTCGTGCCGATCAATCGAGTGATCAATGTATCGCTGTCCGCGCCGAGACGCCGCCATGTCGTGATCGCGACGCAAGTGCGCTCGAACGCTTCGTATCGACGGCCATCGACGAAGTCCACGGCATAGCGCGTGGCCGGCAGTTTCCCGAATTGGTAGGGCGGCAGGACGAACCCCAACGCGTCGGCGATCCGCGGATGTCGGATACCGTCGTACGCCGACAAGCCTTCGGCACGGTCGATGAGCGCTGCATGGCGTTCGATCAATGCGCCATACCGTTCGCGATCCGCCCTCGCTTTCTGCAGACAACCGCCATCGCCGCCGCACCAGGGATCGGTCTCGCTCATCGACGGCGATTGCTTCGGATAGCGTTTCTCGGCGCTGCTGGAGAACGCGCCGGATGGATTCGAGTGCCCGGCCCCGCCCGGCGAGGCCGCCGCAAGCCGGCGCAGGTCTTCCGCCAGCACGCCTTCCTGTTCAGCTGGCGGGATGTCGTACGCCAACAGCCACAAGGTCCCGAATGCGTTTTTGCCCTCCAGCGAAGGGATGTGCCGGATCGTCTCCAAAGCCGTCTCCTGGGCATCGGTCGGCCCCAGCCAACGCGCCAGCGACCACGCGGCCAGCGTCAGCAACATGAACGCGAACAGCGTCATGCCCGCCCATTTCAACCCGCGCCTCATGCCCATCGACAGCTTTTTTTCCGTTATCCCCGATGGATGAGCATACCGTCATGCATCAGCGCATTCACTCCCGGGGCCGCCTTGGGTATGCTCGGCGGGCAACAGGGGGATATACATGGGTTCTACGCAAAAAGATCAGCAGGAAGGATGGCCGGAGATTCCCGGTTACCGCCTGCTGCGGATTCTCGGGCATGGCGGCATGTCGACGGTGTACCTCGGCCAGCAGCTGTCGCTGGGTCGCGAGGTGGCCATCAAGGTCATGCGCCAGGAGGCGCTGACCGACGAAACCGGCCGTCGCCGGTTCGAGAACGAGGCGCGTACCATCGCCCGCCTCGATCATCCGCATATCGTGCATATCCACGAAGTCGGCCGGACCCGCGAGCACCAGCCCTACCACGTGATGCCGGTGCTGCCGCGCGGGCATCTGGGCAAGCGCAACCTCACCCGCGACGAATCGCGGGTACGCGAAATCCTGGAAGCCCTGCTCAGCGCATTGGCCTATGCGCACGGCCGCGGGGTGATCCATCGCGATGTGAAGGCCGAGAACGTGCTGTTCGACGAAGCCGAACGCCCGATGCTGACCGATTTCGGCATCGCCCTGCGCCGCGGTTACGGCTCCCGCGTCACCACCGCCGGCGTGGCGGTGGGCAGCACCGCCTACATGGCGCCCGAACAGGCGCGCGGCACCGAGGTGGATCTGCGCGCCGACCTCTACAGCCTGGGCGTGCTGGCCTGGGAAATGCTGGTCGGCCGCCTGCCGTACCAGGCCGAGGACGGGCTGTCGATGGCGCTCAAGCACGTCCAGGATCCGATCCCGCGACTGCCGCCGCATCTGGGCCACTGGCAGCGGTTCTTCGATCGCGTGCTGGCGAAAACGCCGATCGAACGCTTCAACGACGCCCCCGACATGCTGGCCGCGATGCACCGCGTGCCGCATGCGCATCGCCAGCCGATGCGCGCAGCTCTGGCGCGGCTGCGCGCCCGCACCGGCCCGAAGCAGATCGTGCTCGCGGCCGCAGGCATCGCGGCCGTCGCAGGCGGAATCGTGCTGCTGGTCCGCTTCGATCAGCGCAGCATCGAACGCACCTTCGCCAGCTACAGCGGAAGCCCCGGCACGCCGGTACCGATGACCGCCGATCTGGATCCGACCCTCGGCGCGCCGGTCTCCGACCCCACCGATTCGATGCTGCGCGCGGCGCCCGAATCCGCCGCGCAGCGTTTCGTCGTGGACGCGCAGCGGCACCTGGAACAACGTCGGCTGGTCTCTCCTCCGGGCGGGAACGCCTACGACAGCGTCATGGCGGCCTGGCGCACCGACCCCAGCCACGACGGCCTGGCGCAGATGAACAGCCGGCTGATGACCGCGCTCGGCAGCGAAACCGAACAGCGCTTGCGCAAGGGCGACGATGCCGCCGTGCGCGATCTGGTCAGCCGCATGCAGCGGCTGGCAGAACAGGATCGCGCGACCGGCACCGCGCGCATGACGCAACTCAGGAAGCAACTGGCATCCGGCCTTTCGACGCGCATGAACGAGGCGCAGACCGGGTTCGACCGCGCCGCCGCAGAGCGCGTGGTCGATTCGGCCAGGAAGCTGGGCATGGACAAGACGCAGATCGCGGCGCTGCAGTCGCGGGCGGCGAAGATCGTACAGCCCGGCGACCGCGTCGCCGACACCATCGGCGACATGACCCTGATCGATACCGGCGGCAAACTGGTCGCGGTTTCGCGGGCCCCGGTCAGTCGCGACGATTACGCTGCTTTCGTCAAGGCGACCAAGCGCCCACCGTCGCTGTGCCGCGAACGCGCATCGCTGCTGCGGGTACTGGCGCCGCGGACCTGGGAAACGCCCGGCTTCGAACAATCCGGCAACGGCTCGGTGGTCTGCGTGTCCTGGCAGGACGCCGATGCCTACGCCCGCTGGCAGAGTCAACGCGGCAACCACCGCTATCGCCTGCCGACCGCGACCGAAGCGCAGGCCACATCGCGCAACGACAACGGCAAGGCGGTGGCCGAATGGCTGGGCGAATGCGCCGGCGGCAGTTGCGACAAGCGCATGTCGGCCGGCCGCAGTTGGCGCGGCGCGGGCGGCGGACGGCCGCTGGAAGCGCAGCGGGGCTACGACGACGTCGGTTTCCGGCTGGTGCGGGAGCTGTAACCCGCGCTGCGGCGGCCCGTACAATCGCCGGATGTCGAATCCCCACTCGCTTGCCCGCCGCCTGCAGGGCCTGTTCTTCACCGGTCTGCTCACTCTTCTGCCGATCTGGTTGACCTGGGTCGTCGTCAAATTCGTGTTCGTGATGCTGTCGGACCTCAGCCGGCCGCTGATCGACCCACTGATGCAGACGCTCGCGCTGGTCGCACCCGAGGCGCTGGGTTGGCTCGCGCAGTCGTGGGTGAAGACGGCGCTCGGGCTGATCGCCACGCTCGGCGTGATCCTGCTCGCCGGCTGGCTGACCCGGCGCATGCTCGGGCAGCGCTTGTTGCGCTGGTTCGAGGCCCTGATCGGCCGCATCCCGCTGGCCAATACCATCTACGGCAGCGCGCGCAAGCTGCTCGACATCCTGCAGACCAAACCGGACGGCACCCAGCGCGTGGTGTTGATCGATTTTCCGCACCCCGAGATGAAAACGCTCGGTTTCGTCACCCGGGTCATGCGCGAACAGGGCACCGGTCGCGAACTCGCCGCGGTCTACGTGCCGACCACGCCCAATCCGACCTCGGGCTATCTCGAAATCGTGCCGGTCGAGAAAATGACGCCCACCGACTGGACCGTGGATCAGGCGATGAGTTTCATCATCAGCGGCGGTGCGGTCGCGCCGGAAGCGATCCCGTTTTCGGCGCCGGGCGCGGCGCCGGACACCGTTTCGAAAAGCGGCATTCCACCGGAGACTGCAACGCCATGAGCCCGCATCTGCTCGACGACCGCGCCACCCGGTTGTTCATCGGCCTCGCCGCCTTCTTCTGCGTCAACGCGGTGCTGGCCGAATTCATCGGCGTGAAGATCTTCGCGCTGGAGGACACCCTGGGCATCGCGCCGCTGCAGTGGAATCTGTTCGGCCAGACCGGCTCGCTCAGCTTCACCGCCGGCACGCTACTGTGGCCGATCGTGTTCGTGTTCACCGATGTCATCAACGAGTTCTACGGCAAGCGCGGCGTGAGGATGATTTCGTGGATCGCGGTCGCATTGATCCTGTACGGCTTCGTCTTCGCGTTCGCTGCGATCCATCTCGCGCCCGCCGACTGGTGGGTGGACTCGGTCAAATCCCAGGGCGTGCCCGATTATCAGAAGGCGTTCGCCGCGGTGTTCGGCCAGGGCCTGTGGACCATCGCCGGCTCGGTGGTGGCCTTCCTCATCGGGCAGTTGATCGATGTCTCCGTGTTCCACCGCATCCGGCGCATGACCGGCGAGAAACACGTCTGGCTGCGCGCGACCGGCTCCACCGCGGTATCGCAACTGGTCGACAGCTTCGTGGTGCTCTACATCGCCTTCGTGCTGGGGCCGCAACAGTGGCCCACATCACTGTTCATGGCCGTCAGCAGTATCAACTACCTCTACAAGATGCTGGCCGCGATCGCCCTGATTCCGCTGATCTATCTGATGCGCCGCACCATCATCGCCTACCTCGGCGTCGAGCGCGCGACGCAGTTGCGCAGGGAAGCCGCCGGCTGACGCCTGCCGGCAGCGCGGCGGCGACCAACGTGCGCAGTGACCTTTGGCCGATGCCATCTCCGGCCGATGCGGCGAACCTTGCGAGGTCGCGCGCTTCCGCCGCGCGCTCGTTTCGCGATCGCCTTCCGCCATCACCGTCATCCCTACCGGAGTCCGTCATGACCGCAATTCCCACCGCGCGCACCCCTGCCCTGTTGGCGCTCGCCGTCGCGGCAGCGCTGGCCGGCGCCGTCGCTCTGCCGTTTGCGGCGAATGCCGCACCGCAGGCCGGTCCGGCAACGGCTACGGCCGAATCGAAGGGCCAGCAGTTGAATCGCCTCTATGCCGAGCACTGGGAAGAAACCCTGAAACTCAATCCGCTGCAGGCAACCTTCCAGGGCGACAGCCGCTACAACGACCAGATGCCGAACTTCCTCAGCGAGGCATCGCGCATCGAGGCCCACGATTTCACGACGCGCTGGCTGAAGCGGATCGAAGCCATCGGCCCGGAAGGACTGAGCGGCCAGGATCGGCTCAGCTACGACATCTTCGTGAAAACCGCGAAAGACGCACTGGAAAGCGAAAAATACCCGACTCACCTGCTACCGGTGGACCAGTTCACCAATATCGCCGCCTTCGCCGCGCAGTTGGGCTCCGGCAGCAGCGCGCAGCCGTTCAAGACGGTGAAGGATTACGAGAACTGGCGCGCGCGCGCGTCGAAACTTCCCGAGATCTTCGATCAGGCCATCGTCAACATGCGCGAAGGCGTGCGTCAGGGCGTGGTGCAGCCGAAGCCGCTGATGCAGAAAGTGCTACCGCAGTTCGATGCGCTGACCGCCGACAAGGCGGAGGCCACGCTGTTCTGGAACCCGATCAAGAACATGCCGGCATCGTTCTCCGATGCCGACAAAGCGCGCCTGACTGCGGAATACCGCACGATGATCGAACAGGAGCTGATGCCGGCCTACCGCCGCCTGCGCACCTATATCGTCGAGGAATACCTCCCCGCCTGCCGCGACACCGCCGGGATGGGCGATCTGCCGAACGGGCAGAACTGGTACGCCTTCAATGCTTACCAGAGCACCTCCACCCGCTTGACCCCGGCGCAGATCCACCAGATCGGCCTCGATGAAGTCGCGCGCATCCACGGCGAGATGCACGAGGTCATCAAGGACGTCGGCCTCAAGGGTTCGCTGCAGGATTTCTTCAAGCATCTCACCACCGAAAAGAAGTTCGAATTCGAGTCGGAGGAAGCGCTGCTCACGTATTACCGCAGTATCGAAGCGAGGCTGGAGCCCGGGCTCGACCGGATGTTCAACCTCAAGCCGAAGGCCGGCTTCGAGATCCGTCCCGTCGAAGCATTCCGTGCACAGTCCGCCGCAGGCGGCCAGTACAGCCCGCCGAGCGAAGACGGCACGCGTCCCGGCATCTTCTATGTCAACACCTACGACCTGCCCAGCCGCAAGACCTGGGACAGCGAAGACCTGTTCCTGCACGAAGCCAAGCCCGGCCATCATTTCCAGATCGCGCTGCAGCAGGAACTCAAGGGGCTGCCCGATTTCCGCCGGTTCGGCCGCGAAATCGCCTTCAGCGAAGGCTGGGGACTGTATTCCGAAACCATCGGCAGGGAACTGGGCGTCCTGAAAGATCCGTACATGTATTTCGGCATGCTGCAGAACGAACTGTGGCGCGCGATCCGCCTGGTGGTGGACACCGGCTTCCACAGCAAAGGCTGGACCCGCGAGGAAGTGATCAAGTACATGCTCGAAAATTCCGCCGCCGGCGAAACCGACTCCGTCTCCGAAGCCGAGCGCTACATGGCGATTCCAGGCCAGGCGCTGGCCTACAAGATCGGGCAGATGAAGATCACCGAGCTGCGCGCCCGCGCCGAAAAGCAGTTGGGCAGCCGCTTCGACATCAAGGCTTTCCACGACGAGGTACTGAAGGACGGGTCGGTGCCGCTGGACGTGCTGGAAGCGAAGATCGACCGCTGGATCGCTGAACGCAAGAAAGTGTAAGCCACCACTCCGCTCCATCGTCGACGCCACACGCATGCCCGCATTCGCGGGCATGCGCATTCATGGCATCGCCATCGCGACCCTTCGCGCACCCTCGCCTTGCTCGGAGCGCATGCTTTTCAGAGCTTGCTTTGTAGAGCTTGCTCGGCAAGACCTGCTCAGTAGGACTTGCTGCCCCGCATCGCGCGGATCCGCGCGTGCGGCTCGAAAGCGTCGCTGCGCGACTCGGCCCAATATTCGCGGAACACGGCATGGTTCGCCGTGCCGTCCAGCAGCGCACCCGGTGCGATGAAGCTGTAAAGCGCACGGAGCGATCGCACCTCGAAAGGCGACACCCGGCGAAGGATGTGTTCCGGCCCCAACTGCGACGGATGCTCCAGACCCGCAGCGCACAACAATTCGCGCAGCGCTTTCAACGTGTTGCCGTGGAACTGATGCACGCGGGTCGCCTTATCGGGCACATCGAGCTTGCGCCAGCGCGAAGCATCCTGGGTCGCGATACCGGTCGGACAGCGGCCGGTGTGACAACTCTGCGCCTGGATACAACCCAGCGCGAACATGAAGCCGCGCGCGGCGTTGCACCAATCCGCGCCCATCGCCAACGTGCGGGCGATATCGAATGCGCTGGAGATACGTCCCGCGGCTCCGATGCGGATACGGTCGCGAAGATTCAGCCCGACCAGCGTGTTGTGCACCAGCATCAACGCCTCATGCATGGGCACGCCGACGTGATCCATGAATTCCGCGGGCGCCGCGCCGGTACCGCCTTCACCGCCATCGACCACGATGAAGTCCGGAAGCATCCCGGTCTCGTGCATGGCTTTGGCGATCGCGAACCATTCCCAGGGATGACCGATGGCGAGTTTGAACCCGACCGGCTTCCCGCCCGACAGCTCGCGCATCCTGGCGACGAATTCCAGCAGACCGGCCGGCGTGGAAAACGCGGAATGCCGCGCCGGCGAGACACAGTCGACGCCCTGTCTGACGCCGCGGGTCGCGGAAATCTCTGCGCTGACCTTCGCCGCCGGGAGTACGCCGCCGTGCCCGGGCTTCGCGCCCTGCGACAGCTTCAGCTCGATCATCTTCACCTGCGGGTCGCGCGCATTCGCTGCGAAGCGTTCTTCGCTGAAGCCGCCATCGTCGTCGCGGCAACCGAAATAGCCGCTGCCGATTTCCCAGACCAGATCGCCGCCGTGTTCGCGGTGATACGGCGAAATCGAGCCTTCGCCGGTGTCGTGATAGAACCCACCGCGCTTGGCGCCGTCGTTCAGGGCGCGGATCGCGCTGGCGGACAACGATCCGAAACTCATCGCCGAGATGTTGAACACGCTGGCGTCGTAGGGCTGCGCGGACTGTGCGCCGATGCGGATACGGAAATCCTCGGAAGCAATCTCCGCCGGCAGCATCGAATGATTGATCCATTCGTACTCGCTGCCGTAGACATCCTGCTGGGTGCCGAAGGGCCGGGTATCGTTCACCGCTTTCGCGCGCTGATAGATCAACGCCCGCTGCTGGCGCGAATACGGCACCTCGGCGGTATCGGATTCGATGAAATACTGACGCATCTCCGGACCGATCGATTCCAGTCCGTAGCGGAAATGGGCGAGGATCGGATAGTTCCGGCGCAAGGTACTGCGGGTCTGCAGCAGATCCCACGCGCCGAGGGCGGCGAAACCACCGAACAGCGCGACGCCCCCTATCCATGCGGCACTGTGCAGCACGAGGGCGAAGGTACATGCGATGGTCAGTACGAAACTGGCGAACAGTGCTGCGTAGCGCGACATGCAAGCCCCTGGGATGTGCGTATTGAGCGCGTGCCGCAGCGCGCGGGGAAACCCGGCCTTCGGACTTCAGTCTGGTGCCCGGGGTGGGAATCGAACCCACATACTCTTTCGAGTGGGGGATTTTAAGTCCCCTGCGTCTACCATTTCGCCACCCGGGCATCGGCATGCGAAGCCGGGAATATCCTAACCCAATGGGCGAACCGACGCTCCCGGCATCATGGCGGAACGCGTCGACGGTCTCCCGTGAATCGACGGGAGCCGGACGTCGGCATCAATCGTCGGTCAGACGGCGACTCGACACGACACCGACAGATTCGCCTGGCGCAGCCAGGTCGAGAACGGCATGGGAGGAAGGCGTTTGCCGCTGCCCTCGAGATTGCGCAGATAGATTTCTTCGCGATGCACGGCGACCGACTGCGGCGCGACGACGCCGATGCGCACCTGACGCTTGCGTGGCGAACCCGACCCCAGATAGGACGGAGTGAAGCTGACCATGAGCTGCGCATCATCGATCCGGAAGGTTTCCTGGCTCAGCATCGAGATCAGATAAAACCGCTCTCCATCCGGAAGCGTCGCCGGGCGCATGCGGGTCTCGCCGTAGAACACCTGGGCTTCCGGCGGCGCGACGACCCCCATGGTGACGTGATAGCGCAGCTTGTCGTACACCGTGACGGAAACATCGTCGCCGATGCGGATGGTTTCGCCGATACGTCGGTTCAATATCAACATGGGGTCAAGCCCTCAAGCCCAGAGAAGTGCGGGCGCCGCCCGCGATTGAACATGCGCATCCGACGATCGGATGCCCGGAGTCGGGTGTTCGCAGGACACCTGAAACGGCTCGGGGGCAATGACGCCGACATGCAGGTACTCGTCGCAGTCGGCCGCCAGCGAAACGGCGTCGCCCGGCAGCCAGACGCAGACCTCGACATCGCCGACGCGATAGCGCCGTACGGCCAGCATCGAAAAGAGGTAGGACCATGCGCCGTCGGGCAGCACGGAAGGCCGCAGGCAGGCGTTGTCGAAGAACAGGTCCACACCTGCCGGCGCGATCACGCCCACCGTTACCCGGTTGCGTAAACGACTCTGCACGGTCATGCGCAGGTCATCGCCGATGCGTACGGTGTCGCCGATACGGCAAGTCAGAACCAGCATGCAGCACCTCCCTTGTGATGACACCCACACCGCTGCGGACCCGCCGACCGACCGAGCGCTTCAGCCAACCGCGACAACCTGCCTTGCCATGGTTGTCATCGTCTGCGACTGCGCAATCCCGGCGGCGACATTCCGCGCCCGACCATCAAAATGACTGCGTTCTGTACGATTACAGTCATCCATTCATGTTAGCTGAATTGATTTCGAAGTTAGCATAATTGACATGCGTGTCAAGGCTTGCGCTATGATCCGGTCACCACACTCCGGGTCGGCCGAGTCAACGGTATGGACAAGTACGCTGAAGCACTCATGCAGGCGATGGACGACACCGACACCAGCAGCACCAGGGTGGCGGAAGTGGCCAGAGTCGGGCGCAACAATGTCGCGCATTGGCGCGCGGGTCGTCGGCCGATCCCGGCCGAGCACGCCCTTTCGATCGCCGCTTTACTGGGCGTGGCGCCCGAACGCATCAGCAAGGCCTACGATCAGAGATTGCGCGCCGACTCCGCGCGACAGGTCATGGGCCTGCACAGTCCGCGCGCTGCTGCCTGTCCGGAAGGCCATGTGGCCATCGATCGACTGTCGCACTTCGGTCGCGGGGATGGCCCCAACCGGATCTGGCTACCCGAATTCATGGTGCGCCGCGAACTCGGGCTGACCACCATCGACAACGTCCGCTGGGCCATTCAGCCCTCCCGGGCCATGGAGCCCGAGATCAAACGGCATGCCCTGGTCCTGCTGGACGTGGCGGTCTGCCGGCAGGAACACGTACTGGACGGCGGAATCTACGCCTATACCCTGTGGGGTCGGCCCGATATCCGTCGCATCGCGATCCGGCGCAATGCCTGGCTGCTGATCGGCAACGACAAGGATGCGGAACGCATGGAAGTGCTGGAAGCCGACCTGCCGAACCTGACGATCCTGGGCGCGATGGCGGGCTGCCTCTAACCGTTCACTGGCGAATCAATCGTTTACATCACCGCCTCGCCCACACAGCCATCCACGGCTGCACCGATCGGACTTTTTCGAGCGTCGCTCCCGGACGCCGATGCGGGTCATGCCCCTCACATTACGGTTTGACGAATCCGGGTTTTTGTGAGAATAAATCCTCGAGAGCAGCGCATCTGAGCTGAACCGCGCCGGACGGGACCTGAGGACAGGGGGAAGCAATGGACGATGCGAAACGGAATAGGGTAATCAAGGGCTTGGCACTGAGTGCAGGCTACTGCGCGGCATATCTGCTGGCGTGGTACTACTCGCTGGACCAATGGTTTCTCCCTGCCGGCATCCGCGTCGCCGCCCTGCTCTTCCTGCCATCCCGATACTGGCCTTACGTTTTCGCCGGCGACGCCGGCGCACTACTGGTCCTTCGCGGCCCCAAAGTCGACCAGTACGGCGAAGCATGGGCCTACCTGAGCCCATTCCTGCTGATGCCGCTGATCGCCGGTCTGGCACTGGCCTTCAACCGCAAATTCAAATCGGCCGAGGAACGGTGGCGCTGGTTGCCGCTGATCGGGATTTCGCTCGCGCTGTGGTCGGCGCTGTCGAACATGATCCTGAACGTCGCGCTTTCCGGGCCGGGCGCTTTCGATTCGATCGGAGAGTATGTCAGGGTCGCGATCGGGCAGTATCTGGGGATCCTGATCGTGGTGCCGCCCATGTTCGTCTGGGCCAGACGCAGCCGCACGTGGCTTTCCCAGGACAACCTCACCCGCGACGCCTTCATTTCCGCCGGCATTCTCGGCGCCATGTGCTTCGCCATCGTGCTGAGGCACGATATGGAGGCGTCGCTGATGCAGAGCCTCCTGCTGCTGATGATGTTGCCCGCCGTCGGCATGACGTTCCTGCATGGCTGGCGCGGCGCGGCGCTGGGCATCGTCGCCGTGAACCTCGCGATCGGGATGACCCTGCCGCGGATCGGTGTGGCCGGCGCCTACGATGCGACCGCTTTCGTCGCGCAACAGGCATTGGCGGCAGCCGCGAGTGCCCTGCTGGTGTTGGGCACGGTGATTTCGGAAAACTACGAGAAGGCCCGCAAGTCCGGCGTTGCCGCACAGGAGGCCATCAAGCTCGCGCAGAGCAGCTTTTTTTCGACCGAACAGGTCCTGCGCGAACAACTGCTGTATCTCGCGCAGATGCAGTTGGGCGTCGACGACGAACGCAGGGACATGGCCGAGTGGCTCAAGACGCGCGGCCATTACGAAGCGGCGATGGACCTGAACACCCGGGGCGTGATGCACAGGCGCATGTTCGATGTGCAGTCGCAGGCGCTGTATCCGATGCGGATCGAGCAGGACGGGCTTTATGCCGTCGTGCACTCCGAAACCTTCACGGACTTCTGGGCCGGCGATGCAGAGGTGATCTATGCGTTCCGCGGCCAGCCCAGGGAACTGTCGGTGGACCTGCAATTGGTAGCATACCGCTGCATTTGCCATGCGTTCGCCCTGCTCTCCGAATCCCAACCCGATGAGTACCGGATCAAAATGCGGGTCTGGCAGGGCCACGAACGACGCGGCATCGTGTTGTTCGTCACGACACCCAACGCCGAATCCCAGGTCAACCAGGCCAGCGTCGCCGCAGCGGCCCTGCTGAACGCCCGGGTGAAGGCGCACGGCGGCATCGTCCGCCGCGATCCGCACAGGGTCAGTATCCTGCTCTCCGAGCCGATCGCCCACGAACACGCCTACATCGAACCTTCCCTGGCCTATTCGTAAGCTGGCCCATTCGTAGCCTGCTTATTCATAGCCCGGATGTGCTATGCACATCCGGGCTATGAGACGGTTCACTCCGACCTACTCTGCACGCGAACCCGCGAACGGACCGGTGCGTTGATCGTCATGGGCGTGCGAACCAGCCAACGCTCTTCATTGCCGTTCCTGTAGAGCGTGACCTGCAGTTCCGCAGAGCTGTAAAGGATCGTCGGGATACCAGCCGGTACGGCATCGCCAGCCACCGCCACACGGTCGGCATCGGTACCGATGGGCAGGACCCAGAACGTACCGCCGATATGCCCGACAGCCACTCTCACGATGCCGAACCTGTCGTTGACCTGCAGGTAACGGATCCCGTCGCGCTCGAACTCGTAGACCTGCCAGGCAGGGTTGGGTGCCATGTCCGGCGCGTCCGGGAACGGCAGACCCAAGCCGAATGGCGCTTTCGGCGCACCATTCTTGTCCGATGGACAACCGCACTGCGCGCTTGCCAGCGGGCTCGCCATCGAGGCCCCCATAAGGACGGCGATGGACAGAAAGTGCGTACGGGGCGTGTTCTTGTACATTGATATCTCCTTGGTGTATTCCATAACAGAGTGGTTAGCACTCCGATGCGAAAATCGGGTTCGCTAACGAGTAGATGCCCGTCAAGGAATTCCTTCGGGCGCCCCGACGGTACCATTGGAATACGCCCCTCCGCGCAGCGCCTGCCCCTTGCCCCGGCCGGGGGAATACGGTGCGGTACGGATTCGCGCCAACGGTCGCCGGGCAGATCGTATTCGACATCGCGATCCTGCCGATCGCGCCCGGCGATGCGGGTCGATGCGGCGCAACGTGTCGAACACGCCAGCGACCGCAGTAGCGGCGCAATGGAAGTGCGGGTCGGGCAATGCGGACGGATGCGGTTCGTCGGGTCGGATCGACAACGAACGATGCTCACCATCGGATCGCGGACAACAAAAAACCCGCCGAGGCGGGTTTTCGCAACACTGGAGGCCTGGGTCGGAATCGAACCGGCGTACGCGGCTTTGCAGGCCGCTGCATGACCACTCTGCCACCAGGCCAGTGACTTCCTTGCTTAAAAACAAACCCCGGCGAGCCGGGGTTTACTTGAATCTGGAGCGGGAAACGAGACTCGAACTCGCGACCCCGACCTTGGCAAGGTCGTGCTCTACCAACTGAGCTATTCCCGCGGTGGAATTGAAATTTTACCTTCTGTGGCGGAACTGTCAACACTCTTTCCTTCATCGGCCATCAATGCGGGCCATGCCGCGATCAAGTACTGGGCTCCGGACCACAGCGTCAGCAGCGCCGCAGCGGCCAACATCCAATCGCCGATATGAAAAATCATGTCGCCGGGCCACGGTGCGGGTTTGCGTCCGGGAACCACGGAATACAGCAGGCACAGCAGCGCCAGCATCTGCACGACGGTCTTGAACTTGCCGATCGCGGCGACCTTCACGGTCGCGCGCTGACCGATTTCCGCCATCCATTCGCGCAGCGCCGACACCGCGATTTCGCGACCGACGATCACCGCCGCCCAGAACGCCATCCACGGGGTCGGATGGCCCTGCACGATCAGGAACAGCGCGACCGCGACCATCAACTTGTCGGCGACCGGGTCGAGAAACGCCCCGAACGCCGAATGCAACCCATAGCGGCGCGCGATCCAACCGTCGAGCCAGTCGGTGAACGCGGCGAGTGCGAACACCCCAGCACACGCGAAGTTGCTCCAGCGATAGGGGAGATAGAAGACCAACACCAGCACCGGGATCATCAGGATCCGCGTGAGCGTCAGCATGGTCGGTACCGTCAACTTCATGGCTGTCCTTGTGATTCCAAACCGTGGAGGGTCGCGTAGATACGCTCGGCCAATGCGGCGTTGATGCCTTCGACCCGGGCGATCTCTTCGATACCCGCTGCCTTCAGACCCGCCAACCCTCCGAAATGCCGCAACAGATTAGCGCGTCGGCGCGGCCCGATACCGGAAATATCTTCCAGACGGCTCACGTTCCGCGCTTTCTGCCGCCGCCCACGGTGGCCGGTGATCGCGAACCTGTGCGCTTCGTCGCGAACCTGCTGGATCAGTTGCAGCCCCAGCGAGCCGGCCCCGGGGTGCAGTTCGCGGCCCGGCTTTCCATCGACCCCCGGCAGCAGCAGGGTTTCGTCGCCGGCGCGCCGCGCCTCGCCCTTCGCCACTCCGACCACGTGGACATCGACGACCCCCAGGTCCGCCAGCACCGCATTGGCCTGGGCCACCTGCCCGGCCCCGCCGTCGATCAGGAGCAGATCCGGCAGCACGGCCGCCGCACGCACCGGTGCGGCGACCGCAGCGGCGTCATCGGCGACGGCATCGGGTACCGCCGCCGCAGCGTCCTCCGCAGCGACGGCTTCCGGGACGCTGGCGGCGGCCTCGACCGCCCGGCGGAACCTGCGCTCCAGGGCCTGGCGCATCGCGGCATAGTCGTCGCCGCCCGCCACGCCTTCGATGTTGTAGCGGCGATACTGGCCACGTACCGGGCCATCCGCATCGAAGACCACGCAGGACGCCACTGTCGCCTCGCCCATGGTGTGGCTGATGTCGAAACATTCGATCCGCTGCGGCACCTCGCCCAGCCCCAGCAGATCGCGCAGCGCTTCGGCGCGCGCGCGCTGCGCGGCGTTGCTGCCGATCTCGGCAGCCAGCGCCACTTCGGCATTGCGGCGCACCAGATCCAGATAGCCGGCGCGCTCGCTGCGCACGCTGGTCTTGAGCTGGACCTTGCGACCGGCAGAGACGCTCAGTGCCTCTTCGATCACTTCGCGTTCGGGAATGTCGCGATCCAGGACGATTTCCCGCGGCGGCCCGTGTTCGGCGTAGTACTGCGAAACAAACGCGGCCAGCACTTCTTCCGCGCTGTCTTCGCCGTTGGTCTTCGGAAAAAAGCTCCGGGTGCCGAGATTGCGACCGTCGCGGAACATCAACAGCATCACGCAGGCCTGGGCGCCGCGCATCGCGCAGGCGAGCACGTCGAGATCGGCCGCAGTACCGTCCACGTATTGCCGCGACTGCAGTTTGCGGATCGAAGCGATGAGATCGCGCAGGCGCGCGGCGTCCTCGAAATCGAGACGGGCACTGGCGTCTTCCATCGCGGCGGTGAGTTCGACGGTAAGGTCGTCGCTGCGGCCATCCAGGAACATCGTCGCCTGGCGCACGCTGTCGGCGTAGTCGCGAGCCTGCACCAGGCCGACGCAAGGGCCGCTGCAGCGGCCGATCTGGTATTGCAGGCAAGGCCGCGAGCGGTTGCGGAACACGCTGTCCTCGCAACTGCGCAGGCGGAAGATCTTCTGCATCAGGTTCAGCGTGTCGCGCACCGCCAGCACGCTGGGATACGGGCCGAAATAGCGTCCGGGCAGCGAACGGGCACCGCGATGGAACGCGATCCGCGGCCAGGATTCGCGGGTCAACACCACATACGGGTAACTCTTGTCGTCCCGCAGCAGCACGTTGTAGCGCGGCAGCAGCGACTTGATCAGCTGGTTTTCCAGCAGCAGCGCTTCGGCCGAGGTGCGGGTGACGGTGACGTCCATGCGCGCGATCTGCGCGACCATCGCCGCGGTGCGCGTCGGCAGCGCCTTGGTGAAATAGCTGGCGACGCGTTTCTTCAGCGCCGCGGCCTTGCCCACGTACAGCAGGCTGCCGTCGGCTGCGTACATCCGGTAGACGCCGGGCGCAGTGGTCAGATCACGGGCGTAAGCGCGGCCGTCGAACGCGTCGTCGGCCGGCGCGTCGATCCGACTGGTCATTCGCCGATCGGAACCTGGCGCAAGCTGCCATCGGCGGTATCGAAACGCAGGACCGCATGGGCATCCGTGTCGGCGATCCACACCGCACCGGCCACCACCGCCAGGCCGCCCGGGAGATGCAGACGCTGCGGCAGGTTGACCGTGGCCAGTTCGCCGCCGCCCAGGCGCAGGGTGCGCAACTGGTCGTTGCCGCTGTCGGCGATCCACAGCACCGGCGAAGCGCCGTCGAGCGCGATCGCCTGCGGCTGCTGCAGCAGCGCGTCGCTGCGCGAGCCGTCGAGACTGCCGAAACGCCAGGCGTTGTGCCCGACCAGGGTCGAGACCTGGCGCGTCCGCAGATTCACGCTGCGGATGGCCGAACCGGCCTCGTCGCAGACATACAGGATCTGCTGGACGATGGACAGCGACGTCGGCCCGGCGAACGCGGCCGCGGCGCCTTCGCCATCGACGATCTCCAGCGCACCGGAGCCCGCCAGCAGCTTCAGCGAACGGTCGCCGAGGTCGTAGGCCCAGATCCTGTTGTCGCCGGCGGTGGCGATGCAGATGAGATTGGAGGGCGAGATCGCGACCGCGCGCGGCTGGTCCAGCGCGACCGAACGCGGATCGTGGACCACGCCTTCGACAGGCGCGCCCGGGCGTCCGGCACCGCAGAGGGTGTCGACATCGCCGTTGCCCAGCTTGATCCGGCGCACGGCATGGTTGCCGGCGTCGGCGACGTACAGCGCATCGCGCTGCAGGCACAGCCCCTGCGGGTTCTGGAACGCCGCCAACTCCATCGGGCCATCGATGAAGCCGGGGCCGCCGCTGCCGAACTGGCGGCGGATGCGGCCGTTGAAATCGCACTCCAGTACACGGTGATGACCGGAATCGACGACATATAAATGTTGCTGGTTCGCGGCGATCCCCATCGGGAAGCGCAGCGGCAGATCGGGCTCGCGGTGGCGGCGCAGTTCGACCGGCTCGTCGTTCACCGATTGCGGCACTTCCTCGGCGCGCAGTCGGGCGAACAGCACGTCGAGGTCGCGCACCGGGGTATCGCCGACCAGACGCTCGCGCACCCGCCCCTGACCGTCGATGAAGACCACGGTGGGCCAGGCGTCGATGCCGTAGTGCTGCCAGAGCACCCAGTCGGCGTCCTGCGCCATCGGGAAATCCATCGCCGACCGGTGCAGGCGCTTGAACACCCGGCGCGCGTCGCGCTCATGATCGAAACGCGGCACATGAATGGCGACGACATGCAGGTGTTCGCCGTGGCGCCTGCGCAGCGTCGCGAGATCGGCCAGTCGCTGCTGGGACCAGGCCGAGCCGGCGTTGACGAAGGCGAGCGCGGTGATCCGGCCGCGCAACTGCGCCATCCGCAGCGGCTTGGCCAGATTCAGCCATTCGAGGCTGTCGGGAAATTCGGGGGCGGGCGACATATCCATCAGTAGAACAGCATCCCTAGTCTGCGGGCGAGCGTCAACATTCCACTTTACAGCCTGCCGCCGTGCGAACTGCGATCGTGCGATCCGCCCTCATGCGCGCGGGCGCGCCACTGCGAGCCGGGACACGATGCCCGCAGCCGCGGCATCCACCATCGCCCAGACCCGTCGGAAGTCTTCAGGGCCACCGGTGTAAGGGTCAGGCACCTCGCCGCCCTCACCCAGCCCGGCCCATTCCAGCAACAGCGCGGTCTGTGCGACGGACCCGGAGGGCGCCATCGACCGCACAGCGTGCAGGACGCTGCGGTCGGCGCAGAGCAGCCAATCGAAGTGCTCGAAATCGGCACTGCGCAGCTTGCGGGCGCGCTGGCCGCGGATATCCACGCCGGAACCGGCCGCCACCGCGACGCTGCGGCGATCCGGGGGCTCGCCGGCATGCCAGCCACCGGTGCCGGCCGAATCCACCTCCACCCAGTCCAGACCATTGCGGTCCAGATGCGCGCGAACGGCGCCCTCGGCCAGTGGCGACCGGCAGATATTGCCCAGACAGACCATCAGCAGACGCATCGTTCAGGTTCCGCCCGTCGCTGCGAGGTGGCGCTCGGCGCGTTCGAGGTCTTCGGGGGTGTCGATGCCGGGCGGGAACGCGGCCGGCGTGATCGCCACCGCGATCCGGTATCCGGCTTCCAGCGCGCGCAGTTGTTCCAGCGACTCGATCCGCTCCAGCGGCGACGGCGGCAACGCAGCGAACTGCTTCAGGAACCCGGCCCGATAGCCGTAGATGCCGATATGACGCAACCACGGCCCGCCGGACGGCAGCGTGTCGCGGCCGTGGGCGAACGCGTCGCGCGGCCAGGGAATCGGCGCGCGGCTGAAATACAGGGCATCGTCGTTGCCGGCGCGGACCAGCTTGACCGTATTCGGATCGAACAGTGCGGCGACATCGTCGATCTCCGTCGCCAGCGTGCTCATCGGCGCACCCGAGGCGACCAGAATCTCGGCCACGGCGCGAATCCCGGCCGCCGGCGCGAACGGCTCGTCGCCCTGCAGATTGACTACCACGGTGTCGTCGCTCCAGCCGGCGAACGCGGCGCATTCGGCCAAGCGATCGGTGCCGGAGGCGTGATCCGGCGACGTCATCGCGATCTTCACCCCGCTGGTGGCCAGCGCATCGGCGATGCGGACGTCATCGGTGGCGACCCAGACCTCGCGCGCGCCCGCAGCCAGCGCGCGCCGGGCGACGTGCAGCACCAGCGGCTCACCGCCCAGCAGGCGCAGAGGTTTGCCGGGCAGCCGCGAAGCGGCGTAACGGGCGGGAATGGCGACGACGAAATCGGAGATGGCGGGCATGGGGGCAATGATAGCGGTGCGCCATCGACAAAAATCATTGTCATCCCGAACGCTCGCACAGCGAGTGGAGAAATCTGCTGGGCTTCGCCGGAGATCAAATAAAAGCAGATCCCTCCTCGGGCTGCGCCCTCGTTCGGGATGGCAATTGCTGGGGACTACGCTGTCACTCTGGATGACAGGCTCACTGCGCGCTTCCGCAAGTCACCGCTTCAACCGATCCAGCAACGCCACCCAGAACGCCTCCGGCAGTTCCGCGCGGATCGGTACGCTGTAACAGCGCTCACCCTGGAATCCGGCGCACTTCACCGCGTCCTTTTCGGTCATCAGCACCGGCAGGTCGCTGCCGAACTGCAGATCCTCGGCGCGGTAACGGTAGTGGTCGGGAAACGCATGCGGCACGACCGCGATATCGAGGCCGCGCAGCATCGCGAAGAAGCGCTCGGGGTCGCCGATGCCGGCCACGGCATGCACGCGCTGGCCCGCGAACGCCGACAGCGGCGCGCCGCGATGCCCATGCAGCGGCACGGCGTCCTGCGCGCGCAGATGCATCGACCATTCGCCGAAAGCGGCCTCCTGTTGTTCTTCTCCGCCCAGATTCACCACCCGGAAATCGCAGCGATCGCCGCGTTCCGGCGGCTCGCGCATCGGCCCGGCCGGCAGCGCCCGGCGATTGCCGTAGCGGCGACGGCCATCGATCACTTCGATCTCGACATCGCGCGCCAACCGGTAATGCTGCAGGCCGTCGTCGCAGACCACGATGTCGCAGCCGGCGTCGATCAGCGCCCTCGCCGCAGCCACGCGGTCGCGATCCACCCGCACCCGGGCGCCGGTGCGACGCGCGATCAGCACCGGCTCGTCGCCACCGAGCGCGGTCTCGGTGCCGGCGTCGACCCACCGCGGAACGTTGGCCCGCGCGCGGCCGTAGCCGCGGCTGGCCACGCCCGGGGTCCAGCCCGCGGCGCGCAGGCGCTCGACGATGGCGATGGTGAGCGGGGTCTTGCCGCTGCCGCCGGCGATGAGGTTGCCGACCACCAGCACCGGTTTGCCCGGATGCCGGCTTCGGAACACGCCTTTGCGGTACAGCGCGGCGCGCGTCGCCACCGCGCCCGCATACACGCCGGAAAGCAAGCGCGCGGGCCACGGCGGCGCGCTGCCATCGAACCAGTACGTCGGCGGCTGCCGGCGTGTGTCGGTCATGAGAGCAGGCCCGTGAGGGCACGCTCATGCAGGCAGGCGAGTGAATGCAGGCTCATCCCGGCGCGTCCGCGCTGCCCGGCTCGCGGAACTGCATCCGGTGCAGGTGCGCGTACAGCCCGCCCTGCGCCAGCAGTTCGGCATGCGTGCCCTGCTCCACCAGCCGGCCCTGGTCCAGCACCAGCACCTGATCGGCGTGTTCGATGGTCGACAGGCGGTGCGCGATGACCAGCGTGGTGCGATCCGACATCAAGCGGTTCAGCGCGTCCTGCACCAGCCGCTCGGATTCCGTATCGAGCGAAGCGGTGGCTTCGTCCAGGATGAGGATCGGCGCGTCCTTGAGGATCGCGCGCGCGATCACGAGACGCTGGCGCTGGCCGCCGGAGAGGCGCCCGCCCTTGGCGCCGATTCCCGTTCCCGAGCCCTCGGACAGCTTGTCGACGAATTCGCTGGCGTAGGCGGCGTCCAGCGCGTGGCGCAAGCCCTCGCCCGGCGAGTCGGCGAGTTCGCCGTAGGCCACGTTCGCGGCCACGCTGCCGTCGAACAGCATCACCTGCTGCCCGACCAG
This sequence comes from Thermomonas sp., assembly GCA_020692565.1. GTDB lineage: Bacteria > Pseudomonadota > Gammaproteobacteria > Xanthomonadales > Xanthomonadaceae > Lysobacter_I. The sequence continues at coordinate 41,680 of JAIMKJ010000030.1, forward strand.
CGCGATCTGCCGGCGCAGGTCGGCGAGACGGTAATCGGTCAGTGGATGACCATCGAGCAGGATCTCGCCCGATGCCGGTTCGTAGAACCGCGGAATCAGCTTGATCAGCGTGGATTTGCCGCTTCCGGAACGGCCGACGATGGCGGTGACGGTGCCCGGCTTCGCGACGAAACGGATATCGGTCAACGCCGGTTCGCCCTGACCCGGATAGCGCGCGCCGATGGCGCGGAATTCCAGCTCGCCGCGGGCACGCGTGAGTTCGCGCGCACCGCCGTCGCGTTCTTCATCGGCATCCAGCACGCCGAACAGGCGCTCGGCCGAGGCGATGCCTTTCTGCAGCATGTTCTGGACATTGGTCAACTGCTTCAACGCCGGGATCATCGCCATCATCGCCATCATCAGGGTGACGAAACCGCCCGCACTGAGCCGCCCCGCCGCCGCCTCGCGGCCGGCGAAGAACAACAGCAGCGCCAGACCCACTGCGCCCATCAGTTGCACCACCGCCGACGAGATGCTGCGGGTGGATTCGACCTTCATCGATAACCGCAGGTTCTCGTCGGCGAGCGCGCCGTAACGCGCCAGCTCGGCGTCCTGCGCGCCGTAGATCTTCACTTCCTGCTGATTGTTGAGGGTCTGGTCCGCGGCCTGCATCAGCCGGCCGCCGCTTTCCTGCACGCGATGGCTGAAGCGCCGGTAGCGCTTGGCGACCTTGTCCATCAGCACCGCCAGCGGCGGCGCCATGACCAGGATCGCGATGGTCACCTGCCAGCTGGTCCACAGCATCACCACCAGCGCGCCGATGATCTGCAGCGACTGTTGCAGCATCACCTTGGCGGCATCGACCGCGGCGTTCGCCACCTGGTCGCTGTCCGAGCCCAGCCGCATCAGCATCGACGGCACCGGCTCGCTGTCGAAACGCAGCCCGGGCAGGCGCAGATATTTGCCGAGCACCCGCACCCGCAGGTCGCGGGCGATGCTGCGCGCGGACTTGCCCATGCAGACGTCGGTGATATAGCCGGCGATCCCGCGGATCACGAACAGGCCGACGATCGCCAGCGGCAGGATCAGGCTGAGTTCGGAGTTCTTGCTGATGAAGGTCTCGTCGACCACCGGCTCCATCAGCTTCATGAATGCCGAGCCGGCTGCGGCTTCGATCAACATGCCGCCCAGGGCCAACAGCAGCAGGTTGCGGTACGGCGTGGCGAAGCCGAGCAGGCGCCGGTAGATCGGCCACGCCGGGGCGCGGTCGGACTTGCTCATTGCTCCGTCGCCGGTGGTTGCGCCGCAGGCGGCGTCGTCCCCTGCGCGGGCGCGCCCTGCTCAGGGGCCGTCGCGATGCTGATCTGGCGGAAACCGAGCTGGCCCAGCGCATCCAGCGCGGTGACCACCGACTGGTGCGGCGTGCGCGCGTCGGCGCGCAATACCACCGGACGCTTGCGGCTTTCGGAGTCGGCACCGTCGCCCGCCACTTCGACGATGGTGCGCTTCAGCGATTCGATATCGGTACGCAGCGCTTCGCGATCCTGCACGAAATAGCGGCCCTCGGCGTTCACCAGCACGCTCAGCGCCTTCGACGAAGTCTCGCTGGGCTCGCCGTTCGCCTGCGGCAGCTGCAGCTTCAGCACCGAGCGCGCATCGAAGGTGGTGGTGACCACGAAGAAGATGATCAGGATCAGGATCACGTCGATCAGCGGCACCAGATTGATCTCGGGCTCGTCGTCGGCGCGGAAGTCGCGGATGCGCATATTAGAGCCTGTTCATGGCATCCCCATGCGCCGCGCTGCCCCGGAAGGGCCGCAGTGCAAGGAGAAGTGAGGGAATGGATGTCGATCCATGACCGAACGAGGACACGGCGCTGCGGCCCTTCCGGGGCAGCCCTGCGGGTTGCACCGCAAAGCCGCTCCGGGAGCCACGCGCCGCTTGACCAGACAGCCAGTCTGGCGCTGCGCGACGCGCGGCTCCCGGAGCGGCTTTGTGACGTAACGCGACGTATGGGGATGCCATGAACAGGCTCTCAGGTCCCGGAGACCGGCGGCGTGATGCCGCGCGCGCCGGCCGACATCGGTGCCGAGGCGCTGCGCGGGCCGTCCAGGGTGTCGAGCAACTGGATGGCTTCATGCTCCATATCGACGATGTAGCCGGCGATCCGTCCGCGGAAGTAGCGGTGGAACATCAGCGCCGGGATCGCCACGATCATGCCGGTGGCGGTACAGATCAGCGCCTTGCCGATGCCGCCGGCGAGCTGGTTCACGTCGCCCAGACCGCTGTCGAGGATGCCGAGGAACATCTGGATCATGCCGACCACGGTGCCGAACAGGCCCAGCAGCGGGCCAGCGGCGGCGATGGTACCCAGACTGTTCAGAAAACGCTCCATCCGGTGGACCAGATGGCGGCCGACATCCTCGATGCGCTCACGGATCTGGTCGCGCGGCCGGTTGCGGACATCCAGCGCGGCAGCCAGCAGCGCCCCCAGCGGCGAGGTACGGCGCAGCGAATCGATGTGGGTGGGATCGAGATTGCCGCGCGCCGCCCAGGCCCGGACCTCAGCGCCCAGCCCCGGCGGCAGCACGGTCTTGCGACGCAGACTCCAGAACCGCTCCAGGATGATGCCCAGCGCCACGACCGTCAGCAGCAGCAGGGGAATCATCGGCCAACCACCCGCCTTGACCAGTTCCAGCACGTCGCATCCTCCGGCCCGCGGCCGCGTAAGTTGAAGTCATTCAGGGGGATAGGATAACTGAGCCGCCCTCGCCTGCCTGCCGACCGCGTCCCACAGCCGACGATGACGACTGCGCTCGCTCTGCACGGCCACGCCGTCCTGCCCGATCCTCAGCCGCAACGCACCGGCCTCCGCCGTCACCGGCGTGTCGGCGCCATGATGCCGCCACAGATCCACCACCTGCGGCTTCGGATGCTTGAACCGGTTGCCATAACCGGCCGAGATCGGCGCCCAGCGCGCGCCGGTGGCAGCGACGAAGCCGGGATCCGACGACCCCTGACTACCATGATGCGCGACCAGCACGACCTCCGCCCGCACCGCGACCGGATCGCGGCGCAGCAGGTCGCGCTCGATCACGTGACCGATGTCGCCGGTCAGCAGGGCCGCGCCGTGCAGGGTTTCGATCCGCAGCACGCAGCTCGATTCATTGCGCAGATACGGAAAATGCGGCGGTGGGTGCAGGAAGCGGAAGCGGACGCCGTCCCAGGTCCAGGCGTGTCCGGCGCGGCAGGTCTTCAGATCAGGAATTTTCGCGTCCAGCCCACTGGCCTCGGGCGCAAAGCGCTGCCCGATCGAAAACACATCGGCCACCGAGGCATAGCCGCCGGCATGATCGTTGTCGCTGTGGCTCAACACTGCGGCGTCGAGCGTCCGCACGCCCAACGCCCGCAGCGCGGGCACGACGGCGCGTTCGCCGGCGTCGAATCCTTCGGGGATGGCCGGCCCCATGTCGTACAAGACTGCGTGGTTCGCGGTGCGCACCAGGACCGACAGCCCCTGTCCGACGTCGAAGATCACCAGTTCGGCCTCGCCATGACGCGGCAGCTCGCGGTCCGGCCACAGCAGCGGTAGCCACAGCAGCAGCGTCAACGGTTTCCCGGGCATGCCACGCGGGAGCAGGCACCAGAACGCGGCCAACAGCGCGAGCGGCAGTGCGAACCACGGCGGCTCCGGCAACCACCACAGCGCCATCGGGCTGTCGCCGAGCCACCCGAACAACGACCAGCTCGGATCGAACACCATCGCCGCCAATCGCCATATCGGGCCGCCCCAACCGGCATGCAAAGTTTCCAGCCCGGTGCCGATCAGCGACAACGGCACGACCAGCAGGCTCCACCACGGAATCGCCAGCAGATTCGCCAACGGCCCCGCCAGCGACGCCTGGCCGAACAGCACCACCGTCAACGGCAACAATCCCACCGTCGACACGCCCTGGGCCGCCAGCAATGCGCGCAGCGGATGTTGGCCGCCCTGCGGCAGGCACCACAGCAGCCAGGCCACACCGCAGAAACTCAACCAGAAACCCGCCGTCAGTACGGACAAGGGATCGACCGACAGGATCGCGATCATCGCCAGCGACAGCGCATCGACCGGCCGCCAGCCCCGGCGCGACAGACACGCCACCGCAACGACCGCGATCATCAGTACCGTGCGCACGGTCGGCAGCGCGAAACCCGCCAACGCGGCGTACACCACCGCACCGGAGAACGCCGCAAGCACCGTCGCCTGCGGCCGCGGCACGCGGCGACCCAACACGGGACAGCACCACCACAGCGCGCGCATCAGCAAAGCGAAGAATCCCGCAACCAGACCGACGTGAAAGCCGGAGATCGCGATGAGATGCGTCAGCCCGGTCGCGCGCAACCGCGCCCAGTCGGCATCGTCCAGCGCGCGCGTGTCGCCCAGCGCGAGCGCGCGCACGAAGCGCGAAGACGGCTGCGGTACCTTATCGGCGATGCGCGCCGACATGCTTTCTCGCCACGCATCGATCCCACGAGGCCCTGCCAGCTCATGCGCGAACTGGGGATTGCGCACATAGCCGGTCGCCACGATCCGTTCGACCAGCGCGTGCTTTTCGCCATCGACGCCGCCGGGATTGCGCAACCCGCGCGGCGCACGAAGCTTCGCCGACAGCGACCAGCGGCTGCCCGCTGCGATACGCAAGCGCGGCGCATCCGTCGGCCTGCGGTCGACATCGAAATCGTCGTACCACGCCAACCGCACCCGCCGCCCGCGCAGCGCTTCAGGCTGCGACAATGCATCGTCGACCTTCAACACGAATCGCGTCCGTCGCGTCTCATGCAGCGGAAGTTCGATGACAGTGCCGATCAACTCCGCCTGTCGATGCTCCAGCGCCACGGGCAACTGCCGTTCCAGCGCAAACGAAGCGTGGACAGCGGCGAGAACGAAACCCAGCGCCACAATGGCGACATGTCGCCACGTGCCAGGTTTCGACGCAGCGATCGCCGCCATCGCGGCAACGCAACCGGTCAGCCCGATCCCCGGGGGCGATGGCAGCCAGAGACATGCCATCACGCCCGATAACAATGCCAACGCGAAACGCAGATCGAGCATGACGACCTCAGCGATCAAGCGGGCTGAGCACACCGCCCGCACCGCGATTCAAAACGTGGGTATAGATCTGCGTGGTCGCGACATCCTTGTGCCCCAGCAACGCCTGGATCGTGCGCAGATCGGCACCGAATTCCAGCAGATGCGTCGCGAAACTGTGCCGCAGCACATGCGGCGTCACCGGCTTGTCGATACCGGCGCGCATGCGCGCCACCCTGATCGCACGCTGCAGGATCGCTTCATCGACGTGATGCCGCCGGCTTGCGCCGCTGCGCGGGTCGATGGACCGGGAACGCGCAGGAAACACATATTGCCAAGCGAATTCGCGTTCGGCGTTCGGATACTTTCGCGACAGCGCATGCGGCAACCAGACCGCACCGTAGCCTTCTGCGACATCCTGCACATGCAGAATCCGCACGCGCTCGACCGCCGATTTCAGCCGATCACGCACGGTCTCCGGCAACGGTACCTGCCGATCCTTCGCACCTTTTCCGTCACGAACAGTGATCTGGCGGCGCTCGAAATCGACATCCTTGATCCGTAAGCGCATGCATTCCATCAACCGCATCCCTGTGCCATACAACAACGCCGCCATCAGCCAGACTTCGCCATCGATCATCGTCAGCAGACGCTCGACCTCTGCCCGCGACAACACCACCGGCAACCGCTGCGGACGCTTCGCACGCGTCACGCCTTCCATCCACGGCAGATCAAGCCCCAGCACCTCTCGATACAGAAACAACAGCGCGGACAACGCCTGATTCTGCGTGCTTGCGGCCACATTGACGCGCACAGCCAGATCGGTCAGGAATGTCTCGACCTCATGCGCCCCCAGTTCGCACGGATGACGCATGCCGTTGGTCAACACGAAACGCCGGATCCATCCAACATAGGCACGCTCGGTACGCACGCTGTAATTGAGTCGACGGCATCGCGCCCGCACTTGATCCAACAATTTGGGCGGGCTCCCCCCGCGCCCAGCTTTTGGAGCCGATACCACCCTGTCTGCGTGGCGGTACGACATACCGCTCTCCTGATGGGACATAGAGAGTGCAAGGTAAGGCGTCAGGCCACCGCATAAAATCAGGGAAGCTCTTGATCCCATGTAGGTTTTTTCTGATTGACAGACCCGATCACACGGGATCAGTATTCTTTACCGCCCCGTATTTGGGGTCGACTAAGCGTTAGGCGGCGGAAAAGCAATTGGCAATTAGTTGTTCGTCGCGGCAAAGCTATCGGCTTCGGCCTGTATTGCTCTTCGGACAGGTTCTCGGCCCGTTTGCTCTTCGGTCAATTCTGTCTGGCGCGCTCGCACTCTGCATGCGTTGCGCTTACCGACTTCGGTGCCAATGATTGGCTTGCGGTCGGTTTATTCACTCCAGATACGGTCACTTCGGTGACGGCCGGCGGAAAGTTCGCGGGGCGCGCTCAAGCATTCTGGCTTCGGTTTTCGGCAAGCTCGTCAAAGCTTTACCCTCGCCGGCATCCTGCCCGCCTAACAAGTCATTCAAGCCGACGCCGTGTCTCGGCTTCGTTGAAACTTCCGGGCGTGCAGGCAATACTCGCTCCCATCCGTCGCGTTCGGCGCGGCTTAATTCCGGCGTTAGGCCGCTCATGGAGCATTTGGAGATGCCAAAATTCTTCATCCCAAACCAATCGATCGATGATCAAGAGAGCGTTTATGCTCAGCTTGCCAAGTCGGTTTCAGTTGCTATGCCACTACCTGGAAAACGCATCTACTCGATCCGCTTCAAGCATAACGGCGTTGACTGGACTGCAACGGTCGGAGAGACACTGACCGGAAAAAGTACGAAGACCGTGGGCCGCGGAATGAGCAAACGTGAGGTTTCATCGCCGGTATCTGACACCGCGCTAGTGATGGCTATCCTCAGCGGCAATCCATTCTTCGTTTTCACAGACAGCGGCCTTGCCCAAGGTTCGCGCTCTGGGTGGCAAAATCCTTTCATGGCAGGCATTCCAAATTCGGTGTCCTACTTTCACGGCTGAGCGGCCTAACAATTCGTTCAAGCCGACCCCGCATCGTGGCGTCGCCCGCGTGCCTACGCTACGCTAGCACGCAGTCGCCGCCCCGCTGCGGGGCGGCTTAACTCAGGCGTTAGGCCTCATGGAGACACACCGATGACGGATAGTGAACACGGCTATAAATGGTGGCTGCGTTACGTTATCGTCCCCATTATTGGCAGTGGCGGTATCATTGCGCTACTAATTGCAGTAATAGGCAGGCCAGCACCTGAACCTCCGAGCCTCCCTCCAGCCATACCCTCATCTGTTTCACAATCTACGGTCCCCGCCGCAACCGTATCAGTTACCAATGTCACGCTCGGATCGCATTTGGACTCACAGTTTCGTACACCTGTTCCAAAAGAAATCTTTAATCCTACTGATACAATAGTTGTTCATATAACTACTAATGCTACTGGTGATGAGCCAGTAACTGGGACAATTGGCGTTCTTCTTACCTATGGTGAAGGTGATGCCCGTCAAGCAGTCGCTGACGATAGCCGTGAACTTTTTTTCAATGGTGATGGGCAGACAGCCTTTCATTTTTCAAAACCGGATACATGGCCGGCTGGCTTATACCAGGCAGAAGTTTTTCTAAATGGCAGTAGCGTCAACAAGACATCACTCACAGTCAGGTGAGGCCTAACAATTCGTTCAAGCCGACCCCGCATCGTGGCGTCGGCCACGTGCCTGCGCTACGCTAGCACGCGTCCGCCACCCCGCTGCGGGGCGGCTTAACTCAGGCGTTAGGCCACAAAATCAAGGAGTGTCACGTGAGAAAGGTTCTTGCACTGCTTTGCCTGTCAATAGCCTTGGTTTCATTCAATGCCCAGGCTGGTAAAAAGAGCGATAACGGTGTCTATCGGCCTACGATGGCTACGCTCCCAAAGTCATATCTGAAAAAATTTCCGCTGAACAAAGCAACCACAGATGAAATAATTCAGTTCGTGGGTACTCCAGACAAAACATTCAGCCTCGGCGGCTCTGATTTCATGACCATAAATATTGCCCCAAAGACTGGCAACGGAATCATTGAATACACATTCGAGATCAAAGATGGTGTCGTAGTAAACGTCACATACCTAAACTCCGGCAACTTCTTTGGCGTGACACAAAGAGAGTCTGCTAAAGAATTGCAACTGCCGTGATGCGGGTTTGCGGCCTAACAATTCGTTCAAGCCGACCCCGTGTCGTGGCGTCAGCCGCGTGCACACGCTACGCTAGCACGCGTCCGCCGCCCC
>JAIMKJ010000031.1:0-43211 GCA_020692565.1 Thermomonas sp.
CGGCGCCTGCCGCTGCCGCGCCGGCCACCGCTGCGCCGATGGGCGCCGGCTCGCCGCCGGTGCGCTTCGAAGCCGATGCGGTGCTGCCCGAGAAAGTCCCGTACGCCAGCCCGGCGGTGCGCCTGTTCGCGCGCGAACTCGGCGTCGATCTGGCCCGCGTCGCCGGCAGCGCCCGCGGTGGCCGCATCAGCAAGGAAGACGTGCAGCAGTTCGTCAAATCCGCACTCCAGGGCGGGGTTGCAGGAGCCGCTGCAGGAGGGGCTTCGGCCCCGATGGGCGGCGGCCTCAACCTCCTGCCCTGGCCCAAGATCGATTTCTCCAGATTCGGCGAGATCGAAACCCGCGAACTCCCGCGGATCAAGAAGATCTCCGGCGCCAACCTCGCACGCAACTGGGCGATGATCCCGCACGTCACCCAGCACGACGATGCCGACATCACGCATCTGGAAGAACTGCGCGTCGCGTTGAACAAAGAGAACGAGAAGGCCGGCATCAAGCTGACGATGCTCGCGTTCCTGATGAAAGCGGTGACCTCCGCGCTGCAGAAATATCCCGACTTCAACGCTTCGCTCGATGCCGATGGCGGCACCCTGGTGCTGAAGAAATATGTCCACATCGGTTTCGCCGCCGACACGCCGAACGGCCTCGTGGTGCCGGTGGTGCGCGACGTCGACAAGAAGGGCGTGATCCAGATCGCGCAGGAAACCGGAGAGCTCGCGAAGAAAGCCCGCGACGGCAAACTCGGCCCGGCCGAGATGAGCGGTGGTTGCTTCTCGATCAGCTCGCTCGGCGGCATCGGCGGCACCAGCTTCACGCCGATCGTCAACGCGCCGGAAGTCGCGATCCTCGGCGTCTCCAAGTCCGCGATCAAACCGGTCTGGGACGGCAAGCAGTTCGCGCCGCGCCTGATCCTGCCGCTGTCGCTGTCCTACGATCATCGCGTGATCGACGGCGCGTCCGCCGCGCGCTTCACCGCATATCTGGCGCAGTTGCTCGGCGATATGCGCCGCGTGCTGCTGTAATTCGATGACCGCACCCGCGACGGGCGGCAGACTCGCGAGCGTCGGCGATGCTGCGCAGGATGCGGCCAATCGCGGTATCGCCGATGTCGAGTCGCTGTTGGCCTACAAGCTGCTGAAGTCCGGCGGCCTGGACATCACCATCGGTGGCCTGATCGCCGCGGCGCTGGCGATCATCGTCGCCTGGGCGATATCCGTGTTGGTGCGCCGCGCGATCCGTCGTTACGCCGGCCGCCACGCCAACGCCAATCCAGCGGCGCTCTACACCGTGTCCCGCGTCGTCCATTACGTGCTGCTCGCGCTCGGCGCGTTGATCGCGCTGGATGTGGCTGGGGTCCCGATCGCCAAGTTGTCGATCTTCGCCGGCGCCATCGGCGTTGGCCTCGGTTTCGGTCTGCAGGCGATCTTCAGCAATTTCGTGTCCGGCCTGATCCTGCTGTTCGATCGTTCGCTCAAGGTCGGCGATTTCGTCGAACTCGAGTCCGGCGTCCACGGCGAGGTGCGCGACATCAAGATCCGCGCCACCCGCATCACCACCAACGACAACATCGATATTCTGGTCCCCAATTCCGAGTTCGTCGCCGGGCGGGTGGTGAACTGGACCCTGCGCGACGGCTCCCGTCGGATGCGTATTCCTTTCGGTGTGGCTTATGGCGCCGCGAAGGAAACGGTCAAGCAGGCGGCGCTGGAGGCCGCGGCCGAGGTTCCGTTCACCGGGGCGCTCGAAGGCGCCCGCAGGCCTCAGGTCTGGCTGGTGGCGTTCGGCGATAGCAGCCTGAACTTCGAACTGGTGGTCTGGCTCACCGCCGAAGCCACCAAGCGGCCCGGCGCGGTCAAGGCGGCGTATCTGTGGGCGCTGCACAGCGCGCTTGAGCGCCACGGGATCGAGATTCCGTTCCCGCAGCAGGATCTGCACGTGCGCAGCCTGTTCGGCCATCACGGCGACGATGCCATCGCGCTGTTGCGCGCGATCGCCGCCGGAGAGGGCATCGAACCGCCGGCGCGGCCGGTACCCGAGCGACCCGCCCTGGCCGCGACGAACGATGCTGTGCAGGACGTCGAAAACGAAATCGCGCGCGAAGCCTGCGCGCAGTCCGAGGCGCCGCCGGACGGCCGCGCCCGCCCCGAACAATAGAATCGAGCAGGAGAGAGCGATGTCCCAGCGGGTCGATGTGAAAGTGCCGGATATCGGCGATTTCGATGGCATTCCGGTGATCGAGATCCTGGTGGCGGTAGGCGACACCGTCGCCAAGGATCAGGGGCTGGTGACGCTGGAATCCGACAAGGCGACGATGGAAGTGCCGTCGTCCGCCGCGGGCGTGGTGAAGGAGCTCAAGGTCAAGCTGGGCGACAGTGTGTCGGAGGGGAGCGTGATCGCGGTTCTGGAGGCCGAAAGCTCTGCTTCCCTTGAAGGTGCCCGCAGGGCGGATGAGGGTAAGCAGCAGGCAAGCGTTGCAGATCTGCGCGAAACCGGACCTTCACCCGCTGCTGCGCAGCGACCTCTTCCGGCGGGAGAGGTCAAAGCCGCCACCGGCCGCAAAGCCGACATCGAATGCCGCATGCTCGTCCTCGGTGCCGGTCCCGGTGGTTACACCGCTGCGTTCCGCAGCGCCGATCTCGGCCTCGACACCGTGCTGGTCGAGCGCTACGCCGCGCTCGGCGGCGTCTGTCTCAATGTCGGCTGCATTCCGTCCAAGGCGCTGCTGCATGCCGCCAACGTGATCGACGAAGCCGCGCACGCGAAGGACTACGGCATCGACTTCGGCACGCCGAAGATCGCGCTGGATACGCTGCGCGGTTACAAGGAAAAAGTCGTTGGCCAGCTCACCAAGGGCCTCGCCGGCATGTCCAAACAGCGCAAGGTGCGGGTGGTGCAGGGCAGCGGCAGGTTCGTGTCGCCGAACGAGTTGGAAGTGCAGGGCGACGCCGGCATCCAGCTGATCCGCTTCGAACACTGCATCATCGCAGCCGGTTCGCAGCCGGTGAAGCTGCCGGCGTTCCCCTGGGACGACGCGCGGGTGATGGATTCGACCGACGCGCTGGAACTGAAGGACATTCCGAAGAGCCTGCTGGTGGTCGGCGGCGGCATCATCGGCCTGGAAATGGCGACGGTGTACCGTGCGCTGGGCAGCGCGGTGACCGTGGTCGAGTTCATGGACCAGATCATGCCCGGCACCGATACCGACCTGATCAAGCCGCTCGCCGACCGCCTGAAGAAGCAGGGCGTCGCGATCCATCTCAAAACCAGGGTCACCGAAGCCAAGGCGACCAAGGCCGGCATCGTCTGCGGTTTCGACGGCGCCAGCATTCCGGCCAACGACACCTACGACCGCGTGCTGGTCGCCGTCGGCCGCACGCCGAACGGCAACAGGATCGATGCCGACAAGGCCGGTGTCGCGGTCACTGAGCGTGGCTTCATCAACGTCGACCGGCAGATGCGCACCAATGTGCCGCACATCTTCGCGATCGGCGACATCATCGGCCAGCCGATGCTGGCGCATAAGGCGACCCACGAGGGCAAGCTCGCGGCCGAAGTCGCCGCCGGCGAAAAGAAGGAGTGGGTCGCGCGGGTGATCCCGTCGGTGGCCTACACCGACCCGGAAATCGCCTGGGTCGGCATCACCGAGACCGAAGCGAAGGCCAAGGGCCTGAAGGTCGGCGTCGGCAAGTTCCCGTGGGCCGCGTCGGGCCGCGCCATCGGCATCGGCCGCACCGAAGGCTTCACCAAGCTGATCTTCGACGAAGCCAGTCATCGCATCGTCGGCGGCGGCATCGTCGGCGTGCATGCCGGCGACCTGATCGCCGAAGTCACGCTGGCGATCGAGATGGGCTGCGAGGTCGCCGACATCGGTCACACCATCCACCCGCACCCCACGCTCAGCGAATCGGTGGGCATGGCGGCAGAGGTGTTCGACGGCACGATCACCGATCTGTACATCCCCAAGAAGAAATGATCGACATCTCCGGTAGAGCGGAGCAAAGCTCCGCTACGCCGCATCCGGAGAAGTTGCAGCGGAGCTTCGCTCCGCTCTACGCGATGCTTTGTTTGGGCGACACTGCAGCCGACCGGGGTTGTCGACGCCATCGGCTTCAACAACCCCGGTCGAACCTCGAAACGATCGAAGCTTAAAAGGCGAAGGTGACGCCGGCGATCGGGCCGTGGAAGCGCTGCTCGAAGCCGATCCGGCCATCGTCGAGCTCGCGGGTGACGTCGAGATCGAACCAGTCGTATCCGGCGAAAATGCCGAACTTCGGCGTGAAACGGTATTCCACCAGCGCATTGGCGCGGGTGATATCGCCGTCGTAGTCGCCGAAATCGCCCCAGTCCGCGTCCAGATACTGTGCCTGCGCGATGACCCGCCAGCGGCCGTCGGCGGTATTGGCCGAGATGCGCGCGCCGACCACCGGCGCGGTGCCGCGTTCGCTCTCGCGGACCCGGAAGCTGTCGTCGCCGGATTCGCCGCGCAACGTCCCGCGCAGGCCGGCGGTCTCGGCGCCCACCTGCAGGCCGAAACCGAAGGTCGGGGTTTCGACCAGCCCGTAGTCGTACACCACGCTGCCCAGATCGAAGCGGGTGTCCAGATCGACGCGCGACCCGGCCGGGAAGGTGGTGCCGTCGAAGGTCACGTCCTCGTCAAGCGAAGCGTCGTTGCCGGCGTCGTAGCGGAAATAGTTGAAGTGGATGCGGTGGCGTTCGGCGAAGCGGAACGTGCCTTCGATGCGCGGCACGATGTCGTCGCCGATGTCGAAGCGATCGCTGTCGTAGTCGTAGGTGTCGCCGGCGAACTCGGCGCGACCGGTGATCCGGCTTTCGGCGTCGGCCTGCATGGCGCCCAGGCGCAGGGTGAAGCGGTCGTCGTCGGCGTATGCGGCCGAAGCGAAGGCGGCAAGGCCGGAACACAGTCCGATGGCGAGCAGGTGTCGATGTGTCTTCATGGCGGGGGTCATGGCGGAATCTCTTCGTGGTGGGGGAATGGTGAGCGCGACGACGCGCGCGTCGTCCGCCGTGGCTGACCCATTAGCGAAGCGATTCGATGAAGGAAAAGTGAAACGGCAGACCGCATTGCGCGCTGCGCTCGGGCTGGCACGATGCACGATCCCGGCGGCCCGCATCGTTACCGGTTTCGACGCGGATGCGATGGGTGCGATAGGGGCGTGGCATGGTGTTCTGCATGATCGGTCGGCCGTCCCGGGAGCCGCGACCGGCGCAGACCGGCGCAAAAAAGACGAAGCCCCGGCTTGGGGCCGGGGCTTCGGAACCTGCTGTCGCCGAGGGTCGACGAGGAAGGAGCGTCGCAGGTGCAGACGATGGACCGGGACTGCTGGCGGAAGTTCCCGCCCGGGCTCAGGCCCGCAGTGGGATCCCGGGTCGGCGGGCTTCGATCCGCTTCCACAGCTTTTCGTGAAAATGGAACACCACGGTGTTGCAGGCCGGCTCGACCAGCGCCAGCGCCCCGCCGACCCAGGGGTCGCCGGTCATCGCATAGCCGACGGCGAAGGCCACGCCCATGTGCAGGCCGGCAAAGCTGAGGGTTTTGGCCATGTCGGGCTCACTTCTTAAGGGTGTGTCGCCAGCATCCACCCGCCGCGCGCGTAGGGGAAATCGTTTTTTGCGACCGGATCGATGGTTTTGGCCTATCGCCGCCGGTACCGATCCGGACGCGCCGCGGTTGCCCCGCAAAACCCCGGACTGTTATACTTTTACGGCTTCGCGGGGTGGTTTTCGTTCACAAACACGATCTTGTGGCCGCTCACCCCGGCGTTTCCGCCAACTCCCGGGTGCCGCGTGCTGAATTCTGTCGCTGCTGGCCGCCGCGCCGCGTTGCGGGCGACGGGGTATCAGATGCTCGCCGTGGTGCTGGTGGCGCTGATCTTCCTGGTGTCGGGTTGGGCTGCTTCGCTGGCGGTGCTTGTTGGCGGGGCCGGTGTGGTGTCGGGAAGCGCTCTGGCCGCGAATATCGCGCTGGGCGGCGGTGTGGTGACGGCGCGGACCGCGCTGTCGAAGCTGGTGCTGGGTGCCGGCCTGAAGTGGGTGGTGGTCATAACGATATTTGCGATGGCATCGGGTGTTGGGCGCATGGCGCCGCTCCCGCTGCTCGCAGGCCTCGCGGTCGCTCTGATCGCGCAGCCATTGGCTTTGAACTTTTGTGCCAGGGTAGACCGTGAGCGCTGAAACTGCTTCGGGTGGCGGGGCCACCGAATACATCCAGCACCACTTGCATCATCTCCAGTGGCAAGTGGGAGAGGGCAAGTTCATGACCATCAACATCGACAGCGTGCTGTTCACGTTGGTGTTGTCGGCGGTGTTCCTGTTCTTCTTCATCCGTACGTCGCGCAAGGCGACCGCGGGCGTGCCGGGCAAATTCCAGGCCGGCGTGGAGATGGTCGTGGGCTTCGTCGACGGTCTGGTCCGCGAGACCTTCCACGGCCGGAGCAAGCTCATCGCGCCGCTGGCGATCACCATCTTCTGCGTCGTGTTCCTGATGAACTTCATGGACATGATTCCGGTCGACTGGCTCCCGGGCGCATGGATGAAGGCCAACGAACTGGCCGGCCACGATCCGAGTCACGCCTACCTGCGCGTCGTGCCTACCGCCGACCTCAACACCACGCTCGGCCTCTCGCTGATGGTGTTCCTGCTGATCCAGGTGTTCGGCATCAGCCACAAGGGCTTCGGCAAGTTCTTCAAGGAAGCCTTCACCGCGCCGTTCCACGCCGAAGGCACGGTGATGAAGATCCTGCTCGCGCCCGCCAACCTGCTGCTGCGCGTGATCGAAGAGCTGGTGCGCCCGCTGTCGCTCACCCTGCGACTGTTCGGCAACATGTACGCCGGCGAGCTGATCTTCATCCTCATCGCACTGATGACCTGGAACGCCGCGTTCTCCAGCGGCATGACCTACGTGATGGCGCCGCTGCAGTTCATTTCCGGCTTCGTCTGGACGGCGTTCCATATCCTGGTCATCACTCTGCAGGCCTTCATTTTCATGATGTTGACCATCGTGTATCTGAGCATGGCGGCGGAAAGTCACTAATTTAGAGTCATCCGGTTTCGCTTCACCCTTTCATCCTTCCTTTTTTCACCTCAATAGTTGTACGGAGAACACCATGGAAAACGTCGCCCTCTACGCTGAAATCGCGAAGTTCACGGTCATCGCGGCCGGCCTGCTCATCGGTCTCGGCGCGCTCGGCACCGCGATCGGCTTCGCCATTCTCGGCGGCAAGTTCCTCGAAGGCGCCGCCCGCCAGCCGGAACTCACCCCGATGCTGCAGACCAAGATGTTCATCGTCGCCGGCCTGCTCGACGCGGTGCCGATCATCGGCGTCGCCATCGCCCTGCTGCTGATCTTCGCCAACCCGTTCCTGTCCGCGATCGCGGGCTGATCAAGCAACCCGGTCTTGGCTAGCGTCGGCGCTTCGCGTGCCGACGCCAGGAGTACGTCATGGATATCAATCTCACTTTCATCGTCCAGGGCTTCGCGTTCTTCGCGGTCGCCTGGCTGGTGATGAAGTTCGGCTGGCCGAACATCATCGCCGCCATCGAAGAGCGCCAGCAGAAAATCGCTGACGGTCTCGCTGCCGCCGACAATGCGCAGAAGAACCTCGCTCAGGCCGAAGAAAAGGTCAACGAAGAACTGAAGCTCGCCCGCACCAAGGCCAACGAGATCATCGACCAGGCCCACCAGCGCGCGAACCAGATCATCGATCAGGCCAAGAATGACGCCGTTGCCGAAGCCAACCGGCAGAAGGCGCTGGCCGAGGCCGAAATCGCCGCTGCCGCCAATCGCGCCAAGGAAGATCTGCGCAAGCAGGTGTCCTTCCTGGCCGTGAGCGGCGCCGAGAAGCTGCTGAAGCGCGAGATCGACGCCAACGCCCACAAGGCGCTGATCGACGAACTCGCCGCCCAGCTGTGACGGGACGAACCGACCGATGAGCCAGGCTCTCACCCTCGCACGCCCCTACGCCCGCGCCGCGTACGCGATCGCCCGCGATGCGGGTGCCACCCTGTCGTGGTCCGACTCGCTGGCCTTCGCATCGCGCGTCGCCGCCGATCCGCGCGTGCAGTCGCTGCTCGGTCATCCGCAGCTCGATCGCGGCGACGCGGTTGCCCTGCTGTCGCCGCCGGTCGGCAACAGTGTGGACAGCGCGGATCTGTTCGGCAACGACCTGTTCAGCAATTTCCTCGCGCTGCTGGCCGACAACCGCCGGCTTCCGCTGCTGCCGGAAATCGCCGGGCTCTTCGAGGAGCTGCGCGCGGATGCCGAACGCATCGTCAAGGCCCGGATCACCTCGGCCACGGCGATGCCGGCGGCCGAAGTCGAGAGCATCAAGATCGCGTTGAAGCGCCGCTTCGGTCGCGAGGTCGAACTCGAAACCGCGGTCGACGCCAGCCTGATCGGCGGCGCGGTGATCGACGCCGGCGATGTGGTCATCGACGGTTCGCTCAAGAACAAGCTTTCGCGGTTGCAGACGGCTCTGGCGCACTGAACACGATTGTAGGGTGGGCTTCATGCCCACCACCGCGACAACAAACCACTGCGATTCCTCGGGATTCGTAATGGTGGGCACCAGGCCCACCCTACACAGGAAACAACCATGGCTACCTCCCAGCTCAACCCGTCCGAAATCAGCGAACTGATCAAGACCCGCATCGAGAAGGTCAAGCTCGCCGCGGAAGCGCGCAACGAAGGCACCGTGACTTCGGTGTCCGACGGCATCGTGCGCATCCACGGTCTGGCCGACGTGATGCAGGGCGAAATGATCGAGCTGCCCGGCAATACCACCGCACTGGCACTGAACCTCGAGCGCGACTCGGTCGGCGCCGTGGTCCTCGGCGACTACAAGACCCTGCGCGAAGGCGATACCGCCAAGACCACCGGCCGCATCCTCGAAGTGCCGACCGGCCCGGAGCTGCTGGGACGCGTCGTCAACGCGCTGGGTGAAGCCATCGACGGCAAGGGCCCGATCGAAGCCAAGACCTCTTCGCCGGTGGAAACCATCGCCCCGGGCGTGATCTGGCGCAAGTCGGTGTCGCAGCCTGTGCAGACCGGTTACAAGTCGGTCGACTCGATGATCCCGATCGGCCGCGGCCAGCGCGAGCTGATCATCGGCGACCGTCAGACCGGCAAGACCGCGCTGGCGATCGACGCGATCATCAATCAGAAAGATTCCGGCATCAAATGCATCTACGTGGCGATCGGCCAGAAGAACTCGACCATCTCCAACATCGTGCGCAAGCTCGAAGCCAACGGCGCGATGGCGTACACCACCGTCGTCGCCGCCTCGGCGTCCGAGTCGGCCGCGATGCAGTACATCGCCGCCTACTCCGGTTGCACCATGGGCGAGTACTTCCGCGACCGCGGTGAAGACGCGCTGATCATCTACGACGATCTGTCGAAGCAGGCCGTGGCCTATCGCCAGATCTCGCTGCTGCTGCGCCGTCCGCCGGGCCGCGAAGCGTATCCGGGCGACGTGTTCTACCTGCACAGCCGCCTGCTCGAGCGCGCCGCGCGCGTCTCCGAGGAATACGTCGAGCAGTTCACCAAGGGTGCGGTGAAGGGCAAGACCGGCTCGCTGACCGCGCTGCCGATCATCGAAACCCAGGCCGGCGACGTGTCGGCGTTCGTGCCGACCAACGTGATCTCGATCACCGACGGCCAGATCTTCCTGGAAACCGATCTGTTCAACGCCGGTATCCGTCCGGCGGTGAACGCCGGTATCTCGGTGTCGCGCGTCGGTGGCGCCGCCCAGACCAAGATCATGAAGAAGCTGTCGGGCGGCATCCGTATCGCGCTCGCCCAGTACCGCGAGCTGGCTGCGTTCGCGCAGTTCGCTTCGGACCTCGACGAAGCCACCCGCAAACAGTTGGAGCGCGGCCAGCGCGTCACCGAACTGATGAAGCAGAAGCAGTACGCCCCGATGTCGGTTGCCGAGCAGTCGCTGTCGATCTACGCCGTGGACAAGGGCTACATGGACGAAGTGCCGGTGAACAAGATCGGCGCGTTCGAGGAAGCCCTGCACGCCCATTTCTTCAACACCAAGGGCGACGTGCTGGCCAGGATCAACGAGACCGGCGACTGGAACGACGACCTCGAAGCCGCATTCAAGGGCGGTATCGAAGAATTCGTGAAGACCGGTTCCTGGTAAACGTTCCATAGGGTGGGCCCCTGGCCCACCGCTGCGGCGGACCGAGAGGTCGAAACGGCGGAAATCACGATGGTGGGCCAGGGCCCACCCTACGGGAAGAGAGAGATGGCAGGCGGCAGAGAAATCAAAACCAAGATCAAGTCGGTGCAGAACACCCGCAAGGTGACGCGCGCACTCGAAATGGTCTCGGCTTCCAAGATCCGCAAGGCGCAGGACCGCATGAAGGCCTCGCGTCCGTACGCGCGTGCGATGAAACAGGTCATCGGCCATCTCGCGCAGGCGAATTCCGAGTTCCAGCATCCGTATCTGGTCCAGCGCAAGGACATCAAGCGCGTCGGTTACGTCATCGTTTCTTCGGACCGCGGTCTGGCCGGCGGCCTCAACAACAATCTGTTCCGCAAGTTGCTTGGCGAAATCCGCAACTGGCAGCAGCAGGGCGTCGAAGTCGACGTGGTGACCATCGGTCAGAAGGCCACGGTGTTCTTCCGCCGGATCAAGATCGACATGCTCGCCTCGGTCACGCATCTGGGCGACATTCCGCACGTGGACCAACTGGTCGGCGTGATCAAGGTGATGCTGGACGCGTACAGCAGCGGCAAGGTCGACAAAGTGTTCCTGGTCTACAACGACTTCGTGAACACCATGACCCAGCGCGCGGCGTTCGATCAGCTGCTGCCGTTGCCGGCCTCGGACACCGCGGTCGCCCGTCACGACTGGGATTACATCTACGAACCCGATGCGCAGACCGTGCTGGAGCATGTGCTCACACGCTATATCGAGTCGCTGGTGTACCAGGCGGTGATGGAAAACGTCGCATCGGAACATGCGGCGCGCATGGTGGCGATGAAGGCCGCCAGCGACAACGCGACCAAGATGATCGGCAACCTGAATCTGATCTACAACAAGGCGCGTCAGGCCGCGATCACCCAGGAAATCTCCGAAATCGTCGGTGGTGCCGCGGCGGTCTGAAGCAAGATCAAGAGCTACAAGGCTTGCGCGATGCGCAAGCCGGTGGTGAGCGGGTCGACGGCAGGCGACTCGGAAGAGAATCGGCTCGTTGTATGGATGTCCCGGGCGAGCCGAACCCATGTGTGCCCTGCTCCGTCAATCCCAACGTATTACGAGAGAAACCAAATGAAGAAGATCCTGTTCGCAATGATGCTCTGCGCTGCCGTCGTCGCCTGCAAGAAGGAAGAGGCTGCCGCTCCGGTCGACGCTGCTCCGGTCGACGCCGCTGCTGCTGACGCCGCCGCTGCCGCTGACGCCGCTGCTCCGGTCGAAGCGACCACTGCCGGCGCGCTTCCGGCGGCATGCGAAGAGTATTTCACGCGCGCCGAAGCCTGCTTCTCCAAGGCCGGCGCCGGCGGCGAAGCGATGAAGGGCGCGTTCGAACAGAGCCGCACCCAGATGGCCTCGGTCCCGTCCGATCAGATGGAAATGGGTTGCAAGGCCGCCAACGATGCGTTCGCGCAGACGGCAGCAGCGCTGAAGTGCGAGTGATCTAAGCCCGTGCCCGTCCACAGCGATGTGGGCGGGCATGGTCCCAGCCAGCCTCCAGTGGCTTGGGAAAGCCGCGGGTTTTCCCAAGCCACCGAATAACACAACTGTCAGGAACCACCATGAACACCACCGCCAACGCCCAGGGCAAGATCGTCCAGATCATCGGCGCCGTCGTCGACGTCGAATTCCCGCGCGAGCACGTGCCGAAGGTGTACGACGCGCTGAAGGTGCAGAACACCGAAATCACGCTGGAAGTGCAGCAGCAGCTGGGCGATGGCGTGGTGCGTACGATCGCCCTCGGTTCCACCGATGGCCTGAAGCGCAACCTGATCGCCGAAAACACCGGTCGCGGCATCTCGGTGCCGGTCGGCATCGGCACGCTGGGCCGCATCATGGACGTGCTGGGTCGTCCGATCGACGAAGCCGGCCCGGTCAAGGCCGATACCACGTGGGAAATCCACCGTGCTGCGCCTTCGTACGAAGACCAGGCGACGACCACCGAACTGCTGGAAACCGGCATCAAGGTCATCGACCTGATGTGCCCGTTCGCCAAGGGCGGCAAGGTCGGCCTGTTCGGCGGCGCCGGCGTCGGCAAGACCGTGAACATGATGGAACTCATCAACAACATCGCGACCGAGCACTCCGGTCTGTCGGTGTTCGCCGGCGTCGGTGAGCGTACCCGCGAAGGCAACGATTTCTATCACGAAATGCAGGAATCGGGCGTCGTCAACGTCGAAGAGCACGCCAAGTCGAAAGTGGCGATGGTCTACGGCCAGATGAACGAGCCGCCGGGCAACCGTCTGCGCGTGGCGCTGACCGGCCTGACGATGGCCGAGTACTTCCGCGACGAAGGCCGCGACGTGCTGCTGTTCGTCGACAACATCTATCGCTACACGCTGGCCGGTACGGAAGTGTCGGCGCTGCTCGGCCGCATGCCGTCGGCCGTGGGTTACCAGCCGACGCTCGCCGAGGAAATGGGCGTGCTGCAGGAACGCATCACCTCGACCAAGACCGGTTCGATCACCTCGATCCAGGCCGTGTACGTGCCCGCCGACGATTACACCGACCCGTCGCCGGCCACCACCTTCGCCCACTTGGATTCGACGGTGGCGCTGTCGCGCAGCATCGCGTCGCTGGGCATCTATCCGGCGGTCGATCCGCTGGATTCGACCAGCCGCATGATGGATCCGAACGTGATCGGCAACGAGCACTACGAGACCGCGCGCCGCGTGCAGGGCACCCTGCAGAAGTACAAGGAGCTCAAGGACATCATCGCGATCCTGGGCATGGACGAACTGTCGGAAGAAGACAAGCAGGCCGTGGCCCGCGCGCGCAAGATCGAGCGTTTCTTCTCGCAGCCGTTCACGGTCGCCGAAGTGTTCACCGGCTCCAAGGGTAAGTATGTGTCGCTGAAGGACACCATCCGCGGCTTCAAGATGATCGTCGACGGCGAATGCGACCACCTGCCGGAACAGGCCTTCTACATGGTCGGCGGCATTGAGGAAGCGGTGGAAAAAGCCAACAAGATGGCTGCGTAAGCAGCTGTTGTAGGATGGGCCCCTGGCCCACCATTGCGAGACATCAGGTCTCACAAGAGCTCGATGTCACGAGAAAAGCGGTGGGCCAGGGCCCACCCTACAGGAACCCGGAATACCTATGGCCACCATCCGTTGCGACATCGTCAGCGCCGAAGCCGAGATCTTCCATGGCGAAGCCACGCTCGTCGTCGCCACCGGCGAACAGGGCGAACTCGGCATCGCGCCGCGCCACGCGCCGCTGATCACCCGCCTGAAGCCGGGCAAGGTCGTCGTGACCCAGGCCAACGGCGAGGTGCTCGATTTCGCGATCTCCGGCGGCATTCTTGAAGTACAACCGCAGGTCGTGACCGTGCTGGCCGACACGGTGGTACGCGCGCAGGATATCGACGAGGCCGCGGTTCGCGCGGCGATGGAAGAAGCGGAGCGCGCGCTGGCGCACAAGGATCCGAAGATGAGCGCCGAAGAAGCGCAGAGCCAGCTGGCGATGAGTCTCGCCCAGTTGAGCGCGCTGGAGCGTTTGCGCAAGAACCTCAAGCACTGATTGCTTCGCGATCGTGCGCGATCGAAACGCCGGCGAAAGCCGGCGTTTTCGTTTGCAGACGTTTCTGTAGGAGGGGCTTCTCTGTAGGAGGGGCTTCTCTGTAGGAGGGGCTTCAGCCCCGAGCTTTTCAAATCACAGCCATCGGAGGTTTGAGCCCCGATACGGATCATGATTATTTCTGAAAACCTCGGGGCTGAAGCCCCTCCTGCAACATCAGGCCTTGTAGACCCAATGCCGCGACAGCAGGAAACCGACCACGCCGAGCATCAGTTCGACCGCCGGTTTCGCCAGCCACGCCCACTGAAGCCCGAACACGTCGTCGATATGCCCCATCGCCAGGGTGCTGACGGCAGTGGTGCAGAGCCACATCAGCACGAATCGTCGCAGCTGCGTGCCGCCGATACGGGTGTCGTTGCCGGCGAACGTGAACTTGCCATTGAGCCAGAAGCCGAGCATCGCGCCGCTGATGCGGCCGCAGATGTTCGCCGCTTCGATCAGCAGTCCGAAATGGCTGAGCAGTACCATCACGCCCCAGTCGAGCAGCCACTGCACGCCGCCGATCAGCAGGTAGTGGCGGCCCTGTCGATGCAGGCTCATCGCGACACCCCGCCTGCCGGTGCTGCCGTCACGCGCCACAGTTCGATGCCGCCGGCTGTGTCGATGCGCACCGCACCGCGACGCGCGAGCCCCGCTTGCAGCGCGGGGTTCGCGATGTCCGCGTTCACCAGCGCCCAGCGGATGCGTTCGCGCGCAAGCAGCGCTGCCCAGCGCGCGCCGGAAACATCGTCGTTCGCGAGCCGTGCCGCTGCGGCCAATGAGGGGTCGTGCGGCGATACGGTGCGGCCACGGCCGCCGAGTTCTGCGACGAAACCGCGCATGGGATCGGCTGCCAGCACGATGTCCTCTTCGCTGTCCGGAATGCGCCTCGCAAGTAATCGCTCCGGCACATAAGCCGGCAGGATCGCTTCCGCATCGCCGCCGCTGCGGAGGGTGCGCTTCAATGCGGCGGAATGATGCAGCCAGCTCGCATTCGCCTGGAATGCGAGATTCAACAGGCAGACGCCGACCAGCAGCCGGAGCAGCAAGCGTTTTCCGAGTGCATCTTCTGCCCCGACGGGCAACAGTACCGCCAGCAGCGCGAGGCCTGGAAAAGCGTAGCGCGCGTACTGCATCGGTACCAGCGGCAGCAGCAGGCTTGCGGTGACCGCGAGCATCAGCGCGCGTCGCCCCGGTCGCAGCCATTGCAGCAGCCAGAGGCCAACCAGCGCGATCAGCACGAAACCGAATCCGCCATCCCAGCCTTCGACATAACGGTCGGTATCGAACGTGAGCCGCCACAGCAGATCGGGCGCGAATCCCGCGTGCCAGCGCGGATCGCTGAATTGTTCGGCGGGAAAATAAGGCGACTGGAACACCGGGTTGAACATCGGCAACACCGGATTGCCGGTGGCGATCCACGACTGCACGTAACTCGACATCGCAAGCAGGGCGAACGCGATCGGCGCCAGCGGCAAACGACGCCACGGCCATTGCGAGCGATGCCGCCAGCCGGCGTAGAACAGCAGCGGCAGTGCGGCGATGCCGTGCACGGGCTTCAACGCGAACAATCCCGCGAACAGCGCGATCCCGGCCCACAGGCGCCCGGGCGTCTCCGCCACGATCACCGCGACCAGCGCAAGCGTCACCGCGGTGGCCGCAAGTTCGGTCTGCATGCCCGCGCCGATCCAGACCAGCGTCGGCAGGCTCGCGAACAGTGCGAGCGAGAGCCAGCGTTCGGTCCCGGTCGCGTGCAGGCTCGATACGATCGACCACGCCGCGCCCGTTGCCAAGGCCAACCACAGCGCGTTGAGCGCGCCGTGCGTTTCCTGCTTCGACAGGATGAAGACGATGCCGTGCAGGATGTCGCCGGCCCAGGGCGCGAACGACCACACCTGGAACTCCGGCGCGGGCAGGTAGCGGCCATGCAGCATCAGCTGCGTCGGCAGGCCGAGGTGATAGGTCAGGTCGTCCATCTGCATCGCCGGCAGCCAGCAGGCGGTCGAAGCCAACCCCAGCAGCATGACCGCGAACGCGGCCGCATGCGGCGCGGAGGCCACGGCTTCGCGCCAGCCGTGCGTCGTCTCTCTGGCCATCTGCCGCAACGCTTTCCGCTGCAGGGCGATCATCGCGAACAGCAGCGCCAGCCATACCCACGCGTAGTGCAGCGGCAGGGTCACGACCCAGCCGGTAAGACCGGCGATGAGCATCAGGCCGACGATCGCCGATATCGCAGCGCTTCCGGGCATCGCGGGCGAGGCCAGCCAGCGTCCGACGGCGAGCGCGGCCGATCCGAGCAGCGCGGCTGCCAGTAACGGCAGTGGACCCACGAACACCGCCAGTGCGAGCAGCCAGACCGCCGCCAGCGCCGACGCCCGCGACCAGCGCAGCCACCGCTGCAGCGGCCATGCCGCCGCCAGCGCGAACAACGCCAGCGCCAGTGACAGCGCGAAGCGCTCGGCGGGCAATTGCCGCCAGGTGTCGTGCACGAGCAGACCGGCCGCGGTCGCGACGACGCCGGCGCCCGCGGCCAGCAGCGGCCAGCGCGGTCGCGATGCGGGCGGTGCGGCAGGGGTCGCGTCTGCGGGCATTCTGGCTCGGCGTTGGAATCGGCGGGCATCGTAGCAGCCGGTGTCGCTAAAATGCCGTGAACCACAACATGCCGAATTACGGCAGCGGAGTCCACATGAGCGTACCCCTGCACGTCGTCGTCCTCGCTGCTGGCGAAGGCAAGCGGATGAAATCCAGCCTGCCGAAAGTGCTGCAGAAGATCGCGGGCGTGCCGATGCTGGGCCACGTCATCGCCACCGCCCGGACATTGGGGCCGGCGGGCATCCATGTGGTCTATGGGCATGGCGGCGATCAGGTGCGCACCGCGTTCGCGGCGCAGTCCGATCTGCGTTGGGTGGAGCAGACCGAACGCAAGGGCACCGGCCACGCCGTCCAGCAGGCGATGGATGCCGGCGCGATGAGTACGATTTCCGACGATGCGCGCGTGCTCGTGCTGTACGGCGACGCGCCGCTCAATCGCAGCGAGACACTGCGAAGAATGCTGGAGATGCCCGCGCCGCTGGTCGGATTGACCACAGAGCTGGCCAATCCCTTCGGCTATGGCCGTGTGTTGCGCGACCCGCAGGGGCGGGTGGCGGCCATCGTCGAGGAAAAGGACGCCACCGACGAACAGCGGCGCATCCATCTGGTCTACACCGGCGTGATCGTCGCCGACGCGGCCGCGCTGCGGCGCTGGCTTGCGGGCCTGAAGAACGACAATGCCCAGGGCGAGTTCTATCTGACCGATGTATTCGCCGCCGCAGCGCACGAATACACGCCCGCCGAGATCGTGATCGCCGAGGATCCGCAGGAAACCGAGGGCGCCAACGACGCATGGCAACTGGCGCAGCTCGAGCGGGCATTCCAGCTGCGTGCGGTCCGCAAGCTCTGCATCGACGGCGCGCGTTTCGCCGACGTGAACCGCGTCGACGTGCGCGGCGAAGTGATCGTCGGCCACGATGTCGAGATCGATGCCAACGTGATTTTCGAAGGGCGCGTGGTGCTCGGCGACGGCGTGCGCATCGGTCCGTTCTGCCGATTGAAGGATGTGGAACTCGCGGCAGGCACCGAAGTGCGCGCGCATTGCGATCTGGACGGCGCGAAGACCGAAGGCGCCGCGCTGATCGGCCCGTTCGCGCGGCTGCGCCCGGGCACGGTGCTCGCGGACGGCGTGCATATCGGCAATTTCGTCGAGGCCAAGAACGCGAGCATCGGCGTCGGCAGCAAGGCCAATCACTTGACGTATCTCGGCGACGCGGCGATCGGCGCGGGCGTGAACATCGGCGCCGGCACCATCACCTGCAACTACGACGGCGCCAACAAGTCCACCACCACCATCGAGGACGGCGCCTTCATCGGTTCGAACGCGGCGCTGGTGGCGCCGGTGCGGATCGGCAAGGGCGCGACCATCGCCGCGGGTTCGGTGATCTCGAAGGAAGCGCCCGACCACAAGCTCACCGTGACGCGCGCGAAGCAGGTTACGGTCGACGGATGGAAACGGCCGGTGAAAAAACCGAAATAGCCCGCTGTTGTAGGAGGGGCTTTAGCCCCGAGCGTTTGCCCCAATCTCGTCCGAGGCAAACGCTCGGGGCTAAAGCCCCTCCTACAACAGCGTTGCCCGAACATCAGCGCGCCGGCAGCGTCATGCTGACCCACAGCCCGCCGCCCTCGCGGTTCTGCAGCGCGACATGCCCGCCGTGGGCTTCGATGATATCGCGGGTCAACGCAAGGCCCAGGCCGGTGCCGTGGCGCTTGGTCGAATAGAACGGCAGCAGCGCCTGCGCCAGTACCGCCTCGCTCATGCCGGTGCCGCGGTCGAGGATGTCGATCCGCCACTGTTCCGGCAGCTTGCGCAGCTGCAGTTGCACATCGCCCGGCGCCGAACCCGATTCGTGCGCGTTCTTCACCAGATTCAACAGCGCCTGTTCCATCTGCGCTGCATCGAGATAGGCCACGCCGTCGTCGTGCTGTCCGCTCCAGGCGAATTCGACCTGACTGCGCAACTGGGCGAAGAAACGCCCCCATTCCACGGGTTCGAGCCGCGGTGCCGGCAGTTTGGCGAAGTGCGCGTAATCGCGGATGAAACCTTCGAGATGACGTGCGCGCTCTTCGATGGTCGCCAGCGTCATCGGCAGGCGCTCCAGCTGCCCGCGTTTGAGCAGTTCCGCGCTGGAGTGCGCCAACGATGCGATCGGCGCCAGCGAATTATTGAGTTCATGGCTGATCACACGGATCACCTTCTTCCACGTCTGCACTTCCTGGCGCCGAAGCTCGGCGGTCAGCAGCCGCAGCAGCACCAGTTCGTGGCGGCGGCCGTTGAGCCGGAAGCCGCGGCGCGAGAGGTGGAAGATCTCCTCGTTGTCCTCGTCGCCGACCGCGAAAATGCCGTCGCCGCCGCGTTCGAACGCATCGCGCAACGCCTGCGGCACGCGTTCGAGGATCGTCTCGAAGCCCTGACCTTCCAGTCGACGTCCTTCGCCGAGCAGTTTGCGTGCGGCGAGATTGCCGAGCACGATCCGCTGCGAATCGTCGACCAGCACCATCGCCACCGGTGTGTTCTGGACCATGGTGTCGAGCAGGAGTTCGCGCTGCACCAGCGCCAGCCGCTGTTCGCGCAGCGCGTCCCCCAGTGCGTTGTGCGCGTTCACCAGTTCGATCAGATCGCTGTACTTGTCCCAGGTGATGCCGAAGCTGAAATCGCCGTCCCGGTAACTCGCGACGGTGCCCGCCAGGGCGCGGAACAATGCGCGCATCGGCGAGACCATATGCCAGATCAGTGTGCCCAGCAGCGTGCCGATGACGACCGCAGGCAGCACGGCCGCAGCCCATTCCGGCAGCCAGCGCGTCAGCATGGCGGCCGACAGCGCAGCGAGGACCACGCACAGCGTACCCAGCACGATGAGTCGGATCGTCAGCGGTAGAAAACGGAGGACGTGCATGTTCAGTCTGAGACTTCAGCTGGGCATCAGCCGCGCGCGATGCCGAGGCGTTCGATCCGCCGATACAGCGCCTGCCGCGACATGCCCAGCTCGCTCGCGGCCTGCGCCAGCACGCCGCCGGCGCGCGCAAGCGCAGCCTCGATCGTTGTGCGGTCCGGTTCGCCGGGATCGCTGGACTGCACGGATTGCGGGATCGCGGCGGCAGGCAGGCCGAGATCGTCGACGCCGATGCGCGCGCCGAGCGACAGCAACGCCGCGCGCTGTACGGTGTTGCGCAACTCACGGACGTTGCCGGGCCAGCGATGCGCGAGAAGCGCATGTTCAGCGGCGCTGTCGAGCGATTTGTCCGCAGGCAGGAAATGTCGCGCCAACGGCAGGATGTCGTCGGGCCGCTGCGTCAGCGCCGGCAGTCGGACTTCGACCGCATTCAAACGATAGAAGAGATCCTCGCGAAACTGGCCTGCGGCGATCAGCGCCGGCAGGTCGGCGTTGGTCGCGCTGATCACGCGGACTTTCACGGCGCGCTCGCGATTGCTGCCCAAACGCTGGAATTGCCCGGTCTCCAGCACGCGCAGCAGCTTCACTTGGCCAGCCAGCGGCAGGGTGCCGATTTCGTCGAGGAACAGGGTGCCGCCGTCGGCGGCTTCGAACTTGCCTTCCCGCGCGCGATTGGCGCCGGTGTACGCACCGGCCTCGGCGCCGAACAATTCGGCCTCGATCAGATCCGCCGGCAGCGCGCCGCAGTTCAGTGCGATGAACGGCCCGCCGCGCACCGATGAATTCGCATGCACGATCTCGGCGAGTTTTTCCTTGCCGCTGCCGTTGGGCCCGGTGATCAGCACCGGCAGGTCCGAGCGCGCCACCTGGCAGGCGAGGGCGAGGGTGGATTCGGTCAGCGGGTCGGCGTGCACGAAGCCGCGCAGCGTGTATTCGTCCAGCGCCGCGCGGCGGCGACGGTCGCCCGCGTTCCTGCGTGCGAGCTGCTGTCGGGTCTGCGACAGTTCCAGCAGGTTGTTGACCGTGACCATCAATTTGCGATCGTCCCACGGCTTGGCGAGGTAATCGGCGGCGCCGGCCTTGACCAGTTCAACCGCGGCTTCCAGATGCGTCCACGCGGTGAGCAGGATCACCGGCAGATCCGGATGGTGCGCGCGGATCTCCCGGAACAGCGCAACGCCTTCTTCACCCGAGGTGGTGTCCTCCTCGAAATTCATGTCCTGCATCACCAGATCCACCGGCGACTGCGCCAGCGCGATCAGGCCTGCCTCCGGGCTGGCCGCGATGCGGGTGTCGATGTCGTGCAGCGAGAACAGCGTCTCCAGCGCGGTGGCGACGGCGGGGTTGTCATCGATGACGAGAATCGTGGGCATGTGCGAAGCGTAACTCAGTGGGATTGGATTGCGGGAGGCATGCCTGAGGGGGCGTGCGGCGAACAAGAAAAAAATTGTCATCCCGAACATCCGCGAAGCGGATGGAGGGATCTGCTGCATGCTGTTTCATGGGCAGAGAGAGAAGCAGATCCCTCCGCGGGCTGCGCCCTCGTTCGGGATGACAGAAAAAATTCCGGCGTTTTTCGTCGAATCACCTACACGCTGCGCGTCGCCACTGCCGGCGGCACCGCGGCTGCGCGCTTGGCCGGGCCGTAGACCGCGACCTGTCCGAGCAGCCACAGCGCGAGCGCGCCAACGGGCAGATACAGCGCCGGCAAACGCGGCAGTTCATAATGCGTCATCAGTAACTGGTTCAGGCCGAAGGCGCCGAGCATCCCCAGCACGATGCCGATCGTGGCGAGCAGGAAATTCTCGGTCTGGAAATAGCGCAGGATCTGGCCGCGGGTGGCGCCCAGCGCGCGGCGCACGCCGATCTGTTTGGTGCGCTGCTGCACCCAGAAACTGGCGAGGCCGACGATGCCCAGTGCGGTGACGATCATCAGCGCGACGCACACCGCGCCGAGCAGCCATGCCATCGCCTTGTCCTGCTGGTAATACTCGCCGATGACATCGGTGAACGTGCCCTGGTCCATGATGATCCGGCTGCGATTGACCCTCTCCAGCGTCGCTACGGCGGCTTTCAGCACTTCCTCGCGGCGTTCGGGGCTGGTGCGGATCGCGAAACGGCCGGAGGTCGGACGAATCGGCAGCAGCATCGAGTTCTGCGCATTCACCGGGCCTTCGTTGTCGTTGGGGCGGATCAGGGTGTCGACCACGCCCACGATCTTGATCGGCTTGCTGCCCCAACTGTCGTGCAACAGCTTGCCGACCGCGTTTTCGCCGGGAAAGAGTTTTTCCGCCATGCCGCGGGTCACGATCGCCGCGGCGATCGCGGTGCCGTCGCCGATCCCGCTCATGTCGGTATATTCCTCCGGCAGGAAATCGCGCCCGGCCGACAGCTTCAGGCCGAAGGTCTCCACCAGTTGTTCGTCGCCCAGATACACGCCCACGTTGAGGCTGGGAATCTGCTGGTCGGGCTTGATGCTGACCGATGAATTCCAGGACGAATTATCGAACGGCACATGGTTGGTCATGGTCGCGTATTTGACGCCGGGGATCGCGCGCAGGGCGGCGAGATCGGTCTTCGCGGCGGCATCGGCGTTGTCGTTGGTGCCGATGCCCGCGACGTTGATGCGGACGATCTCGTCTTCGGCGAGGCCGGTGGCGCGATTCATCCGCTCCATGCGGGTGTCGATCAGGAACAACGCATTGCAGACGATCGCGCAGCTCAGCGCGATTTCGACCACGATCAGCGCGGACGCGGTCTTGTGACGGCGCAGCGTGGAAAGGATGGGGCGGATATCCATGATGGGCTCCGGAACGGCTGAATATAAAAAGAAAGGGGTGATACGGAGAGAGAACGGGCGATCACCCCTTTCGCGAAAGACGATGATTACTGCGATTTCAGCTGGATGGCCGGCGCGATCTGGCAGGCGCGCCAGGCCGGCAACAGGCCTGCGAGCAGACTCGCGAATACGGTCAGCGTGATCGCGGCCAGCAACATGGTGCCGTCGAGATTGGCGAGTTCGGCGTAGTCGGTGGGCTGCTGGCGAACCGCCCACAGTCCCAGCAATGCGAAGCCGATGCCGAGCGCGCCGCCGGCCAGACCGACCACCCCGGCTTCGATCAGATACTGGACGAAGACTTCGCGCCGGGTCGCGCCCAGCGCGCGGCGTACGCCGATTTCGGCGGAGCGGCGCAGGAATTTGGCCAGCAGCAGGCCGATGGTGTTCACCAGACAGACGAACAGGAAGCCGAACGCCAACCAGCCCTGCAGGCGGACGTCGGACGGCACCACGCCGTTGGTGTCGAGCCACGCCATCACGTCGTCGAGGCGGACGTTGGCGGGACGCTGGAAACGGCCCGCCGCGCGCTGCTGATCGGAATAGTTGGTCAAGTAGCGGCGATAGGCGTCGGCTTTGGCGGGCGAGTCCAGTTCCACCCAGTACTGCAGCCATGCGCAGCTCGCGTTGATGCCGTAGTTCCCTTCCTTGTCTTCTTCGCGATCGGCACGATTGCCGCTGTCCCAGCAGTTCATGTTGCCGTTCGGCGACATGTCCAGTGCGCGCGACGTCCAGAACGGGATGAACAACTGTTCGTCCGAGCCGAAGCGGCTCTGGGTGAGATCGTAGAAGCGCGGGCTGGGACGCCACGGCTTCAGCACGCCGATGATCTTGAACGCGGTCTGTTCGGCGCGGATCGACTTGCCCACGCTGTCGCCGCCGCCGAAGAGTTTTTCGTTGAGTTCTGCGGAGATCACCACGACCCGCGCGCGCGCCTGGTCGTCTTCCGCGGTCCAGCCGCGGCCGTACGCGAAGGGCACGTCGAACATCGGGAAGAAATCCGCCGTGGTGTAGCGCGCATTCGCGACGAACGGGTTCAGTCCGTCGCGTCCCGGCTCGATCGCGACGCCGCCTCCGGTCATTACGGCCTGGCGGTCGCCGCGCTTTTCGCGCAGCAGCGCTTCGGCATCGAAGCGCGTCATCTGGAACTCGGGCTCCTGGCCGGGCTGGTAACCGGTCATGGTCGCCGGGTCGAGGCGCGGGTAGAACAATGTGTCGCTCTTGTGCGGGATGGGATCGCCGGACAGCACATGGAAGACCGTCAGCGTGGTCATGCTGGCGCCGATGCCGAGCGCGATCGCCAGCACCATCAGCGCGGTCAGGACTTTGTTGCGCTTGAAGCTGCGCAACGCGAGCGAGAAGTAATAGCCGTACATGCTGTTCGCGAACATGGCGTTGCCCTCAGGCCGGGACCGTGGAAGTCTGCGTGACGGCAGAGCCGACCAGGGCGCTGTCGTTGCGAAGATCGGTGACCATGCCGTCGACGATGTGCACGTTGCGCTGCGCGCGCGCGGCGAGTTCGGGGTCGTGGGTGACCATGACGATAGTGGTGCCCTGGCCGTTGATGTCTTCCAGCAGCTCCATCACGCTGCGCGCCATCTGCGAATCGAGGTTGCCGGTGGGTTCGTCTGCCAGCAGCAGGCGCGGGCTGCCGGCGAGCGCGCGTGCGATGGCGGCGCGCTGCTGCTGGCCGCCCGAGAGTTCCGACGGATAGTGGCGCATGCGCGAGCCCAGTCCGACCTTGGTCAACGCGTCCTCGATGCGCTGCCGGCGTTCGGAGGCCGCCATGCCGCGATAACGCAGCGGCGCATCGACGTTGTCGAACAGGTTGAGATCGGGAATCAGATTGAAGCTCTGGAAGATGAAACCGATCTTGCGGTTGCGCAGCTTCGAGCGCGCATCGTCGCCGAGTTTGCTCACGTCCTCGCCGTCGAGCAGGTAAGTGCCGCCGGTGAATTCCTCGAGCAGCCCGGCGATGTTGAGGAAGGTGGTCTTGCCCGAGCCCGACGGGCCGGTGACCGCCACGAACTCGCCCTCGCGCACGTGCAGATCCAGCGCACGGAGCGCGTGGGTTTCGACCAGCTCGGTGCGGTAGACCTTGGTGACGCCTTGCATGTGCAACATGGGAACTCCGTTCTTTTGTAGGAGCGGCTTCAGCCGCGAGCTTGATGGGAGACGGTAGAGCGGCCGTAGAGCGGTGGCGGAGCGGGCTTCAGCCCGCTCCGCGTTTCCGGAAGGCCGTAGCGGGCTGAAGTCCGCCCTACAGCCCGCTCTACACGATGTTCAGCCGCCGATGCGGAAACGCGACGGCAGTTGCGGGATCGCGAGGAAGCTGCCGCCGCGGCGCGGGCGATGGGGCGCGGCATCGTTGGCCGAGGGTGCGAAATCGAAGCGGTGCAGCGGCGGCGGCGACCAGCGCACGGCGTCGGTCAGTTCCTGCGCCGACCAGTTCAGAACGGAGAGGAATGGGTCGGACGGGCGGTCGAAGCCGCTGCTGTCGAGAGCGATGCGCTCGTTGTCGGAACGGATGCTGTCGGAATGGGTAAAGCCGGGGGATGTGCGCATGATCATTCTCCAGAGATACGGATGCGTTCGGCATCGCCGAACTGGTCGCTGCCGGAGACCACGATGCGGTCGCCGACGTTCGCGCCGTCGAGGATTTCCACGGCGCCGAGGCTGCTGACGCCGGTGCGCAGAGGTCGCTTCACGGCGATGTCGCCGTCCATGACATAGGCGGACAGGCCGCCGCCCTGCTCCAGGAACGGACCGCGCTCGACGTTCAGCACGTTGCGACGCGTGTCGAGCACGATCCGCGCGCTGAGTCGCTGGTTCTGGCGCAGGCCTGCGGGCTGCTTGTCGGAGAAGCGCAGGCGCGCCGAGACTTCGCCGTTCACCACTTCCGGCGACACTGCCGAAATCGCCGCGGCGAAGGTGCCGCTGTTGCCGCTGTTACCAATGATTTCGGCGGGGATGCCGATGCCCAGGTCGCGGGCGAAACTTTCCGGCACCTTGATCTCGACCTCGAACACCGACAGATCGACCAGACTCAGCACCGCAGCGTTCGCAGTGACGTTGGCGCGCTGCGCGATCATCAACTGGCCGACCTGGCCATCGAACGGTGCGCGCAGGGTCAGTGCCTCGACCTGGCGCCGCAGTTCGTTCACCGCGGAACGCTGGCGGTCGGCCAGCAGATGCCGGTTGCGGGTGTCCAGCCCGGCGCCGCGGCCTTCCAGCGCCAGCGCCTGCTGCGCGGCGGACAGGGCGAGATCCGCCTTCTTGAGTTCGTCCTGGGCGCGGGCGACATCGATCTGCGCGACCGCACCGCCGGCGAACGCGCGCTGATTCCGCTCCAGATCGCGCAGGGCGGCGGTCTTGTCCACCGTGGCCTGGTCCAGCAGCTTGCGCGCGTTGGCGCGGGTCAGTTCGCCGTCCAGCTCGGCGCGTCCGGCTTCGGCTTCCAGGCCGGCGAGGGTCGCTTCTTCCTGGGCCAATCGGCTGCGCAGCTCCGGACTGTCGATTTCGGCGAGCGTCTGGCCCTGCTTCACCACGTCGCCCGCGACCACTGTCAGGGTCACGGTGCCGGCGGCGATGGTGTAGAGCGTCGGGCTGTTGGCCGAGATCACCCGGCCCTCGGCCGAGAGATCGCGGACCAGATCGCCGCGCTGCACTTCGGCGATGCGCAGCCGCGCCGCATCGACCGAGCGGCCACCGCCGCGCCACGACGACAGCACGGCGCCGACGGCCGCGATCAGCACCACGGCGATGCCGCCGGCGATCAGCCAGCGGCGCCGGCTGGCGGCGAACGGCGAGCGGTTGAGCGAGAGGTCCTGTCCGGAGGTGTCGCGGATGGTCATGGGTTGGCCGATGCGGGTGGATGCGCTGTGTTAAGCAAGCGGCGTGCCAACATCAAGCTATTGTTTTGTATGGGGTTTGCTCTGGAAAAAGAGTGTCCGCAGGCTGTCCGGACGCGTCCGCGCGGACGCTCGCCGGGGCTTTCGCCGTTACACTACGCGGGCCCAATCAGAAGGTGACGAGTACATGTGCGGCATTGTCGGCGCGATCGCGAATCGCGATGTGGTACCGGTTCTGATCGAGGGACTGAAGCGACTCGAATATCGCGGTTACGACTCGGCGGGCATCGCCATCGTCGGCCGCAACGCCGCCAACGACGGTGACGTCCGCCGGGTGCGCCGCACCGGGCGCGTGGCGGAGATGGAAAGCGCGGCCGCCAGCGAAGCGTTCAGCGCCGACCTCGGCATCGGCCACACGCGCTGGGCCACCCACGGCGGCGTCACCGAACACAACGCGCATCCGCACATCAGCCACGGCGTGGCGCTGGTGCACAACGGCATCATCGAGAACCACGAGCAGCAGCGCGAACGTCTGCGCGCGCTTGGCTACACCTTCGAGTCGCAGACCGATACCGAAGTCATCGCCCATCTGATCCATCATTACCTGACCCAGGGCGACGATCTGTTGCGAGCGCTGCAGCGCGTGGTCAAGGAACTCGAAGGCGCCTACGCGCTGGCGGTGGTCAGCCGAAAAGAGCCCGATCGCATGGTCTGCGCGCGCATGGGCTGCCCGTTGCTGATCGGTCTGGGCGAAGACGAGAATTTCATCGCCTCCGACGTGTCCGCGATCATCCAAGCCACGCGCCGGGTGATCTTCCTCGAAGAAGGCGACACCGCCGAAGTGATGCGCACCGGCGTGCGGGTATTCGATGCCACCGATACCGAAGTGCAGCGCGATGTGCACGTGTCCGACGTGTCGCTGGCCTCGCTGGAACTCGGTCCGTACCGTCATTTCATGCAGAAGGAAATCCATGAGCAGCCGCGCGCGATTGCCGACACCATCGAAGCGATCATCGACCACGGCAGCTTCACGCCGGAACTGTTCGGCATGGATGCCGACGGCATCCTGCGCGACATCGAAGGCCTGCAGATCCTCGCCTGCGGCACCAGCTATTACGCCGGCCTGACCGCACGCTACTGGTTCGAGGCCGTCACCGGCCTGCCGTGCAACGTCGAGATCGCCAGCGAATACCGCTACCGCAAGGTCGTGGCCAATCCGCGCCAGCTGATCGTCACCATTTCGCAGTCCGGCGAAACCCTGGACACGATGGAAGCCTTGAAATACGCGAAATCATTGGGCCACGACAAGACGCTGTCGATCTGCAACGTGCCCGAGAGCGCGATCCCGCGCGCCAGCAGGCTGGTGTTCTACACCCGTGCCGGCGCCGAGATCGGCGTGGCTTCGACCAAAGCCTTCACCACCCAGCTGGTCGCGCTGTTCGCGCTGACCGTCACGGTCGCGAAAGTGCAGGGCAAGCTGTCGGCGGAACAGGAAGCCGAATTGCTGGACGCGCTGCGACACCTGCCGGGCAGCGTGCAGCACGCGCTGAATCTGGAGCCGCAGATCGCGGTGTGGTCCGACCGTTTCGCGCCGAAGCAGCATGCGCTGTTCCTGGGTCGCGGCATCCATTACCCGATCGCACTGGAAGGCGCGCTCAAGCTGAAGGAAATCTCCTACATCCACGC
Organism: Thermomonas sp.; assembly: GCA_020692565.1. Taxonomy (GTDB): domain Bacteria; phylum Pseudomonadota; class Gammaproteobacteria; order Xanthomonadales; family Xanthomonadaceae; genus Lysobacter_I. The sequence goes on from JAIMKJ010000031.1 coordinate 27,638, forward strand.
CGAGGCCTACCCGGCCGGTGAGCTGAAACACGGCCCGCTGGCGCTGGTGGACGCCGACATGCCGGTGGTGGTGATCGCACCGAACGACGCGCTGCTGGAAAAAGTGAAGTCCAACATCCAGGAAGTGCGCGCGCGCGGCGGCGAGATGTACGTCTTCGCCGACGCCGACAGCCACTTCACAGAATCCGAAGGCGTCCACGTGATCCGCACCCCGCGTCACGTCGGTCTGCTGTCGCCGATCGTGCATGCGATTCCTGTGCAACTGCTCGCGTACCACGCGGCGCTGGCGCGCGGCACGGACGTGGACAAGCCGCGCAATCTGGCGAAGTCGGTCACTGTCGAGTGATGCTTCGAGACGATTGATCGCCGCGCTCATCGCCGACCGTCATCGAAGAATCGTCATGTCGCAGCGCGCCTGCACGGCTTCCGCCATCCGCAAGAGCGATGCCGATTCCGAGCGCTCGGCCGACACCCATCCGATGTCGATGGCTCTGCCGGGCTACCCCGACATCGATCTGTATTGCAAAGACGAATGCAGCCGTCCGACCGGCAGCCTCAGGCATCGGCTTGCGCGTTCGCTGTTCCTGCGCCCCGACGTTCAAGCGTGGCTGAAGAAATATCCACGGTGCATCTGCATTTCACGCCGCCAATGCGTGGCGGCTCAATCGGGTGGAGGGAGCGGAGTCTCCAGGAGCCTCACGGAACAGCAAAAACCTAGTCAAGCCGGAGCGTGCGATCACAGGCATTCTGGATAGGCGTGACGCAGCCCCGACACCCTGTCCTTGGGCGGCGATGCCAGAGCAGATCGTCGCCAAAACGTCATGGGCTGACGATTCATTACGCGCGGTACGCCGGGATCGAGACGGCCGGCCCGGCGACGCATCGCCGGGCTTCGCCACGGCTCATGCCGGCATCAGGAATTCCCGTTTCAGCTGATGATCGCGCGCAGGCTGCGATTCATCGCCCTGGCGGCGCTCGATGCGCGCGACCTGGCCCTCTTCCAGCACGATCAGCTGGTCCGCCAGACCGAAATAGCGATCGTCATGGGTGATCGCGACGACGGCCTTGCCGCGCGCGCGCAGCGCCGGCAGGATCTCGTTGTAGAACACCGCCTTGAACATGGGATCCTGATCGGCCGCCCATTCGTCGAAGAGGTACAGTGCCTTGTCGTCGATGATGGCCGCCAGCAGCGCCATGCGCCTGCGTTGCCCGTCCGAGAGCGCGAGCGTGGAAAACCGACCGTTCTCGTAGACGACCTTGCGATCCAGGTGAAGGACTTCCAGGTAATGCTGCACCTGCTTTGCCAGATCGGCATCGTCGACGCCGAGCAACTGGTCGAACAGGTGGTAATCGGAGTAGATGACGCCGATCTCCTGCCGGCACGCGCCGATGGTGTCGTCGTCAATGCGGGTGTCGCCGAAATGGATGTCGCCCGATGCGGCGCGATAGTGCAGGGTGAGCAGCTTGCTCATGGTCGACTTGCCGGAACCGTTGCCGCCGACGATGAAGGTGATCTCGCCCTTGCGGATCTCCAGGTCGAGCGGCCCCACGCCGAAGCCGTCGTCCTTGCGACCATCGTTCTCGTGCCGGTAGCAGATCTGTTCGAAACGAATGCTCTGCCAGGGGGCGACGGGCATCTGCGCCGCATCGATGCTTTCCGCCGGGATCTCAGCGAAGAGCTTGGATACCCGCTGCAGCGACACGCGCGAGACCGCGATCATCGGCAGTACGTGCAACAGGGCCGAGATGGGGCCGGTGATGTAAAGCAGCGCCATGATCACGCCGATCAGTTCCGCGTTGCTGATCGTGCGGTAGTTGACCACGATGAAGATGATCGAACCGATCACGAAGAAGCTGAGCAGATCGCCGTAATTGCTCGCGGTCTGGATCACGGTGTGCCCGGACTTCTCGTTGCGCTGCACTGCATGCTCGTGCTTCATCAGCACGGATTCGAAGAAGGCCTCGCGCTTGCGGTCGTTGAGCTTGAGCTCCTTGATGCCGCGGATCAGGCCCTGGATCGAGGCCTGCAGGTCGTCGAAGTGCGTGCGCGCGCGGATGAAATAGCGCCGGCCGATGTACATCGGCAACTGGAAGGTGATGACGCCGAACACGATGCAACCGAGCACATACCAGAAGATGTCGGCGTTCAGCACCAGCATGAATCCGAGCATGCCCACCAGCATGACGATGTTGACGAGCAGATCCGGCAGGGTGCGCGAGCCTTGGACGATGCGCGGCACGTCGGACGTCAGGGCGGCAATCAGTCGCGCAGAGCCGATGCGCTCGAGCGCCGGGATCGGCGCATTGGCGATGCGGTCGTAGAGCTGGGTCCGAAGCCCCGACGCCACATCGATGGCGACGCGGGTCAGCATCACCTGCGACAGCGTGCGCGTGACCAGTACGAACAGGCAGGTCAGGGTGAAGACCAGAGCCAGCGGCGCATCGGAGACCTCGATGGACAGGAAGCGCGTCGGTGCCGCGGCGGCCGTCTGCAAGCCCGGCGACGGCGTTTCCAGCACCGAGAGCACCAGCGGGATCAGCAGCGAGTACAGCAAGCCCGAAAGCGCGCCGAGCACGATGGACAACGCGACCTTGTTGGGTGCGCGTCGCGAAAATTCGGAAAAGAGGTTCATCGAGTCGCTCCCTGTGCCTGGCGCGCGTCGTAAGAAGCGGCGAGCGGGTAGTAGCGCAGGTCGCGGAAAGCTTCGATCATGTCGTCGTAGTGCGCGCTGAGCAGGTTGCCGGACTGTCCGGTGGAGTTGATGTAGAGGTGGCGGATGCCTGCCTGATCCAGTGCGAACACTTGGCGGAAACCGGGCCCGAAGGTCTGCAGATAACCTTGCGAGCCCTGATGCTGCGACGCGGCGACATTGATGCTGTTCGGCGAACCGCCATTGCCGATCCGGCGTTCGAAGAACGGCGCCAGCGCCTTGGACTGGCTGAAGGGCATGTGTGCGTATTGCGTCGACTGGTTGTCGAGCCAGCGCCAGCCGTCCATGCTCCAGTCGCCATTGCGCTTGTGTAGTTCCCACAGGGCCGAATCCAGCGCGCGCGCGAGCAATGCGTCGCAGTACGCCGGTTCGGCGCACCAGCCACCGCGCTTGTCGCGCAGGATCGCCAGCAGCTCGTCGTACTCGACGTTGTCCGCGAGATTCGACAGCATGCCCGAAGCGGTCCCTTGCTTCCAGTCTGCACGCAGATTGGCTGCAAACAATTGCTGTCGCATGTGGCGCATCCAAGCGTGGAAAAGTGTGGCGGGCACGCTGTCGGCGGCCATGTCGCCGTTCCATTCACGCAGGTGTCGCGCCGCAGTATCGCGATGCCGGCCCTTGGGCAGACGCTCCCGCAGGTAGGCCATGAGTCGCTCGGCCGACAGGTCGCGCGTATCGCCCTGCATGGTGCGCATACTTTCGAGCGACAGCGGCTTCTTCGATGCGACAGCCGCGCTCAGCAATTGTTCGATCCGCTCGGCGCGCGCAGGCGGCGCCCAATCGTGCGAAATGAAATAGGGATAAGCGCCATCGACGACCTTGTTGTTCGCGGTCACGATGTAACCGGAAGGCGGATTGAATGTGGATGGCCACGCTTCCGGCGGCACATACCCGCGCCAGCCCCATTCACCGCTCCAGCCGGGCGATGGCAGCACGCCTTCGCCGCGCTTCCGCAGCGGGATGCGGCCGGCTGCGAGATAGCCGATATTGCCCTCGCGATCGGCGTAGACCATGTTCATCGCGGGCGCCACGTGCATGCGCAGCGCTGCGGTGAATTCCGGCCAATTCCGCGCGAGATTCATCCTGTAGAAGGCTTCATAACTGGTGTCGTCGGGGTCGAGCGCGGTCCAGCGCAGTGCGACCGGGCGATCGAACACGCCGTATCGGTCGCTGATCACCGGTCCATGTCGCGTGCCGCGTACGGTGATCCGAACGGGTTCGTAACGCTTGCGCAGCGCTTGCGGGAATTTCGGCTTGACCTGGATCGATTCGATGCGCTTGTCGAACGCGAGCCATTCGCCATCGGCTTCGTATCGGACGCCGTCGGCATCGGCGCGCTCGAAGAACAGGTCCTGCGCATCGGCCATCATGTTCGTGCCGCCCCAGGCGATGTGGTCGTTGCGTCCGAGCACTGCCAGCGGCAGTCCGACCAGACTCATGCCCGAGACTTTGAGGCCCGGGGTATCGATGCTCATGGCGTACCAGAGCGAGGGGATGCGCAGGCCGAGGTGTGGGTCGTTGGCAAGCAGTGCCGCACCGTTGTCGGTGTGCCGACCCGAGACGACCCAGGCGTTGCTGCCGGTGCCGGGTGCCGCAAGGCCGTAATCGCGCTGCAGGTTGCGATGCGTGTCGAGCATCGCGGTCAAGGACGCGATGGTTGGCGCCGACCGTGTCGTCACCGTGGTCGGTGCGCCTTCGGGATATTCCGGGAAAAACGTGGCGATGCGCACGTCGTCCATGGATTGTCGAGCGATGTAGTGGCGCATCTCGCGATCGAAGTTGCCTCCCAGGTCGAGCGCGAACATCTTCACCCAGGCGAGCGAATCGCGTTCCGTCCACGGCTCGGGAGTCACGCCGAACGCGCGGAATTCCACCGGCAGCGGGTGTGCCTCGGCCAGCCATGTGTTGATGCCGGCGGCATATGCGGTCAGCGACTGGCGTGCGTCCGGGCTCAGTGAATCCCATGCGGATGCCGTCGATGCCTCCAGTCCAAGCGTGCGGAACCAGGCATCGGCATCGATGCTGTCCTCCCCGAACACCTCACTGAGCCGTCCTTGCGCCATTCGGCGCTGCAGTTCGAGCTGCCACAGCCGGTCCTGCGCATGCGCATAACCGACCGCGAAGAACGCATCGCGTTCGCTGGATGCACGGATATGGGGAACGCCCTGTGCATCGCGCCTGATGAAAGTGTCTGCGGCGACGCCCTTGCGTAGGCGAAGCTCGCCCTCGGCAGGCAGGCTTGCGCGCAGTTGCGTCCAGCCCCAGAGCGCGGCGGCCAGCAGGGGGAGCACCACGGCCAGGGTCAGGCGCGAGGCGAGCGGATAGGAACGAAACGGCATGGAGGCACCGTGGATCGAGAATGAGGCGATGGGGATGCGCGTCCCGGCGGTAAACGCGTAAAAGTCCGGGGAGCGATGGGTCTGCGCGCGATCGTGCGCGGAGTCTGGCCGGCCGTTGCGACGGAACCTCGGTGCCAGACTTGCATGACAGTAATATTAATTATGGCTGTGCGAACGGCGGCTCCTTGAGGGGGCTATCTGGATTCCATTCCGGCGCTTGCGCCGCGCCGACCGCGAACGATGCAGTCGGGATTAATGCTGCTTGCAGCCACCCGACAGGGTCAGCATCGATCTGCAATTAACCGGGGTATTTTATCAGGACGCGGATGTCGCCGCCATCGCGACCCACAATCCACGCAAAGCTGAATGAGCTTCGCTGCCCCGTGCATCGATTAATCTCAAGGCATGCGACTGGCGCCGCACTCGCGTCGTGTATGGCCGTCGGGCGTGTTAATTGCGACTTGACGATAATATAATGGAATCGTATTATCGAAACCATTTTCGACCGCGCCGACATTGATCGGAGAGCAGGCTCGCAAATAGAACATGGAACGATGTCATGGGGGGAGGGTCGTCGCGCTTGCCGGCGAGATGACCGTCTCGACATCATTGGGGAAAACAGGGGCATCGTAGGAGCTGTGTGCAAGTGGAGATGCGAAGGACGATGCGGACGGCCGTTGTGCTGTCCTCGAGTGGTGTGTCATACCGGCGTGCGCTTGTCGCCACGCGTTTCCCCCTCTCGACGATGACGATCGATATCGAGCGCTGGCGTGCAGTGCCGCGTTGCGTGCGTCTGGCGCCCCGACGTCGACAGATCGGATGGGTGACGCATGATCGCGTGCGCGGGCTCCCGACGGAGCCGCGCGCATGACCGCGCTCCTGCAGGAATACGTGGTTCCATCCGATGTGCAGTATTGGCACAGCGATGCGCCGCTGGTACTCGAGCAGGGCGACGTGTTGCCTGACTACACCATTGCGTATCGGGCATGGGGGGGCCTGTCGGCCGATGCCGATAATGCCGTGATGGTCTGCCATGCGCTGACAGGTTCATCGGATGCGGATGTGTGGTGGAAGGATATCTTCGGCGAAGGCAGGGCGCTCGACCCGAGCCATGACTACATCGTGTGCAGCAACTCGCTCGGCAGTTGCTACGGCAGTACCGGCCCCGCTTCGGTCCATGCCGATGGCGCTCGCTGGGGTGCGCGGTTCCCGAAACTGACGATCCGCGACCAGGTGCGTGCACAGATGGCATTGGCGGATGCGCTCGGTATTCGCCGGATCCAGTTGGTCATCGGAGGCTCGATGGGCGGCCTGCAGGTTCTGGAGTGGGCGTTGCTCGATCCGGATCGGGTGGGTGCGATCGCGGTGATCGCAGCCAGTGCGTTCCATTCGTCGTGGTGCATCACCTGGAGCGCCACGCAGCGCATGAGCATTCAGGCTGACCCGGCGTTTAAAGGAGGGCACTACGCACCGGAAGCACCGCCGCGCAGCGGTCTTGGCATCGCGCGCGCCATCGCGATGGCGACCTATCGCAGCCATGATTCGCTCCGTCTGCGATACGGACGCAACAGCGGCGCCGAAGTATTCGGCGACCGCGCGAAATCGCCGGAGGACTTCGCCGTACGCAACTGGGTCGCGCACCACGCGGACTCTTTCGTGTCCCGATTCGACGCGAACAGTTATTTAGCCCTGATCGACGCGATGGACACCCACGATGTCGGTCGCGGCCGTGGCGGCGTCGACGCGGCGCTGGCGTCGATCCGCGCGCCGGCTCTCATCGCCGCGATCACCAGCGATGCGCTGTACGTGCCTGCGGAGCAGGCCTACCTGTGCGATGCGATTCCCAATGCGAGGCTGATCGAAGTCGCCTCGCTGCACGGCCATGACGGCTTTCTCATCGATGCCTCCCGCATGGACGTCGCGATTCGGGAGTTCCGCGCCTACGCGGCTGCCTGCCCCCAGGGCCATCCTTCATTCCATCAAGAGACTGCCAGTTATGCTTGACCATCTTGCCGAGCCGCATGGCGGCGTCCGCTATGCGCCCGCGCGCGCCCGGCGCGTCGACCTGGTCCTCATCGGCGCCCGCGGCAAGGTCGGCGCCGCATTCCGGCGACTGCTGGACCGGCAGCAGCCGGCGCTGCTGGCCGAGGCCAACCTCGACTTGCGCCTGCTTGCCGGTTTCGATCGTCGCGGTTTCGCCTTCGATAGCCATGGTCTCGCGCCCGACGGTCTGGATGCGACCATGGCGCCACGCCGCGATATCGACCTCGATCGATTGCTCGAATTCGCGCGCGCGCGCGGGCCTTCGCCGACGATCGCAGTGGACTGTACCGCAAGCGACGAGGTCGCGGACTTGTATCCGCGCCTGTTCGCGGAAGGAATCGGCGTGGTCGCGGCCAACAAACGCGCCAATACGCGCAGTCTCGCGTCCTATCATGCGCTTCAACGCGCCGCATGCGAGCGTGGCGTTCCGTATCGTTACGAAACCACGGTCGGTTCGGCGATTCCGGTGCTCGGCCCGTTGCGCGATCTTCGGCTGCGCGGCGAGCGGGTGCAGTCGATCTGCGGCGTCCTGTCCGGGTCCCTGAGCTACATCCTGCACCGCATGCATGACGGTTGTGCGTTTTCCGCAGCCGTGGCCGAAGCGCGCGACTTGGGTTACACCGAGCCGGACGTGATGGAAGACCTGCGTGCGATCGATCTCAGCCGCAAGCTGCTGGTGCTGGCGCGCGAAGCCGGGTATGCGATGGAGGAAAGCGATCTTCGCGTCGAGCTGCTGGGCGACCTGCAGATCGACGCGGACGACGTGATGCCGGCGCTGCAGATGCTCGACGATGGTTGGCGCATGCGCATCGATGCGGCACTCGCGCGCGGCGAGCGCTGGGTGGCCATCGCTGAAGCGACGCAGGAGTCCGCGCGTATCGGCCTGCACAGTCTGCCGGCGAATTCGGCGTTCGCGCAGCTGGCGCCGGGTCAGAACCTGATAGAAATCCGCACCGAATTGCAGGCGCGCATGCCGCTATGCGTGAGCGGCGCCGGTGCCGGCGTGGAGATCACTGCTGCGGGCGTATTGAGCGACGTGGTTTCTGCGGCGATGCATTGGCCGAGTCCGCGCTGAATGCATCCCGCTCGGACGGAATCGAGACCCATGAGTTTCCCCCTCCAAAAAACGACCTGGTTTCCGCTGTCGGCGGCGCAGCATGCGCGCTGGTTTCTGTATCGCTACGCACCAGAAAGCAGGGGGCTGCACAACAATGTGTTTTCGGTCGGCCTGCGCGGCCCGGTCGAGCCGGCGCGCATCGCGGCCGCACTACAGCGACTGGCCTGCCGCCATCCGATGCTGCGCGCACGCTTCCGCACGAGTGCGGACGGCGTGCCTGAGCAGTGCATTCTCGATGCCATCGAGGTGCCGCTGTCGGTCGTGGATGCGGACGGCCTGGCGGACCCGCAGTTGCAGTCGCGCGCGCGCGCTGATGCGTTGTCGACCTTCGATTCCGAATCCGAGCCGATGTTTCGCGCATTCATTTACCTGCGCGCACCGGATCATGCCGTCTTCTTGATGGTGTTCGACCATCTGGTCTGCGATGGCTGGTCGTACTGGGTCATGATGGAAGAGCTGTCGGCGCTGCTGACCGGCGGCGAGGCCGACCTGCAGGACGGCCAGGGCGATACGCCGCAATATCGCGATTATGTCGAGTGGCAGCGCGAATGGATGCAGGGTCCGCGTGCACAGAAACAGTTCGCATACTGGGAAGCGGTGCTCGGTCGCGAGACGGGCCGGCTCGCGCTGCCGGTCGATCATCCGCGACCCCAGGTCCCGAGCGGTCGCCAGCATGCTCATGCCGTCGAGTTGCCGCGCGCACTGGTCGAAGGCGTGCAGCGCCTGGCGCAGGCCCATGCCGCCACGGCCTACAGCATTCTGCTGGTGGCGTATCAGATTCTGTTGCACCGCTTTTGCGGCCAGCATGACATCGTCATCGGCTCGCCGATGCCAGCGCGCGGCGATGCGCGCTGGCGCCGGATCGTGGGCGATTTCGTCAACATGGTCGCGCTGCGCGCGGATTTTTCCGCCGATCCGAGCGTTGCCGATGCACTGTGCATGGCGCGCAATGCCGGCATGCGCGCGTTGCGCAATCAGGATTACCCGTTCTCCGCACTGGTGGAGAAACTGTTGCCGGGTCACCTCGACAGCGAGCATCCGTTCTTCCAGACCGTTTTCGTCTTCCAGAACGCGCGCAGCGCCGGGGAATTGCGTGGCCTGTGGAGCCAATCGTCCGCGGACGTGCCGGTTGCCCGTTGGGGCTCGCTCACGCTGTCGCGCTTCGAGGTTCCGCAGAACGTCGCTGCTGATCGCATCGGATTGACGATGCAGGCGATCGAGCGCGATGACGGCATCCGCTGCGATCTCCAGTACGACCCTGATCTGTTCGAGGCCGCCACCATCGCGAGGATGGCCGAGGGTTTCCTCGCGCTGCTCGCAGGCATGATCGTCGATCCGCATTGTCCTGTGAGCCGGCTCCCGCTCATGGATGCGCAATCGCGGCGACAGGTCGTCGACGGGTTCAACCAGACCCGAATGGCGTATGCGCGCGATGCGCTTCTGCACCATGCGTTCGAAGCGCAGGCCATGCGTTGCCCGGATGCGATCGCCGCGCGGGACCTTGGGAATTCGATCACCTATCGCGCGCTCAATCGCCGCGCGAACCGCATCGCGCAGCGACTGATCGCGCTGGGCGTGCATCCGGACGATCGCGTCGCGATCAGCGCGACGCGCGGCATCGCGATGCTGGCCGGCATCCTCGGCGTGCTCAAGGCCGGTGGCGCATACGTGCCGCTGGATCCGAAATACCCGCCCGACCGCCTCGCCTACATGATCGCCGACAGCGCGCCGAAGGCATTGCTGACCGAGGCGACGCTGCCCGTGCTGGCGGAGGCGACGACGTTGCCGACCCTGCTTCTGGACGCAGCCGCATTCCTGGAACCCGCACCCGGCGACGACGCCAATCCCGGGCCGCCGCGGCTGCGCGCGCGCCATCTCGCCTACGTCATCTATACGTCGGGTTCCACCGGCCAGCCCAAAGGCGTGGCGATCGAGCATCGCAATGCGGTGAATTTCATCGCCTGGGCACTGGCCAGTTTCGATGCGCGCGAACTGGCGGATGTGCAGTTCGGCACCTCGATCAACTTCGATCTGGCGGTCTACGAAATGTTCGCAGCGCTGTCCTCTGGCGGCTGTCTGACGATCGTCCAGGATGTGCTGTCCACCGATCCCAGCAGCGACATCACGTTGATCAACACGGTGCCTTCGGGCATCCAGGCGCTGGTGGCCGCCGACGGCGTACCGCGCGGCGTGCGTACGATCAATCTTGCCGGCGAACCGCTGAAGCGCGTGCTGGCCGATCGCATCTTCGCCGCTACCGGAATCGAGTCGCTGGCCAATCTTTATGGCCCGACCGAAACCACGACCTATTCCACCTGGGTGCGCATGTCGCGCGAAGACGGATTCGTCTCGCACATCGGTCGTCCGATCGCCAATACCAGGATCTACATCCTCGATCGCCACGGGGAACCTGTCCCGGTGGGCGTTGTCGGCGAGCTTTTCATCGGCGGCGACGGTGTGGCGCGCGGCTACCTGGATCGCCCGGCGCTGACGGCGGAACGATTCCTGCGCGATCCGTTCGCGGGGGATCCGGACGGCCGCATGTACCGCACCGGCGACCTCGGCCGCTGGCTGCACGACGGCAACATCGAATATCTCGGCCGCAACGATTTCCAGGTCAAGATTCGCGGCTTCCGCATCGAGCTGGGCGAGATCGAAGCCCGACTCGCGGCCTGCGATGGCGTGGGCGAAGCGGTGGTGCTCGCCCGCGAAACGATGGAAGGCGACAAGCGGCTGGTCGCCTATCTCGTGCCGATGCCCGGCGCGTGCTTGGTCATCGCAGAACTCCGCGATGCGCTGGCATCGACGCTGGCGGACTACATGATCCCGGCGGCCTTCGTGCTGCTCGATGCCTTGCCGTTGACCCCGAACGGTAAACTCGACCGCAAGGCGCTGCCGGAGCCGGGCGCGGATGCGGTGATCGCGCGCGACTACGCGCCGCCGGCGAACGCTCTCGAACACGTGCTGGTCGCGCATTGGCAAGCGTTGCTGGGCGTGCCGCGCGTGGGTCGAAACGACAATTTCTTCGAACTCGGCGGCAATTCGCTGATCGCGCTGCAGTTGGTCTCGCGCTTGCGTTCGACGCTCGGTGTCGAAGTCGCGTTGCGCGAACTGTTCTCCCGCCCCACGGTGGTGGCGCTGGCCGATGGGCTGGCGCGCATGGGGGCGCATGCGGACGCAGCGCGCGTCGACGATGCGGCGGTCGACACCGTCGTGCAGGCGCCACGGATCCCGCTGGTCGGCCGCGACCGTCCGTTGCCGCTGTCCTGGGCACAGCAGCGCCTGTGGTTCCTCGACCAGCTGGACCAGGCTGCCGGCGCCGCCTACCACATGCCCGCCGCGCTGCACTTGAGCGGCGATCTCGACCACGCCGCGCTGCGTGCGACGCTCGATGGCATCGTGGCCCGCCACGAGAGCCTGCGCACCCGCATCCTCGATGTTCGCGGGGAGCCCGCCCAGACCTTCGCGCCTGCCGACGCCGGCTTTGCGCTGGTCGAACATGACCTGTCCGCCCTTGATCCAGCCGCGCGCGCGCTCGCGGTCGCACGCATCGGCGCCGAGGAAGCAGCCGCACGGTTCGATCTGTCCACGGGGCCGCTGATCCGCGGTCGCCTGTTGCGTCTGGCCGGCGACGAGCACGTGCTGCTGGTCACTCAGCACCACATCGTTTCCGATGGCTGGTCGGTGGGCGTGCTGGTCCGCGAAATGACATCGCTGTACGACGCGTTCGCAACCGGTCGGCCGGATCCGCTGCCGCCGCTGTCCGCGCAGTACGCCGACTATGCGGTGTGGCAGCGCGACTGGCTGCGCGGTGATGCACTGGCGCGTCAGTTGGCATTCTGGCGCGAGCACCTCATGGATGCGCCCGCATTGCTCGAACTGCCGGCCGACCGCCCGCGTCCTGCGCTGCAGAGCTATGCCGGTGCCTGTCACGCGGTCGCGATTCCGCCGAGTCTGTCGCGCGCGCTCGACGCATTGGCCCAGCGCCACGGCGCGACCTTGTTCATGGTCCTGCTCGCCGGCTGGTCGACGCTGTTGTCGAAACTCGGCGGTCAGGACGACATCGTGGTCGGCACGCCGGTCGCCAACCGCCTGCATCACGAAGTCGAGCCGATGATCGGCCTGTTCGTGAATACGCTGGCGATCCGCATGCGGATCGTGTCGGCGGACACGGTCTCCGCGCTGCTGGGTGCGGTGCGCGACACGGTACTGGACGCGTTCGAGCACCAGGCATTGCCGTTCGAGCAGGTGGTCGACGCGGTGCAGCCGGTACGCAGTCTGGGCCACAGCCCCTTGTGCCAGACCTTGCTGACCCTCGACAACACGCCGCGCGGCGACGTGCTGCGCCTGCACGGCCTGGCGGTCGAGCGCATGCCTTCCGCGCAGGACAGCACCCGCTACGACCTGTCGCTGTCGCTCCGTCGCGAACAGGATGGACTCGTCGGCGAGATCGAGTACGCCACCGACCTGTTCGATCCGGGAACCATCGCGCGCTGGTTCGGCCACTTCCTTGTGCTGCTGGAGGCGATGACCGCCGACGACACGGCGCGCATCGGCGCGTTGCCGCTGATGTCGCCGCATGAGCGCGCACGCGTGGTCGAGGGCTTCAATGCCCTGGTCGGGCCGCTGCCTGCCGAGCGACGCATCCATCGCCTGTTCGAGGACGCGGTCGCGCGCGATCCGCAGGCGCTTGCGCTGCTCGATGGCGAGTGCGCGCTCAGCTATGGCGCACTCAACGCGCGCGCCAACCGCGTCGCTCATCGCCTGCTGGCGATGGGCGTGTCGCCGGATGATCGCGTGGCGCTGTGCGTCGAGCGCGGCGCGTCGATGGTCGTGGGCATGCTGGGCATCCTCAAGGCCGGTGGCGCCTACGTGCCGCTGGATCCCGCCTATCCCGCCGAACGCCTGACCTACATGCTGCGCGACAGCCGCCCGAAGGCGCTGGTCACGATGTTCGGTACCGACGCCACCGCCAGCGTGCGCGCCGCCGCGCAGGCGCAGGCGATGCCGGTGGTTGCGCTCGATGGCGACAACGTTGCGGACGCCGCCGCAGAGATCGAGATGAACCCCGACGCCGACGGCATGGGACTCGGTGCGCATCACCTGGCGCAATTGATCTACACCTCGGGTTCCACCGGCCAGCCCAAGGGCGTGATGGTCGAGCACGACAACGTCGCCCATCTGATCGCAAACCACATCGCGAACTGCGGGCTCGCACCCGGGCAGCGCATGCTGCAGTTCGCGTCGTATTCGTTCGACAGTTCGGTGGTCGAAATCTTCCCGACGCTGGCGGCTGGCGCCACGCTGGTGCTGCGTCCGACGCATCTGGTCGCTCCGGACCAGGCCTTCGCCGACATGCTCGATCGCCACGGCGTCACCATCGTCGACTTGCCCACCGCGTTCTTCCACGTGTGGGCGCAGGAAGTGGCCGCCGGCCGCGCGCCGCCACCGCCGGCTGCGCTGCGCATGGTGGTGGTCGGCGGCGAGGCGCTGGAATCGCGCCATCTGGCTGCCTGGCTGTCGGCCGAGGGCGCGCGCGACCTGGCTGTGCTCAACACCTATGGTCCGACCGAGGCCGCGGTATACGCCACCGCCGTCCGCTTCGACGCCGCAAATCTGCCCGATGGCGGCACGCCGTCGATCGGCGCGCCCGTACCCAACGCGCGCGTGTACCTGCTCGACGCCGACGGCGCGCCGGTGCCCCCGGGCGTGGCCGGCGAGCTGTGCATCGCCGGACCGCAGGTCGCGCGCGGCTATTTCGACCGCCCCGAACTCAGCGCCGAGCGTTTCTGCCGCGATCCATTCTGGCCGGACGATGCGCGGATGTACCGCACCGGCGATCTCGGCCGTTGGCGTACCGATGGACAGATCGAATTCCTCGGCCGCAACGACTTCCAGGTCAAGATCCGCGGTTTCCGCATCGAGCTGGGCGAGATCGAAGCCGCGCTCGCACGGTGCGCGGGCGTTCGCGACGCGGTCGTACTCGCGCTCGAGCACGCGCCCGGCGATCGGCGTCTCGTCGCCTACGTGGTGATGGTGCCGGGTATCGCGCCGTCGCCGGCGACGCTGCGCGACGCGCTGGCGGGTGAGCTCGCAGAGTTCATGCTGCCTTCGGCGTTCGTCATGCTCGATGCGCTGCCGCTGACGCCCAACGGCAAGATCGATCGCCGCGCGCTGCCCGCGCCCGCCGCCAGCGCCGACCCGCTGCGCGCGCACGCACCGCCCGAGGGCGAGTACGAGACCCGCCTCGCCGCAATCTGGGGCGAACTTCTGGGCCTCGAACGCGTCGGCCGCGACGACCGTTTCTTCGAGATCGGCGGCAACTCGCTGGTCATCACCCGACTGGGCTTCGCGGTCAAGGAAGCCTTCGGCGTGACCGCAAACGTCGGCGACCTGTACGGCTTGCATTCATTGCGCGATATGGCGGCCTTCGTGCAGACGCAGTGCGAGCGCCGTGCCGCCAGCGTCCAAACCATTGTCGAGTTCGACCTCTGAAGGTCGGATTCCCCCCGCATCCCGAACCGATACCCATCATCCAACCCCCATGGCGCAGAATCTCTATTATCTGAAGGAAAACATCTACTTCGAACCGCTCATTCTGCGCTGGTACGCATGGCCGTACCTGCTGCCGCCGATGAGCGCGGCGATGAACCTTACCGGTCGCAGTCTGCGTCTGATGAAGTCGTTCGTCGCCAATTCGCAGTTGCATCTGGCGGCGAGCCAGAACCCCGAGCTGACCGGCGGCGACTTCGTGAACTGCCGCGAGGACCAGGTGGACGCGGTGCGCGCGCTGATCGACGAATTGCAGGCCGGGCACAAGGACTACATGGATCTGCGCAAGGCCATCGTGCAGCTCAACGAGATGCTGGAAAAATGCAAGGGCATGTCGATGGAAGCGCTGTACGCGTCAGTGCCCGATCCGCTGCGCGGCCTGGTCGAACTGGTGTACGACATGAATCACAGTGCCTCGTATCGCGTGATCGAAGGCCTGATCTACGACAGTCCCCTGTACAAGCCGAACGTGCAGAGCGTGTCGCTCGGTCTGCTTGGCGACAAGGTCAAGGAACGTCCGTTCGTGCTCAGTTCGCCGCGCCTGCCGGACGAAAACCATCTGCAGTTCCGCGTGCCCTTCGCCGATCCGATGCTCGACCGCCTGTTCGCGGCGCGCACGACCCCGGTCACGCGCGATGAGATCGACGCCATGTTCGCTGGCGTCGATCGCGAAGGCGGGCTGGGGGTCGACGAGCTGTTCACCACCGAGGCGCCATCGATCACGCGCCAGCCGCTGTCCAGCGGCCTGCGTGTGAGCTACCTCGGGCATGCAGGCCTGATGCTGGAAACGGCGCAGACCACCATTCTGGTCG
>JAIMKJ010000031.1:43254-49834 GCA_020692565.1 Thermomonas sp.
GGTCAGCTTCAGCGAATTGCCCGAAAAGATCGACTACATCTGCGTGACCCACACGCACATGGACCATGTCTGCGTCGAGACGCTGCTGCAGCTGAGGTACAAGACCGGCAAGGTGCTTGTCCCCAAGAACAGCGGCGGCAGCATCGTCGATCCCTCGATCAAGCTGATGCTGCAGCGCATCGGCTTCGAGGTGATGGAATTCGAGGACATGGAGACGTTGCGCTGCGCCGACGGCGTGATCCGCGCGATCCCGTTCCTGGGCGAGCACGCCGATCTGAACATCCGTTCCAAGACCGCATGGCACTTCGATTTCGCAGGCCACAAGGTGTTTTCCGGCGCCGATTCCTCCAGTCTCGATGCGCGCATGTACGAACGCATCCATGCCATCACCGGCGACGTCGACCTGCTGTTCATCGGCATGGAATGCGTGGGTGCGCCGATGAGTTGGCTCTACGGCTCGCTCTTCACCAGGCCGATCCCCCGCGAAATCAACGAATCGCGACGCTTCAATGGTTCGGACTGCGCCTCTGCGCAGAAGATCGTCGACATCTTCAGGCCATCCCGGGTCTACATCTACGCACTGGGGATGGAACCGTGGTTCAAGTACTTCATGGGCATGGATTACACCGAGGACGCGCGTCAGATCGCCGAATCCGGCCGGTTGCTCGATATCTGCCGGCAGAACCAGGTCGAAGCGGGGCGGCTCTACGCCAAGCAGATCTGGGAACTCAACTGAGATTTCATCGGCCGGCGCCCCGGGGCATGGTCCCGGGGCGCCGCCAAGCGCGCTGCGCATTTTGATCAGGAATAGGGATATGTTGCTTTACGCACTCGTGCAATACATCGAAACGAACGGCATCGATCTGAAGATCGAGGATGGCAGGTTACGCGTCGCCGGCGACCAGTCGAAGCTGACGCCGGACATCACCGATGCCATGCGCGCGCACAAGCAGGCGCTGATGGCGTGGTGCGCGCGACAGGCCGGCGGCATTCCGCGTGCCGAATCGGTGGACGGCACGTTCCCGCTGTCGCTGGCGCAGCAGCGCCTCTATTTTCTGTATCAGTACGATCCCTCGGTGACCAGCTTCATCCTGCCGGTGGAACTGGAATTGCGCGGCGTCATCGATGTCGCGCGTTTCCGCCGTGCGATCGTCGCGGCGGTATCGCGCCACGAGATCTACCGTGCCGTGTACGTGGTCGAAGATGGCATGCCGCGCCAGCGCATCGACCGCGATCGTGCGTTCGACATCTCGCTGCTCGACGTGTCCGCGCTGGATGCGGAAGCGCGCGACGCGGCGCTCGCGCGCACCCGGCAGTCCGTGACGCAGACGCCGTTCGACCTGGGCGCGGAACTGCCGCTGCGCGTGTGCATCGTGCGCGAGTCCGACGACTTCCATCGTCTGGTCGTGGCCATGCATCACATCGCGACCGACGACTGGTCGATCCAGCAGTTCGTGAAGGAGGTCGCCGATGCCTATCGCGACGGAGGCGAACGCCAAGCCGAACCGCCGTCCATCTCCTACCTCGATTACGCCGCATGGCAGGCCGAGACGTATGCGCAAGGCGGTTACGATGTCTCGCGTTCGTACTGGCTGTCGAATCTCGACGGCATTCGCGGCGTACTCGAACTGCCGCTGGACGCCGCGCGCCCGGCGGTGCAGACGTTCAACGGCGCCACGGTCACGCGGCGCATCTCGGTGGACCTCGGCGGCCGCGCGGCGGCGGTCGCGCGCGCGCTGAAGACCACCGAGTTCTCGCTGTACCTCGGCGCCTTCAATGTGTTGATGTCCAAACTGACCGGCGAGCGCGATATCGTCGTCGGCACCGATGTGTTCGGCCGCGACCATGATGACCTGCAGGCGATGGCCGGTTTCTTCGTCAACCAGGTCGCCCTGCGCAGCCGCGTCGAACCGACCGAAGCTGTCGGCGCCTATCTGGCGCGACTGGGCATGTCCACGCTGGAATCGCTGCGCTACCAGGACATGCCGTTCGACAAGCTGGTCGACGCCCTCGGTATCGAGCGCGATACCGCGTATTCGCCGATCTTCCAGGTCAAGTTCCTCTACGACCGGGCTCCGCACCGCATCCAGCTGTTCGACGATGTCGACGTGCAAGAGAGTCATGTCTTTCCGGTCAAGTCGCAGTACGACATCACCCTGAAGGTGGTCGGAGACGAGGCGATCTTCTACTACAACACGGACCTGTTCCGCGCCGGGACCGTGGCCTTGTGGGCCGATCTCTACATGGAAATGCTCGAACGCGCGATCGCCGCGCCTTCGACCCCGATCGCCGGATTGCTGCACGATACGCTGGCAGAACGGCTGGAGGGCTGGATCGACGGCGCGCGCGTGGAGGTCGATGCGTCCGCGCTGTTCGCCGGCTACGATCGCATGCTGCGCGAGACGCCGGAGGCGGTGGCCGTGCGCACGGCCGACTGCGCCGTGACGTATGCAGAACTGGATGCCCGTGTCGTCCGGATCGCCGCGCGTCTGCTCGCGATGGGCGTGCGCAAGGGCGCCAAGGTCGCCGTACACCTGGAGCGCTCCGTCGACCTGGTCGCGGCGATCGTGGCCGTCCTGCGCAGCGGCGCGGTATTCGTGCCGATCGATCCGAGTTATCCGCGCGAGCATATCGATTACACCCTGGAGGACAGCGGTGCCGGCGTGGTGATCAGCGACGGCGCGTTGGCCGAGGGACTGTCTGAATTCTACGGCTTCGTACTCGACATCGATCAACTGCCGTCGACGCCGGTCGCGGCGCCGGCATGGCCGGAGGTTTCAGCCGACGACATCGCCTATCTGCTCTACACGTCCGGCTCGACCGGTCGCCCGAAGGGCGCATTGGTCAGCCACGGCGCGTTCTCGAACCTGTGCGACTGGTACATCCGCTTCGCGGGTCTGGACGCACGAAGCCGCACGTTGCTGATGATCCCGATCGGCTTCGATGCCTCCATCAAGAACGTGGTCTGCCCGCTCATGGTCGGCGGCATTGTGGTCCTGGCCCGTGCCGGAGCGTTCGACCCCGACGCACTGCTCGACCAGATCGAAGACGCCGGCGTCACGCTCATCAACTGCGCGCCCAGCGCGATGAACGCGATCCTGAAAATGGATGCCTCGAACGACTATGCGCGTCTGGCCAGCCTCGAGATGCTGGCGCTCGGCGGCGAGGCGCTGGACATCGGCGTATTCTCGCCGTGGCTGTCGAGCCGCTGGTGCCGGGCGACGCTGGCCAACATCTACGGGCCGACCGAATGCACCGATATCTCGGTGGCGTGGAAGGCCGACCGCGACACCTGGATGGCACAGGCCGTTGCTCCGATCGGCCATCCGATCCAGAACGCCCGCGCCTGCATCGTCGACGCCGAACTGCAGCTGTGTCCGCCGGGCGTGGCCGGCGAACTGCTGATCGCCGGGCGTGGCGTCGGGGCCGGTTACCATCATCTCGACGACGCCACCGCGCACAGTTTCATCGATAGCCCCGTGGCCGGTGGCCGCGCCTACCGTACCGGAGACATTTGCCGTTACGACGCCGACGGACGCATCGTCTACGTCGGCCGCAGCGACGGCCAGATCAAAATCCGCGGCAAACGCGTGGAGATCAGCGAGATCGTGGCGCAGCTGTCCGAATGCTTGCCTTCGCGCAAGATCAGCGTGCAATTGTATGCCGAGGGCGAACTCGAAATGCTGCTGGCCTTCGTCGATGGCGGCGCTGCGTCGCCGTCGGCGGACGAAGTCCGCCGCGAGCTTTCGCAGCGGCTGCCGCGACACATGGTGCCGGCGCAGATCCTGTTCGTGGATGCGCTGCCGCTGACGCCGAACGGCAAGGTCGACACCCGTGCGCTGGCCGCGCATTTCGAAGCGAATCGCGTCGCGAGCGACGTGACGTCCGAGCCGCTCGACGAGACCGAGGAGGCCATCGCCGGGGTCTGGCGCGAACTGCTGGGCGTCGGCGAGCTGGGCAAGTCGTCCGACTTCTTCGCCCTCGGCGGCGACTCGATCTTCTCGATCCAGTTGGTCGCGAAGCTGCGCGAAAGCGGCATGCCGGTGGCGGTCGCCGATATCTTCAAGTACCCGACCATCGGCCAGCTCGGCGCCTTCGTGCGCGAAGCGGGCGCAAACGGCGAGGTGGCGACGCCGGAGCCGGCGTGCGATGCGCACGTCGCGCCGTTCGCGCTGGTGGCGGAGGCCGACCGTGCGTCGCTGCCGGACGGGCTGGAGGACGCTTATCCAGTCACCGCGCTGCAGCACGGCATGATCTTCCACGGCATCTACGACGAGGAAGCATCGGCCTACCACGACGTGTTCTCGTTCGAGCTGACCTTCGACTACGACGAGGCCGCGTTCGTGCGAGCGCTCCAGCACGCGGTCGATGCGCATCCGGTGCTGCGCACTGGTTTCGCGCTCGGCGGCCATTCGCGCCCGTTGCAGTTCGTGCACACCGAAGTCGCCGCGAACATCGAACATGCCGATCTGCGCGAGCACGACGAGGCGATGCAGGAATCGCTGATCTCCGCGCATATCCGTCGGCTGAAGGACGCAGGTTTCGACCTGCAGGCGAAGACGCTGATCCGCTTCTCGATCCTGCGCCGCGCCGAGCGCTGCATCCAGCTGGTGATCGACGCCCACCACGCGATCCTCGACGGCTGGAGCATGGCCACGCTGCAGCGACAGATCTTCGAGAACTATCGCCGCATCAAGGCGGGCCTCGCTCCGGACGACCGTTTCTCGCCGGGCCGGTCGCGTTTCGCCGACTATGTGGCGCGCGTGCTCGACGAGGAAATCGATCCCGACAGCCGCGCGTACTGGTCCGATTATGCACGACGCGATGGCATCGGTGCGTTCGTGCCGGTGTGGCCATCGCGCCAGACCACCGAGAGCCTCGAGATCCGCCTCGACGACGCGCTTGCGCGCAGCATCGACGCGATCGTCGCGCGCGAAGGCATCCCGGTGAAGACCCTCATGCTGATGGCGCACGCGTCGATGCTGGGCTGCCTCAGCGGCGAAGCGCGGATGTTCACCGGCAATGCCGACAACGGCCGCCTGGAAGTGCCCGGCGCCGAGAACGTGATGGGCCTGTTCCTGAACGCGCTGCCGTACCACCTCGACCTGACCGGCACGACGTGGCGCGGACTGGCGAGGACGCTGCTCGAGGACGAGGGCGCGCGCAAGCCGCACCGCCGCTATCCGTTCGCGACGATCCTGCGTGAGAACCCGGCGCTCCAGGTCGACTCGCTTTTCACCTACACGAACTTCCGCATCTCGCGGGACCTCGTCCGCGACGACGACCTGCAGGTCCGGGTTGGCGAGTTGTTCGAGGAACTCAGCTTCAACGTTTCCACCCACGTCAGCGGCAACGGCGAGGACGGCTATTCGCTGCTGCTGCGTACCCGTATCAATGCGTCCGAGGATGGCCTCGCGCTGCTGCTGCGGCGTTACGTCGGTGCGCTGGAAGCGATGGTCGCGGACTTCGGCGCTGCGGTGCCGGCGCCGGCGGGCCACCGCGTGCCGCTGCTGCAGGCAGGCGAGGGTGCGGACGCAGCCGAAGCCGTCGAGTATGCCGACATCCGCCATGCCGGCGAGTTCGATGTCGACGCCATGATCGAAGCCGCGCGCGAGCTCGCGGGTCGGCGCGGCGACGGTGCGATGCTCCAGGTTGAGCCGGTGTCGATCATGGTGGTCCGTGCGTCGGCAAACGACGCGGACACCGTGCGCGATGCATTGTCGCGGCTTTCGAACTCCGGCGCGTTGTTCCGCGTCGCGCGCATCGACGGCGCGGGCGATGGCCAGCGCCTTATCCTGTGCGGCCCGGACCGTGTCGCCGGTGGGAGGCTCGTTGCACGCTATCTCGACCTGCGTGGCGATGCCGCTGCGTTGCGCGTGCGCGCCGAAACGGGCGGAGACTGGCTGGATGCATCGCGCGTCGATGTCGATGCCGGTTTCTGGTCGGAGTATCTCGCCGGGCTGGCGCCGTCGCTGCAGATCGCTTCGGGTCGCACGACCGGGATCGACGCGACCGGTCGCGGCCGCGTCGCGATCGACATGCCGAAGGAAACGATCGATGCGATCGGCACGCTCGCGACCGCGCACATGGCGCGCCCCATCGATGCGGCCGCGATCGCATGGTCGACCGTGCTCGCCCGTTTCGGCGCGCAGCCAGAAGTCTCGGTCGGCATGGTCGGCCCTGCAGGCAACGTGCAGCCGCTGCGCTTCGACGCGGAAACGCCGCGTGCGATCGCACCGGCGCTCGACGCGCTGCGTGAGGCAAGCGCCCGCGTCGCGCAGCATGCATCGCTGCCGCCCGCCGCGCTGACCCGTCTGCTCGGCAGCGACTGCCTGCATACGGTCGTCGCGCAGGATCGCGTGCCGTCGATGGATTCGGTCGAGCTGGCACTCATCGCGTACGACGCCTGCACATGGGCCGTGGATTTCGACGCGTCGCGCTTCGATGCGACGTCGGTCGAGAGCCTCGTGTCCTCTCTGCGCGTGCTCGTCGACGGCATGCTTGCCGATCCCGGCGCGCCGCTGTCCTCGCTGTCGATCCTGCCCTCGGCCGAGCGTGCACAGGTGCTGCACGGCTTCCA
>JAIMKJ010000032.1:0-930 GCA_020692565.1 Thermomonas sp.
ACTTCCTCGGTCAGGCCGTCGCTGCACAGCAGCAGTTGCATTCCCGGGCGCAGTTCGCCGGCCAGGGTCTCGACGTTGAGGTTCTGCGGCTCGGTCACGCCCAGCGCCTGGGTCACCACATTGCGATGCGGATGGGTGCGGGCCTGGTCGACGGTGATCGCGCCCTGCGAAATCAGTTCCTGGACGTAGCTGTGATCGTGCGACAGCTGGGCGAGCTGGCCGTCGCGCCACAGGTAGGCGCGGCTGTCGCCGACCCAGGCCACTTCGAAACGATTGCCGAGGATGCGCAGGGCGACCACGGTGGTGCCCATCGGCAGCGCGTCGCTGCGCTGGCGCGAGGCGCGGATGATTTCCTCGTCGGCGGTGCGGATCGCCTGGGCCAGCGACACGCCCTGGCGGATCTCGCGGACGATGGTTTCGCGCGCCAGCGCACTGGCGACTTCGCCGTATTCGTGACCGCCCATGCCGTCGGCCACCAGCCACAGCCCGAGATCGCTGTCGCCGTAATAGGTGTCCTCGTTCAACTCACGCCGTAGCCCGGCGTGAGTGAGGTGACCGAATTCGATCATGCAACGGCCATGTGGGAGAGAGTCAGCCATAGTCTCGGACATATACGTAATAGCGGGATGAAACCGGACGCGGCACTAAAAATCAATTGCTTGAACGGCCAAGTGCGTGCTGCGTATCAAGATTTCGCTGTGCCGTGGCGGGCCGAGGGGATTGTCTGTCTTTGACCACAACGTGGGCGATGGGGCCGAGTCGGCCAGCGGGATGCCGATTTCGATTGCGTCGATGCGGCTGGGACGCGCGGTCTCTCTGGACACGCTTCACGACGATGGTCGATAGCGCGAGGGGATTCACTCGACACATCCATGTGCCTCGCCCTGCGGGCGGCTACGCCGTGCACATCGGCAATCCTGCCGATGTGTC
>JAIMKJ010000032.1:1017-48756 GCA_020692565.1 Thermomonas sp.
CCTCCGTCACCCCCAGATAAGCAGAACGCCCCACGAGGGGGCGTTCTGCTTATCTGGCGGAGAGGGGGGGATTCACTCGGCACATCCATGTGCCTCGCCCTGCGGGCGGCTACGCCGTGCACATCGGCAATCCTGCCGATGTGTCGAACCTGGGGTTCTCATCAAGTCCTCCGTCACCCCCAGATAAGCAAAACGCCCCACGAGGGGGCGTTCTGCTTATCTGGCGGAGAGGGGGGGATTCGAACCCCCGGTACGCTCACACGTACGCCTGATTTCGAGTCAGGTACATTCAACCGCTCTGCCACCTCTCCGAAGGGGCTCGCTGCGGAAGGCCTGCGCCCACCGCTGCGGGGCGCCATCATACGAGTTGAGGCCTCCCGGGACAAGGCAGGTACACTGGCGGCCTACTTATCGCCATTCCGAACAAGCCCCCATGTCCGAAATCCTCGCTCCCGTGTCATTCGGCGAACTGCTCGACAAGATCGCCATCCTGCAGATCAAGTCCGAGCGGATGACCGATCCGGCCAAGCTGACCAACGTCCGCAACGAACTGACTGCGCTCGAGCTCAGCTGGATGGCCCATCCAGCGGCAGGCCACGACATCGTCCGCCTGCGCGCCGATCTCAAGGCCGTGAACGAGCGCCTGTGGGTGATCGAGGACGACATCCGGATCAAGGAAAAGGCGCAGGCCTTCGACGACGAATTCATCCAGCTCGCGCGCAGCGTGTACTTCGAGAACGACGAGCGCGCGCGGATCAAGAAGGAGATCAATCTCGCGCTGGGCTCGGCCTATGTCGAAGAGAAGTCGTATCAGGATTACCGCGCCGGGCAGGCCGCGCCCTGATCCCGCATCCCTTGCTGGCGGCGCGATCATGAGCGAGAGAAAGTCCCGCGATTCATGGCTGTACGACGATCTGCTCGCCTGGCTCAGCCCCGGCGGCCTGTTGTTGACCGCGCTGGCGCTGCGTTTTCCCGCCGGCCTGCACGCGCTGCGTGAGCAGGCGCCCGAACTGACGTTGCCGACCTGGTTCGCCGGCGCTTATGCGCTGGGGATCGCGCTCAGCCCGCTGGGGCGGATCGTGTACGGCATCGCGCAGGCCATCGTCTGGCCGTTCCTGCGCAGCGCGTGGTCTCCCGCGATCCGTTTCCTCGCCGGGCGCCTGCAGCGCGCCGAGGGCCTGATCCTGACCGATCCGGCGCGCATGGGCAGCGGCGAGTTCCACGATGTCGATCGGCGCCTGCGCGAATACATCGAAGCCGTCGATCCGGGGTCGCGTTCGATCATGAATCGGATGAAGGTGCTGTGCAGCCTGTCGTGCAATGTGGCGGCCGGCTGTGTCGTCTTTGTGCTGGTCGATCTGCTGGCCGGAAACGCCCCGACTTGGACGGCGACGCAGGTCGCGGCGGCGTGCGTCGCCTTGTCCGGCGGCCTGATCGCTGCGGCCTACCGCGAGCGCAGGCGCCAGCGGACGCAACTCTCGATCTGGCGGCGATTGCAGATCGGCCACGAAGCCGGTTGATTCCGATCCGGTACCCGATTCATCAACGGCTGTCGACGAATCGCTCGAACGCCGCAATCCCATCCTCCACCGTCACCAGATCCATCACGCCATCGTGTTCGATCTTGGTCCCCCAGCGCAGTTCGCTGGCGGGTTTGCCCAGGTATTTCCGGGCGGCATCGTCGTAACGGTCCGCGCAGTAACGGATGTCCGAGTACGGGCCGCTGCGGCGCGGGTTGCTGGCGGCGTGCAGGCCCAGCACCTTCGTCCCCATCGCGTTGGCGATGTGCATCGGGCCGGAATCGGGGGTCATCAGCAGCTGGGCGCGTTCCAGCAGCGCCGGCAATTGTTTCAGGGTGTCCTTGCCGACCAGATCCAGCGCCGGGGCGGTCATCGCCGCGAGGATCGCGTCGCTGGTGTCGCGTTCCAGCGCGCTGCGGCCGCCCAGCAGCGCCACCCGCCAGCCGCGGCCAGCGGCGTGATCGGCGACGGCGGCGTAGCGTTCCGGCCGCCAGTTGCGCAGGGCATGGCTGGAACAGGGCGAGATCGCGAGGGTCGGTACGCCATCGTCCGGCCACTGCGCGCGGGCCCATGCGCGGGCATCGTCGGGGACCGGCATCTCCCAGACCACGTCGGTCTGCTTCAGCCCCAGCGGTTCGCAGAAACTGCCGATGGCGTCGAGCACATGGATGCCGGGCCGGTCGGGGATGCGTTCGTTGATGAACAGGCCGTGCAGGTCTTTCGAGCGCGACTTGTCGTAGCCGATCCTGCGCTGCGCCGGCAGGAACGCTGACAAGAGATTGGCCCGCGCCGCCACTTGCATCTGCAGCAGCGCATCGAAGCGACGGCCACGCAGTTCACGTTTGAGCGCGCGCATGCCGGCGAGCCCGCTCTTCTTGTCATAGACGAGGAACTCGACGCCCGGCAGGCCCTCCAGCAGCTTCTGTTCGCCCTTGCCGATGACCCAGGTCAGGGCCACGTCGGGCCAGGCGTGGCGCAGGGTGCGCACCAGCGGCAGGACGTGCGTCACGTCTCCGAGCGCGGACAGTCGCAGGAGGCAGATCGAGTGGGGCGCTGTCTTGTGCAATTGATAGACTCGATGAATATGGCCGCCTTCGATGCCACCGAAAGCCTGGTGCCCTTCCGCGATGCTCGCGGGACGGGCGGTGCTGCTATGGCCGGTGCGATTCTGTTCGACTCGGCACGTCTGCGGCAAGCCGGCCTGCGAGCGGCGGAGCCGGGTTGGTTCGATGCGGTCTGGTGGGACGAACGCGCGCAGCCGGTCGGCAGCGGCGGACGTGGCGGTGCCTGGTTCATCGATGCAGTGCTCGATGGCAGCGGCCCCGGTCCCGATCTGGGACCCCTGGTGCTGCGGCATTACCTGCGCGGCGGTTTCGCGGCGCGCTTCAGCCGGAACCGTCATCTCTGGCGCGGGCCCGAACGGATCCGCAGCTTCGACGAGTTCCGCCTGCTGCGCGAACTGCTGCGCCGGAAGCTGCCGGTGCCACGGCCGATCGCGGCGATCTACTGGCGCGAAGGACTGTTCTATCGCGCCGGCATCCTGCTCGAACGCCTGCAGGGCGTGCGGTCGCTGGCCGACCGTGCCGCCGACGAAGGCAGCGCCGCGCCGTGGGAAGAAGCCGGCCGGGTGATCGCGCGCGTCCATCGCGCCGGGCTGGATCACGCCGATCTGAACGCCCACAACCTGCTGTTCGAGGATTCGGGTCGCGGCTGGGTGATTGATGTCGACCGCAGCCGGCTGCGCATTCCCGCCACCGGCTGGCGCGAGGCGAATCTCGACCGGCTGCAGCGTTCGCTGCTGAAGTTGCGCGGCGCGCGCAGCGAGGCCGAGGTCGGGAAGGATTACGCGACGCTGCGCAGCGCGTACGATGTCCTCTGGCAGCGCGGGACATAGAGCGGACGATGAGTTGGGCTTTGCGGTTTCATGGCGTGGGCAATGCGTCGGCGGTCGAATTGGGGTCCGCAATGGCCACCCTCGAGCGCGATGGACGGCCGTGGCTGACCATCGATTGCGGCGCGGAAGGGCTGACCGCATTTCTCGCCCATTACGGCGAGGCCCCGCAGGCGCTGTTCATCACCCATACCCATCTCGATCACGTCGGCGGCTTCGAGCGGCTCTTCGTCGATGCCTACTTCAACGCCGCGCGCCGCAGTCGCCCCCGCATCTACGTGCCCGCGCGCGTCGTGCCGCTGCTGCACCAGCGCGTCGGCGATTATCCGAATGTGCTGGCCGAGGGCGGCGCCAACTTCTGGGACGCGTTCCAGGTGATTCCGGTCGGCGACGCCTTCTGGCACGACGGCATCCGCCTGGAGGTCTTCGAAACCCGCCACCACTGGCCGCAGACCAGCTACGGCCTGCGCCTGCGCGGCAGCGCGGTGTGGACCGGCGACACCCGGCCGATCCCGGAAACCTTGGCGCATGTCGCCGATGCCGGTGAGCTGATCGCCCACGACTGCGGCCTGCACGGCAATCCCTCGCACAGCGGCATCGCGGATCTGGAGCGCGAATATCCGCGCGAACTGCTCGACCGCTGCGTGCTCTATCACTACGCCAGCGCCGACGACGGCGAAGCCCTGCGTGCCCGCGGCTATCGCATCGCCCATCCCGGCGAATGCATTGACTTGGCCGTACCGACCGCGCCGCAGGCCGAGCTCTTCGACGCAACCGATGCCGCGCACGCGGCCTCTGTTCCGGCATCGTCCACATAATTCCTGCGCATGAACGCTGCTCCGAACCGCCTCGACCTGCCGCGCGACGCCCTCGGGCGCCCGCTGCACGACCTGCGACTGTCGGTGATCGAGGCCTGCAACTTCCGCTGTCCGTACTGCATGCCGGCGGAGCGCGTGCCCGACGATTACGGCCTCGACGCCGCATCGCGGCTGTCGTTCGACGAGATCGAGCGCCTCGTGCGCGGGTTCGTGCGCGTGGGCGTGCGCAAGCTGCGCCTCACCGGCGGCGAACCGCTGCTGCGCAAGCGTCTGCCGGAGTTGATCGCCCGGCTCGCGGCCATCGATGGCCTCGACGACATCGCGCTCACCACCAACGCCAGCCTGCTCGCCGCACAGGCGCGCGCGCTGCGCGAGGCCGGGTTGCACCGGGTCACGGTGAGCCTCGATACCCTCGATCCCGTGCAGTTCGCGGCGCTGTCCGGAGGTCGCGGTAATCTCGCCGACGTGCTGCGCGGCATCGACGCCGCGCGCGCCGCCGGTTTCGCGCGGATCAAGCTCAACTGCGTGATCCAGCGCGGCGTCAACGACGATCAGGTGTTGCCGCTGACCGCCTTCGCGCGCGAACACGGCCACACCCTGCGTTTCATCGAATACATGGATGTCGGCACCTGCAACGATTGGAATGTCGAGCGCGTGGTGCCGTCCAGCGAGCTGCGCGATGCGATCCATGCGCGCTGGCCGCTGCATGCCCTGGGCCCGCAGTACCGCGGCGAAGTCGCCGCGCGTCACGCCTTCGACGACGGCCGCGGCGAAGTGGGTTTCGTCAGCTCGATCAGCGCGCCGTTCTGCGGCGACTGCCACCGCGCCCGGGTCTCCGCCGACGGCCGTCTCTACACGTGTCTGTTCGCTGGAGACGGCACCGACCTGCGACCGTGGCTCGGCGACGACGCGGCGTTCGTCGAACGGCTTACAGGCGTGTGGCAGGCGCGCGGCGACCGCTACAGCGAACTGCGCAGCGGTCTGAAGACGCCTCGCAAGCGGGTCGAAATGTATCTGGTCGGGGGCTGAGGCGATGCCGCTCACGACACTCGCCGACGCTGGATGGCTGCGGCTTTCCTCGGGGCTGTCGCTTGAAATGCTCGACGCACTCCCGGTCGATGTCGCGCTGGGCAAAGGCGATGCGGGCTCGCGCAATCTGCTCGAACAGGATTGGTGCGCAGGACTGGTCTCTCCGATCCGTTCGTATTTGCATTCCGTCGGTGTGTTGCACGCTGATGCCGTCGCGGTCCAATGCACGCTGTTCCGCAAGACGCCGGACTGCAACTGGAAAGTGCCGTATCACCAGGATCTGTCCATTCCCGTCGCCGCACGCGTCGAGCATTCGGCGCTGTCGGGTTGGTCGATGAAAGAAGATGGTAACTACGTCCAGCCGCCCATCGATATGCTCGACAGGCTGCTCGCGGTGCGCCTGCATCTCGATCCCAGCGGCAACGATGAAGGCGCGCTGCGCGTGGTGCCGGGCTCGCATCGACTCGGGCGATTGAGTCCGGACGACATCGCCGCAACCGATAAACGAAACAACGAAGTCGTATGCACGGCCGATGCCGGCGATCTGCTGCTGATGCGCCCGCTTTTGCTGCATGCGTCGTCGAAAGCCGAACGGCCCAACGGTCGTCGCGTATTGCATTTCCTGTTCGCACCGCGTCAACCCGGTTGCGGATTGCAGTGGAGGATCGCAGTGTGAAGAAAGCATCGACATTGACCCACCTCGACGCCCAAGGCCGCCCGGCGATGGTCGACGTGTCCGCGAAAGCGGTCACCGCGCGCGCGGCCACCGCCAAGTGCCGGGTGAAGTTTCCGGCCGCGGTTGCGGCGCAACTGCACAAGAGCGGGCTGAAAAGCGCGAAGGGCGGGGTGGTCGAAACCGCGATCGTCGCCGGCACGCTGGCGGTGAAACGCACGCATGAGCTGATTCCGTTCTGCCATCCGCTGCCGATCGACGGCATCCGCTTGGCCATCGACTGGCGCGGCGAGCGCGAACTGGAGATCGTCTGCACGGTCAACACCACGCATCGCACCGGCGTCGAAATGGAAGCGCTGACCGGCGCCGCCGTCGCTGCGCTGACCGTCTACGACATGTGCAAGGCGCTGTCGCACGCCATCGTCATCGGTCCGGCGAAACTGCGCGGCAAGCGCGGCGGCAAACGCGATTTCGGCGCGATCGCAGGAAAAGATTGATGGCTGATATCAACGTGCTGTACTTCGCAAGCCTGCGCGACGCTGCCGGCATCGACAGCGAAACCATCGCTCACGACGGCGATCTGCGCACGCTGTATCTCGCGCTGCGGATGAAACACGGTTTCGCTTTGCCGCTTGAACGTTTGCGGGTCGCGATGAACGGCGCATTCGCGCGCTGGGACGATGTGCCGGGTGAGGGCGCAGAAATCGCCTTCATTCCGCCGGTGTCCGGAGGTTGAGATGAAGCACCGGTTCGCCCTTTCGGATGAGGCCTTCGACATCGCCCCCCTACGCGAGCGCCTGCTGCGCGCGGAGGCCGGCGCCTACGCTAGCTTCGAAGGCTGGGTGCGCAACCACAACGACGGCCGCGCCGCGCTGGGCCTGCGCTACGAAGCCTATGCCGCGCTGGCCGAAGCGGAGGGCGCGAAGATCGTCGCGGAGGCGCTGGCCAGATTCGAGATCGCCGATGCCGCCTGCGTCCATCGCGTCGGCGATCTGGCGGTCGGCGATCTGGCGGTGTGGGTCGGCGTGAGCGCCGCGCATCGCGATGCGGCCTTCCGCGCGTGTCGCTGGATCATCGACGAAGTGAAATCGCGCGTGCCGATCTGGAAGCATGAGCGGTATGCGGAAGGGGATGCGGGTTGGTTGCATCCGGATCCCGGCTCGACCGACTCCGATATTCGGGACGCGTGACCGGATCAGACATATCGATCCGGTACGGTCACGATTGAATTCGATGACTCTGCTTTCGTAGGAGGGGCTTCAGCCCCGAGCTGTTTCTGATCATCGGATTCGCCGGCAGAAGCTCGGGCCTGAAGGCCCTCCTACAAAAGGCCGGCGTGGGCGTTCTGGAGCAGAGCCCTTGGTAAGGGCGCGCGGCGAAGCCGCGGGGATCGGAAGTACACCGCCGGGGCCCGCGCAATGCAGCCCCTTTCATTGCGACGAACCTCGTGCCGTCGCCACGGCTGATGCGAATGAATCGCCGTCGGGACGTTAACGTGAAGAAGGCGTTCTGGAGCGGAGCCCCCTTGGTAAGGGGCGCGGCGAGGCCACGGGGATTGGAAGTACATCGCCGGGCATGAAAATGGCGATGGCCCCGCCGGCTGACCTCGGCACCCGCATCGACCGATACCGTTGCTGCCTTCCGGCCCTGGCGGGGTTTTCGATCTAGCGTCGCGAGGGGCCGACGGGGCCACCATAGACGTGCGTCAGCGACGCTTCGAATCGGCGGGGAGGGGGACACGGTCCCGACGCCCAACCCGTTGATCCTGCTGATAAACCACTCCCCGGACCGTAGCCCGTTGAATGCGCCGCCATTCTAGCCGACCGGGACGGGCGAGGGAACGGGCAATCCGCCGCATGGGCCCGATGCTTTGAAACGCACTACGCCCAACGGAGTATCGCCAGCGCAGGCCGGCGGCACGATGCTGCCTCGGCAGGCGTGTCGTCCGCCGACGGTGCGTGCCTGCATTCCGAATCCGCCACGAGGCCGCCATGAGTTATCCCGCCAAGACCGTCTTCGGCTTCGGCCTCTATATGTTGCTGCTGTGCGTGCCGCTGCTGTTCGCGCCGAACCTGCTGCTGGAGTTGCTCGGTTTTGCGCCGACCTCGGAAGTCTGGGTCCGCGTGCTGGGCCAACTGGTGCTGTATCTGGGCATCTATTACGTGCTGGCCGCGCGCTGGGATGCGCGCCGGTTCATGGCCGCGACCGTGCCGGTGCGGCTGTCGGTGATCGTGTTCTTCGCGGCGTTCGTGGCTGCCGGGCTGGTGCCGCCGATGCTGCTGGTGATGGGCGTTCCGGATCTGGTCGGGGCGCTGTGGACCTGGCATGCGCTGGGTAAAGGCACGCCGGTGCCGGCAAAGGTGTAGCCGATCGGCCGCGGGTTCGCGGCCCGATAACATCAGGCTCGATAACATCAGGGACCGCCGCGCCTACGGCTTCGGAGACAGGTGATAGGCGTCCGCGTCGAAACGCCGGGTCTGCTGGCGGAACGCCCAGGTGAATCCGGGCCACAGCACGACATTACGGCCGCTCACCGGATGCCGGTACCAGCTGGTGCAACCGCCGGTCTGCCAGACCGAACGGCCCAGCCGTCGGTGCAGACGTTCGTTGAAGCGTTCCTGCACATCGGCACGCACCTCCACCTGCGCCAGGCCGCGCGCATCCATTGTCCGCAGTGCGTCCATCACGTAGGCGATCTGCGACTCGATCATGTAGATCATCGAATTGTGGCCGAGGCCGGTGTTCGGCCCCATCAGCAGGAACAGGTTCGGGAAGCCGCTGACGGTGGTGCCCTTGTAGGCCTGCGGCCCGTCGCGCCAGACCTCGATCAGGTCGCGCCCTTCGCTGCCGAAGATCAGCCCGCGCGGAAACGGCGCGCTGGCCTTGAAACCGGTGCTGAGGATCAGCGCATCGAGACGGTGATGCGTGCCGTCCGCGGTGCGCACGCCATCGCGGTCGATCCCGACGATGCGTTCGGTCGTCAGGGCGACGTTGTCGGCGCCGATCGCGGGGTAGTAATCGTTCGACAGCAGGATCCGCTTGCAGCCGATCCGATACTGCGGCATCAGCTTGTCGCGCAGTTGCGGATCGGCGACCTGGCGGCGCAGTTGGTTCGCCGCCAGCCAGCGATGCAGCATCATCAGCCGCGGGTCGAACACGAAGCCGAGCACGCGTGCTTCCGCGGCCAGATACAGGCCCAGCCGCGACAAGGCGCGCCAGCCGGGCAGGCGGCGCAGCAGCGATTTTTCCAGCGCCGCGAACTGTCGGTCGGGCTTGGGCAGGATCCAGGGTGCGCTGCGCTGGAACACGGTCAGGCGCTCGACCTGCGGTTGGATCTGCGGCACGAACTGGATGGCCGAGGCGCCGGTGCCGATCACGCCGACGCGCTTGCCGGCCAAGGCGTAATCCTCGTCCCATTGCTGCGAATGGAACACCCGGCCGGCGAACGTCTCCAGCCCGGGAATGTCGGGACGGTCGTCGGGCAGCGACAGCGCGCCGGTGCCGGCGACCACCACGCGTGCGCGCAGCACCGAGCCGTCGGCCGCGGTGGCTTCCCACAGCGACGCGTCCTCGATCCAGCGCAGCGACACGATTTCGGTGTTCAGGCGCAGATGCGGATGCAGATCGTGCTTGCGCGCGCAATCGATGAGGTAATCGCGGATCTCCGGCTGGCCGGAAAAGCGCCGCGTCCAGCCGGTGTTGGGCGCGAAGGAAAACGAGTACAGATGCGAAGGCACGTCGCAGGCGCAGCCCGGATAGCGGTTGACCCACCAGGTGCCGCCGATGCCGGCGGCCTTGTCGCAGATCGCGAAGTCGTGCCGACCCTGCTGGCGCAGGCGGATCGCCATGCCGATGCCGGAGAAACCGGCGCCGATGATCAGGACGCCGAGCACCGGCGTCGCGGTCTCGTCCGCTGCGGGTCGCGATGGCGCAGAGGATGCGTGCGCTGCGGCCTCATTGCCTGCCGCATCGACCGCGGGCCCGGCAACACGCGCGTTATCCCGGTATCCGTCCGCGGGAATCGTCATCGCCGGACTCCGCCCATGCCGCCGGCCACTGTGCGGCGATGGCATCGGCATGGACCTGCAGCGCCGCGGGTTTGGTGCGTGGCCCGAACAGGCCAGTGAAGTGCAGCAGTACGCGCCAGAAGAAACCGATCGCGTCGCCGCGGCTGCGCGGCACCAGATGCAGATGCACGTGCGGGATGTGCTGGTTGGCCGCCTTGCCGTCGTTGACGATCAGCTGCGAGCCTTCCACGCCAAGGCCGGCGCGTCGCTGCGCGGCGATCAGCGCATCCATGACCCGGTACAGATGCTGTCGGGTGGCGGCGTCGAGCTGGTCGAGCCGTTCGGCATGCGCCAGCGGAATCAGCAGCACGTGGCCGGGCGCGAGCGGATGCACGTCCATGAACGCGACACAGCGCGCGTCGCGATGGACCACGACCGCCGGCTCGGTGCCGGCGGCGATCTTGCAGAACAGGCACTGCGGCATCCTGCGGGCTCCTTGTGCGTTGCGTCTTCGCGCAGATGTCGGCGCTCATGCCCCCGTCTTCCCGGCTGTGGCCGCGCTGGCGTCCCGCTCGACGTGCTCGACATCGCGACCGCGCAACACCCGCGACAGCAGCATCGGGTCGCGCTGGTAGGCGCGATCCTGCAGCAGGCGATGCAACTTCGGCAGATGGTAGAACGGCACCGCCGGATAGACGTGGTGCTCGACATGGTAATTGATGTTGGCCCAGAGCAGGCCGATGGTCGGACTGGTCACGGTGATGGTGTTGCGGGCCAGATCCAGACGGCCGTGGTGACGATCGCCGAAGGTCGCCATCGGGTAGTGCTCGTAACCGCGCGAGATCGGATTGATGACCATCGTCAGCACCAGCAGCGGAATGACCACGATCAGTGCGAACAGATCCAGCCGTCCGTACCACGCGAACGCGGCGGCGATCGCGGCCATGCTGGCCAGGTTGAAGCTCAGCTCGCGCAGCACCATGCCGCGCACCTGCGGGCCATAACGCGTCATCGACAGCCAGGTGAAACGTGCGGCGAAGGTGGCGATGCGCGGGATCATCCAGCGCCGTCCGCCGGTGTAGTGCCAGTCGTCCGGATCGTGCTCGGGATCGCCGAGGTAACGATGATGGCGGCGGTGGCATTCGGTGAAGGCGGTGAACGGAAAGACGATGAACCAGGCCATGAAACGGCCCATCCACAGGTTGGCGGCGGCGGAGCGGAACGCGTTGCGATGGCCGCATTCGTGCTGCAGCACGGTCAGCGCATGCAACTGACTGGCGACCACCAGCACCGCGAGCAGCGTGATCGCCCAATGGCCGCTGAGCACGATCGCCGCCACGCCCGCGGCCCACACCGCGACATGCAGCGCGGCCCACAGCAGGAAGCGGACCGGCTGCGGTTTCAGCAGCGCGGTGAGTTCTGCGTGGCGTTCGCGGTCGACCTTCAGCGCGGCGCGCTGCGCGAGGCGGTAGGCGTCCTCGGCCTGGAAACGATCGTCGTGGCCGCCGTCGTTGCCGGCATCGCCCGAGGCCGGCGCAGCCGTGGGTGCGGGCGAGGAGCGGGCGTCGTCGCGGATCGCATCGAGCATGGTGTTCACCTTCATGGCAGATCGTTGCGCAGCATCATTCGATGCGCAGCCGCAGTTCTTCGCTGATCGGGTAGCCGATGCACATCAGCGCATGGCCCTGTTTCACTTCGGCGGCCGACAGGCCGTGTTCCTCGCGCATGCGGATCTCGCCGGACAGGCGCGTGCACATGCAGGCGGTGCAGAACCCGCTGCGGCACGAAAACGGCGGTTGCAGACCGCTGGCCAGCGCAGCTTCGAGCAGGGTCTGGCCCGGGGCGACCGTGAATTCGACGGGTTCGCCGTGCAGATCCAGGTGCACGCGCGTGGATGTGGCGGATTGCGCGCCCGGGATCGCGGCCGGCGCCGCAGCCGGTTTGGGCGGCGAGAAGCTTTCCATGTGGATCGCCGATGCCGGCACGCCGCAGGCCGCGAGTCCGGCGGTGACTTCTTCCATCATGCCGCCCGGGCCGCAGGCGTAGAACTCGGTGCGACCTGCGTCCCATGTCGGCAATGCGGCCAGCACCTCGACCACGCGCTCGCGGGTCAGGCGGCCGCTGTGGTCGCAGGGCGCGTCCGGGCGCGACAGCACGTGCAGCACGCGCAGGCGTTCCGGGAACATCGCCTGCAGGCGTTCGAGTTTGTCGCGGAAGATCACCGAGTCGGTGTTGCGGTTGCCGTAGACCAGCGAGACACGCGAACCAGGCTCGAAATGCAGCGCCGACTTGAGGATCGAGAATATCGGGGTGATTCCGCTGCCGGCCGCGAACAGCACCAGATGACGACGTTCGCCCGCCTGCGGCGAAAAGACGAAGCGGCCGTGCGCGCCGAGCGTGCGCAGCGAGTCGCCGGCGCTCAGTCCCTGCACCAGACGGTTGGACACCTGGCCGCCGGCGATGCGCTTGACCGTGATCGACAGGGTCTTGTCCAGTCCGGGCGTGCTGCTGATCGAATACGCGCGGCAACCCTTGCCGCCGTCGGCATCCACTTCCAGGGTCAGGTACTGGCCCGCGGCGTACTGGATCCTGCGCAGCAGCGGCTGCTTGAGATGGATGGTCACCGCGTCGTCGGTCTCGCGTTCGACCGAGGCGACCTTGAGCGTGGTCGATTTGCTCATGGCTGGCGACAACCTTCGGCATCGAGTGCCGGTGCCTGTGGACGCGACGCGGCGCCCGCCGCTGCGGCGCGGCGCTGGTGGCGCAGTTCGTGCTCGGCGATCGGCGCGGGCGCGACGCGGCGTTTCAGCAGTTCGACCTTCTGCGCGTGGCTCAGCGGTTCCCACCATTCCAGCTTGTCGGCCATCGCGTCGAAGCGGCGCAGCATCAGGCGCAGGAACAGGTCGAGGACGCCGTAGTCGCGGAACACGATCGAACCGGCGGCCTTCATCTCCGGTTTGATCCGCTCGAACAGGGCAGGGCTCTCCGACCAGTGCACGTTCTCCCAGTGGTGGTGGCAGACGTGGTAACCCTCGTTGAACGCGTTCACCGGCTTTTCCAGCAGGGTCACGGTGTTGACCATGAAGTCCCTGGGGTCGCCCTGTTCGCCGTAGAACGCGTGCTGCGCCCAATGGATCACGCCCATCAGGAAGTTGCTGGCGCACCACGGCACCAGCATGAACAACACCGCGATCGGCAGGCTGTACCAGGCCAGCAGCGCGAACAGGGACAGGTGCACGAGATTGCTGACGATCATGCTGCGCATCTGCGCCGGCTTGCGCTTGCTGCGGAAGTACAGGTAAGGCGAGACCAGCAGTTGCTGGTACATGACCTCGCGGACCATGTAGACCAGGAAATCGCGAACGCTGGCGTGGTCGTAGCGCGCGGTGGCGTAGACGTCCAGCGGGCCGGCGTTCTCGCGATGATGCTGTTGCAGGTGCGCCGCGGCGTGCGGGGTGAGCCCCATCGGCAGGCAGAAGTACATGTAGAGGAAGGAATTGCCGGTCAGTTTCTCC
The DNA here is from genome assembly GCA_020692565.1 of Thermomonas sp. GTDB lineage: Bacteria > Pseudomonadota > Gammaproteobacteria > Xanthomonadales > Xanthomonadaceae > Lysobacter_I. The sequence continues at coordinate 14,471 of JAIMKJ010000032.1, forward strand.
ATCGCGCTGGCGCGCTTGAACACGCCGCCGACGCGATGGCCTTCCTGGTGCATCGAGCTGAAGCTGCGCGCGAACCCGCGGATGTTCGGGCCGTACACGCAGGCGTAGAACAGCAGCGCCAGCAGCCACGACGGCTCGCCGATGATCAGTTGCACGATCAGCACCGGGTAAGCGGTCCATGCCAGGGTGATCGCGGCCGCCAGGATCGGTTCGTCGCGCGGATCCTTCAGCACCCGGTTCGCCAGGCGCTGGACCTGGCGATGGTAGGCGGAGGCGATCGCGCTGGAACCGGTGCGCACGCCGGGAATGCGTTCCAGCAGGCGCCGGCCGACATGCAGGGCCAGCGACAGCGACAAAACCACCCCGACCGCGGCAGCGTTGAACACCATCAGCAGCGCGAACACCGGCATCGCCAACCAGTGGAACACCGGTCCGACATTGCCGGGACGCTGGGGGTAGAGGCTTTCCATTGTCGTCGCCATGGTCAGGTTCCTGGAGTGCGCTCGATCCGCCGCTCAGGCGGCGATGCGATCGCCTTCGTCCGCTGTCGACGCGATGACGCCTGTGGCGGACGCGCCTTGCGCCATCGCGGCCGGTTCCGCCGATTCGCGCAGGAACTGGGCCAGCATCGGCGCGGCGGCGGTGCGCGAGATCGGGTGGAAGCAGATCGCACGCGAAGCGGCCAGCAGGTACGGCACTTCGTCGGAAGAAATGAAAGCCATGCCGCCCAGCAGTTCGACGGCCAGATTGGTGGCGCGCTCGATCGCGCCCTGCACCAGGAAACGGGTGCACAGCGCCTTGTTGTAGGCATTCTCGTCCGCGCTGCCGTCTTCCTCCAGTTCGCGCGCGCTGCCGATCAGCGCCTGGTGCGCGCCTTCCAGTTCGATCGCCAATTGCGCGAGCTGGAAGTCGTCGACGTTGCGCTTGGTCAGCAGGCGCTCCACCAGTGCCGAGGCCACGCCGAGGTAAGTCGCGCCGACCATCAGCTGGAACCAGCACAGCCCGGCCAGCGATGCGCGCTGCGCGAACGCGGCGACTTCCAGATCGTCGTCCGCATTCGGCAGCAGCATGCGCTCGTCGGGAACGAACACATTGTCGAACACCAGCGCGTTGCTGTCGGCCGCGCGCAGCACGTGGGTGTTCCAGAACGGCTGGCGGCTGATCGGGCTGCCGTCGGTGAACACCACCGCGAAGCCTTCCACGGTGCTGCCGTCGTCCTGCTCGCGGGCCACGCCGACCGCGATCACGTCCATGTGGTGGCTCATCGTGCAGGGTTTCTTGGTGCCGCTCAGCAGATAGCCCCCGTCGGCCGGCCGGACCTTGACGCTGGCGTTGAAGATGCCCGAGCCGGGCTTGCCCTCGGCGAACGCCGATGCGACCAGCAGCTGGTAGGCGGCGACGCCCTGCAACAGTTCGTCCGCGGCGGCGATGCCGCCGAGCTGCACCACCGTGGCGATGGTGTGATGGTGCATGGTCATCATCACCGCCAGCGAGGGGCACAGCGCGCCGACCGCGCGCAGGATCTCGACCGTCTCCGCCGGCGAAGCGCCGATGCCGCCGAAGCGCTGGGGAATGATCAGGCCGGCCGCGCGGTATTCGCGCAGCAGCGCGCACAGTTCGGCCGGATCGGCGTTCTCCAGGTTCATCAGCCCGCGCGCGCGCAGTGCGGCGATCAGGCCCGGCAGGCGGTGTTCGGTAGCGTCGAGGGCGGATTGCAGAGGCATGATCGAGGTCCTGGTGAAAAGTGAGGGGGCTCAGCCGGCCTTGGCGATCGGCTGTGCGGAGGGGTGCGCGACGGCCGGCGCGAAGCCGAACGCCTGCGCGAGCGCGAAGATGTCTTCGGCGTCTTCCAGCGGCGGGCGTTTGCCGATGCTGTAGTCGCGGCGTTTGCCGGCCATGGTCAGGACGATGGTTTCGGCGAGGCAGCTGAAGGCCACGCCGGTCGGCAGGTTGGTGAGGTTCTGCTGGCCGAAGCGACAGGTCGGATCGGGCATGTGGATCAGCCCGCCCTCGATCACGGTCACGTCCGGCCGCTGCGGCAGGGTGGCGTGGCCGATGTCCGGCGGCTGCGCGCAGTCGCACAGGATCGCGTTGGCATGGAGCATGGCCGGATCGATGAATGCGGTGCCGTTGGACGTCGCCGACAGCACCACTTCCAGGCGCGGCAGCCAGTGCGCCAGATCGGAAGCGATCGTCACCGGCGGCATCGCCTCGCGATCGCGTCGGGCCAGTGCGTCGATGGTGTCGAACAGCGTGCGCAGGCCGTCTTCGTCGTCGGCGCGCTCGATCCATGCATCGATCGTGGCCGCGTTCGGCAGCAGTGGCGCGATGCTGCGTGCGATACCGGTCGGCGTCCCCGCGTTCGACGCCTGTCCGTCGCGCAGGCTGCGCAGCGCGGCCAGATACAGTTCGCCGCCGACCCGCCGCAGCTCGTCCATCGCGCCCAGATTGGCGGCGTTTCCGAGCAGCACCAGATGTTCGGCGAACCGGCCCAGGCGCAGGCTCGCGAGACGGCCGACCGAGCCGTAGGCGCCGATCACGCCGGTCAGGCGTCGCGCCAGCGGCGGCCCGCGCTGGGCGCAGGTCGCGATCAGCGATTCGACGCCGACCATCGCGGTCAGGCTGTTGCCGGTGGTGGTGGACCAGCGGTCGCAGACCACATCCGCGCCCGCGCCGGAAATCACCGAGGTGTAGGCGCCAAGGCCGAGGAAGTCGACGTCGAGCTTGCGCACCGCGTCCAGGTAGTTGCCGATCAGCTTGCGTCGGCGCGTCGGATTGAGGCGCATCAGATCGCGCGGCTGCAGCAGGCTGGCGACCAGCCAGCCCTCGGCGTAGTCGCCGTCGCGGTTGTAGACCCGGCGCGCGTGATACGACACACCGGCGTCCAGATCGGGTTTGGCCCAGTCGGAGAACTCGGCCAGCCAGTCCTGCATGAAGAATTTTTCGTCGTCGTCCAGGCCCAGCGCATCGACCACGGCATCGCCGTTGACGCTGTCCTGGGTGGTGGGGTGCATCAGGAACGCGAAGCGTCCCAGGCAGCGGCCCGGGCGTGTGCGCGGGCCGGGCGCGGCCAGCACCGGACGCGACGCGGCTTGCGCGCGCGAACCGGAAAAACCGTGCGCATGCAGGATCAGGCGATGCTGCTCGCCCTGCGCGATCAATGCCGCGGCTGCGGCCAATCCGCCGAGCAGCACGTCGATCTCGTGGATCGAAATGACGAATGAGGGCTGGATGCGCAGCACGTTGCTTTCGCTGAGCGTGGGCAGGCAGTACACGCCGTGGCGCGCCTTGAGATACCCGCAGACGATCGGCACCAGCGCGCCGAACGCGCTGGCCAGCGACAGGGTGTAGAGACGATCGCCTGGCCAACTGCGGAACTTCAGCCCGAGCATCAGGCCGCGCCCGTCGACACCCTCGAACACGTCCGGCCAAACTTCTACGAGGCGATCCAGACCGGCGCGCAGATACGCGCCCAGTTCGCCGACGCGGGTCACGATCGCGCCGTCGTCGGCGGTCAGGCGGTCGAGCACGGCCAGTGCGATCGACGCAGTGAAACCGTTCACCGCGAAGGTCGAGCTGTGGTGACGGTCGAAGTCGCGGCTCCAGGCGTTCTCGCCGTACAGGCAGGCGGCGATCGGCACGAGGCCGCCGCCGAGCGCCTTGGCCAGCAGCAGCACGTCGGGTTCCAGACCCTCGGCCTGCGCCGCGAACAGATGGCCGGTGCGACCCAGGCCGGTCTGGATCTCGTCGAGCACGAACAGCGCGCCATGCCGTTTGCACAGCGCCTGGGCCGCCGGCAGATAACCCGGCGGCGGTGTGATCATGCCGGCTTCGCCCTGGACCGCTTCGACGAAGAACGCGGCCACGCGCTGTTCGCGCAGGATCGTTTCCAGCGCATCGAGATCGCCGTAGGGCACATGCGCATAACCGTCGCCACGGACCAGGAACGGCTCGCGATACACGCGCTTGCCGGTCACGCCGACGGCGCCGAGCGTCTTGCCGTGGAAGCCGCTCGCGGTGCCGACCACCAGCTCGCGGTGGGTCGCGGCGCGCGCCAGCTTGATCGCGGCCTCGACCACTTCCGCGCCGCTGGTGGCGAAGCTGACCCGGGTCATGCGCCCCGGCGCCAGCGCGATCAGCCGACGCGCCAGGGTTTCGGCATCGGGATTGAGCAGCGGCTGGACATAGGTGGGTCGGCCCGAATCGAGGAAACGCGTCGCCGCGTCGATGATCGGCTGCGGACCGTAGCCGAACGGCACCGCGCCGAACTGGCCGACGAAGTCGATCAGCACCTCGCCGCGCGCGGTGACGATCCGGCTGCCGCGCGCGCTGGCGACGGTTTCGTCCAGTCCGGCGAAATCCAGCAACTCCTGCCGCGTGCGGTTGATCGCGGTCGTGGCGTTGTCGCCATGCGGTCCCATCTGTCCGCCGACGGTCGCGGTCGCGGCGGCAGGCTCGACGGGAGGCGTCGCGACCGTCGTCTTCATTGCAGACCTCCCGATTCGGTGTTGAGTACCGTGTGCAGGTGTTCGCAGACCTTGCGCACGTTGTCGTGGCGATAGGCCAGCTCGGGATCCAGTGCGACACCGAAGCGATCTTCCAGCTCGGCCGACAGGCCGACGATGAGCACCGAATCGATGCCCATGTCCTGGAACGAACGTTCCACGTCCAGGGTGCCGTATTCGATCTCGAGCAGATCGGCCACTACGCCGGTCACGGAACTGGTGATGTCGTCGATACGCACGTTTCCTCCGCTGTGCAGGTTTCGCCGGCAAAGACCGGCCCGCGACGGTGGATTCGCACCGCCGTCGATCAAAAGGAGTCGCTGGTCGCGCCGCTGGCCTATTCGCCGGAGAACAGCGCCGCGACCTGCGCGCGGCTCGAAGCGCGCAGCTTGAAAAGAATGTTCTGGATGTGGGTCTTCACGGTCTTGTCGCTGATGCCGAGGATCCGGCCGATCTCCCAGTTGGTCTTGCCGCAGGCGATCCAGCGCGCGATCTCCGCCTCGCGCGTGGACAACGTGGCCATGAACGGATTGAGCTTGTTCTCGTCCAGCCCCTGGGTCTTGAGCTGTTTGTGGTCGAACACGCGGCTGATCGCGATATGCACGTACGGCGCGAGCATGGTCAGGCGCAGTTTGATGTCGCCGCGCACGGCCGCCGAGACGTTCTGGAAGAAATAGCCGGTGAACGTGTTGCGACGCATGCCCGGCAGCACGATCCACGCGATGTTGTTGATGCCGTGCTTGCGGAACACCTGCGCGCGACCGGGATCGATCGATTTTTCCAGGCGATCGATGGTCAGGAACTTCGGACGCCCGCAATGACGGATCAGGTCGAGACTCAGCGGTGGCGTGTCGCGATCGCTGCGGCCGACGATGCCGTCGAGATATTCGTCGCTGACCGAATTGGCGTACGCCAGGTGCGAGACCATCAGGCGATCGGCCTTGAGCCAGCCGCGGGTGAAGACGAAATGTTCGCAAGGCAGGAACAGCGACAGCGCGTGGCGCGTCTGCGCCTTGACCTCGTCCAGCGTGGTCGCGGTGGCGATCGCGTTGAGCGATGTCGTGAGCGTCTGCCGCTCGCTGCTGCCGTCCTGCAGCAGCGGCAGCAGCGGCAGCGGCGCGGCTTCGCAGGCCTGGTGCTGGCTGGTGTGTTGTTCAGGCACGGACAACATCAACGCGGACGCATCGACGCCGTGCACTGCGGCATTGGTCACGAAGATCATGCTTCCACGACCTCCGCGTCCAGAATGTCGGCCGATACCGTCTGTCCATCGATCTCTGCGGTCACGATGCGCTTTTCCAGGGCGATCTCGTCCGCCTGCGTGGCCGGCATGCCCGCGGCCAGGCGCCGCAACAGTGGCCCGAACACCGTCCGGCACTGCTGGCGGCGAACCTTGCCGCTGGAGGTCCGCGGCAGCGTGCCGCCGAACACCAGCACGATCAGCGGCTGGGCCAGACGATGGTGTTCCCACAGCGCGGCGCGGATCGCCGCACGCACGGCGGAGACATCCAGCTGGCGCAGGGCGCGGCGCTCGACTTCCTGCACCACCACCACGCGTTCGGCATCGCCCAGTTCGATGCCGAACACCGCCGAGCCGTCGGGACGGAAGCTCCCGTCGACGCGCAGTACCGTGCTTTCGACATCGCCGGGATGATGGTTGACGCCGTTGACGATGATCAGATCCTTGATCCGCCCGGTCACGTACAGCTCGCCGTCGAGCAGGAAGCCCAGATCGCCGGTGCGGAAATAGCGGTGTCCATGCCGGTCTTCGCCGCGGTTCGCGTCGCCGTCGCGGAACGCCTGCGCCGTCGCTTCCGGACGCTGCCAGTAGCCGTGCGCGACGCTGCCGCCGATGACGCAGATCTCGCCGACTTCGCCGTCGGCCAGACGCCGTTCGCTGGCCGGATCGCAGATGAAGGGTTCGTTGCCCGGCGCGGGACGACCGCTGCTGACCAGAGTGCGCACGCGCGCATCCGGCAGCACGAGCGTACCCGCGACCGGCGGGGCGGCGATCATCGGCTCGGCATGATTGTCTTCGAGACGCAGCGCATGGAAGTCGCGGACGATCGCCTTGTGTCCCGGGAAACAGCCGGTGACCAGCAGGGTGCTTTCGGCCAGGCCGTAGCAGGGCGAGGCGGCATCGGCGCGCAGGCCGCAGCGGGCGAATTTCCGGGTGAACGCTTCGATGGTCGGGGCGCGTACGTATTCGGCGCCGTTGAACGCGATCTGCCAATGGCTGAGATCCAGCGCGTCCATGTCCTGTTCGCCGATCTTGCGCACGCACAGCTCGTAGGCGAAGTTCGGCCCGCCGCTGATCGTGGCGCGATATCGACTGACCGCCTGCAACCATCGCAGCGGCCGCTGCAGGAAGTGGATCGGCGCCATCAGCGTGGCCGGGAATCCGATGTAGAGGGACTGCAGGATTCCGCCGACCAGTCCCATATCGTGATACGGCGGCAACCAGCTGACGATATGACTGTCCTGATCGGTGCCGAAGACGCGGCTGATCGACTGCGAGTTATGGACCAGATTGCCGTGGGTGACGATCACGCCCTTGGGATTGCCGGTCGATCCCGAGGTGTATTGCAGGAACGCGATATCGTCCAGCGAAGCGGGCAGGGGCCGCCAGTCGGCGGCGCTGGTGCGATCGAGCGTGGACAGGTCCAGCACCAGGGTGCCGGGCGCGGATTCGGCGAGTTTGCCGGCGATCGCATCGACTTCGTCCTTGCCGGTGATTGCCGCAGTGGGCCGGCAGTCGCCGAGAATGCCGTCCAGACGATCCAGTTTGCTGGTCGCACCGGGTGGGTAGGCGGGCACCGCGACCAGCCCGGCATACAGGCAGCCCAGGAAACCGATCACGTAATCCAGGCCGGGTTTGAGCAGGATCAACACCCGGTCGCCGGGCCGGCAATGCGCGCCCAGCGCGACGGCTGCGGCGCGTGCAGCGATATCCAGTTCGGCGAAACGGATCACATCCTCGTCGTCGCGCCCATCCCGAAGAAAGCGGTAAGCGACGCGATCCGGCATCGACAAGGCGTGCTGCCGGAGACGCTCCGAGAAATTTCCGGGTGTCGGCCCTGGATGATGTCCGCTCCTGATCATGGATCGCCCGCTCCGTGGGTGTGGGGTGCTCGTACCGATGGGGTGACGTGTCTACGGCGTCCTGTCTCGACGGAATTCCGTAGTGCAGCGTGAGCCCATCCTCCAAGCACGCCATGCATCGGGGAAATACGCCGATCGGCGTATTCACGTGAAAACGCGGCGAGCGCATTTTCGGCCGGGTCGGGCGGTGGTTCCGCAACCGGACGTGCATTCATTCAGCTTCCGCCCAACGAAGCAAAGCGCGGTGGCCATCTCGCTGGAGCATATAGGAGCCGGCCCTGGCGTTTTTACCGCACCGCATCAAAACCATGAACAGGGAGCAAGACCATGCCATTCACCGACTATCCCGAATACGACGCCATCGGTCTGGCTGCGCTGGTCCGCAAGCGCGAGGTGCGGCCGTCGGAGCTGGCGGAAGCCGCGATCGAGCGGATCGAAGCCTTCAACCCGGCGGTCAACGCCGTGGTCTACAAGGGTTACGAGCAGGCGCGCGCACTTGCCGAGCAACAAGACGCCAGCGAGCCCTCGGGACCGCTGTTCGGCGTTCCGTTCCTGCTCAAGGACATCCTGGGCGACTGCGAGGGCTGGCCGACGACGCTGTCGTCGCGGGCGTTCAGCGACCGGGTGATGCCTTACGACTGCGAACTGGTCAGCCGCTTCAAACGCGCCGGCGTGGTCTTCGTCGGCAAGACCAACACGCCCGAGTTCGGCATCCTGCCGACCACCGAAGGCCGGTTCCACGGACCGGCACGCAATCCCTGGAATCTGGATCACTCCACCGGCGGCTCCAGCGGCGGCGCCGCGGCGGCGGTCGCGACCGGCATGGTGCCGATCGCGCACGGCAACGACGGCGGCGGCTCGATCCGCATTCCGGCGTCGTGCTGCGGGGTGGTGGGTCTGAAGCCCACGCGCGCGCGCAACTCGATGGCGCCGGATTTCGGCGATCTGCTCGGCGGCCTGCTCGACGAGCACGCGCTGACCCGCACGGTGCGCGACAGCGCCGTGCTGCTCGACGCCACCCACGGCCCGGTGCCGGGCGATCCCTATCGCGCGCCGCCGGTGTCGGGCACCTTCCTGGACGACACCCTGCGCGAGCCCGGCCGCCTGCGCATCGCGTTCTCGCGCACCGATCCCTTCGGCCGGCCGCTGCACGCCGATTGCCTGGCGGGTGTCGATGCGACCGCGAAGCTGCTCGAATCGCTGGGCCACACGGTCGAGGAAGCGCAGCCGCAGATCGACCCGCAGGGCTTCGCCGAAGCGTTCAGCGGGATGTGGTTCGCCGGTATCGCCTACGCCATCGATCTGGTGAGCCTGCAGAGCGGCCGCAGCCTGCAGCCGGGCGATCTGGAAAACCTGACCCACGCCGTGCATGCGCGCGGCCGCGCGATCAGCGCGGTCGAGTTCCAGTTCGCGGAACTGGTGATGCAGCAGGCCGGTCGTGAGATGGGCCGCTTCCACCAGACCTACGACTGTTGGCTCACGCCGACCCTGGCCACGCCGCCGCTGCGCAACGGAGTGATCGATGTCAACGAATCCGATCTGGAGAAAACCTACGCGCCGCTGATCGATTACAGCCCGTTCACCGCGATTCAGAACGCATCCGGGCAGCCGTCGATTTCGCTGCCGCTGCATTGGAGCGATGCCGGCCTGCCGATCGGGATGATGTTCAGCGCGGACTCCGGAAACGAGGCCCTGCTGTTCCGGATCGCCGCGCAGTTGGAACTGGCGCGGCCCTGGAAGGATCGGAAACCGGGCCTGGTTCTCGGTGGTGCGCTCAAAGGCGGTGCGCTCGAACGCAACCTGGCCGCGGCGTGAGCTGAGCGATGTCATGAATGCAGCGCAGGACGCGATGCGGATTCCCGGAGCAGAAGCGACCACCGCGGCGCGCGCGCGCCACTGCAGGCCGTGGCCTACCGACGGCATGAGCAGCGAGGAACTGCGTCGTTACGGCAAGGATCTGATCCGCCAGACCATGCCGTTCACGGTCGAAGACCGGCGCCGCAGCTGGCGGCATTTCTGGGCCTCGCTGGCGGTGCTGGCGCTCACGGCCATCGCCGCGGCGCTGCCGCTGTGGTGGCCGGTGCGCACGTGCTTCAGCCTGCTGCTGGGCCTGTCGCTGGTCCGCACCTTCGTGCTGTATCACGACTACATGCACGGCGCGATCCTCAGCGGGTCGCGCTTCGCCGACGTGTTCTTCAAGGGTTTCAGCCTGCTGGTGCTGGCGCCGCCGACGCTGTGGAAACAGTCGCACGATTACCACCACGGCCACAGCGGCCAGTACGTCGGTGCCGAGCACGGCCGGCTGCCGTTGCTGTCGACGCACACCGATATCGGCGCGTTCCCGCTGATGTCGACCGACGAATACGCGCGCGCCAGCCCCTGGAAACGACTGCGCTACCGGATGGCGCGCAATCCGCTGGTGATCGCGCTGGCGTGGCCCGCGATCTTCATGTTCAGCATCTGCCTGGTGTCGTTCGTGACCCAACCGCGACATCGTGGCTGGTCGGCGCTGGCCTTGGCCGTGAACGTGCTGATGGCGACCGCGCTGGCGCTGTTCAAACCCGATGCGTTGATCTTCTCGCTGTTGATTCCCAGCCTGTCCGCTTCGGCGCTGGGCGCCTATCTGTTCTATTGCCAGCACAACTTCGTCGGCGCGCGCTATCTGCAGCCGGCCGAGTGGGATTACACCGCGACGGCGGTGCATTCCTCCAGTTTCCTGCGCACCGGTCCGGTGCTGCGCTGGTTCACCGCCAACATCGGTTATCACCACGTCCATCACGCCAACCCGGGTATTCCGTTCTATCGCTTGCCCGAAGCGATGCAGGCCATCGACGCCCTGCAGAGTCCGCGCGTGACGACGTTGCATCCGCGCGAGATCGCACGCTGCTTGTCGCTGAAACTGTGGGACGCCGAACGCGGCCGGATGGTGAGTTTTCGCGAATATCGCGCCGACCGGCGCGCCCGATCGGCCGAGGCGGGCGGCGAGGGCGGACAACCGTCGGCGGCGTGATCGATGCGTCGCATGCGCGCCTTCCCGGCCATGCGTATCAGCTCTTGAAGCGCATGGCCCGATTGATACCCAGAGCGGCCAGCGTGCCGACCGCGCCGGACAGCAGATACACGCCGAGCCAGGCCAATCCGAACTGCGCGCACAGGCCCAGCGCCACCAGCGGGGCGAAGGCGGCCCCGATCAGCCACGCCAGGTCGGAAGTCAGCGCGGCCCCCGTGTAGCGATAGCGCTGCCCGAAGTTGGCGGTCACCGTTCCCGCGGCCTGTCCGTACGACAGGCCGAGCAATGCGAAGCCGATCAGGATGAAGGCCGCCTGGCCCGTCGATCCCGCCCCCATCAAGGTGGGCGCGAATCCGCTGAACATCGCGATCACGATCGCCAGTCCGCCCAGCGTCCGCGCGCGACCGACGCGATCGGCGATCAGGCCCGAGGCCACGATGGCACCGGCGGCGATGAAGCCGCCCAGGATCTGGATCATCAGGAAGCCGACGATGGACTGATCCGAATACAGCAGGATCCACGACAGCGGGAAGATCGTGACGATATGGAACAGCGCATAGCTGGCAAGCGCCGTGAACGCGCCGATCACCACATGTTGGCCCTTGGCCCGGAACAATTCGCCGATCGGTGTCGGCTCCAGTTCCAGTTCGCCCATCTTGCCCTGGTATTCCTCCGCGACCACCAGCCGCAGCCGCGCGAACAGCGCGACTACATTGATCGCGAAGGCCACGAAGAACGGATAGCGCCAGCCCCAGGCGAGGAAATCCTCCTGGGTGAGGCTCGCATGCAGGAACGCGAAGACGCCGGCCGCCACGATGAAGCCGACGGGGGCGCCCAGCTGTCCCAGCATCGAATACCAGCCGCGACGTTCCTTCGGTGCGTTCAGCGCCAGCAGCGAAGGCAACCCGTCCCACGATCCGCCCAGCGCGACGCCCTGCAGCACGCGGAAAAACGCCAGCAGCGCGATCGAGAGCCAGCCGATCCTGGCGTAGGCGGGCAGGAACGCCATGCCCGCGGTGGCGGTGCCGAGCAGGAACAAGGCGATGGTGAGTTTGACGCCGCGGCCCCAGCGCGCCTGGATCGACATGAACAGCACGGTGCCGAGCGGTCGCGCCACGAACGCAAGCGCAAAGATCGCGAAGGACCACAGCGTGCCCTGCAGCCGATCCATGAACGGAAAGAACACCGCCGGGAAGACCAGCGCCGACGCGATGCCGTAGACGAAGAAATCGAAATACTCCGATGCGCGGCCGACGACCACGCCGACGGCGATCTCGCCCGGCGCCACGTCGGGATGCGCCCTGGTGCCGTGATCGCGCGAGGATGCGCTGGCGCCGCGCCTTGACGGAAGCTGGTCGGACGATATCTGTACGGAATGCATCGGGAATCCTGAGTCGGCAGGCTGCGGAGGTAGCCTGACAGAGACCCGTGCCGGAAACGATAGGACAAAACGTCCAATTTTCGCAGGCATGCCCCGGGTCTACATTGACTCAGGTCAATTCTGCTCAACTCTCCGGGGCGTCATGTCCATCCCACGCAGTTTCGTGCAAGTCGTCGTCCTGCTGGCGGCCGTCGGCCTGCTGTCCGGTTGCGATCTGCTGGTGCTGAATCCGGCGGGCGACATCGCGGCGCGCCAAGGCGATCTGATCGTCGTGGCCACGTTGCTGATGCTGATCGTGATCGTCCCGGTGATCGCATTGACGTTCTGGTTCGCGTGGCGATATCGCGCCTCCAACCAGGCCGCCACCTACACGCCCGACTGGGATCACTCCACGCAGTTGGAACTGGTGATCTGGGGCGTGCCGCTGCTCATCATCATCGCGCTGGGCGCGGTGACCTGGATCAGCACGCATCTGCTGGATCCGTATCGGCCTCTGGACCGGATCGCCGCCGGTCGCCCGGTCGCCGCCGACGTGAAACCGCTTGAGATCCAGGTGATCGCGTTGGATTGGAAGTGGTTGTTCGTCTATCCGGAGCAGGGCGTCGCTTCGGTCAACGAAGTCGCGGTTCCGGTCGATCGTCCGGTGCGGTTCCGTATCACCGCATCCTCGGTGATGAACACGTTCTACGTGCCGGCGCTGGCCGGCATGATCTACGGCATGCCCGGCATGGAATCCAATCTGAATGCGGTGATCAACGCGCCGGGCGAGTACGAAGGGTTTTCCGCGAATTACAGCGGCGCGGGCTTCTCGCATATGCGCTTCAAATTCCACGGCGTGTCCGACGCGGATTTCGAGCGCTGGGTCGAAGGCGTGCGCGACAGCGACGGCGCGCTGACCCGCGCCGCGTATCTCGAACTGGAAAAGCCGAGTTCACGCAATCCAGTGCAGCACTTCGCCAGCGTCGACAAACGCCTGTACGAGGCGATCCTCAATCGCTGCGTCGATACCGAACGGCTGTGCATGGACCAGATGATGGCACTCGACGCCGAAGGCGGCCTGGGTCTGGACGGCCTGGACGCGCTGGCGATGCCGCGTCGCGGCGACCCGCGCCTGGGGCCCTATGTGTCGGCGCAGGTGTGCGTCGTACCGCAACCCGAGCGACCGCTCGTGTCGTCCGTGCTCGGCGGCATGAAGGCGCCGTGATGCGCGAAGCCTCGCGTATCGAAACCTCGCGTATCGAAACAGTTTCCGGAAGCAATTTCTGATGTCCCCTGACCGCCTCGATATCCAGCACTCTCCGATCTTCGGACGCATGACCTGGGACGCCGTTCCCATGCTGCACGATCCGATCATCATGGCCACCTTCATCGGCACGGCGGTCGTCGGCATCGCCATGTTCGCGGCGATCACGAAATACCGGCTGTGGGGCTGTCTCTGGAAGGAATGGTTCACCAGCATCGATCACAAGAAGATCGGCATCATGTACATGGTGCTGGGGCTGGTGATGCTGCTGCGCGGCTTCGCGGATGCGCTGATGATGCGCCTGCAGCAGGCGATGGCCTTCGGCGACAATCTCGGCTATCTGCCGCCGCATCATTACGACCAGATTTTCACCGCGCACGGGGTGATCATGATCTTCTTCGTCGCGATGCCGCTGGTCACGGGCCTGATGAATTACCTGGTGCCGCTGCAGATCGGCGCGCGCGACGTGGCGTTCCCATTCCTCAACAATTTCAGTTTCTGGATGACCGCCAGCGGCGCGGGGCTGGTGATGCTGTCGCTGTTCTTCGGCGAATTCGCGGCCACGGGCTGGTTGGCTTATCCGCCGCTCTCCGGTGTCGCCTTCAGCCCGTGGGTCGGGGTCGACTACTACATCTGGGCATTACAGATCGCGGGCGTCGGGACATTGCTGTCGGGCGTGAATCTGCTGGTGACCATCATCAAGATGCGTGCGCCCGGGATGGGCCTGATGCGGATGCCGGTCTTCACCTGGACGGCGCTATGCACCAATGTCCTGATCGTGGTGTCGTTTCCGGTGCTGACCGCGGTGCTGGCGTTGCTGACGCTGGATCGGTATGCGGGCACGAATTTCTTCACCAGCGATCTCGGCGGCAACGCCATGATGTACGTCAATCTGATCTGGATCTGGGGCCATCCGGAGGTCTACATCCTGATCCTGCCGCTGTTCGGCGTGTTCTCCGAGATCGTCTCCACCTATTCCGGCAAGCGCCTGTTCGGCTATTCGTCGATGGTCTATGCGACCGTGTGCATCACCGTGCTGTCGTATCTGGTGTGGCTGCACCATTTCTTCACGATGGGGTCGGGCGCCAGCGTCAACTCGTTCTTCGGGATCACCACGATGATCATCTCGATCCCGACCGGCGCGAAGATCTTCAACTGGCTGTTCACGATGTATCGCGGACGCATCCGTTTCGAGGTGCCGATGCTGTGGACGATGGGCTTCATGGTCACCTTCGTCGTCGGCGGCATGACCGGCGTGCTGCTGGCCGTTCCGCCGGCGGACTTCGTACTCCACAACAGCCTGTTCCTGGTCGCGCACTTCCACAATGTGATCATCGGCGGCGTGGTGTTCGGCCTGTTCGCGGCGATGACCCACTGGTTTCCGAAGGCCTTCGGTTTCAGGCTCGACGATTTCTGGGGCAAGGTGTCGTTCTGGTTCTGGCTCGCCGGCTACTGGTTCGCGTTCACGCCGCTGTACGTGCTCGGCCTGATGGGCGTCACGCGTCGCATGAGCCATTTCGAGGACCCGTCGCTGCAGATCTGGTTCCAGATCGCCGCGTTCGGTGCGGTGCTCGTCGCCATCGGCATCGCGGCCTTCCTGTTCTGCATCTACATCAGCGTCCGCAGGCGCGAGCAGTTGTGCGATGTCACCGGCGATCCCTGGAATGGCCGCACGCTGGAATGGTCGACGTCCTCGCCGCCGCCGGACTACAACTTCGCGTTCACGCCGGTGGTGCACGACAACGACGCGTGGTGGGACATGAAGCAGCGCGGCTTCCAGCGCGTCCAGAGCGGTTTCCTGTCCGTACACATGCCGAAGAACACGCCCGCCGGCGTCGTGCTGGCGGCGCTGAGTACCGCGCTCGGATTCGCGATGGTCTGGCATGTGTGGTGGCTGGCTTTGGCGTCGCTGGTCGCGATCGTGGTCTACGCGATCTACCACAGCTTCGATTACGACCGCGATTACCACATTTCCGCAGAAGACATCGCCGCGACCGAGCATGCGCGCAGCGAACGGCTGAGGGCGTCCCATGTCTGAGTCCATCGCGATGCATCACCAGGACGGCTGCGTGGCACGCGTCGATCCCGTCTTTCTGGATACCGAAGGTCGCCACCATCCCGAGAACGGCACGCTGCTCGGTTTCTGGCTGTATCTGCTCAGCGACCTGATGATCTTCGCGTGCCTGTTCGCCGCGTACGGCGTGCTCGGCCGCAATTACGCGGCCGGGCCGTCCGGCGCGGATCTGTTCGATCTCAAGCTGATCGCCGCCAACACCGCGATCCTGCTGGTCTCGTCGATCACCTATGGCTTCGCGATGATCGCGATGCAGACGCGCGACAAGCGGGGGCTGATCGGCTGGCTGGTCGCGACCGGCGTCCTCGGGCTGGGTTTCCTCGCGATCGAGATCTACGAGTTCGCGCATCTGATCCATCTGGGCGCCGGCCCGCAGCGCAGCGCGTTCCTGTCGTCGTTCTTCGCCCTGGTCGGCACCCACGGTCTGCACGTGCTGTTCGGCGTGGTCTGGCTGGCGGTGCTGTGCGTGCAGGTGCATCGTCATGGCCTGACCCGTGCCAATGTCCGCCGTGTGGCCTGCCTGTCGATGTTCTGGCATTTCCTCGATGTGGTCTGGATCGGCGTGTTTTCCTTCGTGTATCTGATGGGCGTACTGCCATGAACGAACATGCCGCGCAGCAACATGACGTGCATTCCCACGACGGCCATTCCCCCGGCGACCATTTCGATGACGGCATTCCGAATGTGTCCGGTCGCGAATACCTCAATGGCTTCGTGCTGTCGGTCGTACTGACCGCGATCCCGTTCGCGCTGGTGATGACGAAGACGATTTCGAACTCGACGCTGGCGGCGGTGGTGATCCTGCTGTTCGCCGCCGTGCAGGTTGTGGTGCATATGGTCTACTTCCTGCACATGAACACCCGGTCGGAAGGCGGCTGGAACCTGGTCGCGCTGGTGTTCACCGCGGTGCTGGTCATCATCGTGATGTCGGGGTCGCTCTGGGTGATGCATCACCTCAACACCAACATGATGCCGGGGCTGCACGAGATGCAGGACATGCTGCGGAACGCGCCGTGATTCCGCGCGCGGACGTCGCGATCCCGTCGGCGCCGCGCACTGAGGCGCGGGATTCGGTCTGGACGGTCGTCTTCGCCGTGGCGCTGCTGGTCGCGTTCGTCGGCTTCGTCGCGCTGGGCCTCTGGCAATGGCAGCGCATGGGCTGGAAACATGCGCTGATCGAGCGCGTGGAGGCGCGGGTCCACGCCGATCCCGTGTCGCCGCCGCCGCGCAGCCGCTGGGCCGCGATCACCGCCGAGAGCGACGAATACCGGCGCGTGCGCCTGTCGGGTCATTTCCTTCCCGTGTCGGAAACGCGCACTCAGGCGGTGACCGCGCTGGGCGCAGGATGGTGGGTGCTTGCGCCGTTGCGCACGGACGACGGCGACATCGTGCTGGTGAATCGCGGATTCGTCCCGGCCGGTGCGGAGGCCGTGCCGCCGCCGACCGGCGCGATCCGGATCGAGGGCCTGCTGCGGATCAGCGAGCCGGAGGGCGGGTTTCTCCGCAGCAACGATCCTGGGCAGGACCGCTGGTACTCGCGGGACGTGAATGCCATCGCCCGCGCCCGCGGCCTGAACGCGGAAACAGTCGCACCGTTCTTCATCGATGCGGCGCGCGATGCGGGCGTGCAGGGCTGGCCCAGGGGCGGGCTCACGGTGGTGCAATTCCGCGACCCTCACCTTTCTTATGCATTGACATGGTTCGGCATGGCGTTGCTCACGGCCATCGCCGGTCTGCGCCTGTTCGTATCGACACCCCGTTTGCGTCAATATCGTCGCGAACGAGGAGGCTTCGAGCCATGCAGGACCCATCCCACATGACGGAAACCCGCGCCTCGTCCCGTCGACGGCGCCGGGACGAGGCCGCGTCCCGCGACCGCACCGGGCTGCGCAACATGCAGCAGTTGATCCAGTTGCGATGGATCGCCGTGGTCGGGCAGCTCGTCACCATCCTGGTGGTGCATTACGGGATCGGCATCGCGCTGCCGCTGCATTCGATGCTGTGCGTGCTGGCCGCCCTGTCGGCGTTCAACCTCGCCAGCCATCTGTGGTGGCGCAAGCGGGTGCAGGTGTCCAACGCGGCGCTGCTTGCCGGGCTGCTGGTCGATGTGGCATCGCTGACCCTGCAGTTGTACCTGAGCGGCGGCATCACCAATCCCTTCGTCTTCCTGTTCCTGCTGCAGGTGGCGCTGGGTACGGTCCTGCTGCGTTCGCCGGCCAGCTGGAT
Organism: Thermomonas sp.; assembly: GCA_020692565.1. Lineage (GTDB taxonomy): Bacteria > Pseudomonadota > Gammaproteobacteria > Xanthomonadales > Xanthomonadaceae > Lysobacter_I. The sequence continues at coordinate 32,012 of JAIMKJ010000032.1, forward strand.
CCTCGCGGCCGCGACCGGCATGTGCGTCGTCGCGCTGATCATGCTGCCGACGCCGATCGCGATCGCCGCCCATCCCGGCGCCGGCATGGCCGATCATTACGTGCAGGGGCTGTTGATCTGCTTCCTGTTGCTGGACGCGCTGCTGGTGGTGTTCATCGGCCGTATCGGCGGCATCCTGCGCGAACGCGACGCCCGTCTGGCCGAACTCCGCCAGCGCGCCGCCGAGGAGGAGCATATCGTGCGCATGGGCCTGCTTGCGTCGGGCGCGGCGCACGAACTGGGCACGCCGCTGTCGACGCTCTCGGTCATCCTCGGCGACTGGCGGCATCTGCCTTCGTTCGCGTCGGATGCCGAGCTGTCGCACGACGTCGAGGAAATGCAGGTGCAGGTGGCGCGCTGCAAATCGATCGTCACCAACATTCTGCTCGCGGCGGGCAAGACGCGCGGGGAATCGCCCGTCGAGACGACCCTGCACGCGCTGCTCGACGACATGGCCGAGGAGTGGCGCACGCTGCGCAGCGCGGCCGGATTCCACTACACGCGGCGGTGTGCCGACGACCCGCGGATCGTGTCGGATGCCGGCTTGCGGCAGATGGTCTTCAATGTGCTGGACAACGCACTGGAAGTCTCGCCCGGATGGGTCTCGCTGGATGCGCATTGCCGCGACGGCGAGCTGGTCATCGACATCAGCGATGCCGGTCCCGGATTCGCGCCGGACGTGCTCGATCGGCTCGGTACGCCCTACAACTCGACCAAAGGCCGCCCCGGTGGCGGGTTGGGATTGTTCCTGTCGGTCAATGTCGCGCGTACGCTGGGAGGCAGTCTCACGGCGCACAATCGGCGCCAGGGCGGTACCACGGTGACCCTGACCCTGCCGCTTTCGGCGATTGCCCTCGAGGAGCCCGACGATGACGAATGAACGCAATCTCCTGATCGTCGAGGACGACGCCGCCTTCGCGCGCACGCTGGTCCGCTCGTTCGAGCGCAGGAGCTACACGGTGCGCCATCTGGCCGGAGAAGACGGGCTGGCGGCGTTGCTCGAAGCCTTCGCGCCCAGCCATGCTGTGGTCGATCTCAAGCTCGCCGGCAATTCCTCCGGATTGTCCTGCGTGCAGGCGCTGCACCAGCACGATCCGGACATGATCATCGTGGTGCTGACCGGATACGCCAGCATCGCGACCGCGGTCGAAGCCATCAAACTCGGCGCCCGTCACTACCTGGCCAAACCTTCCAACACCGACGACATCGAGGCCGCGTTCCAGCGCGCCATCGGCAACGCGGACGTCGAACTCACGGGCCGCAAGACCTCGATCAAGACCCTGGAGTGGGAACACATCCACGAGACCCTGGCCGAAACCGGCTTCAACATCTCAGAAGCCGCGCGTCGCCTGGGCCTGCACCGGCGGACGCTGGCGCGCAAGTTGGAGAAGCAGCGGATCAAGTGAGGCGCATGTCGGTTTCCGGCATGGGTGAAAGCATGGGCAGGATAAACGCCAACAAAAAGCCTGAAAATAAGGTTTTGTGGGGTCTGGCGGAGAGAGGGGAGGGGGCACTCGGGCCATACATGGCCCTCGCCCTTCGGGCAGCTTCGCTGTACACATCGGCAATTCTGCCGATGTGTCGACCCCGGCGCGTCCGCCCACCCGCTGCGCTCCGCCAGAGACGCAAAAGCCCCCTTTCGGGGGCCTTGGCGTATCTGGCGGAGAGAGGGGGATTCGAACCCCCGAAGCGCGGTTTAGACGCTTACACACTTTCCAGGCGTGCTCCTTCAACCACTCGGACACCTCTCCGTGTCTTTCCCGATTCCGGCATCCGGCCGTTCGGGACCGGCAATTCTAGCCGGCCCGCCGGCCGCGGACAAGGAAGCGATTCCCGCGTGCCGGGCGAACCGCCGCCCGTGGCAGAATGTACGGATGTCCTACCTCGTCCTCGCCCGCAAGTGGCGCCCCAAGCGTTTCGCCGAACTGGTCGGGCAGGAGCACGTCGTCCGCGCGCTCACCAATGCCCTCGATACCGGCCGCGTGCACCATGCGTTCCTGTTCACCGGCACCCGCGGGGTGGGCAAGACCACCATCGCCCGGATCTTCGCGAAGTCGCTGAACTGCGAGCAGGGCACCTCGGCCGAGCCCTGTGGCGAGTGCAACTCGTGCCGCGACATCGACGCCGGGCGGTTCATCGACCTGCTGGAAATCGATGCCGCCAGCAATACCGGCGTGGACGATGTCCGCGAGGTGATCGACAACGCCCAGTACATGCCCTCGCGCGGCCGGGTGAAGGTCTATCTGATCGACGAAGTGCACATGCTGTCGAAATCGGCCTTCAACGCGCTGCTGAAGACGCTGGAAGAGCCGCCGGGGCACGTGAAGTTCCTGCTCGCGACCACCGACCCGCAGAAACTGCCGGTGACGGTGCTGTCGCGCTGCCTGCAGTTCAATCTGAAGCGTCTGGAAGAGCCGCAGATCCAGGGGCAGATCGCCAAGATTCTCGAGGCCGAGGGCATTCCGGCCGAGGCTGGCGCCATCCGCCAGTTGTCAAAGGCCGCCGACGGCAGTCTGCGCGACGGCCTGTCGCTGCTCGATCAGGCCATCGCCTACACCGGTGCCAGCAGCACGCTGGAAGGCGGGAGCGGCGCGACGCTGACCGATGCCGGCGTCGCCACCATGCTGGGCACGGTCGACCGCATGCGCGTGGGCGCGGTGCTGAACGCGCTGGCGGCGGGCGACGGCGAAAGCCTGTTGACCGAAATTGCGGCGCTCGCGGATTTCTCGCCCGACTGGGCCGGGGTGATCGATGCGATGGCCGAGGCCCTGCACCGGATCCAGGTGCGCCAGCTGGTGCCTTCGGCGGAGATCGAAGCCGATAGCGTCGATATCGACGCACTGGCGGGCCAATTGCGTCCGGAAGTCGTACAGCTGTGGTACCAGATGGCGCTGCATGGCCGTCGCGATCTGGGCCTGGCGCCCAGTCCGCGCGGCGGCTTCGAGATGACTGCGCTGCGGATGCTGGCGTTCCGGCCGGCCGAAGCGGGCACGACGACTGTCGAATCGCAGACCGGCGCGCCGTCGCGCGGCCCCGATGCTGCCCGTGCGGCGCTCGATACGGCTGCGAGTCGCCCGGCACCGCGGCCGTTGCCGGCCGCCGCGATGGAAAATCCGGCCGCGCCGACGCGCACCCCGCCACCTGCACATGCGGCACCGCCGGCACGACCGGCGCCGGCCATCATCGAAGTCGCGGCGCCGGTGGCCGCGCCCGCCGCTGCGCCGAAGGTCGATATCGACAACGATCGCTGGCTCGAACTGGTCGCCCAGAGCGGCCTGCGCGGGCCCGCCCGCGAGCTGGCCGCGCATGCAGCGTTCGTCGGGTACGCGGACGGCGTGCTGCGGCTGTCGCTGTCGGCCGAAGACGATCATCTGCGCAGTCCGTCGCTGGTGAAGTCGCTGACCGATGCGCTGTGCGTACAGCTCGGCGGCACGGTGCAGCTCAAATTCGAGACCGGCAGACCGGCCAACGCCGAGACCCTGCATCAGCGCGTCGAGCGTCAGCGCGACGCGAAGCAGACCGCCGCCGAGGAAAATTTCATGGCCCATCCCGACGTGCAGCGGTTGATGAGCCAACAGGGCGCGACACTGGTGCCCGATTCCATCCGTCCCTTCGAAGACTGAAACGAGAGATCGCCCCCATGCGTGGAAATATTGCCCAATTGATGCAGCAGGCGCAGAAGATGCAGGAAAACCTGCAGCGCGCCCAGGAAGAACTGGCCAAGCTCGAAGTCACCGGCAGCGCCGGCGCCGGCATGGTCAGCGTCACGCTGACCGGCCGCATGGAATGCCGCAGCGTGAAGATCGACCCGAGCGTGCTGTCCGATGTCGAGATGGTTGAAGACCTGGTGGTCGCGGCGATCAACGATGCGGTGAACAAGGTCAACGCCGAATCGCAGTCGCGGATGTCCGGCGCCACCGCTGGCATGCCGATTCCGCCGGGGATGAAGATTCCGGGGATGTTCTGACGCTCCATCGTAGAGCGGAGCGCAGCTCCGCTACCCCGTCCAACTCGGGTACCTCGTCTCCGCAGAGGTTGCAGCGGAGCTGCGCTCCGCTCTACGGATCGATGTCATGACCGTGTCTCTTCTCGAACAACTCATCGAAGCCTTCCGCATCCTGCCCGGAGTCGGCCAGAAAACCGCGCAGCGGATGGCCTATCACGTGCTGGAGCGCGATCGCGACGGTGCGCAGCGGCTGTCCGAAGCGCTGGCCGCCGCGGTCGACCGCATCGGCCATTGCGCGCGTTGCCGCGACTTCAGCGAGTCGGAAATGTGCGCCACCTGCGCCAGCGCATCGCGCGACGCGCATCTGCTGTGCGCGGTGGAATCGCCGGCCGACCGTCTGGTCATCGAACAGGCCACCGGCTATCGCGGCTTCTATTTCGTGCTGCAGGGCCGGCTCAGCCCGCTCGACGGCATCGGCCCGCGCGAGCTGGGCCTGGAAAAACTCGCCGCGCGCCTCGCGGAAGGCGAGGTGCAGGAGCTGGTGATCGCGACCAATCCCACCGTGGAAGGCGAAGCCACCGCGCACTACCTCGCGCAGCTTTCGCGTCAGCACGGTGTGAAGCCGACCCGGCTCACCCACGGCGTGCCGCTGGGCGGTGAGCTTGAATACGTCGATCGCGGCACCCTGTCGCATGCGTTCGGCACGCGCGGCGAAATGCCGCTGTAGGGCTGGAGATCTTGTCCTCGCGGCAAGTCCGTGCAGATGCGTGGCGAACTCCTTTCGCGCAAGAGCAAATCCCCCCGCCATCGCGTTGCGATGCCGACCCCCTTTGCCAAAGGGGGTAACAGCAGGTGTCGGTGCGGATGAAGGGCCATGATAGGAACGTCCTGTCGCGCAAAAGCAAATCCCCCCGCCATCGCGTTGCGATGCCGACCCCCTTTTTCAAAGGGGGCGATAGCAGTTATCGGCGCGGGTGAATGAAAGTCACGTTGCTTTCGCCGTCTTTTCAAGAAAATTTTCCGGGATGATGTTACGGACCCGGCGGCATTCGCTGCATCGCCGGTAGCCCTCCATGCCCCCTTTGAAAAAGGGGGCGGGCAATCGCGTAGCGATTGACGGGGGATTTGCGCTTGTCCGCCCGGCGCCACTTCCGCCAGCACGCATGTTTACAATGCTTTTGATTCAACAGGAGCCTCGCCATGCCGGACACCATTTTCCACAAGATCATCGACCGCAAGATTCCCGCGAACATCGTCTACGAAGACGAATATCTCATCGCCTTCCGCGATATCGCCCCGCAGGCGCCGGTGCATGTGCTGTTCGTGCCCAAGGTGACGGTGCCCACGCTCAATGATCTGAAACCCGACCAGGCTGAAATCATCGGTCGCCTCGCCATCGCCGCCGCGAACTATGCCAAGGCCGAAGGTTTCGCCGAGGATGGCTACCGCATCGTGATGAACTGCAACGATCATGGTGGACAGACCGTGTTCCAGATCCATCTGCATCTGCTGGCGGGAACGCAGTTGGGGCGGTTCGGGCGGTGACGCACCGCCATCAATGGGCACGCATCGATGGTCAACGGAGGATGTCGCGATGAGCTACAAGATTCTGGTCGTCAACGCAGTGTCGGGATTCGGCACGGATTTCCAGGATGCCGCGGATCGACTCGCCAAGCGGGTCAACGAGGACATCGCTTCGGGATGGACGCCGTTGGGCGGCGTTGCGGTGGGCGAGACCATGTCGACGAAGGAGCCTTATCTCTTCCAGGCGATGGTCGGCCCGCCGCCTGCGTGATTTCCGTCGCCGCACGGCGGGACATCACCAGCGGATCGCACCCTCGACCACCGTACACACCCGTCCGCCCGACCACACATCGCCTTCCGCATCTACGGTGAGCTCGATGATCGCATCGTGGCCCACTTCGCGGCCCTGGCTGATGCGATAGAAGCCACCGTCGCCGGGCATCGCGCCCTGCGAAGCCAGCCAAGCGGCGAGGGTTGCGTTGGCGGCGCCGGAGGCGGCGTCCTCGAACTGCGCGGGCGCGCCGACCCAGGCGCGGACCGCGAGGTAATAGACCGGGTCGTCGCTGCGCGCGTAAGCGCAGACGCCCATGCTTTCGGTCGACTGCGCGAGAACGCCTATCGCGTCCCACGGCGGGGCCGCGCTGCGCAATGCGGTTTCGTTTTCCAGTTCGACCAGCCACCAGCGGCGACCGCCGTCCATCAGTGCGGGCGGCAGTTTGCCCAGCGGCAGGTCGCGCAGCGCGTCGCGCAGACGCGGGTCGTCGACGCTGGCGATCTCGCGCACGCTTGCGCGTGGCGTACGCACTGCGATGGTGCGTTTCGCGCCTTCGCCGGTGACGCGCAGCGGAAGTTTCCCGGCGATGCCGTCCTGCACCAGCAGGCCGTCGCGCGGCGTCGCGAGCCCGGCTTCCAGTACCGCGTGCGCGGTGCCCACGCTGGGGTGGCCGGCGAACGGCACTTCGCGGCGTGGACTGAAGATGCGGATGCGGTAGCTGGCGTCGTCGCCGGTCCTCGTGGACGCATTCGCCGGGAATACGAACGTCGTTTCCGGCAGCCGCGTCCAGCGTGCGATGGCCTGCATGTCGTCGTCGCTCAGGCCTTCGGCCTCCAGTACCACGGCCAACGGGTTGCCGGCGCCGGGGCGGTCGGCGAAGACATCGACTTGAACGTAACGGCGGCTCATCGGCAGGGCAGTCCTTCGGTGCGGCTGCGCAGCTTAGCAGCGGTGGCGTTCGCCGGAATCAATGCAGGACGCCGCCGCCGGTTTCGGGTGGCCAGAGATGGAACAGGAAACATTCGCCGTGATCCACGGCTTCGTCGTAGGCGTCGAGCATGTCGGGCTCATCTTCGTACAGCGCGCGTTCGACCTGTTCCGGACCGCTTTCCAGATCCACCACGATCCAGTCGGTTTCCTCGAAATACCGCTCGGCCGCGATGCGGGCGGACGTCTCGTCGGCGGCTTGGACGTAGCACAGGGCGAACGCGCCGCCGGTGGTGGCGAAGTCTTCGCTGTGCGGTGCGGGGCGCAGTTCGTAGTGGATGAAATAGATGTTCGGCATGCGGGCGCCTTCATTCCCGGCGGAGGGTACTGCGGATGATGGGCTGTCCATCGCCGCCGGTCCACGGTGGGCGCGAAACCGGCACGACGATCGGGCCGCTCCCGCGGTCGACGCGATCCGGCATCGGCATCGTCACCACAGGAGTTTTCCGCGGATGACCGGCTGTACGTTGCCGCCGATCCAGACCTCGCCCTCCGCATCCACTTGCACCCTGACCCGGCCGTTGCGGCCGACTTGGCGCCCCTGAATGCCGACATAGCCACCGTCGTGCCCGGGAAGCCGGCCGGCCGCCGCCAGTCGTGCGGCGATGGAGGCCTGCGCGCTGCCCGTCACCGGATCTTCGGGGATGTTGTCGGCCGGGCAGAACGCGCGGACGGCGAGATGATGGCCGTCGCGTACGTCCGCAGCGTGTACCGCAAGCCCGATCGTTCCGGTCGCGGTGGTCAGTGCGGCGATCGCGGCGAGATCGGGGCGCAGATCGGCGACGGCATCGGCATCGGCCAGTTCCACCAGCCACCAGCGCGGTCCGTTGTCCCACACCGCGGGTTCGAGTGCGCCGAGCCGCATGTTCCGGATCGCCGCTTCCAGCAAGGCCGGCGCCTGTCCGGCGCCCGCGATCCGCCGCGACCGCGGTGCGCGTACGTTCGGAAAACGCATGCCTGCGGCATGTGCGTCGCCGATCACGTCGATCCGCACCGGCAGCAGGCCAGCCGCGCATTCCTGCACGAGTCGGGTCTTTCCGGGCGCGACCAGTCCGGCCTCGGACGCCGCCCAGGCCGCACCGACGCTGGGGTGTCCGGCGAACGGCAGTTCCTGGCACGGCGTGAAGATGCGGACGCGATAGTCGGCGCCGGCATCGGCACCTGCGACGGTCGGCGGCAGCAGGAAAATGGTTTCGGACAGGTTGGTCCAGGCTGCGAACGCCTGCATCCGTGCGGGGTCGAACTGTTCGCCATCGAGGACGGCGCCCAGTGCGTTGCCGGCGCCAGGGCGGTCGGCGAAGACATCCATCTGCAGATAACGAAGGGGCATCATGGCAGCGGTCCGGGTCGAATAGAATGGCGGGTTCCGGCCCCCGCCGGCCCCTCAGTCTAACCAAGTCCACTCTTCCGATGCCCGATACGTACTCTGCCGATCCGCGCTGGATCGTGCTCAAATTCGGCGGCACTTCCGTGTCGCGTCGTCACCGCTGGGACACCATCGGCCGGCTGGCGAAAAAACGGGCGGACGAGGCCGACGCACACGGTATGAAAACCCGTGTGCTGGTGGTGGTGTCGGCACTGTCCGGCGTCACCAACGAACTGACCGCCATTGCCGATGGTCGCGAGATCGATGCAAGGATCGACGCGCTGGTCGAGCGCCATCGCAGCTTCTGCGCAGAACTCGATCTCGATCCGGATGCCGTGCTCGGCGAGCGCCTCTCGATCCTGCGCGCGCTCGGCAGCGATCCGCGCGCGACATCGCGCACTCTCGACTGGCAGGCCGAAGTGCTGGCGCAGGGCGAGTTGCTGTCGTCGACGCTCGGCGCCGCGTATCTGCGCACGCAGGGCCTCGACTTCGGCTGGTGCGACGCGCGCGACTGGCTGTCGGCGGTGTCGCTGCCGAACGCCAGCGCCTGGGCGCAGCGACTCTCGGTCAATTGCCGTTACCGCGACGATGCCGGAACGCAGCAGGATCGCGTCGAAGCGGATTTCCCGCAGCGATTCGCGACGCAGCCTTCGCGGATGCTGATATCGCAGGGTTTCATCGCCCGCCACGCCGACGGCGCCACTGCGATTCTCGGCCGCGGCGGCTCCGATACCTCGGCCGCGTACTTCGGCGCATTGTTGAAAGCGCAGCGGGTCGAGATCTGGACCGACGTGCCCGGCATGTTCAGCGCCAATCCGCGCGAAGTGCCCGATGCGCGCCTGCTGGCCCGCCTCGACTACGCCGAAGCGCAGGAAATCGCCACCACCGGCGCCAAAGTGCTGCATCCGCGCTCGATCGCGCCCTGCCGCGACAGCGGCGTGCCGATGGCGATCCTCGATACCGAACGCCCCGAACTGCCTGGCACGCGCATCGACGGCAGCGCCGCGACCGTGCCGGGCGTGAAGGCGATCAGCCGCCGCAACGGCATCGTGCTGGTGTCGATGGAAAGCATGGGCATGTGGCAGCAGGTCGGCTTCCTTGCCGACGTGTTCGAGCGTTTCAAGCGCCACGGCCTGTCGATCGACCTCATCGGCTCTTCCGAAACCAACGTCACCGTTTCGCTCGATCCCAGCGAGAACCTGGTCAGCAGCGACGTGCTCGCGGAGCTGTCCGCGGATCTGTCGGAAGTCTGCCGGGTGAAGGTCATCGCGCCGTGCGCGGCGATCACCCTGGTCGGCCGCGGCATGCGCTCGCTGCTGCACAAGCTGTCGGACGTGTGGGCGACCTTCGGCCGCGAGCGCGTGCACCTGATCTCGCAGTCGTCGAACGATCTCAACCTGACCTTCGTGATCGACGAGGCCGACGCGGACGGCCTGTTGAACGAACTGCATGGCGAACTGATCCGCGGCGGTGCGATGCCGGTGCAGGACGCGACCGTGTTCGGCCCGAGCTGGAACGAGATCGCGCACGGCAAGCCGCAGCGCGAAGCGCCCTGGTGGCGCGCGCATGCCCCGGAGCTGGTGGCGTGCGCCGCCGCCGGCACGCCGCGTTACGTCTATCACCTGCCGACCGTGCGCGCGCGGGCGCGGATGCTGCGCGAGACCAGCGCCATCGACCGTCGTTTCTACGCCTTGAAGGCCAATGCGCATCCCGGGATCCTGCGTGCGCTGGAAGCCGAAGGTTCCGGCTTCGAGTGCGTGTCGCTGGGCGAAGTCGAACACGTCTTCGCCACGCTGCCGGACATCGATCCGCAGCGCGTATTGTTCACGCCGAGCTTCGCGCCGCGCGCGGAATACGACGCCGCGTTCGCGCGCGGCGTCAACATCACCGTCGACAGCGTCGAAGCGCTGCAGCGCTGGCCCGACACGTTCCGCGGCCGTGCCTTCTGGCTGCGCCTGGACCTCGGTCGCGGCGACGGCCATCACGAGAAAGTGCGCACCGGCGGCGCCGAAGCGAAGTTCGGTCTGCCCTTGGCCCGGGTCGACGCTTTCCTCGCCGAGGCGCGCAAGCTGGACGCGAAGATCGTCGCCCTGCATGCGCACCTGGGCAGCGGCATCGACAACCCAGGTCATTGGCGTGATGTGTATGCGGATCTTGCCGGCCTCGCGGAGCAGATCGGCACCGTCGACACGCTCGATATCGGCGGCGGCCTGCCGGTGCCATACACGCCGGATGCGCGACCGTTCGATGTCGCCGCCTGGCGTGCCGGTCTGGACGAGATCAAGGCTGCGTTCCCGCGCTTCCGCCTCGCCGTGGAGCCGGGCCGTTATCTCGTCGCAGAAGCCGGCGTGCTGCTGCTGCGCGCGACCCAGGTCATCGAGAAGGACGGCCTGCGCCGCGTGGGTCTGGACGGCGGCATGAACGCACTGATGCGCCCGGCGATGTACGACGCCTACCACGGCATCCACACTCTGTCGCGCATCGACGACGACGCGACGACCGCGTTCGACGTGGTCGGCCCGATCTGCGAAAGCAGCGATGTGTTCGGCCGCGCGCGGATGCTGCCCGAAGCCACGACCGAAGGCGACATCGTGCTGATCGCCGACGCCGGCGCCTACGGCATGGCGATGGCGCACACCTACAACCTGCGGGCGCTGCCGGCAGAGGAAATTCTTGATGTCTGATGCACCGGTTCCAGTGTGGGAATTCCAGCGCGATGCGATTCGTGCTTTCCGTTTCGTCCGCTGCGGTTTCGATGCGCAGACCGGCGTCGCGCAGCTCGTCTACGCGTTCGACGACGGCCCTGAGCTGATCGAGACCGTGACCGTGCCCGGCGCGCCGTTCGCTCTCGATGAGGCGCGTGCCGCCGCCGCCGAACAGGCGCTGCGCTTGCTGCACCTTATCGCCGGCGTGAGCTACTACAAGGCTGCGGTGCCGCAAGACATCCGCATCGATGGCTACGACATCGACGCCGACACCGCCGCGCTGCTGGAAACGATCTACCTCAGCGGCCTTGGTGAATTCGCCTACCGCAACGGTCTGAACCTGCACGGCAGGATCGCGTTTCCTGTAGGAGCGCCTTCAGGCCCGAGTCCTTTGCCTGATGGCACGGTATTCGCAAAGCTCGGGGCTGAAGCCCCTCCTACGGCCCCTCCTACAAAGGCCGCTTCGCTCGGTCTGCGCGAGCATGCGCTGGTCGCCATCGGCGGCGGCAAGGATTCGCTGGTCAGCATCGAGGCGCTGCGCGCCATCGACGTGGAACAGACCGTGACCTGGATCGGCGGCTCGCAGCTCATCAAGGCTTGCGCGGAACGCACCGGCCTGCCGACACTGAACATCGGCCGCCAGCTGGCGCCGGAATTGTTCGAATACAACCGCCAGGGCGCATGGAACGGCCATATCCCGGTGACCGCCGTCAATTCCGCGATCCTGGTGTTCGCGGCGGTGCTGCTGGACGCAGACCAGGTGGTGTTCTCGAACGAACGTTCGGCCAGCTACGGCAGCATGATCGAAGGCACCGGTGAGGTGAACCATCAGTGGTCGAAGGGCTGGGCGTTCGAGCAGGCCTTCGGCGACCACGTGCAGCGGCATGTCGCCGCCGATCTGAAGTACTACTCGCTGTTGCGCCCGCTCAGCGAGTTGGCGGTGGCGCGACAGTTCGCCCGGACCGATCGCTACGACGCGCATTTCTCCAGCTGCAACCGCAATTTCCACATTCTCGGCGAGCGTCCGGTGAACCGCTGGTGCGGTGTCTGCCCGAAATGCCATTTCGTGTTCCTGGCGCTGGCGCCGTTCATGCCGAAGCCGCGCCTGGTCGGTATTTTCGGCCGCAACCTGCTGGACGATGCATCCCAGGTCGGCGGTTACGACGCGCTGCTCGAATATCAGGATCACAAACCGTTCGAGTGCGTGGGTGAGGGCAAGGAGTCGCGCGCGGCGATGGCGCATCTCAGCGAGCGTCCCGAATGGCGCGAGGACGAGATCGTCGAACGCTTCGCCCGCGAAATCCGTCCGCAACTGTCGTCGGCGGAACAACAGATCGCGCCGTTGCTGATCATCGACGACGAACATCGGGTGCCGGCCGTCGTGTGGGAGCGCCTGCGTGCGCAGCTTGCCGCGTAGCGATTCGCCGCCCGGCATTGCGCAGCTCGACGGCAAGCGGGTCGCGCTCTGGGGCTGGGGACGCGAGGGCCGCGCTGCGTATCGCGCGCTTCGCCGTCGTTTGCCGGCATTGCCGCTGACCCTGTTCTGTTCGACCGAAGAACTCGCCGAGGCGCACGCGCTGGGCGACGCTTTGCTGGCCGCCGAGACCGCTGCCAGCGCCGAACGCCTGTCCGCGTTCGAGGTGGTGATCAAATCGCCGGGCATCAGTCCCTACGGGCCGGAAGCGCTCGCGGCCGCCGAACGCGGCACGCGCTTCATCGGCGGCACCACGCTATGGTTCGCCGAACACGCCGACGCGCGCACGATCTGCGTCACCGGCACCAAGGGCAAGAGCACCACGAGCGCGCTGCTCGCGCATCTGCTGCGCGCGGGCGGTCATCGCACCGCGCTGTGCGGGAACATCGGCCTGCCGATGCTGGAATTGCTGGATGAAAGCCGGCTCGATCTCGATGAATCGAAGCGTGCGCAGTCCCCTGAATTCTGGGTGATCGAACTGTCGAGCTACCAGACCCGCGATGTCGCCGCATCCGGGGTCTCGCCGGAGATCGCGGTCGCGACCAATATCTTCCCGGAGCACCTCGACTGGCACGGCAGCGAAGCGCGTTATATCGACGACAAGCTGGCTTTGATCACCGCCGCGAAACCACGCATCGCGATCCTCAACGGCGACGATCGCACGCTCGCCGCGCTGACGTTGCCGGACAGCGAGGTACGCTTGTTCGGCGTGGCGGACGGCTGGCATCTGCGCGGCGATGTCGTCTGCCGCGGCGACCGCGTGGTGTTCGACACGAAGGACGTGCCGCTGCCCGGGCGCCACAATCGCGGCAATCTGTGCGCAGTGCTGGCGGCGATCGAGGCGCTGGGCCTGGATGCGGAAGCCCTGGCCCCGCATGCGGCCACGTTCCAGCCGCTGCCGCATCGATTGCAGACGCTGGGCGCGCGCGATGGCATCACTTACGTCAACGATTCGATCAGCACCACGCCGCACGCCACGCTCGCGGCGCTGGACTGCTTCCGGTCGCGTCGCGTCGCGCTGCTGGCCGGCGGCCACGACCGCGGTATCGACTGGGCGGATTTCGCGGACGCGATGCGCGAGCACGCGCCCGCCGCCATCGTCACCCTGGGTCAGAACGGCCCGAAGATCAGTACGCTGCTGGCGCCGTTGGCGGAGGCAGTGGGCTTCGCATTGGTCGAAGCTGCGGATCTGCCCGAAGCCGTGACCCGCGCCCGCGCGCTGCTGGGCGAGGAGGGCGTGATGCTGTTGTCGCCGGGGGCACCGAGTTTCGGCCCCTACCGCGATTACACCGAGCGCGGCCGTCATTTCGCCGCCCTGGCCGGCTTCGATCCCGAGGCGATCGCGGCGATTCCCGGACTGGGGATCGGCTGAGCGGCGCATCGGGCGCGTCATCGAGCGGCGCTGTGATGCAATGTGCCGTCCGATCGGGCGCTGCTCGGGCAGTCTGCCCGAACGTAGCGATCCGGCCGACGATCGTGAGGACAATCGCCTTCTTTTCCGGGTAGTCTGACCGCCTTCCCCAGACTAAGGAGTACGGTCATGCGTTCGATGCGTTGGGCGAGCATGTTCGCTTTGTTGTGTTTCTCTTTCCTGGTCTCGCTGCCGGCGTTCGCCGCGATGCAGGCCAAACCGGTCGAATGGAAACAGGGCAAGCAGCGTTTCAGCGGCTACCTGGTTTACAACGATTCCAATACGACAAAACGTCCCGGGCTGATGATGGTGCCGGACTGGAAGGGCGTGACGCCCGCCTCGCTCGAGAAGGCCAAGCTGATCGCCAACGCCGGCTACGTGGTGCTGGTCGCGGACGTGTTCGGCAAGGGCGTGCGTCCGAAGGACGACAAGGCCGCCGGTGCGCTGGTCGGCAAGATCTATCAGGATCTGCCCGCGCTGCGCGCACGCGCCGCTGCCGCGCTCGACTTCCTGCGGACCCAGGCGGCGTCCGCGCCCATCGACACCAACCGCATCGGTGCGTTCGGGTTCTGTTTCGGCGGCAAGACCGTGCTGGAACTGGCGCGCAGCGGCGCCGATCTCGCCGGCGTGGTCAGCTTCCACGGCGGCCTGGATACAACGATGCCCGCCCAGTCCGGCGCCCTGAAGGCCAGCGTGCTGGTGCTGAACGGCGCCGACGATACTTATGTGCCGGCCGAGCAGATCGCGGGTTTCCAGAGCGAAATGAACGGCGCGGGCGCGGATTGGCAGTTCGTCAATTTCAGCGGTGCGGTGCACTGCTTCGCGCTGGAATCGGCGAACAGCCCGCCGGGCTGCGTCTACAACCCGACGGCGGCCAGGCGCGCGACGACGATGATGAATCAGTTCTTCTTCGAACGTTTCGGCGGCTGAGCCTGCTGCGCGGCGGCGATCGCTCCGGCGATCGCCGCCCGCGCCTGCGGACTGTTTTTCCAACACGTCGTACCCAGCATCGCGGCGATCTGCCTCACGATGCCTTCCACGTCCGCAGCGGCCAGCGCATCGAGCGAATCGAACCCGATCTGTTCCAGCCGATCGACCACGGTGGGACCGACGCCTTTCACTGCCAGCAGCGCTGCGCGGTCGTCGGCGGAAAACCCCGGGGTCATCAGTGGTTGCGGCCGACCGCGTAACGCGCCAGCCCGCGCAGCGCAGCGACGGCATCGTTGTCGTCCAGCCCGTCCAGCGCCGCCTCGGCCGCCGCCGCATAGGCTTCGGCCCGGCGGCGGCTGTAGTCCAGGCCGCCGGTCGCTTCGATCGCCGCCAACACCTCCGGCATCGCATCGATCTCGCCGTTCTCGACGACGACCCGCAGGCGCGCGCGGACTTCCGCATCGGAATGCTGGATCGCGTGGATCAACGGCAACGTCGCCTTGCCTTCGGCCAGATCGTCGCCCAGATGCTTGCCCAGCGCGGCTTCGTCGGCGCTGTAGTCCAGCACGTCGTCGGCGATCTGGAAGGCGTAACCCAGCGCCATGCCGTAGTCGTGAAGCCGCTGTTGCATGGTCTCATCGGCGCCCGCGAGCAGCGCGCCGATCCGGGTCGCGGCGGCGAACAGCACCGCGGTCTTGCGCTCGATGACCTTGAGATAGGCCGGCTCGTCGGTGTCCGGGTTGCGGATATGCAGCAGTTGCAGCACCTCGCCCTCGGCGATGGCGTTGGTGGTATCGGCCAGGATCCGCATCACCGGCATCCGCTCCAGTTCCACCATCAGCTGGAAGCTGCGCGAGTACAGGAAGTCGCCGACCAGCACGCTCGGCGCGTTGCCGAACAGGGCGTTGGCGGTCTTGCGGCCGCGGCGCAGATCGGATTCGTCGACCACATCGTCGTGCAGCAGCGTGGCGGTATGGATGAACTCCACCACCGCCGCCAGCTGATGGGCATCCGCGCCGCCGTGGCCCAGGGCGCGGGCCGCCAGCAGCAGCAGCATCGGGCGCAGGCGCTTGCCGCCGGCGGCGATGATGTGCTCGGCGACCTGGTTGACCAGCGCCACCTCGGAGCCCAGGCGCCGGCGGATCAGGGCGTCGACCGCGGCCATGTCGGCGGCGGAAAGCGCCTGAATGGCGGGCAGGTCGAGCGAGAGGGGCGCCGAAGTCGCTTGCATGGGGGATCCAGACGGGTGAGGCCGACATTATAAGAGGCGCGGCGCGCCCGGTCGGGTGTCGCGGGTCGGGGAATTCCTACCCGCATGGGCGGAGGTCCCCGATACCGGGGCAGGCCGCGGTTATACTTGAATGTTCATCGCCACTACCGGCGACTCAAGACAGGAAACTGTTCATGGCACGCGGCGTCAACAAGGTGATCCTGGTCGGCAATCTCGGCAACGATCCCGAAACCAAATATACCCAGGGCGGCATGGCCGTCACCAAAATCAGCCTGGCGACCACCTCGGTGCGCAAGGACAAGGAAGGCAATACCCAGGAGCGCACCGAGTGGCACCGGGTGACCTTCTTCGGCAAGCTCGGCGAGATCGCCGGCGAGTACCTGCGCAAAGGCAGCCAAGTCTACGTCGAAGGCTCGATCCGCTACGACAAGTACACCGGTCAGGACGGCGTCGAGAAATACTTCACCGACATCATCGCCGACGAAATGCAGATGCTCGGTGGCCGCAGCGAAGGCGGCGCCGCGGGCGGCGAACAGCGTCCGGCGCGCGCGCCGCGGGAGAGCGGCGGTGGTGGTTACGGCGGCGGTCAGCGCAGCGGCGGTGGTGGTTATGGCGGCGGCGGTGGCGGTCAGCGCCAGACCCCGGCGGCCAGCAGCCCGCCGCCGATGGACGATTTCTCGGACGACGACATCCCGTTCTAGTTCCTACCTAGATAGTTTTTTGTTGGTTGAAGCCCGTGTCCCTTCAGGATGCGGGCTTTTTGCTTTACCAACACATAAATTCTAGTCTAGTCTGGTTCGAGCTAAGTCACTACATTGGAATGGAATGGTGGGTAGATGATCAGATATGCAGCCCAGC
>JAIMKJ010000033.1:0-24678 GCA_020692565.1 Thermomonas sp.
GCCGCCGCCGCCACCGGCGAAGCCGTGGGCGAAGCCTCCGCCGCTGTCGAGGGCGCCGCCGACCAGGCCGCCGCCGCCGCTACGGAAGCCACCGCCGACGCCGCTGCCGCCACCGCCAACGCTGCCAACAAAATGGCCGACAAGGCCAACGAAGTCGCCGACAAGGCCGCCGCTGCCGCCGAAGAAGCCAAGAAGTAATCCTTCGCGTCGGTACGACGCATCGGACACGCGCGACATCCAGCGTCGCGATGGGAAGACCCGCTTCGGCGGGTCTTCTTTTTTCCCGGTTCGACACGTCTGTCGAACGCATGTCCACCGCTTCGGCGCAGCGACGCCGGCCCAGCGAAACCGGCGCACCGGGTATCCTTGTCGTTCTCAACGATGAGCCCGTCGCGCCATGCCTGTTCTGAGCACCCGCCTCGACCCGCAGTCCCAGGAATTCCGCGACACCGTCGCCTACCACCGCGAACTGGTCGCGGAACTGGATGCGCGACTGGCGCGCGCGGCGGACGGCGGCGGCGAAAAGGCACGCAACAAGCACACCGAGCGCGGCAAACTGCTGGCGCGCGACCGCATCACCGCCCTGCTCGACCCGGGCTCGCCCTTTCTCGAAATCGCGCCGCTGGCCGCCGAAGGCATGTACGACGGCGCCGCGCCGGCCGCAGGCATGGTCTGCGGCATCGGCCGGGTGATGGGCAACGAAGTGGTGATCGTCGCCAACGACGCCACGGTCAAGGGCGGCACGTATTTCCCGATGACCGTGAAGAAGCACCTGCGCGCGCAGGACATCGCACGCGAGAACCGGCTGCCGTGCATCTATCTGGTCGACTCCGGCGGCGCATTCCTGCCGCTGCAGGACGAGGTGTTCCCGGATCGCGAACACTTCGGCCGGATCTTCTACAACCAGGCGCGGATGAGCGCCGACAACATCCCGCAGATCGCGGTGGTGATGGGCAGTTGCACCGCCGGCGGCGCCTACGTGCCGGCGATGAGCGACGAAAGCGTCATCGTCAAGGAACAGGGCACGATCTTCCTCGGCGGCCCGCCGCTGGTGAAGGCCGCGACCGGCGAAGTGGTGGACGCCGAAGCGCTCGGCGGCGCCGACGTGCACACCAGCGTCTCCGGCGTGGCCGATCATTTCGCCGAAGACGACCGCCACGCGCTGCAGATCGCGCGCAATCTGGTCGGCAATCTCAATCGCCGCAAGACGCTGCCGGTCGCGGTGCGCGCGTCCAGCGAACCGCGCTACCCCGCCGAAGAACTCTACGGCATCGTGCCGAAAGACACGCGCCGCCCGTTCGACATCCGCGAAGTCATCGCGCGCATCGTCGACGGCTCGGACTTCGACGAGTTCAAGGCCCGCTACGCCAAGACCCTGGTCACCGGCTTCGCGCACCTGCACGGGTATCCGGTGGGTATCGTCGCCAACAACGGCATCCTGTTCGCGGAGAGCGCGCTGAAGGGCGCGCATTTCATCGAACTGTGCAACCAGCGCGGCATCCCGCTGGTGTTCCTGCAGAACATCACCGGCTTCATGGTCGGCAAGAAATACGAAAACGCCGGCATCGCCAAGGACGGCGCGAAGATGGTCACCGCGGTCGCCTGCTCCAGCGTGCCGAAGTTCACGGTGGTGATCGGCGGCAGTTTCGGCGCCGGCAACTACGCGATGTGCGGCCGCGCCTACGGTGCGCGCTTCCTGTGGATGTGGCCGAACGCGCGGATCAGCGTGATGGGCGGCGAGCAGGCCGCGAGCGTGCTGTCGACGGTGCGCCGCGACGGCCTGGAAGCCGCCGGCAAGGTCTGGACGCCGGACGAGGAAGAAGCGTTCAAGGCGCCGATCCGCGACCAGTACGAAACCCAGGGCAACCCCTACTACGCCAGCGCGCGGCTGTGGGACGACGGCATCATCGATCCCGCCGATACCCGCCGCGTACTGGGCCTGGGCATTTCCGCGTCGCTCAACGCACCGATCGAACCGGCACGGTTCGGCGTGTTCCGGATGTGACCGCTGCCGGACCGGATGGCAGCCTGGCGCAGAGTCGAACGACGAGTGCGTGATTCGCTGTCGTTGAACCGTTCGAGCTCGACCGCTTGCGATCGATTCGTTCGCGCAAGCGCCGCGATGCGCCCGGAACCGGACACGAGAGGCCGGTACCGCAGCATCGGCGATTCTGCTGCCGGAGTCACACCGATGTCGCACGGACGGGATTATTGTTGGGAATCCTGCCCCCGCCATCGGCGTATCCGGAGTCCCCCAGCATGGCCATCTTCAATCAATCCAGCCCCAGCAAGAAAGACGCCGCCCCCGCCGCGTCCGACACCCCGAGCTTCGCAGCCCGCGAGGCCTCGGCGCCGCCGCCGGCCAATACCGATTTCGCGCCGGCCACGTTTCCGCGCAGCAACGCCGCACCCGAGCCGGCGTCCGCACCGGCGGCGAAGGAATCGCTGATCGCCGCCGATCTGACCATCGAAGGCAAGATCGAAGGTTCCGGCCATGTCCGCATCGCCGGCAAGTTCAAGGGCGACGTCAACGTGCAGGGCGACCTGTCGCTGGAGCGCGGCGCCAAACTCAACGGCGGCGTGCGCGCCAAGAAAGTCACGCTCGCCGGCGAACTCGAAGGCAACATCGAGTCGGCGGCGCGGATCGAACTGCTGGAAACGGCGGTGGTGATCGGCGACCTCAAGGCCAGCACGCTCACGGTCGCCGCGGGCTCGAAGATCCGCGGCCATATCGACTGCGGCTGGGAAAACAGCGGCAGCCAGAAATCGAGCGCCAAGCAGCCGCCGACGGAATCGAAAGCCGAAGCATGAGTACCCGTCCGGGCACCGCGGGCGCCACCCGCGAGTGCCCGCACTGCAAGGCGAAAATCCTGGAAAGCGCGGTGATCTGCCCCGCGTGCAAACACTATCTGCGCTACGACTCCGCGGCGCACCCGGCCAAGCCGGCGCAGGTGCCGCTGCAGGTCGAGGGCACCATCCGCCACCCCGCGAACGGCGATCCGTGGGAGTACTCGATCGTCCTGGTGATCCGCGACGAACGCGGCAACGAGATCGCGCGCCAGGTCGTGGGCGTCGGCGCGATGCACGCCGGCGACGAACGCAGCTTCAGCCTCGCGGTGGAGGTGTTCGAGGCCAAGGGCGCGAAGCCGCGCAAGCATTGATTACGCTCCTGGAGCGGGCTGTAGAGCGGGCTTCAGCCCGCTGCCGCGTCCAGATGAAGACGGCGGCTTGAAAGCCGCTCTACAAAGCCGCTCTACAAGCCCGGTCTAACGCGATGCATCGCCCGTCTCGCAGTTGTTGCACCCGCCGCAGCCGTCCGCCGATGTCTTCGACGCCGGCGCGATGCGCTTCCCGAACGCACGCAGCCACGCCGGCCGACCATCGCGCACCAGCGGCAGCGCGAGTGCGATACGCAGGCTGCGCGCGGCGTTCGGCGCCTGTTTGCGGAACACCACCCACGCGCTGATCGCCACCGCCAGCGCGATGACGATGTACTGCAGGGTCAGCGAGAGCTGCGGCGACATGCTCATCCCGCGCCCAGCGCCACGGCGACCTGGTAGGTCACCAGCGAGGCGACATACGCCAGCGCGAACAGATAGAACGTCGCGAAACCCATGCGCTTCCACGAGTTGGTTTCGCGCTTGATCGTGGCCAGCGTGGAGATGCACATCGGCGCGTAGATGAACCAGACCAGCAGCGACAGCGCGGTGGCCAGCGACCAGCCGTCGCTGATCACCGGTGTCAGCGCCTGGATGGCCGCGTCGTCGTCGGCCGCCGACAACGCGTAGATCGTCGCCAGCGAGGACACCGCCACCTCGCGCGCGGCCAGGCCGGGGATCAGCGCGATGCAGATCTGCCAGTTGAAGCCCAGCGGCGCGAACACCGTCGTCATGGCATGGCCGATGCGGCCGGCGAAGCTGTAGTCGATCGCCGGTCCGAGCGCGCCTTCGGGCGGCGCCGGGAAATTCAGCAGGAACCACAGTAGGATGGTCAACGCCAGGATGATGCCGCCGACGCGCTTGAGAAAGATCATCGCGCGTTCCCACAGCCCGATCAGCACGTCGCGCGGATGCGGGATGCGGTAGGAGGGCAGCTCCAGCATCAGGATGTGTTCGCTCTTGTCGCGGCGCCACTTCTTCATCACCCACGACACCAGCAGCGCGCTGACGATGGCAGCGGCGTACAGGCCGAACAGCACCAGGCCCTGCTGATTGAAGATGCCGATCTGCTCGTCGGGTACGAACGCGCCGATCAGCAGCGCATAGACCGGCAGCCGCGCCGAGCAGGTCATCAGTGGCGCGACCAGGATCGTCGCCAGGCGGTCGCGCGGGTCCTGGATGCTGCGCGTGGCCATGATCCCGGGAATGGCGCAGGCGAAGCTGGACAGCAGCGGGATGAACGAGCGGCCCGACAGGCCCGCGGCGGCCATCATGCGATCCAGCAGGAACGCCGCACGCGGCAGGTAGCCAGATTCCTCCAGCGCCAGGATGAACGCGAACAGGATGAGGATCTGCGGCAGGAAAATGATCACCCCGCCGAGGCCGGCGATGATGCCGTCCACCATCAGGCTTTTCAGCGGCCCCTCGGGCATGCGCGCGCCCAGCGCTTCGCCCAGCCATCCGGTGCCGGCCTCGATCCCGTCCATCAACGGCCCGGCCCAGGCGTACACCGCCTGGAAGATCAGGAACATCACCGCCGCGAGCGTCAGCAGCCCGACCACCGGATGCAGCAACCAGCGGTCCAGCGCATCGTCCACGCGCGCGGTGCGGGTGGGCATGGTCACGGCCAGTGCCAGCAGGCGCCGGGTTTCGGCGTGCAGTTCGACGTGCCTGTCCGAATGCGGGTCGTCCGCGTCGCGCGCCGCCGGCGGATGCAGATGATCGGCCATCGCGTCCAGTTGGCCGAGCAGCGCCTTGCCGCCGTCGCGGCGCACGGCCACGGTTTCGACCACCGGCACGCCGAGTTCACGCTGCAGCGCCTGCAGATCGATGCCGATACCACGACGTCTGGCGGCGTCCATCATGTTCACGGCGACCACCATCGGCTTGCCCAGCGCGCGCACTTCCAGCGCGAACCGCAGGTGCAGGCGCAGATTGGTGGCATCGACCACGCAGACCAGCAGATCCGGTGCGGTTTCGCCCGGGTAGAAGCCGCGGCAGACATCGCGGGTCACCGCTTCGTCCAGGCTGGCCGCCTGCAGACTGTAGGCGCCGGGCAGATCCAGCAGCACGAATTGCCGCCCGCCGGGCGTGTGCAGCCGGCCTTCCTTGCGCTCGACGGTGACGCCGGCATAGTTCGCCACTTTCTGACGGCTGCCGGTGAGCAGATTGAACAGCGCGGTCTTGCCGCAGTTCGGATTGCCCACCAGCGCGAGCCGCAGCATCTGGGATGCGGTGCTCACGGCGCAGCGACCTCGCGCAATTGCACGCGCGCGGCCTCACTGCGGCGCAGGGCGAAGCGGGTGAAGCCGATCTGCACCAGCAGCGGCTCGGCGCCGAACGGGCCGGTCGTCACCACCTCGACCCGCTCACCGGCGACGAAGCCCAACTCGCGCAGCCGGCGGGCAATGGCATCGTTCGGGACCACATCCAGCACGGCTTCGACCTGGGCCTCGACCCGTCGGGAGAGTTCGGTCAACTTCACGGACCATCTCAAATGGGAATTGTTCTCATTCTATACCACGCACCGCAGCCGACGCCCCATCATGATCGAATTCCGCAGGATCGAATTGCCCGGGGCCGGCTCCTCGGGGGCCGGCACCACAGGGGCACGCTCCACAGGAACGGATTCCGGCCGACCGGATATCATGCCCGCCATCGCATGGCAGACCCGACAGGATCACAGGCATGACCGACTCGCTGCAGCACCATCGCAATGGCGCCATCGTCCGGCTGCGCCTGCATCGCCCGGAACTGCACAACGCCTTCGACGCCGACCTGATCGGCATGCTCACTGCGGCCCTGGTCGCGCTCGGCGACGACCCCACGGTGCGCGTGGTGGTGCTGGAAGGCGCCGGGACGAGCTTCTCCGCCGGTGCGGACCTGAACTGGATGCGCGGCATGACCACCGCCACCGAGGACGAAAACCGCGCCGACGCGCTGGCGCTCGCACGGCTGATGCGGACGCTGGACGAACTGCCCCACCCCACCATCGCCCGGGTCCAGGGCGCGGCGTTCGGCGGCGGCGTCGGCCTCATCGCCTGTTGCGACATCGCCATCGGCGTACCGGAAGCCAGTTTCGGCCTGACCGAAAGCAGACTGGGGCTGCTGCCGGCGGTGATCTCGCCCTACGTCATCGCCGCGATCGGCCCGCGCCAGGCCCGGCGCTGGTTCGCCACCGCGGAACGCTTCGACGCCGTCGAAGCCCATCGCATCGGCCTGCTGCATACCGTGGTGCCGGCCGACGAACTCGACGACGCAGTGAACCGGCAGATCGATCTGCTGCTGAAAGCCGGGCCATCGGCCGCCAGCCTCGCCAAGCACCTGGTCCGTCGGGTCGCCGACGAGACCGACCGCAACCGCCTGGATCACGACAACGCCGATCTGATCGCCCATCTGCGCGTCTCGGCCGAAGGCCAGGAAGGCCTGGCCGCCTTCCTCGACAAGCGCAAACCCGGCTGGGCGCCCTGAGCTACCGCACATAGAGCCACCACGATAAGGACAGCGCACATGCTCGACCATCTGGGATTCAACGTCGGCGACTATGCCGCCAGCCGAGACTTCTACCGTCAGGCGCTCGCGCCGCTGGGCTATGGCGTGGTCATGGAAGTCGACCGCGAGACGACCGGCGGTTATGAGGGATGCGGCTTTGGTCCGCCCGGACGGCCGCAGTTCTGGGTCGGCAACAGCGGCGGCAACACGCACTCTAACGGCAGCCACACGGGCGGCATGCATATCGCCTTCGTGGCGAAATCGCGTGCCGAGGTCGACGCCTTCCACGCCGCCGCGATAGAGGCCGGCGGAAAGGACAACGGCGCGCCGGGCCTGCGCCCACACTATCACCTGGATTATTACGGCGCCTTCGTGATCGACATCAACGGCCACAACATCGAAGCGGTCTGCCACGCGCCGAAGGCATCGCCGTGACCACGCCGGTGCTCAATCTCGCCGACGTCGAATTGATCGATCTCGCCGAACGTGCGCGCCAGCGCGGCAGCGAGATGCCGACCGCGCGCTTCGGCGGACGCATCGGCCCGATCGGGCCGAAGGTCGGCGCGCACAAGCTCGGCTACAACCTCACCGTGATCGATCCCGGCAAGGCGGCCTTCCCGAAACATTCGCACCGCGTCAACGAGGAAATGTTCTTCATCCTCGAAGGCCGCGGCGAACTGCGCCTGGGCGATGCCGCGTATCCGGTGCGCAGCGGCGACGTGATCGCCTGCCCGGCCGGCGGCGCGGAGACCGCGCATCAACTGTTCAACACCGGCGAGGTCGAGTTGAAGGTCCTCGCGGTGAGCACGATGGCTTATCCCGAAGTCTGCGAATATCCGGACTCGGGCAAATACATGGTCCGCACCGGCTTCGCGCCGGACGATTTCCACGCGATCGGCCGCAGCGCCGACAGCCTCGATTACTGGGATGGCGAAGTTTGAGCAAGGTCAGCAACGGGATGTTCGACAAGCGGATGTTCGACAAAATTCTCATCGCCAACCGCGGCGAAATCGCCTGCCGCGTGATCCGCACCTGCCGGCGGCTGGGCATCCGCACCGTCGCGGTGTATTCCGACGCCGACGCCGACGCGCAGCACGTGCGCCTCGCAGACGAAGCGCAACACATCGGCGCGGCGCGTCCGCAGGAAAGTTATCTGCGCGGCGACGTGATTCTCGAAGTCGCCAAAGCGACCGGCGCGCAGGCCATCCATCCGGGGTACGGTTTCCTCAGCGAGAACGCGGACTTCGCCGACGCCGTGGAAGCGGCCGGCATCGTCTTCATCGGCCCCAAAGCGGCGTCGATGCGCAAGATGGGCAGCAAGGCCGGCGCCAAGGAATTGATGCAGGCCGCGGGCGTGCCGGTGGTGCCGGGCTACACCGGCGAGGATCAATCGCCAGCGCTGCTGCACCGCGAAGCCGATGCGATCGGTTACCCACTGATGATCAAGGCCGCGCACGGTGGCGGCGGCAAGGGCATGCGCATCGTCCGCGATACCGGCGAATTCCTGGCGAATCTCGAAAGCTGCCAGCGCGAGGCGCGCAACGCCTTCGGCCGCGATCGCGTGCTGCTGGAGCGGTACGTCGAGAAGCCGCGGCATATCGAGATCCAGATCTTCGGCGACGGTTTCGGAGATGTCATCCATCTCAACGAACGCGAATGTTCGGCGCAGCGCCGCTACCAGAAAGTGCTGGAGGAGTCGCCCTCGCAGTTCCTCACCCCGTAACTGCGCGCAGCGATGGGTGCGGCGGCGGTGCAGGCCGGGCATGCGATCGACTACCAGAACGCCGGCACCGTGGAGTTCATCGTCGGCCAGGACGGCGGCTTCTACTTCATGGAAATCAACACCCGCCTGCAGGTGGAGCACCCGGTCACCGAATATGTCACCGGCCTGGATCTGGTCGAATGGCAACTGCGCGTCGCCGCGGGCGAACGCTTGCCCAAAGCGCAGCACGAGATCGCGCAGCGCGGCCACGCCATCGAAGTACGCCTGTACGCGGAAGATCCGGAAGCCGGCTTCCTGCCGGGCTCGGGCAAGCTGACGCGCCTGCGCCTGCCCGCGGCCGACGCGCACACGCGCATCGATGCCGGCGTGATCGAAGGCGATACCGTCACCATCTTCTACGATCCGATGATCGCCAAGCTCATCGTCTGGGACGAAGACCGTCCGCGCGCGCTCGCCCGCCTGCGCGATGCGCTGGCGCAGTGCGTGATCGACGGTCCGAAATCGAACATCGCGTTCCTGGAACGTCTGATCCGCCACCCGACCGTGGTCGGCGCGACCATCGACACCGGCACGCTGGACCGCGACCTCGACGGCTTCATGCCCAAGCCTGCCGACGCCGCGCGCATCCGCGACGCACGCATGGCGGCGGCGGTGGCGACGCTGCTGTTGGAAGAAGCGCAGACCCGCACCATCGCCACAGGCAGCAGCGACCCCACCTCACCGTGGGCGGTGGCAGACGGCTGGCGCCTCGGTCACGGCGGTCAACGGCGTCTGGCGCTGGACGACGGCAGCGAATGCCACGTCCTGACCGCGCATGGCTACGGCGGCGATTACCGGATGCAGGACGACGCGGGCACCGTCGCCGTGCAGGGCGCACACCTGCACGACGGCATGCTCTTCGCGCGCTTCGACGGCGAAGGCCGGCGCCTGCGTCTGGACGCGGACGGCGGTTCCGGCGCATCCTCGCGCGTGGACATGCACGATGGCGAACGCCGCTGGCGCTTCGTGCGGGTGCCGGCCTACCAGCCGGCGAGCGAACAGACCGGCAGCGTCGGCGACCGCGCACTGGCGCCGATGCCCGGACGGATCGTACTGATCAAGACAGAGGTGGGGGACCATGTCGAACAGGGCCAGGAACTGCTGGTGATGGAAGCGATGAAGATGGAGCTGACGCTGAAGGCGCCCTGCGCCGGCACCGTCGCCGAAGTCCGCGTCGCCGCGGGCGATTTCGTCGAGGCCGACGCCGCGCTGGTGGTGTTGACGCCCGCTGCCATCGGAGCGCAAAGCGCATGAACGTGTCCTTCGCCGGCGTTCGCGTCGCGGTCCTGTCGCTTCTCTCGCTGGCGCTGTCGGCCTGCGTCACCTTCGAACGCGTGCCGGTCGCCGAACTCGGCTGCGACCCCGCGCTTGCGGGCGAATGGCGACCGGCCAGGAACGGTCCGTCGGACCGCACCATCGTGATCTCCGCCGACTGCACCGTGCTTTGGCCCGAAGACGACGGCGGCACCTACACGACGACGCTCGAGGGCTTCGCGCTGGGCGGATCGCGTTATCTCGTCTTCACTCCGACCGTTGCCGACCGTTTGATGTCGTCCGACGGCGACATGCTGCGGAGAGCGCCCAAAGACAGCGTGTACCTCGCCCGCTACCGCGTCGACGGCGACAGCGCGGTGGTATGGCTGGCCGACCCGGACGAAGCCATGCGCGCACCGGCGAAAGGCCAAGCGACAGGCGTGCGCCTCGACGAGACCGACGTTCACGTCAAGGGCAGCCGCGCCGCCATCGCCAAGCTGCTGCGCGCGCGCGGCGATACCATTTTCGCCGGCCAGCGGGACGGCATGCAGCAAGGCGCCAAGCAGCAGGACGGCAGAGGCGTCATGCGCCTGCAGCGCGTCGCACCGGTGGCCGCGCCATGACCGACACCGTCCGTATCGTCGAAGTCGGCGCCCGCGATGGCCTGCAGAACGAAAAAACGCTGATTCCGGCCGCGGCGAAGATCGAACTGATCGACCGCCTCTCCGCCACCGGTCTGCGCAGCATCGAAGCCACCAGCTTCGTCAGCCCCAAGTGGGTGCCGCAGTTGGCCGACGCCGCCGAGGTCTACGTCGGCATCGCCAAGCACCCGGGCGTGCGCTATCCGGTGCTGGTCCCGAACGAACAGGGTTACGAGCGCGCCCGCGCCGTGGGCGTGGACGAGATCGCGGTGTTCACCGCCGCCTCCGAAGCCTTCAACCGCAGGAACATCAACGCCGGCATCGAGGAATCGCTGCAGCGCTTCGAGCCGGTGATGGCGCGCGCGAAGGCCGACGGCGTGGCCGTGCGCGGCTACGTCTCGACCGTGCTCGGCTGCCCCTACCAGGGCGACGTGCCGGTGGCCGATGTGGTACGCGTGGCCAGGGCCCTGCACGCGATGGGCTGCTACGAAGTCTCGCTGGGCGACACCATCGGCGTGGGTACGCCGTCGAAGGCCGCGGCGATGCTGCGCGCAGTGGCCGGCGAAGTGCCGATGACCGCGCTGGCCGTGCACTTCCACGACACCTACGGCCAGGCGCTGGCCAATATCCTCGGTTGCCTCGAGGCCGGCGTGCGGGTGGTCGACGCCGCCGTCTCCGGCACTGGCGGCTGCCCGTATGCGAAAGGCGCCAGCGGAAATGTCGCAAGCGAGGATGTGGTGTATATGCTTCAGGGCATGGGCATCGACACCGGCATCGACCTCGACGCACTCAGCGCCACCGGACGCTGGCTGGCGCAGTTGCTGGGCCGCGACACCGGCAGCAAGTTCACCCGTGCGCGGAGCGGCGCCGAATGACGGACGCCTGGCCGGATCCCGCGCTGCCGCCGTCCACCGGGATGACGCAGACGCTGGCCGAATTGGATCGAGCCCGCCAGGACAGCGCCCTCGACGCCGCAACCCGCGCCCTGCTCGACCGCGCGCACGCTGCGCTCGGCGCGGCCATCGACGACACCGAATCCGAACGCCTGCGCTACACCGCGCTGTTCGATGCCGTACCCGACCCGGTCAGCATCCTCGCCTGGGACGGCACGGTCCTCGACCTCAACAAAACCGGCATGGCCGCCTACAGTCGGCCGCGCGACGAGATCGTCGGCCAGCCCATCGAAGTCCTCAATCCCGATCTGCCCAAAGATCACATGGTCCCGGTGTGGGAGGCCCTGAACCGCGGCGAGACCTATGTCGTCGAAGTCGCGAACATGCGCGGCGACGGCAGCCGCTTCCCGGTGGAAGTGCATTCCGCCGGCTTCGACTACAAAGGCCAGAAATGCATCGTCGCGGTCGCGCGCGACCTCAGCAACCGCTGGCAGGCGGAAACGCGCTACCGGCTGCTGCTGGAATCGATCGATGTCGGGGTGATCCTGTTCGACCGCGACATGCGCGTGATCTCGGCCAATCCCGCCGCGCACCGCGCGATCGGCGCCGAACCCGGCCAGAGCATGCACAATCTGCTGCAGGTCGCGAACTGGACCGTGGTCGACGCCCGCGGGCGTCCGCTGGGCTTCCGCGAATGGCCGACCACCCAGGCGCTGGACCAGGCGCAGGTCATCAGCAATACCGTCATCGGCCTGTACTACGTGCCCAGCCAGCGGATGTCGTGGATCTCGGTCACCAGCGTGCCGGTGTTCGAAGCCGACGGCACCGCACCCGAGTACGTGTTCGCGATGTTCAGCGACGTCACCACGCTCAAGCGCGACAACGTGCTGTTCGACCGCGCCCAGGGGCTGGCCCACATCGGCGGCTGGGAGTGGGACCGCGGCCGCCAGCGGCTGTACCTCACCCGCGAGGCGCAGCGCATCCTCGGCCGCGTCCCCGCGCCGGAAAGCATCGACGACATGATCGCCGGCGTGCGCATGCCCGAGCGGCAGCGGATGCGCACCGCGATCGAGCGTCTGATCGAAACCGGCGGCAGCTTCGATCTCGAAATGCAGTACCAGCGCAGCGACCATCATCCCTGCTGGGTGCGGATGATCGGCGAGGCCGACACCGGCGACCCAGGCACGTCGCGCATCGTCGGCACGCTGCAGGACATCACCGAGCGCAAGCACGCGGAAGAAACCCTGCGCGTGCAGGCGCGTACCGATCCGCTGACCGGCCTGCTCAATCGCGACGCGATCCTGGTCGAGATCGACACGCGCATGCAGGATCCGATGCACGGCGCGGTCGCGGTGCTCTATATCGACCTCGACCGCTTCAAGGTGATCAACGACGTGCTGGGCCACGCCGCCGGCGACGAACTGCTGGCCACGGCCGCGCAGCGCATCGCCAACGCGGTCGGCACCGAAGGTCTGGTCGCACGCTTCGGCGGCGACGAATTCCTGGTGGTCTGCAACCTCGACGACGACCAACAGCGCCCCGAACGCATCGCCGCCGCGGTGCTGCAGGCCCTGACGGACAGCTTCCGCTTCGACAACGAGGAATTCACGATCACCGCAAGCATCGGCATCGCCCGCTCGCCGACCGACGGCGAACGTCCGCAGGCGCTGATCCAGAACGCCGATGCCGCGATGTACGACAGCAAGCGCCGCTCGCGCAACGCGTGGCAGGCGTTCACGCCCGCGCTGGCGCAGACCCAGGCCGACCGGCTGTGGATGGAAACCCATCTGCGCCGCGCCGCCGACAACGGCGAATTCCATCTGGTCTATCAACCGCAGGTCGACCTGCTGAGCGGCCGCATCGTCGCCGCCGAAGCGCTGATCCGCTGGCAGAACCATCTGCTGGGCGAACTGCGCCCGGACCGCTTCATCAGCCACGCCGAAACCACCGGCGACATCGTGCGCATCGGCAGTTGGGTGTTGCGCGAGGCCTGCCGCCAGGTCGCGGCCTGGCGCGACAGCGGGCTGGGCATCGTCCGCGTCGCGGTGAATGTCTCGTACCGCCAGTTCGTCGGCGAAGACCTCGCCGAGGCCGTGCAGCGCATCCTCGGCGAATTCGATCTGCCCGGCGCGGCGCTGGAACTGGAATTCACCGAACGCGTGCTGATCGAGGACGCCCCCGACACCCTGCGCACCTTCGCCGACCTGCGCGAGATGGGCATCATCCTGACCATCGACGATTTCGGCGAAGGCTACAGCGCGCTGAACTACCTGCGCCGGCTGCCGATCCACGGCCTGAAGCTCAGCCAGTTGTTCGTCGAAGGCGTGCCCAACAACAATTCCGACGTCGCCGTGTGCCAGGCGGTGGTCGGCATCGCCCGCAGCCTCGGCCTGGGACTGGTCGCCGAGGGCGTGGAGTCCGAAGCGCAGCGCCAGTTCCTGCTGCGCCTAGGCGTGCCGATCGCCCAGGGCTTCCTGTTCGCCCCGGGGCTGAAACCCGACGAATTCGCGCGCCGGCTCGAACAGGGTGGCCTGCATCCCTCCACGCACTGATTCCGCATGCCTCACGAATCGCAACCCGGCTTCCGCATCCGCCCCATCGAATCCCGCGACGACCCGGTCGTCGCCGCGATCATCCGCAGCGTGATGCCCGAGTTCGGCGCCTGCGGCAGCGGCTTTGCGATCCACGACCCGGAAGTCGACTGGATGCAGCGCGCGTATTCCGACCCGCGCTCGGCGTATTTCGTGATCGAACGCATCGACGGACACGGTCGCGGCACGGTGGAAGGCGGCGGCGGCATCGCACCGCTGGCCGGCGGCGATGCCGGCACCTGCGAACTGCGCAAGATGTACTGCCTGCCGAGCCTGCGCGGCCTCGGCGCGGGCGCGGCGCTGATGGCGCACTGCCTCGACGCCGCGCGCGGCTTCGGATTCGCGCGGTGCTACCTGGAAACCCTCACCGGCATGGATGCGGCGATGCGCCTGTACGAACGCAGCGGCTTCCGCCGCATCGACGCCGCGATGGGCGCCACCGGGCACGGCGGCTGCAACACGTTCTATCTGCGCGAATTGGCGAACGACTGAGAGACGGTTCAAAATCTGCCCGATCACGACCGAAAATCCATCAGAATCACCCCGAACATCCGCGCATCAGCCCTTGTAGAGCGGCCTGACCAGCCATTCGGCTGTTGAAAACCAGGCCGTTGAAGCGCGATGCGGTGCTTGGAGCAGCGGCCTGAAGGCCGCTCTACACACGTGATCGGCAGATTTTGAACAAGCTCCGGGACAGGAAAGAGGAGACGCACGGATGCGCACGCAGGGCTCGCTGATCACATGGAACGCCGAGCGCGGCTTCGGCTTCATCAGGACGCACGACAGCGGCATCGAAGTCTTCGTCCACATCTCCGAGTTTCCGCGCAGCGGTCGCACGCCGCAGGTCGGCGAAACGCTGCACTTCGAGATCGCGAGCGCTCGGGACGGGCGCAAACAGGCCAAAGCCATCGCTTTCGATACGCCGTCCAGTGGTGCGGATCTCACCCTCGCGCGGATCGAACGCACGCCGGCGCCACGCATGCCGTCGGCGAGTGCCCCCGCACCGCGTGACCCGTCCGGACATCGGCGCAACGCGCGCCGCAAGCCTCGCCGCGAATCGGCGGGACTGTTGTCCAGAATCGTCGTCGGCACTCTGCTTCTCGGCGGTGCCGTGTTCGGCTACGAGAAATTCGCGGCGCGCCAGGCCGCGACCGTCGACATGACGCAAGCCCCGATCATCGAAAACACGATCGCACCGGCGATCGCACCGGCGATCGCGCCTGCGGCCACGCGCGAATACGTCTGCGACGGACGCGAGCATTGCACTCAGATGGGCTCGTGCGCGGAAGCGAAGTGGTTCATCCGCCATTGCCCGAACACAAAAATGGACGGCGACGGAGACGGCATCCCCTGCGAGCAACAATTATGCGGTTGATGGGATGTTTTGCCCGGGCATCGAACGAGCAGCCAACAAAAAACCCCGCCGGAGCGGGGTTTTCTGCGTGACTCATGGCAACTGTGGTCAGAAGCTGTAACGGCCGGAAATGCCGAACAGATTCACGTTGCTGTCGAACTCGCCGAACAGGGTGTGGCCGGTGGAGGCATCGATGATGCCGACCTTCGGGGAATCCGGTTCGATGCGGGTATAGGACGCATTGATCTCGACATGCTCGCTCATGTTCCAGGTCAGGCCGATCGAGTACCAGCGACGGTCTTCGTCGGGCAGACGCGGGGTACGCGTGGCGAACGTGGTCGGGGTCTCGTCGTAGGCGTAACCGCCGCGGATCGTGAACGCGTCGGACAGCTTGTACTCCGCGCCGATCGACCAGAAGCGGGTGTCGTCCCAGCTGAAGTCCTCGACCGAATCCGGATCCGGATTGACGAAGTCGATGCGGATTTCTTCCAGCGAATGCCAATCGGTCTTGGTGTAATCGCCCATCAGCGCCAGCTTGTCGTTGACCTGATAGGCGACGCTGAGGCTGGTGACGCTCGGGGTGGTCAGCTTGGCGCTGGCCTTGCCGTCGTTGAACAGCGCGCTGCGGCCGATCGCGTTGAAGACGGTGCGGGCATTGCCCGGCACGGTCCAGTCGGCTTCGCCCTGCAGCTCATGGTCGATCTCGGAACGATGCGACAGACCGATGGCCAGCTTGTCGGTCGGACGGAAATTCACGCCGAAGATGTAGCCGATGCCGGTGTCGTCGCCGGTGATCACGGCTTCGCCGTCGGCCGACTGCGGCGCGAACCCGGGAACGCCGCCGAACGCCAGCAGCGAACCGAAATCGACGGCCTTCGAGAGTTCCGCTTCCGCGCGCTCATAGACGATACCGGCGCCGACCGAGAGGTGGTCCGGCACGATTTCGTAAG
Source organism: Thermomonas sp. (assembly GCA_020692565.1). Classification (GTDB taxonomy): domain Bacteria; phylum Pseudomonadota; class Gammaproteobacteria; order Xanthomonadales; family Xanthomonadaceae; genus Lysobacter_I. The sequence goes on from JAIMKJ010000033.1 coordinate 16,096, forward strand.
CGGCGGAGAGGGTGAGATCGACGGTTTTCAGGTCCGACGTCAGCGCGTGATAGCGACCGACCCAACCGTGGTCGTATTCGGTCTTCAGGCCGAACGGCGCGCTGACCATGGCGCCAACGGTCAGGCCGTTGCTGAACTTGTGGATGATCGACATGGCCGGGATCGGCGTGGCGCCGCCGGCATTGCCGCCATCGTTGCCCGTCAGCGGGCTCATCAGCGGGGTGCCGTTGGCGGCAAAACCACCGCCATTGAAGCTGGCGTTGAGATCGACCACGGTCACGTCGGCCTGGATCGTGGTGCCTTCGAACGAGGTCATGGTCGCCGGATTGTTCACGACGACGGACGCATCGCCCGTGGCGACGCCCGAGCCCGCGAACGCGCGGCCCATGGCCTTGACGCTGTTTTCCTTGAGCTGGAAGCCGGAGGCTTGGGCTTGGCCGAAAGCCAGTGCACCGGCGATGCCCAGGGCAAGCGCGGACATCTGGATGAAACGATTGTGAGTATGCATTGTTGTTGCGTCTCCATGGACAGGAATCAGGGCTGCGCCGCGCGGCCGGGCAGTTTCCCCATGCCCGTTCCGCTCCTGCCGGAAGCCCCCTCCCGACGTACGACGCCGTATGTACTATACCTTGCCCATTAACCGAAAGCTAACAAGCGGTATCCTGATCTCTCCCATGCTTTCATGGGGTTCCGGCATTTATCTCTCATGTTCGTTCAGCTTCCGACCCGCCACAAATCCGGCCTGCGCTGGGCGACACCCTTGGTGTTCGCCGCGCTGTGGCTGGCCTATCTGTGGGCGAGTACCCGGCCGGAGGACACCCAGCGGGCGCTGTTGCTGGGATGGGGCGCGCTGACCGGCGGCCCGGCGCTGGCCGATACCTGGTGGTCGCTGTGGGCGAACGAGCGCTGGCTGCGGCTGTTCACGGCCATGTTCCTGCATGCCGACTGGGCGCATCTGCTCGGCAACCTCGTGTTCCTGTTGATTTTCGGCCTGCCCGCCGAACGCGCGATGGGCCCGTGGCGCTTCCTCGTGCTGTTCCTGCTCGGCGGCACCATCGCCAATCTTGCCGCGGTGTTCATGATCGGCTCGCCCGAACGATTGGTGATCGGCGCCAGTGGCGCGGTCTCGGCGGTGATCGGCGCCTATCTCGCGCTGTTCCCGCGCGCGAAGCTCGGCGTCGTGGTGCCGTTGGGGTTGTTCCTGGAATTCATCCGCGCGCCGGCCTCGCTGCTGATCGGGGTCTGGGCGGTGCTGCAGGTGGTGTTCGCCTACATCGGCCCGGCGTTCGGCGCGGTCGCCTGGAGTGCCCATATCGCCGGCTTCCTGTTCGGCGTGGTGTTCGCGCTGGCCGCGCGCGCGGGGATCGCGCGCCGGCTCCGCCATAGCCGCGGATACTGAATCGACGCTTCGTCAGCTTCTATACTCAGCCCATGCCCAAGACCCTCTACAAAGTTACCTTCCTCAACCACGGCAAGCTGTACGCGCTGTACGCGCGTCGCGTGAACAGCGGCAGCCTGTGGGGCTTCACCGAAGTCGCGGACCTGGTCTTCGATGTCCACGAAGGGCTGGTGGTGGATCCCACCGAAGAACGGCTGCGCGACGAATTCGGCGACACCCGCGTCCTGCACCTGCCGATGCAGAGCATCGTGCGGATCGAGGAAGTCGAAAAGAAAGGGCCATCGACCATCCACGACGCCGCCAGCGGCGAGAAAGTCGTCACGCCGTTCCCGATGCCGCTCAAACCACGCTGAAGCAACGACCGGGCACGCCTCGATCGAGCCACACGTCGATCAAGCGCTCCATGAAAACCGGCCGCAGCGACGCGCATCCAGCGCGCCGCCGCAACCGTCCCGAGACTTACAGACTCACGCGCTTGCGGTTGTCCGCCGACACCCGGTCGATCAACTTGTTGTAGGGGTCGAAACCCGCCTCATACGGCTCCGCGTCGACCACGACCGTGATCTTCGGCTGGCCGCTGGCGATGCGGTGGCGCTTGAGATACAGCACCTTCTCGTCTTCTTCCTTGCCCGATGGGCCGCGCGCGAATACGCCGACCTCCACCCAATCGTCGATCTTCGACGGCGCTTCCTTGCCCTTGCCGTCGACGTAGAGTTTGGCCGCGTGCAGGTCGAGCACGACCTCGTATTTGCCGTCGGCGCGCTTCTTCGCCTTGGCCTCCACCACGCGGTTGTCGTAGAAAGCGATCTTCTCGAAGAGGTCCGCGATCAGGCGTTCGTGCTGCGGGCGGGCTTCGGCGCGAATGTAGTCCAGCAGTTCGACCGATGTAGTGTAAGGCGGCTGCTGATAACCCTTGTCCTCCAGGAATTTCTTCAGCGCCCGGTTCAACACCGCTTCGCCGATCTCTTCGCGCAGGCGATAGAATACCAGCGAACCTTTCTCGTAATGGATGTACTGCTGGTTCTCCACGCGGTACAACGGCAGTTCCTCGATCGCCTCGCCGCCGCGACCGGAGAGATAGCCGTCCAGCTCGGTCTTCAGGAAGCGCCGCATCTTGGCCCGGCCGTATTCCTTCTCCATGACCATCAGCGCCGAATATTGCGCCAGCGACTCGGACATCACCGTCGCGCCCTGCATGTTGGCGCCGATCACCTGATGCGCCCACCACTGGTGCGCGATCTCGTGCGCGGTGACGTAGAACACGTAATCGATCGCGTTCTTGTCGCTGAGATCGGCGATGAAACCGATGGATTCGGAATACGGAATCGTGTTGGCGAACGCCTGGGCGAACGTAGCATAGCCCGGGAACTCGATGATCCGCACCTGACGATGCTGGTACGGGGTGAAATTACCCTCGTAATACGCCAGCGACTTCTGCACCGCCTCGATCATCCGGTCGACGTTGTACGGGTGCTTTTCGTCGTAATAGATCTCGATCGGAATGTCCTTGTACATGCCTTTCTTCACCTGCCAGCGCGCCGACAGGTAGGAGTAGAAGTTCAGCATCGGCCGATCCATCGCATAGCTGAAGCAGCGGCGGCCGTCGCGCATGAATTCCTTCTGCAGATATCCGGGCGACAGCGCGATCTGGTCCGGCGCGGTGCAGATCGTGGTCTTGAAGTCGATCCAGTCGGCGTCGTCGGTGATGTAGTTGGCGGCGCGCGCAGGCTGGTCCTCCAGCTTCGGCATCCGCCGCGGCTCGCCGAGTTCGCGTTTGCGGCGTTCGTTGCGGTCGACGATCTCCACGCCCTCGTTGTAACCGAACGACGGGAACACCCGGCTGTCGAAGAACGAACCGTTCTCGACGATCCGGGACTGGTCGGCATCGTTGGTGATGCCGTTCGGGGCCAACTGGACCTTGAACGCGATGTCGCGCTCTTCGCCGGGCTGCATCGGCGCTTTCAACCGGTAGATCCGATAACCCATGTCCTCGTCGTGCCTGGTCAACTCGGCGCCGCCCATGTCGATGCTCAGCAACGACTTGTCGTCCGTCATCCCGACGTGCAGGTCGGCGATCGGTTGCGCATGGGGATTGCGCACCCGGTACACGCCGCTGGCGCGCATCGTCCTGGTTTCCGGGCGCAGGTCGACGTCGATCTGCGTGGCGACGATCTTCGGCTGCGGCAGCCCCTTGTATCGCTTGTAGTCGCGCTCGTACTGCGCTTGCAGGTCAAGCGTTTCGTCCGGCGAGAGGAACTGATTGCGGACATTCGTGTTCCAGAACAGATAAGCGCCCGTACCCGCGAACGCCAGCACCGCCAACGCCGTCGCCATGCCCAGCGGCCCGCGCATGCGGGCGCGCGCGAGTCGCAGGCGCTCGCGCGCGCCGCCGCTGACGCCACGCACCCACAGCGCCGCGGACAGCAGCAGCAACACCAGCAGGAACAGGCCCCAATAACCCTGGAACCACAGTTTCGCACCGAGGAAATGGCCGAATCCGTTCATGTCGGAATACGGGCCGGCGGGCGAAGCACCATAGTTGTAGAGGTTATGGGTGAAATCCAGCGCGCCCAGCACGCCCTGCGCGACCAGCACCAGGATCACCAGGCCGTAGCCGGCGAACTTGTTGTTGGTGAAGACCTGCAGGCACAGCGCCAGACCGCCCATCAGCACGAACCAGATGCTGTCCAGCAGCAGCGTTTCGGCGTACACCGCCAATTCCAGCTGCGTATGGCCTTTGGCGAGCTGGACCAGGATCGCGGTGATGCCGCCCAGCAGCTGGAAGCAGAAGATCACCGCGATCAACGCGCCGAACTTGGCCGCCAGCGGCACCCAGTTGGGCACGGGCATCGCATCGGTGACTTCATGGATCTTCACTCCCCGCTCCTTGCCGACCAACTCGCCGGCATAGAACAGCACGATGATGATCAGCACGAAGCTGTACGACCCCTGCAAGGCCTGCAACATCTGCGACGTCACCGGATGGATCGGCGTTTCGTAGAGAGTCTGGGCCAGGATCGCGCTGGGAATGAAATTCGCCATCGCGAACAGCAGCATCACGATGAACGGAATGCCCCGGAGCACGCCGGAGGTATCGAAGCGCAACTGCTGCAGGAACTGCACGACGCCTGTCGCAGGGCCGTGCGCCACCGCGACCCGCGGCAATCGCAAAGGTGCCGCGGCGAGCGCTGCCGCAGGCGCATCGATGGCGACCTTCGCCTTACGGAAACTGCGACCGGTGCCGGCGCGCTGCGGCTTGAACAGTGCGAAACATGCGGCGAAAAGCACCAGTCCGACCCCCACCCACAGCGCCCGGTTGCCGAGGATGTAGCCGGCGATCGCCGGCACCTGGGTGTTGCGCTGCTCGGCGGCCCAGTAACGGATCGTCCTGCCGAACGCGCGGATGCCCAGAGGCTCGCTCAGCGAAGCCAGCCAGACATTGTCGAGGTCGCGCAGCAGCACGCCGCTCGTGATGTAGAGCACGATGAAGCCGAGCACCCCGACGTACACCCACAGCACGCTGCGGGTCGCGATGGCCAACAGCGACAGCAGCGCGGCCATGAACAGCAGATTCGGCAACACGATCACGCCCAGCGCCCACAGGTAGGGCACCGGCGTGACCGGCCCCAAGCGCTCGGGCTCGATCCACGGCATGAACTGCGCGACGAACAGGCCGGACGCGATCACCGCATACAACACCAGACAGCAGACCACCGCAGCGCCGATACGGCCCGCGACGTAATCGCGACGCTTGATCGGACTGGCGAAGATCAGCTCGGCGGTGCCCTGCTCGAAATCGCGCAGCAGCGCGCCATTGATCGACATCGCCACGAACAGCATGCCCAGCAGCGTGAACACGCTCATGAACTGGACGATGACCACCGGCGCATTGCGATGGACGTTGCCGATGCCGCCGCCGAGCTGCACGGCATCGCTCGCCACCGCGGCGAAGCCCATCAGCGCGAACAGCAGCGCCATCAGCCACAGCAGCGGGGAACTGAGCTGCTGACGCAGCTCGAACCTGAAGAATTCGAACATGGCGTGATCCTCAGGCGGCTTTGGCGTGCTGGCGGAGACGCTGGAAGTACACGTCCTCCAGGTCGGGCGCCACGCGCTCGAAACCGTCGCCCGGCGGGAAATCGCTATGGATGTGGATCACCGGTTCGCCGCCGACCAAGCGGGTCGACAGCAGGGTGAAATTCTTCTCGTAGTGCGGCAGCGCGTCCTTCGCGACCACCTTGCGCCAGACGCGATCCTCCAGCGCACCGATGGCGTCCATCGGGCGGCCGGTCAGCAGCACCTTGCCCTTGTTCATGATCGCCATGGTCGGGCACAGATCGGTCACGTCCTCGACGATATGCGTGGAGAGGATCACCGCGACGTTCTCGCCGATCTCGGCCAGCAGATTGAGGAAGCGGTTGCGCTCCTCCGGATCGAGGCCTGCGGTGGGTTCGTCCACGATCACCAGCCGCGGGTCGCCGAGCAGCGCCTGGGCGATGCCGAACCGCTGGCGCATGCCGCCGGAAAAGCCGCCGAGCTTGCGTTTGCGCACGTCCCAGAGATTTACCTGCTGCAACAGGCCATCGACGACTTCGCGCCGCTGCTTGCGATCGACGAGGCCTTTGAGCACCGCGAAATGTTCGAGCAGATCCAGCGCGCTGACTTTCGGATACACGCCGAAATCCTGCGGCAGATACCCGAGTTGGCGGCGCACCGCGTCCTTGTCGCGCAGGATGTCGATGCTGCCGCCCTTGCCGTCGTCGAGCGTCGCGGTGCCGCTGTCGGCTTCCTGCAGCGTGGCGAGCGTGCGCATCAGCGAGGATTTTCCCGCGCCGTTCGGGCCGAGCAGGCCGAACATGCCGCGCGGGATGTCGAGAGTGACGTGATCGAGCGCGCGCACGCCGTTGGCGTAGGTTTTGCTCAGGTCGCGGATGGCAAGCATGTGAAGTCCCCGGATGCGGGGCCCGCGACGGCGGGCCGACAGCGCATCCTAGGGGCAAGGCCGGCCATGCGAACCGGCCGATGGTCACTCATGACTTCCGGCTTGATGCCTTGCCGGCCAGCGGCCGTCGGCCAGCCGATACCGACCCGGATCCAGCCGGTGTCAGCGCCGTTCGGCGACCGCAGGCGTGGCTGCCGCAAGCGCGGCCTGTTTCTTCAGCACGACCAGCGCTGCGGCGATCGGGCCTTCGCCTTCCAGCACGTCGCCGGCACCCGCGCCCGCCACTTCCTGATCGCCGCGCAGATGCCCCGGCAGCACGGATTCGGAGATGAAGGTCGGCTTGGCTTTGACCGCACCATCGGGCTTCAGCACCACATCCGGTTCGATGCCGCGGGCCTGTATCGATTTGCCGCTGGGCGTGTAGTAACGCGCGGTGGTGAGTTTCACCGCGTCGCCGTTGTCCAACGGCAGCAGGGTCTGCACCGAGCCCTTGCCGAACGTGCGGCTGCCCACGACCTGCGCGCGCTGGTTGTCGCGCAGCGCGGCGGCCAGCACTTCGGAGGCGCTGGCGGAACCGGCGTCCACCAGCACGACCACCGGCGCGCCGCGCATACGGTCGCCGGGCGTCGCATTGAACGACGCATCCGCCACCGGGTTGCGACCGCGGGTGCTGACGATGTCGCCTTTCTCCAGCAGATCGTCGGCGATCTGCACCGCCGAGGTCAGCAGTCCGCCCGGGTTGCTGCGCAGGTCCAGCACCAGACCCTGCAGGCCTTTGCCGCCCGCGACGCTGCCGGCGGCCTGCGCCTGCAGCTTGTCGAGCTGCTGTTCGAAATCGTTGGCGGTATCCGCCTGGAACGCGCTGATGCGCAGGTAAGCGTAGCCGGGCTCCAGCATTTTCCCGCGCACGCTGCTGATGCGGATGGTTTCGCGCTGCACGGTGAGTTCGAGCGGCTTGGCCGCGCCCTCGCGCTGCACGGTGAGCACGGTCCTGGTCCCGGGCGCACCGCGCAGCGGATTGCCTTCGGCCAGTTCGGGCGTGAGCGGCTTGCCGTCGACCGCGATGATGATGTCGCCGGGCTTGACCCCCGCGCGGGCTGCGGGCGTGTCGTCGATCGGTGCGATCACCAGAATGGTGCCGTCGGGCTGCGGCTGCACTTCCACGCCGATACCGTCGTAGGCGCCGTTGGTGTCCGCATCGAAAGCCTCGGCATCGCTGCGGACCAGATAGGTGCTGTGCGGGTCGAGATCCAGCAACAGGCCGCGGATCGAGGACTGCATCAGCTTGCGGTCTTCCACCGGCTCGACGTAGGCCTGTTTGACCACATTGAAGACACTGACGTAGCGGCGGATCTCTTCGAGCGGCACCTTGCTGCGCTCGGCCTCATCGGTTTTCGCGACCTTGGCGGCCTCGCCCTCGGCGGGCTTCGACTCCTGCGCCAGCGCCGGCTGTACGCACAGCGCGATGGCGAGCGCCAGCAGCGTCGGCAGGGACCTGACGCGCGGGAGGGACGAGGAGCGCAGATGCGAAGAGCGCGGGCGGAACGACATGAGGTAACTCCAGGTAAACACTGATCGGTCTGACCATTAAGGCCACGCGGGGTTCACCGAACATGAACGGCCCTAACGTAGCCGTTTACTGTCGCCTGAGCCAGCTGTCGGGGTTGACCGGTTGGCCGTTGCGGCGCAGTTCGAAATACAGCGCCGGCTGCGCCAGGCCGCCGGAGTTGCCGACGCGGGCCACGGTGTCGCCGCGCTTGACCGTATCGCCGGCATCCTTGAGCAGCGATTCGTTGTGGCCGTACAGACTCAGATAGCCGTTGCCGTGGTCGACGATCAGGATCAGGCCGTAGCCGGTCATCCATTCGGCGAACACCACGGTGCCGTCGGCGACCGCACGCACCGGCGTGCCGAGGCCGGCGGCGATCAGCAGACCGCTGCTGGCGCGACCGTCGGGCATGCGCCCGCCATAGCCGGAAACGAGGTTGCCCGACAGCGGCCAACCGGCGCCGCCCACCCGCACCGGCGCGGCGCTGGCGACCTGGCGAGGCGGCCGGGCCTGCGCTTTGGCCTGCGAACGGGTGCCGGGCTTGGCGGCGGGTTTGGCTGCGGCGGCCCGTGCGGCCGCGCGCTCCGCCGCAGCACGTTCGGCGGCGGCCTTGGCAGCGGCGGCGCGCAGCCGGCCGATCACCTGCTGCAGGGCCTTGGCGTCGCTGCCCAGCGCCTGTTCGCGGTCGCGACG
>JAIMKJ010000033.1:24684-28335 GCA_020692565.1 Thermomonas sp.
ATAACGCTGCTCCAGCTCGCCCAGGGTCACCGCCCGCGCGCGGCGATCGCGCGCCAGCGTCGCGAGCTGCGTCCGCTGACGGTCGCGCGCGACGTCCAGTGCGGTGCGTTTCTCGGCGATCCGGGTTTCCATCTGCGCCAGTTCGGCCAGTTCGGCGCTCAGCGCCGCGGTGCGCTGCAGGCGCTGGCGCTGCAGATAGCGGTAATAGACCAACTGGCGCTGGGTGTCGGCGACGCGATCCTGCGCCAGCAGCAGCTTGAGCGGCGCGTGATCGCCCTGCGCGTACGCGGCACGCAGCAGTGCGGCGAGTTCGCGGCGCGTCGCCGCCTCCTGCACGCGCAGGGCATCGCGACGGGCATTGAGCTGCGCCAGCGCGGTCTGCTCGCGCGCGAGTTCGGCCTCGGCCGCATGCAGGGCGCGGCTGGATTCGGCGACGCGCTCGTCCACCGCGCGCAGTTCGCGGCTGGCGGCGCCACGCTGGCCTTCCAGCCGGCGGCGTTCGGCCGCCACGTCCTTGAGTTCGCGCTGGACCTTCTCCAGCCGACGCTGCGCCTCGCGGCCGGTCGTCTGCTGCGCCGGCGCCGGAGACGCCAGCGACCACAGCAGCGCGACCGCGACGAGCATGCGCAGCGGTTTCATCCTCCTGCATCCAGCGGCGAAGCATCCAGCAACGAGCGGCCGCTCATCTCCGCCGGCTGCGGCAGGCCGAGCAGATCGAGCATCGTCGGCGCCACGTCGCGCAGCGCGCCACCGCTGCGCAGGCGCGCATCCGTCCGCGCACCCACGTACACGAAAGGTACCGGGCCGACGGTATGCGCGGTGTGCGGCTGCCCGGTCTCGGGGTCGCGCATCATTTCGAGATTGCCGTGGTCGGCGGTGACCAGCAGCGCGCCGCCCGCTGCGCGCACCGCGGCTTCGATCGCGCCGATGGCGACATCCACCGCCTGCGCCGCCAGGATTGCGGCCTGCAGGTCGCCGGTGTGACCGACCATGTCCGGGTTGGCGATGTTGCAGACCACCACGTCGAAACGTCCGGAGCCGATGGCGTCGACCAGTTTCGCGGTGAGTTCGGGACAGCTCATTTCCGGCTGCAGGTCGTAGGTCGCGACTTTCGGGCTGGGCACGAGAATGCGTTCTTCGCCGGCGTACAGATCTTCACGCCCGCCGCTGTAGAAGAAGGTGACGTGCGCGTATTTCTCGGTCTCGGCGATGCGCAGCTGGGTCAGCCCGTGCGCGGCCAGCACTTCGCCGAGGGTGTTGCGCAGATCGTCCGGCGCGAACGCACTCGGCGCCGGCAACCGCGCGTCGTATTCGGTGAGACAGACGAAACGCGACAGCGCCGGGCGGCGGACACTGGCGTCGAAACCACCGAAACCGGGATCGACGAACGCGGCGGCGAGTTGGCGCGCGCGGTCGGCACGGAAATTCATGAACACGACGGCGTCACCGTCGCGCATCGGCTGCGCGCCGTTCAAAACGGTCGGCGCAACGAATTCGTCGTTTTCGCCGCGTGCGTAGGCGTCGGCGAGCGCGCCCAGCGCATCCGGCGCGTGCCGCTCGCCCTGCGCTTCGACGATGACGTCCCAGCCGCGACGCAGGCGGTCCCAGCGCTTGTCGCGATCCATCGCGAAATAGCGGCCACCGACGCTGGCGATCCGCGCGTTGCCCAGCGCATCGCACTTCGCCTGCAGCGCGTGCAGGCTGGGTTCGGCCGAACGCGGCGGCATGTCGCGGCCGTCGAGGAAGGCATGCACCGCGACGCGGGCGACGCCTTCGCGCGCGGCGAGTTCCAGCATCGCGAAGATGTGCTGTTCGTGGCTGTGCACGCCGCCGGGCGACAGCAGGCCCATGACGTGGAGCGTTCCGCCGGAAGTCTTCGCCGCAGCGCAGGCGGCGCGCAGTTCGGCGTTGGCGAAGAAAGTGCCGTCCTCGATCGCCGCGTCGACGCGGGTGAGGTCCTGATAGACGACGCGGCCGGCGCCCAGATTCATGTGGCCGACTTCGGAATTGCCCATCTGACCGTCCGGCAAGCCGACGTGGCGGCCTTCGGTATGGATCAGCGTATGCGGCCGCTGCGCCCACAGCCGGTTCCAGTTCGGCAGGTCGGCCAGCGCCAGCGCGTTGTCGGCCGGATCCTCGCGATACCCCCAACCGTCCAGGATCAGCAGGACGACGGGCTTGGGACGGTGGGCGTCAGCGGGCATGTGACCTTCGGGGCAATGACTTAGGGCAGATGCGATTGTAGCGAAGCGTCCGCATCATGCTGATCACTGGGCCTTCGCTGGTCCATCCGTTCACACGTTCGCGAGCCCACGCTCACCGAATCAGGCTCACAAGCCCACGATCACGAGGTCAACGCCATGCGCCAGTCCCGACTCATCCTCGCCACCGCCCTTGCGCTCAGCCTGTGCTCGCCCGCGGCCTTAGCCGGCAAAAGCATCGAGAAGGTCATGGGCAGCATCACCGCCCACGCAGGCGAAGACTATGGCTCGCTGGAAACCGTCAACGGCAGCATCCGCGTCGAGGCCGGCGCCAGGGCCGGCGACATCGCCACCGTCAACGGCAGCGTGCATCTGGAAAGCGGCGCCTCCGTCGGCGACGCCGAAACCGTCAACGGCAGCATCAAGGCCGACGGCAAGCTCACGGCCAAGTCGGTGGAAACGGTCAACGGCGGCATCCGCCTGGGCGATCAGAGCAGCGTCGGCGAGATCGAAACCGTCAACGGCAGCGTCTTCACCGGCCGCGGCAGCCGGATCGCCCGCAATGTCGAAACCGTCAACGGCTCGATCGGCCTGGTCGATACCGACGTCAACGGCAGCATCGCCACCGTCAACGGCGACATCACCGTCGGCGTGGGCTCGCACGTCCGCGGCGGCATTACCGTCGAGAAGCCCAACAGCGGCTGGATGCCGGTCAGCATGAAGCAGCGCAAGCTGCGGATCGTGATCGGCCCGGACGCAGTGGTCGAAGGGCCACTGGTGTTCAAGCGCGACGTCACCCTGTACGTCCACAAGACCGCGCGGATCGGCCCGGTCACCGGCGCCACCGCGGTGCGCTACGACGGTGCGCGGCCGCCGAAGGACTGAGGCGGCGCTTGAAGGCCAATCGCGGTCCCGTCGCGCGACTGCCGCGGCGTCGACACGATGCCATCGAAGCGAATCGCCGAATTCGCCGCACATGACCAACGGCAGGGGGTAGCCATCGTCGCTGGGGTTATTGTCCGGTGGCTGTTCATCCGCCGTGTTGCCGCGCGGCGTTCCCTGTCGGAGGCTTCTGTGACCCGTCCATCTTTTTCCGATGCCGTCGTCAGCGCGCTTTTCCTTGCGCTGCTATCGCTCGCCTCAGCAGAGGCGATGGCGCAGCGAGCGCTCGAATTCGCGCCCTATGCGGTGCCCAAGGATGGCGCGATCGCAGTCACGGTCCGCAAAGGTCTGCCCTTGCAGGGCGCCTACGCGGACATCGATGCCGCGACCGGCGGCGCACTGCAGCGTGCCGCGGCGACGGCAGGTTATCAAGGCGACCGCGCCACCACGCTCAACGTGCTGGGCGTCGGTCCTTTCCGCCAGGTCCTGCTGATCGGAACCGGCAACGAGGCGACCACGCCGCGCCTGCTTGAGGATATCGGCGGCCTGTTGGGCCTGGCGGGCGTGA
>JAIMKJ010000033.1:28565-48733 GCA_020692565.1 Thermomonas sp.
TTCGCCCGCGACCTGATCAGCGAACCGGCCAATGCGGTCTACCCCGAAAGCTTCGTCGAGCGCACGCGTGCGGCCTTCGCCGGAGAACAGAACGTCAGCATCGAAGTGCTGGATGTGCCCGCGATGCAGAAACTCGGCATGGGCGGCATGCTCTCGGTGGGTCAGGGCAGCCTCCGCCCGCCGCGGTTGCTCATCGTGCGTTATCGCGGCGCAGGCGATGCCGCGCCGGTCGCGCTGGTCGGCAAGGGCATCACTTTCGACACCGGCGGCATCTCGATCAAACCGTCCGAGAATTTGTGGCGCATGAAATACGATATGAGCGGCGGCGCCGCGGTCACCGGCGCCGTGCTCGCATTCGCCAGACGCGACGCCAGGGTCAACGCGATCGCGGTCGTCGCTCTGGCCGAAAACATGCCTTCCGGCAGCGCCAGCCGCCCCGGCGACGTGGTGCGCACGATGAGCGGCAAGACCTTCGAAATCATGAGCACCGACGCCGAAGGCCGGATGGTGCTGACCGATGCCCTCTGGTACGTGCAGGATCGCGACAAACCGCGCGTGGTGATCGACATCGCGACGCTGACCGGCTCGCAGGTGACCGCGCTGGGCGACGAATACGCGGGCCTGTTCAGCCGCAACGACGCCCTGGCCGCAGCGCTCGATGCCGCCGGCAAGGCATCCGGCGAGGAAGTGTGGCGATTGCCGCTGCATCCCAGCTATGCCAAGGACCTCGAATCGCCGATCGCCGATCTGCGCAACGGCGGCAGCAGCGGCCGCGCGGGCGCGGGGGTCGGCGCGCATTTCATCGGCGAGTGGATCAAACCCGAAACCGTCTGGGCGCACCTCGATATCGCGTCGATGGCCTGGCGCGAAGATGCGCTGCCGACCATGCCCTTGGGCGCGGCGGGTTTCGGCGTGCGTCTGTTCGACCGTTACGTGCGCGACAACATCGAGACGGCGGCCACGCCTTGATGGCCGTGCTTTGAGATCGTTGGGGTGTTGAAGCAGCACCCGTTTGCGACCCTCGTTCCGCCCCGCTCAGCCGCTCCCGACCGTGTCGTCGTACACTCGGGGCTTCCGTTCGTGTGGAAGCCTCCGATGTCCATTTTTCAACCGAAGTATCTCCCGCAGAAAACGCTGCCGAAAACCCTGCTGCTGACCCTCGCGGCCACCGCCGCCCTCGCCGCCTGCAAGCCGGACGCCGAAGCGCCCGCCGCGCCCCAGCCGGCCGCGGAACCCACAGCACCCGCCGCCTTCGCGTTCAAGGACGCCATCGACCCGGCCGATTTCGCCGAGCATGTGCGCGTGCTGGCCTCCGACGAATTCGAGGGCCGCGCACCGGGTACGCCCGGCGAAGAGAAGACCGTCGAATATCTCAAGGCCCAGTTCGAGCGCATGGGCCTGAAACCCGGCAACGGCGACAGCTATTTCCAGACCGTGCCGATGATGGAAACCACCGCCGACGAATCGACGACACTCACCATCGACGTCAAGGGCACGCCGCGCACGCTGAAGTTCGGCACCGACATGGTGATCGGCACGCGTACCGGCCAGCCGGAAGTGAAGGTCGACGCCAGCGACCTTGTCTTCGTCGGCTACGGCGTGGATGCGCCGGAGCAGAAGTGGAACGACTATGCCGGCGTCGACGTGAAGGGCAAGACCGTGGTCATGCTCGTCAACGACCCGGGCTTCCACGCCAACGATCAGACCCTGTTCGACGGCAAGCGCATGACCTACTACGGGCGCTGGACCTACAAGTTCGAGGAAGCCGGCCGCAAGGGCGCGGCGGCGGCGCTGATCATCCACGACACCGAAGGCGCGTCCTACGGCTGGGACGTGGTCAAGAACTCGTGGTCGGGCGCGCAGTACGATCTCCGCGCCGCCGACGATCCGGCGCCGCGCATACCGCTGCAGGGCTGGATCACCGGCGAGCAGGCAAAGACGCTGTTCGCCGACGCCGGGCTGGACCTCGACGCGCTGCGGGCGGCTGCCAACAAGCGCGGCTTCAAGGCCGTGCCGCTGCCGGCGAAGGCCAGCATCACCCTGAAGAGCACCACCGCCGAGAAGGAATCGCGCAACGTGCTGGCGCTGCTGCCGGGCACCTCGGCGCCGGACGACACCATCGTCTACATGGCGCACTGGGACCATCTGGGCAAGCATCCGGATGAAGCCGGCGACAATATCTACAACGGCGCGGTCGACAACGCGACCGGCGTCGCCGGCATCCTGGAGATCGCCGGACAGTTCGCGAAGAACCCGCCGAAGCGTTCGGTGCTGTTCGCCGCGGTGACGCTGGAAGAGTCGGGCCTGCTCGGTTCGAAATACTACGTCGCGCATCCCAGCGTGCCGCTGGACCGCACCGTCGGCGTGATCAACCTCGATGCGATGAGCGTCGTCGGCCGCAGCCGCGACTTCACGGTCGTGGGCATGGGCAATTCGGAACTGGAGGATGTGCTCAAGCCGATCGCCGACAAGCAGGGCCGCAAGCTGGTGGAGGAATCCAATCCGGCCGGTGGCTATTACTTCCGTTCCGATCACTTCAACTTCGCCAAGGCCGGCGTGCCGGCGCTGTATACCGACGGCGGCACCGATCTGATCGAAGGCGGCACCGCCGCCGGCGAAGCGGCGGGCAAGGACTACAACGAAAACCGCTACCACAAGCCCGGCGACGAGTACGACCCGGCGACGTGGAAGTTCGACGGCACGATGGAAGACCTGACCGCGGTCTACGACGTCGGCGCCGCGCTCGCCAACGGCGACACCTGGCCGAACTGGTACGCCGGCAATCCGTTCCGCGCCGCGCGCGAGGCGATGATGGCGGCGAAGCAGTCCGCGGCACCGGCTCCCACCGCCGCACCGGCGAAGTAATCGACCGGCGGGCCATCCGCGACCCTCAGAAACGACAACGGCGCCGCAAGGCGCCGTTGTCGCGTGAAGTGCCGGGGATCGTCGGATCTAACGCGAGAACGGCGCGCCGTTGCTCAACCGGTCTTCGGCAGCCTGCATCATCGGTTTCGGATCCTTGCTGGCGTCGCGGACCTGGCGTTCCTGCAACTGCCGCTCCTGGTTCATGTTCTGCGCCGCGACCTTGTCCTGCAGCTGTTCCGGACTCTGGTTGCGCGACTGTTCGACATTCACGTAGCCGTTGAAGATGGGTTCCTTGCCGACCTTCTCGGCGATCATCACATGGCCGTTCCTGACGTCCATGTATTCGGGCTTCTCCGACAGACCGGGCGTGGTGCGGGTGGTGATGACCACGTCGGTCGCCACCTTCTTCGCCTCCTGCTCGGTCATGCCGGCCTTGTTCTGGACGAGCGTCATCGCGCGCGCGAACAGGTCGCGCTCGGCGGGCGTCATGTCCATGTCTTTCTGTTGTTTGGCCGGCGTCTGCAGCATCGGTCCGCTGCCGTTCTCCAGCACCGGCGTCGCGGTGGCCAGCGCGACGACAGGCTGCGCCCGCTCAGGCAAGGTCTGCGTCGCGTCGCCCCGGATCTGCGGCTGACCTTGCTCTGTTACAGGCACCGCAGGCGCTACTGTCGCAGGCGTTTCCGTCGTGGGCGCTTCCGCGCGCAGCGCGTTCGCGCCGTGCGGATCGACATGCATCAACGGCGTCTGCCGGCCGTTCGCGTTCACCGACAGATCGACGGTGCGGTCGGTATTCTGGGTACGCACCAGTTGGTCGCGCTGGACGTCGCGCCATTGCCCGTCGATCTGCGCATGGCCGGCGCCGTTGCGGTCCCAGACCACGAAATTATTGCCGGCGACATACAGGCCGTCGTCGTTTAACGCGCCCTGGCGATCGGTGCGGCCGTGCATCGACGTGGCACCGCGATCCAGCGCCTGGATGAACGCGGGCGCCTCGCCTTTCTGCAAAAAAAGGTCCTTCACCGTGGCGTATTCGTGCGGCAGATTCGGCCGCGCCGCGTCCTGGTCCAGACGGGTCGGATCGACCAGCGGATTGCCGGCCAGCACGTTGTTCCAGGTCGCGTTCAACGGATTCTGCGCATGCGTATTGCGCAGGGCGTTCACCACTTCGGCACCCTGCGCCGCCGCGTCGCGGCCGGTCTGCATGTAGTCCTGATCGCCGCGCAGCAAGCCGCCGACACCGTTGCTGACATCCTCGACGCTGCGGTACTGGCCGGATTCGATGCGGTCGAGGATCCGTCCGCCCCAGACCTCGCTCTGGTTGTAGGCCTTGCCGACGATGGCCGCGATCCGCACCTGGTCGTCGGGCGTGGCGTGGCGATACAGGTCGGTCTCGCGCAGCGGCGTGTAGACGTCGCGCATCAGCTTGTTGGCCTGCGTGGCGTCGTTGTCGTGGATGTAGCGGATGCCTTCGTCGGAGCGCAGGAACTGGTCCAGCTGCGACTTCACCGTGGCGTCCATCTCGCGCCCGCCCTGCGCGCGGATGGTGTCGCCGGTACGACTGAGGTCGGCGACGGTCCGGGTCTGCTGGTCCGCGTCGAGCACCCACTCGGGATGATTGGTGCGCGCCCAGTCCTGGTAGGCACCGACCAGCGTGCGCGCCACTTCGGGGTGCTGGCCCAGGTCGGTCTGCAGTGTCCCGATCGAAAAGCCACTGTTGCCCACCGGCGCCATGACGCCGTTGGTGGTGTTGCCGGCGAACGACAGCCGGTTCGACACATCGCGGCCGGCGATGCTGCCCTCGGAGCCCACGCCGATGGCGAAATAGGACACCGCATGCAGTTCGGCATCGGTCAACGCCGTCGGGCGCGGCGCCTGGGCGGCCGGTTGGGTTTCTGGTTCGGTCATGGCGGTGTACCTCGCGTTCAGGGCGCGGACGCGTCGTCCGGGCATTCATCGTCGTAGCCGGCCTTGTCCCCGAGGACGAAGCGGTCCAGGGTCAGGTATTCCCGGTAGCCCTCCGCGCCATATGCGCGATACCACACCAGCTGCCCGCGCTTGCGGACGAGATAGGACTCTTCGGGTCCGAAATTCGGGCAAATGTCGGCCCCTTCGCCTTCTGCGTCGCGACAGAAGCGCAGGAACAGCTTGCCGTCGCGCGGCGTGCCGCGCAGCGTGCCGTTCTCGCCGCGGACGCGGGTGCCGTCGGCCCAGCTGCCTTCCAGGACACCGGAACCGGGATGGATCATGAGATCGGCCGAATGCTCCCAGCCGCAGGATTGGGCATACAGCCAGCGGCCGACGAACGGCTCGGCCGCCTTCGCGGGATCCGATGCCGCGCCCGTGGACGCGCAGGCACCGGCCATGCACAGCGCCAGGGCCACGCACGCGAGGCGCAGCCACGGCCACGCCCGGAAAGCGTTCGTCCTGGCGTGCGGGGAAATCAAGGGTGAAAGCATCGCGGATGGAAACATCAGTCTGCGCTCAACGGTCCCTGTGTCGCGCCGAGCGTAGCGCCGGGGCGACGACGCGACAAGCGCGAGGCCCGCACGGGAATCGGCGGGTACGGCCGGTATTGCGGGGTCAGCCCGCGGCGCGCTCCGGCCAGACCGTCTTCGCCAGCAACTCGTCGTTCCAGTCGAAATGCAGCGAGCCGTCTTTGCCCAGCAGCAGCGAGACGAAGTTGAAAACGTTGCGCGCGAACATGTCGCTGGCGTGCATCGCGCCGCTGCTGGCGAGGTTCAGCGGACCGGACACGGTGACGCCGCCGTGGACGACGTTGTCGCCGGGCTGGGTGAGTTCGCAGTTGCCGCCGGTTTCGGCGGCCAGATCCACGATGACGCTGCCGGGCTTCATGCCGGCAACCATCGCGGCGCTGACGATCTTCGGCGCGGGGCGACCGGGCACGGCGGCGGTGGCGACGATCACGTCGATGTTCTTCAAGTGATCGGCGAGCCGCTGCTGCTGCAGGGCACGCTCCTCATCGGTGAGCTGACGGGCGTAACCGCCCTCGCCCGCGGCGCTGACCCCGAGATCGAGGAACTTGCCGCCCAGCGATTCGATCTGTTCGCGGGTTTCCGGGCGCACGTCGAAACCTTCGACCTGGGCCCCGAGACGCTTGGCGGTGGCGATCGCCTGCAACCCGGCGACGCCGGCGCCGATCACCAGCACCTTCGACGGGCGAATCGTGCCGGCGGCGGTAGTGAGCATCGGGAAGAACCGCGGCGCCAGCTGCGCGGCGATCAGCATCGCCTTGTAGCCGGCCATGCCGGCCTGCGAGCTGAGAATGTCCATGGCCTGGGCGCGGGTGGTACGCGGCAGGCGCTCCAGCGGAAACGCGACGATGCCGCGCGCCTGCAGTGCCTCGGCGCGGGCGGTATCGCCCTGCGGCTGGAGCATGCCGACCAGCACCGCGCCCTGCTTCATGCCGGCGATGGCCTGGGCCGACGGCGGCTGCACGCAAACGAGGATATCGGCAGCGGCGAGCACCGCATCGGCGCCGTCGACGATCTCGGCGCCGACATCGGCATAGGCGGCGTCCAGCGCATGCGCACCGTCGCCGAGCCCGCGCTGGATGCGGACCGCGGCGCCGGCAGCGACGAGTTTCTTGCAGGTTTCCGGCGTGAGCGCCACGCGGCGTTCGCCGGAAGCGGTTTCGCGCACCGCACCGACGATCACTTTCGCTGTCGCATCCCCAGACGTGTCAGCCGCAGTCTCCGCCATCTTGTCCGTCTCCCATCGGTCCGCTTCGGTTGCCGGCATCCTAGCAGGTTGTCGTGGAGCCACCCGGCGCGCGGGGCAATGGCGCATCGTGATCACGACATGCCGACGACAGCGCCCGGGACCGAAACGAAACGGCCGCCACGGGAACCCGTTGGCGGCCGAGGAGAAACCCGGTCGAGCGACGTCAGGACGTTGCGGCGACGCGACTCTGGCTGAGCTGTTGCCACATGTCGCGCATGGCTTCGTCGAACGGGGCTTCGGAGGAGCGCAGGACGATCCGGCCCTTGCCGACCAGCGCCGCGAGTTCTTCCGGCGTCACCACCAGCTTGCGCTGGCCGCGACGATTCACGATCAGGAAGCGCGAGGTCAGCGGGCTGACCCAGGCGACGCGCGCCGGCGTCTCGCGACCGTCCTCCTCGATCAGGCGAAGACTCTGCCCCACCCGCAGGCGACGCATGCGTGCGGCCAGCGCCGGGTCGTGTTCGACGCTCTCGGTGCCGCCGACCACCCGCAGACCGCCCCAGTTCGCGGCATCGTTCGGTTCGGCCGGCGTTTCCTCGATCGACACCGGATGCAGCCCGCGCGGCTGATCCGGGAACGCCAGCGCGCTGACGATCTTCGCCAGCGAGTCCCGCGCGGCGGTGGCATCGAGGCCGCAGCTCACGTAACAGCGGCCCAGCGGCGCCTGCAGCTCGAGAATCCTGTCGGCGACCCGGCCGCCTTCGGCACGGGCGGCGTCGGCGTCGGCCTGCATCAGGCCCTCGCCGATCGACAGCGCCGACAGGTACTGCGCGGAACTCGGGCCTTCGCGCAACCAGGTCTGGACCAGATGGTGGCGCCAGTGACCGCTGAGAAATTCGGCGATGCCCGCAGTCAGCGGGCGCTGGCTCAGGCGCGCGTCCAGCAGTTCATCCACCGCACGGCGCGCATGCTGCAACCGCTCGCGACCGCTGACGGTATCGGCAGCGCGCTGTTCGGCGACGTCGCGCATCTTCTTCTGCTGATCGAGGTGCTCGCGCAGTTCGCCGGCGGCGAACTCGAAGATCGCCTTGTCGTCGCGATACTCCTCGACCACCCGACCCACCGCCAGTTCGGCATGGGTCAGGGTCTGCTGATCCTGCGGGGAATCGCCGGTGTTGCCTTCGCAGGCTTCGCTCAGCGCTTCCAGCAGCTTGCGGCCGGGATGACCGCGCTGATCGAACAGGCTGTCGTCGCTCAGCGCGAGCTTGAGATACGGCGGCACCAGCCGGCCGTACAGCGCGCGCGAACGGCCCAGCGTGGCGTGGCTGGTCGCCAGCGTCTGCAGCAGGATGCCGACGAGGTCGATCGCGTCCTCGTCCACTTCGTTGAAACGGGTCTGGGTGGGATCGTAGCCGAGCTGGCGCGAACCGCTGACGATCTGGTCGCGGATCACCGCCGACAGCGGGCGGCTGTCGTCGCCGACCAGCGCGCGGACGTACGGCGCGGGGTCGTCGCCCTGCAACATCGTGGCGATGCCCAGCAGTTCCTGCGGCGCGAGCACGCGGACGCCGTTCAAGCCCGTGGCCGGCGGCTGCGCAGCGGTCGATTCCGAAGACGGGTCGGAAGGCGAACCGGAGGCCGAGCCACGGCGCAGCACGCTCTGGCGCCAGGCGCGCAATTGCTGATGAACGGTTTCGCGATACCGCAGTGGCCGGTTGCCATCGGACAGCATGCCGCCCGCCGAAGGCTGACCGCCAGCCGCGGCCTGTCCGCCGCCGTAGTCCCAGGGCGTGCCGGGCGCCTGGCCGCCCTGCGGTGCATGGGCATGATGACCAGCGCCCGGGGCGTGCCCGGGCTGCGCATGGCCCTGCGGCTGCGGATGGCGCGGTTCGACCAGACCGCCGTCGGGCGACCAGTCGGCGGCCGGCGGCGGCATGCCCGACGCCTGCGGATTGGCCGGGTCTTCGCGCGGCAGGAAGCCGTGGTCCAGCGCGGCATTGGTCTTGGTGTAGAGATCGTCGAGCGACTTCGAGAGCCGCTTTTCCAACTGCAGGAAGATCAGCCGGCGCAGTTCGGGGGTGAGGTCGTCTTCGGTGAACAGCTTCACGAAGGCGTCGACCGGCACGTCCGGGCGCAGCGGGTTGGTTTCCGGCGCCTGCCGCGGCAGGCCCAGCGCGGTGGCCAGCGCATCCAGGCGGTCGTGCAGCAACTGCAGCGGATGCATCAACTGGTGTTCCAGCAGTTCCACGATCTGCTGGCCGGAGAGATGGATTTCGAGCTGGGCCTCGGACATCAGGCTCATGCTCTTGTTGTCGACCGCGCGCGGACGCGGGTTGCGCCAGCGGTCGAACGCGTTTTCCAGGGCGTCGCGATAGCGGTTGGCCAGTTCCAGCGCGCGCTGGTTGAGCAGGCGGATCGCGATCCGGTCGTCATAGATGGCGCTGTTGTCGTGGCTCGCGATGGCGGCCAGGCGCACCTGTTCCTCGATATCGCCCCAGAACCCCGCGAGCACACCCGACAGCGCGGTCACCGAATCGCGGCGCACCGATTCGAAGACTTTTTCGGCGCTCTGGCGCGTCAATGGCGAGCGGCCAGGAAAAAACCGGCTGTTATCGTCCATGCGGATCGTCTCGGGGGAGGGGTTTCGGGGGCTTTTCAGGGAGAATGGGACATCCGGACATCAATCGTATGGTCCCGGACGCTACGATCATTCAAACCGTACGGGACAGTCTGTGACCTCACTCGCAAATCATCCAAGCCAATTATTGCAAACACTCGATGGCCGACGTTCGGTCCCGAGCCGACAACTCGGCATGCCCGGACCCGACCAGCCGACGCTGTTGCGGATGCTGCAGTCGGCCGTGCGGGTGCCCGATCACGGAAAGCGGACGCCGTTCCGGTTTCTGAAGATAGAAGGCGACACGCGTCACGAATTGGGTGCCTTACTGGCCGAACGCAGCCGCGCCCGCGATCCGGACGCCTCCGACAGCGTGATCGAAAAAGACCGGCTGCGGTTCTCGTTCGCACCGGTCATCGTCACAGTCATCGCCACCCTCGGCCCGGACGAGAAGATTCCCGAGCAGGAGCGGCTGCTGACCGCCGGCTGCGTCTGTTTCGCGCTGCTGCAGGCCGCCCAGGCGATGGGCTTCGGCGCGCAGTGGCTGACCGGCTGGGCCGCCTACGATCCGCACATCCGCAGCGTGCTGGGCGTCGGCGCGGACGAAACCGTCGCCGGCTTCATCCATATCGGCACCGCACTGCTGGATGCGCCGGAACGCGAGCGTCCCGACCCTGTCGCGCTGCTCAGCGACTGGACGCCGGGATGAGCGTTCACGGCGACGGAGACGACATCCTCGACCACGATGTGGCGGTCGAATCGCGCGCGGAACCGCCGCCGCTGTATCTCATCGACGCCAGCATCTACGTGTTCCGCGCCTGGCACACCATGCCCGACGAATTCAAGGACGCGGATGGCTGGCCGACCAACGCCGTGCAGGGCTTCGCGCGCTTCCTGCTGGACGTGCTGGAACGCGAGCGCCCGAAACACATCGCCGTCGCATTCGACGAGGCGCTGGACTCCTGCTTCCGCAATGCGCTGTATCCGTCGTACAAGGCCAATCGCGACCCGGCGCCGGAGGAACTCAAGCGCCAGTTCGCGCACTGTCGGGCGCTGTGCGCCGCGCTGGGACTG
Source organism: Thermomonas sp. (assembly GCA_020692565.1). GTDB lineage: Bacteria > Pseudomonadota > Gammaproteobacteria > Xanthomonadales > Xanthomonadaceae > Lysobacter_I. The sequence continues at coordinate 38,803 of JAIMKJ010000033.1, forward strand.
AACGTACTGGGCCACGGCGAATACGAAGCGGACGACCTGATCGGCAGCGCGCTGCGCCATGCGCGCGCGGCGGGACATCGCGGCATCATCCTGTCGGCCGACAAAGATCTCTCGCAGTTGCTGCACATCGGCGACGAACAGTGGGACTACGCCCGCAACCAGCGTTGGGGCGCGCACGGGGTGAAAGCGCGCCACGGCGTGGAGGCGCACCAGATCGCCGACTACCTCGCGCTCAGCGGCGACGCCGTCGACAACATCCCCGGCGTGCCCGGCATCGGCGCCAAGACCGCCGCGATCCTGCTCGCGCATTTCGGCGACCTCGACAGCCTGCTGCGCCGGGTCGAGGAAGTGCCTTTCCTCCGTTTCCGCGGCGCCGCGCAGGCCGCCGCGAAGTTGCGCGATCATCGCGACAACGCACTGCTGTTCCGCCGCCTCACCACCATCGCCTGCGATGCGCCGGTCGGCGAGGCCGCACCGCGCTTCGAACGCAACCCTGCCGAGGCCGCCTCGCTCGGCGCGGTCTGCGAGGCCCTGCGGTTCGGGCCGATGACGCGGCGGCGGCTGTATGCCGCCGGCGGGCTGGATTTCGCCACCCACGCGGCGCGCGCCGACGAAATATAACGAAGCCCTGTAGAGCAGCCTTCAGGCCGCTGCTCTGCATGATTTCGACCGGATGATTTCAACCGGAACAACCAAGAACCAGCGGCCTGGTTTTCAACAGCCGAATGGCTGGTCAAGCCGCTCTACGGAAACGAGGAAATCGAGGACCGCATGACCGAACCCCGCGAAGTGCTTTACGAAGGAAAGTGGCTGCGACTGGTGAAGATCGGTCAATGGGAATCCTGCGAACGCAGCCATCATGCCAGCGGCATGGCGGTAATCGTCATCGCGGTGACGCCGCAGGACGACGTGCTGTTCGTCGAGCAGTACCGGATACCGCTGGGCGCGCGCACCATCGAAATGCCGGCCGGCCTGGTCGGCGACGATCACGACCACGATTCGCTGGAAGCCGCCGCGCGCCGCGAGTTGATCGAGGAAACCGGCTGGCGCCCGGACAAGGTCGACGTGCTGCTGATCGGCCCCACATCGTCGGGGATGAGCAACGAACGCATCGCCTTCGTCCGCGCCCGCGATCTGGTCAAGGTGGGCGACGGCGGCGGCGTGGACAACGAAAACATCACCGTCCATGCGGTACCGCGCGCGCAGGCGCCTGCGTGGCTGATGCAGAAGCAGCGCGAAGGCTACGAACTGGACCTCAAACTCTGGGCCGGGCTGTGGATGATCGAACACAATCCGGACGGGTCGCGGGTGGCGTAGGAATACCGCGAAACGGAAATATGAGCGATGTTACCGTTTGTGGGAGCGACGGAAGTCGCGATGGGCGGCGGAGAGACTTTCCGCAATTCATCGCGACTTCCGTCGCTCCCACAAGATCAGTCGCTCCCACAAGGTCAACAGTTACGCGCTGATCAGCGTTCCGCCATGAACGCTTCGATCTCGTCGGCGCTGCGCGCGAGCTTGTCGGTCAGCACTTTGTGGCCATCCTTGGTGACGAGGATGTCGTCCTCGGTGCGGATGCCGATGCCGCGCCACTTTTCGTGCACGGTCTTGTCGTCGCGGCCGATGTAGAGGCCCGGCTCGATGGTGAAGACCATGCCCGGTTCGAGCAGGCGCGAGTCGCCGTCGAAGCGGTATTCGCCGACATCGTGGACATCCAGGCCCAGCCAGTGCCCGGTCTTGTGCCGGTAAAACCGCTTGTAGCTGCCGTCGGCGATGTTCTTTTCGAGCCCACCCTTGAGCAGACCCAGTTTCAGCAGGCCTTCGGTCAGGGTTTCCACTGCGCCGACGTGCCCGGCTTCGTAAGGCACGCCAGGCCTCGCCTGCGCCAGCGCCGCGCGCTGCGCCGCGCCGACCAGATCGTGCAGTGCGCGCTGCTCTTTCGTGAAACGGCCGTTGACCGGAAACGTGCGGGTGATGTCGGCGGCGTAACCGCGATACTCCGCGCCGGCGTCGATCAGCACCAGCGCGCCGTCCTTCGCCTGCGCGTTGTTCGCGCGGTAATGCAGCACGCAGGCGTTGTCTCCGGCGCCGACGATGCTGCCGTAGGCCGGCTCGGCGTCGTGGCGGCGGAACACGCGCTCCACTTCGGCCTGCAGTTCATATTCGTGGATGCCCGGTCTGGCCGCGCGCATCGCTGCGCGGTGCGCTTCGATGCTGATGTCGGCGGCGCGCTGCATCAATTTCAGCTCGTCGCGGTCCTTGAACAGCCGCATCTCGTCGAGCAGATGGCCGAGCTCCAGGAATTCGTGCGGCGGCTGCGCGCCCATCCGCATCTGCGCGCGGACGCGGTTGAGCCAGCCGATCAGCTTCAGATCGAAATCGGTATCGCGGCCGAAGTGGTAGTAGACGCGGCTGCGGCCTTCCAGCAGACCGGGGAGAATCTCGTCCAGATCGTCGATCGGATAGGCGTCGTCCATGCCGAAACCGTCGACCGCGCCCTCCGGGCCGCTGCGCGGGCCGTCCCAGCCCTCGCGCTCGGGATCGCGCTCGCGGCAGAACAGCAGCGCTTCGCCGTGCTTGCGGCCGGGAATCAGCACCAGCACGGTTTCTGGCTCGGGGAAACCGGTGAGGTACCAGAGATCGGAATCCTGGCGGTACGGGTAATGCGTGTCGCGGCTGCGGATGCGCTCCGGGGCCGACGGAATCACCACGATGGCGTCGTCGCCGGCCATCCGCATCAGCTGGCGGCGCCGACGGGCGTAGACCTGCGCGGAGATTCCGGTCGAAGACATGCCTGTCGCGCTCATCCGTTCAGTGCAGTTGGCGCCGGTGGCGCGCGCCCATCGCGCAGTCGCCGTGCAGCAGCAGCGCCGCCACGCGGACGAATTCTTCGATCTCGATCATCGCCGCTTCGTCGTCCTCGTCGCCGTCGTCCTGCGGACTGGCGGCGGCCAGTCTGGCCAGGTCGCCCAGCGCCTCGGCGCTTTCTTCGGACAGCGGCGGTTTGGCGCCGGCCGCCAGGCCGAAACCGCCGAGGAAGCCGCGGCACCAGTCGAACAGCCCGCTGCTGCGGTCCACGAGCGTCGCTTCCTGAGCCGGCACCAGCAGTTCGAAGCCGAAATCGCGGTCTTCGATCTGGGCCACGCTGACCGTGCGCAGCCGGTCCAGCACGCTGCCGACGGCCGGCGCAGCCAGTTCGTCGTCGACCAGCACCTGCGACAGCCAGCGCGGCGAATCGGCGCCGCCGCCGGCCAACCAGCCGCACAGCGCGCCGTGCAGTTCGGAGGCGCCGACGCCCAGCCCCTGCGCGCGAACCGCGTCCTCGACCTCGTCGAGATCGGGCAATACCGGAGTGGGCTGTTCGGACATCATTCGGGCGGTCATCGGCGTCCTGCGACAGGGTCGGCAGTGTACAACGGTGCCACCCCGAGAGCCGATTCGGCATTGGCCGCGCGACCCCGTACACTGGCGCCATCGTCAGGGCTACCAGGGGGCCGCCCTCGTGTCCGATGTCGCGGAACTGAAGCTCTTCGCCTCGCTGGCCCTGGTCGGCGTGCTGACCGCCGTATTGCTGCTCATCTGGACCCGCCGCGGCCGTGCCGAGAAGCGCCACACCCTGGAACTGCGCGAGCGCGAAGAACGCCTGAAACTGGCGCTGTGGGCCTCGTCCGAGCAGTACTGGGACTACGACCTGCAGACCGGGCACATCCGTCGGATCTGGGCGGACTCGCGCAGCAACCGTCCGGACATCCAGGTGCTGTCCAGCACCGACACCGACCACCGCATCCATCCCGACGACCTGCCCCAGGTGCAGGCGAAGCTGCGCGACCACCTGCGCGGCGAATCCGAACTCTTCATCTCCGAACACCGCATCCTCGACCCCCGCGGCGAATGGTTGTGGGTGCGCGCCCGCGGACGCGCGGTGGAGAACGGCGCCGACGGCAAGGTCCGCCGCATCGCCGGCACCGCGCGCGACATCACCCGGGTGCGCCAGGCCGAGCGCGAACGCCGCATCGCCATCGCCGTGCTGCGCAGCATGAACGAAGCGGTCGCGGTGCTGGATCGCGACTTCAACTTCATCTCGATCAACCCCGCGTTCACCCGCACCACCGGCTACGCCGAGCGCGAAGTCATCGGCCAGAACGCCAGCCTGCTCGACAGCCCGCAGCACGACACCGCCTTCTACAACCGCCTGCGCCAGAAGCTGGTGACCGAAGGCCACTGGGCCGGCGAAATGTGGCAGCGGCGCAAGAACGGCCAGGAATTCCTCTGCTCGATCGAATCCAATGCCACCGAAGGCATCTACGGCGAACACCGCGTCTACATCGCGGTGATCTCCGACATCACCCAGCAGAAGCGCGCCGAGCAGGAGCTGCGCTACCTCGCCAACTTCGACACCCTGACCAACCTGCCCAACCGGGCGATGCTGTCGGAGCGGCTGTCGCGGGCGATCGTGCGCGCGCGCCGGCAGAACCACCGGATCGCGGTGCTGTTCCTCGATCTCGACCGCTTCAAGGACATCAACGACTCGCTCGGCCACACGGCGGGCGACCGCATCCTGCGCGCCGCGGCGATGCGCCTGCAGGACACCGTGGGCGAACATCAGACCGTCGCCCGTCTGGGCGGCGACGAGTTCACCGTGGTGCTGGAAAACCTCGACCAGCCGGGCGACGCCGACAAGATCGCGCGCGAAGTCATCACCGCCTTCGAAGCGCCGCTGGTGCTGGACGACCGCCAGGAAGTGGTGATCTCGCCGTCGATCGGCATCAGCCTCTACCCCGACCACGGCCAGGTACCGACCGAACTGCTGAAGCAGGCCGACACCGCCATGTACCAGGCCAAGGCCGCCGGCCGCCGCACCTTCGTGCGCTACGACGACAGCATGGAGATCGCCAATCGCCGCCGCGCCCAGCTGTCCAGCGCGCTGCGCAAGGTGCTGGACCGCAACGAACTGCGGCTGGTGTTCCAGCCGCGGCTGTCGCTCGCCACCCGCCGCATCACCGGCGTGGAGGCGCTGCTGCGCTGGACCAGCGAGGAATACGGCGAGATCCCGCCGGTCCAGTTCATCCCGCTGGCCGAGGAAAGCGGGCTGATCCTGGAGATCGGCGAATGGGTGCTGCGCGAAGCCTGCCGCACTCTGCACCGCTGGCACCAGGCCGGGATGACCGACCTGACGATGGCCGTGAACGTCTCGGTGCTGCAGCTGCTGCGCGGCGATTTCTCCGAGATCGTCCGCCGGGTGCTGGTCGACACCGGGGTACCGCCGCACGCGCTGGAGCTGGAGCTGACCGAAAGCGTGCTGATGGCCAACGCCGAACAGACCTCGGCCAAGCTGCAGGCGCTGCGCGAGATGGGCGTGTCGCTGGCGATCGACGACTTCGGCACCGGGTATTCCTCGCTCGCCTACCTCAAGCGCCTGCCGATCACCACGCTGAAGATCGACAAGACCTTCATCACCGACCTGAACCGCGACCCGGACGACACCGCCATCACCACCACGGTCATCACCATGGCCCATTCGCTGGGCCTGATCGTGGTCGCCGAGGGCGTGGAGACCGAAACCCAACTGCGCTTCCTCGACCATTTCCGCTGCGACGAGATCCAGGGCCACTGGCTGTCGCGTCCGGTCGACCCCGATGCCTGCCTGCAGTTCATCCGCGACTGGGCGCCGACGAAGGCCAGCGGCGCGGTCTCCGGCATGCCCGTCCATGCCCCCTCCGGTCACGCTTGACCCCCGGCGACCGCCTGCCTATCGTGCCGGGCATGGACACGTCCGAAGTGATCTCCCAATTGCGCGCCCTCGCCGACCGCGTCGAGACGCTGGCCCAGCGCGTGCAGCGGCTCAGCGAAGAGAACCGCAGCCTGCGCCAGCAGCAGGAGCAGCTGGCGAACGACCGTTCGCAGTTGCTCGCCAAGAACGAACAGGCGCGGTCGCGGGTCGAGGCGATGATCGCGCGCCTGAAGTCGCTGGAACAGCACACGTGAGTCGTCCATGAGCGAAGCGGTCAACATCCGGATTCTCGATCGCGAATACACCGTCGGCGTCGATCCCGACGAGCGCGACAGCCTGCTCTCGGCCGCGCGCCTGCTCGAAACCAAAATGCGCGAAGTGCGCGGCAGCAACCGCATGGCCGCGATCGATCGGGTCACGGTGCTGGCGGCGCTGAACCTCGCGCACGAACTGGAACAACTCCGTAACGAAAACATCCTGCGCGACCGCGAGATCGCACGCACGCTGGTCGAGCTGAATCACAGGATCGACACGCTGTCCTCCGCCGACTGAATCGCACCGAAACCCCTGAAACACGGGATTTCTCGCAAAAAATCCACGCAGCATCGATTCGATTTCGATGGCAGAGCGCTTGCGCTTCCACGGCACGCGCCTATACTGCGTCTGCGTCCTCTGCCCTGAACGACCGCGTGCCAAACATACACCTTGGCCCTTAAATACGACCACGGGGATGTGACGGAATCCGGGAGTGCATGTCCGCCTCGCAGCGGGAAGCCCGATGGAACCAGAGCATCCCCACTTGAACCCCGGGTTCAAGGTCGTTTAGCACGCATCGTCAATGGCGGAGGATGCCTTTTTCCGGATGCCGCATCGCGACATCCACGCCGTGAAGGCGCACGAAAGCCCGCCACGCGCGGGCTTTTCGTTGCCGGTTTTTCGTTGCCGGCCTTCGTCACCACCCCACACCGCGAGACGACATGACCGACGACCGCGCCGCCCTGCGCCGCACGCTGCGCGATCGCCGCCGGCAACTGCCGCCCGCGACCCGCATCGCCGCGGCCGAAGCCCTCTCCGCGCGCCTGCTGGCGCTGCCGTTCGCCCCGTCCGCCGGCCACGTCGCCGGCTATTGGGCGATGGACGGCGAAATCGCCCTGCACGTCTGGCAGATGCGATTGCCGGGCGAGGTCCGCTACTGCCTGCCGGTGCTGGGCGACGACGATCTGCTGCGGTTCGCGCCCTGGCGCCCGGGCGAGGCGCTGGTCGCCAATCGCTTCGGCATTCCGGAGCCCGCCGACGCCGAAGCCCTGCCGGCCGAGGCGATGGCCATGATCGTGCTGCCGCTGGTGGGTTTCGACGCACGCGGCCAACGGCTGGGCATGGGCGGCGGCTGGTACGATCGCAGTCTTGCCTTCCGGCACGACCGCCCCACGCCGCCGCCGTGGCTGGTCGGCGCCGGTTTCTCGGTCCAACGCATCGACGTCCTGCCCATCGAACCCTGGGACGTGCCGCTGGACGCCGTCTGCACCGAATCCGACACCTTCCCCCTCCCGCCCCCTGCCCCATGACCGCACGCAAACACTATTGGCTGATGAAGTCCGAGCCCGAGGACTTCTCCATCGACGACCTGGCCCGCGTCGGCGTCGAACCCTGGACCGGGGTGCGCAACTATCAGGCGCGCAATTTCATGCGCAGCATGAAGGTGGGCGACGGCGTGCTGTTCTATCACTCCAATGCCGAGGTGCCCGGCGTCTACGGTCTGGCCGAGGTCACCACCGCCGCATATCCCGACCCCACCCAGTTCGACCCCAAGTCGAAGTATCACGACGAGAAGTCGAAGCGCGAAGAACCGCGCTGGGATCTGGTCGACGTGCGCTACGTACGCACGCTCAAGCGCGCGATCACGCTCGACGACATGCGTGCGCAGGCCGACAGGCTCGGCGAGGAGTTCGCGCTCATCCGGAAGGGAAACCGACTCTCCGTGCTGCCGGTCACCGCCGCGCAGTGGAAAATCATTCTCTCTCTCGAGTAACCCTCCCCCATGTCCGAAGCGAAAAAACTGGCCGCACTCAAAGCCCTCGAATACGTCGAGGACGGCATGATCGTCGGTGTCGGCACCGGCTCCACCGTCGCCTACTTCATCGACGGCCTGGCCGGCATGAAACACCGCATCCAGGGTGCCGTCTCCAGCTCCGAGCAGAGCAGCGTGCTGCTGCGCCAGCACGGCATCGACGTGCTCGAACTCAACAACACCGGCCCGCTGCCCCTCTATGTGGACGGCGCCGACGAATGCGACGGCCACCGGCGCCTGATCAAGGGCGGCGGCGCGGCCCTGACCCGCGAGAAGATCATCGCCGAGGCCAGCAAGACCTTCATCTGCATCGTCGACCCCAGCAAGCAGGTCGGCATCCTCGGCCGCTTCCCGCTGCCGGTGGAAGTGATTCCGATGGCACGCAGCCTGGTCGCGCGCGAGATCCTGCGCCTGACCGGCGGCCAGCCGGTGTGGCGGGATGACGTCGTCACCGACAACGGCAACTGGATTCTCGACATTCACGGCCTGGCGATCACCGATCCGGTCGGCATGGAGCGCGACCTGAACCAGGTCCCCGGCGTGGTGAGCGTCGGCCTGTTCGCACGCCGCCCGGCGGACGTGGTCATCGTCGGCGGCGAGCCGCCGAAGGTGTTGTAACACGTTGATTTTTCACCTGTAGAGCGGACTTCAGCCTGCTGCGCATCTTCGGAAAAGTGGCGGCGGGCTGAAGCCCGCTCTACAGGCGGTCGCGGTGCGATACTGGCCACCCGGCTCCGGCGACCGGGTCCCGCGTCACCACGCTTTCCCGCACGGCCCGTTGGGGCGGACGTGCCGCAGACCCGCTGCGATCCGCCCATGACCCTGCGCTGCCTCTTCGTCGATTTCAATTCCTACTTCGCCTCGGTGGAGCAGCAGGACGACCCGCGCCTGCGCGATCGCCCGATCGGCGTGGTCCCGGTGATGGCGGAGACCACCTGCTGCATCGCCGCCAGCCCGGAAGCCAAGCGCCTGGGCGTGAAGACCGGCACGCCGGTGCGGGAAGCGCGCGAACGCTGTCCCGACATCGTGCTGATCGAAGCGCGGCCCGCGCGCTACGTCGAAGTGCATCACCAGTTGATGGCCGCGATCGAGGATTGCATCCATCACGAGAAAGCGCCGTCGATCGACGAAGTGCCGTGCTGGCTGATCGGCCGCGAGCGCCAGCGCGAGAACGCCGAAGCCATCGCCCGCAACATCAAGCGCACCCTGCTCGATCGCGGCTTCGACGCGATCCGCTGCTCCATCGGCATCGCGCCCAACGAATTCCTCGCCAAGACCGCCTCCGACATGCAGAAGCTCGACGGGCTGACGGTGCTGGAAATAGCCGACCTGCCGCATGCGCTGCATCGGCTGGAACTGCGGGATTTCTGCGGCATCGGCCCGTCGATGGAGCGCCGCCTGCAGCGCGCCGGCATCCACACCACCGAACAACTCTGCGCCGCCGGCCGCGAACACCTGCGCGCCGCCTGGGGAAGCATCGAAGGCGAGCGCTACTGGCTGCAACTGCGCGGCTTCCATCTGCCGCGCCCGGAAAGCCAGCGCGGCTCGGTCGGGCATTCGCACGTGCTCGGCCCGGAACTGCGCAACTACGACGGCGCGCGCTCGGTGCTGTTCAAGCTGCTGGCGAAGGCCGCGATGCGCCTGCGCAAGGAGGAATTCCTCGCCGGCGGCCTCGCGATCCGCATCCGCTTCGTCGGCAAGGACAAGCGCTTCGAGCGCGATCTGTCGTTCGCGCCGATCGACGACACCCCGACCTTCCTCAAACTGCTGGGCCGCGAACTCGAAGCGCTGGAACGCGCGCTCGCCAACGGCCGCTGGAACCCGAAGCGCTACCCGCCGCTGTCGGTCGCGGTGACCCTGGTACAGCTGGAAGCGCGCGGCAGCGTCAGCGGCGAACTGATGCCCGAACGCCATCGCAGCCGCGAGATGAGCGCGGTGCTCGACCGGATCAACCAGCGCTACGGCAACAATGCCCTGTACTTCGGCGCGATGCAGAACGCGCTGTCGCAGCAGGCCGCCCCGATGCGCATCGCCTTCGGCCAGATCCCGCAGACCGATGTCGAAGAAGACACCGGCAACGAGCTGTGGCTCAAACGCGAACGCCAGTTCAAGGTCCTGGCCGAAACCGCGCA
>JAIMKJ010000075.1 GCA_020692565.1 Thermomonas sp.
CGCCGCCGCCGCCGAGGTAAGCGGTCTGCAGGATGCCCGGAATTCCTTCTTAGGAAGGCCTTCGCAGGAGAGCCTTCAGGCCCGAGCTTGCCGTAAAGACCGCACATGGCGCGGACCGGGGCTGAAGCCTCTCCTACCGGGCACAGCCCATAGCCGATTCCTGTTCAGCTTCGGCCGTTCAGACTCGCGCCAACCAGTCACCCCTGATCGCCGAGCCCCTATCGTGACCTTGATTTCCCGCATCCTCGTCATCGCCACACTGCTCGCCGCCGGCACCGCACACGCCGGTGGGCGGGAATCGCTGGACAGCTTCACCAGAGGTCTGAAAGGCCTCGACGGCCAGTTCAGCCAGCAGGTCTTCGACAGCAAGGGCAAGCGCAAGGAAGCCTCGACGGGCCGGGTCGCGATGTCGGCGCCGCGGCTGTTCCGCTGGGAATACCTCAAGCCTCATCCGCAGCTGATCGTCGCCGACGGCAAGAAAGTGTGGGTCCACGACCCCGACCTGAAGCAGGTCACGGTCCGTCCGCAGGGCGCGGAAGAACAGAACAGCCCGCTGACGGCGCTGATCGACCCGCAGAAACTCAGTCGCGACTTCAATCTCGAGGACGCCGGCAAACAGGGCGGACTGGAATGGCTGGAACTCACGCCGAAGCAGGAGGAGGGCGCAGGTTTCCAGAACGCGCGCCTCGGTTTCGACGCGACCGGCCTGGCGCGGATGCAGATCGTCGATGCACTGGGGCAGCGCACCGACATCGTCTTCACTGGTTGGAAGCGCAACCCGACCTTCGCCGCCAGCACGTTCCGCTTCACACCGCCGAAGGGCATCGATGTTGTCGGCGAACAATAATCGCCGCGACGCTGCGGCGTCGGGCTCCGAAGGGCCGCGGATCGGCGCTTTCCGCGTTGATCGCGGCATGATCAGGACCGTCCGAACCCATGCTCCGCGTCGCTTTCGCCGTTCGCTCGGCTGGGGATTGGCGGCAACGCTCTGTCTCGGCGCCGGTGCAATCTCGGCAGCGCCGCAGACATCCGGCACCGAAATCACCGCCCACGCGCGCACGGCGGTCGCGATGGAGCGCGAGACGCTGGACGGCGTGGTCGCCGCTTCGCTGGTCGGCGCGCTGTCCGAACAGTTGGGCGGGCGAGCAGTGAAGATCAGGCTCAAGCAGGTCGATGTGCAGACCACCAGCCTGCGCGACCGCCTGGTCAGCGGCCAGGGCGAGATGCAGATCGAGGCTTCGGAGGACTGGATCGGCTTCCGGTTCAGCACGCTGTACGACGCCATTTTCGAAAGCGCGGGCTATCCCGAATTGAGCATCGGCACGGTCGGCCCCGGCGGACGCACGCTGCCGAACGATTCGAAACTGGTGCGCGAACTCGACGATCGCGTGGTCGGCATGCTCGGCGAGGAGTTCGGCTACCAGCAGGTGCGCCTGCAGTTGGACCGGATCGATACGGTCGAAGCCGGCGCCCGTTATCTCCGGATCGATGCCCAGGGCATCGCCGATTTCGGCCTCGACGGCACCGCGCCGACGCGGGTCGAGGCGCTGTACGACCGCGAACAGAATGCATGGCTGCGGGTGACCTACACCCTCGACGGCACGCCGCCGCCTGCGTCGATGCCGCCCTCGGCGACGCCGGTCGGAAGCCGCTGACGCGGCCGGTACCGTCCCGCGCCTGATAAGGTGACGGGCCCCCCTCAGGATCTTCGCTCCCGTGGCCCGGCAAGGCGCGACTCCCCCGAAATCCGGTCTGAATTCCAGCCTGCTCGACGACCGCGACCTGCTTGCGGTCGATCGCGACGCGCTGCGTCCGCTCGCCGAGCGCGTGCGCCCGCGCACTCTCGATGAGATGGTCGGCCAGCGTCGTTTGCTGGCGCCCGATACCGCGCTGCGCCAGTCGATCGAATCCGGGCGCGTGCATTCGATGATCCTGTGGGGGCCGCCCGGCTGCGGCAAGACCACGCTGGCGCTGCTGCTGGCCAAATACGCCGACGCCGATTTCCGCGCCATCTCCGCGGTCCTGTCCGGTCTGCCCGAAGTGCGTCAGGTGCTGGCCGAAGCCGGCCATCGCTTCGCCGAAGGCCGGCGCACGGTGCTGTTCGTCGACGAGGTGCATCGTTTCAACAAGGGCCAGCAGGATGCGTTCCTGCCGCACATCGAACGCGGCACTATCCTGTTCGTCGGCGCCACCACCGAGAACCCATCCTTCGAGCTGAACTCGGCGCTGCTGTCACGCTGCCGGGTGCATGTGATGGAAGCGGTGTCGGCGGACGATATCGCGACCGCGCTGCTGCGGGCGCTGGACGATCCGGACCACGGGCTGGGCGGTCGCGGCCTGAGGATCGCGCCGGAGCAACTGCAACTCATCGCCAGCGCCGCCGACGGCGACGTGCGCCGCGGACTCACGCTGCTGGAGATCGCGGCCGAGTTGGCTGGGGATGGCGGGGCGGACGTGGAAGCGCGTGAAGCGGGGACGATCACCGACGCGATCCTCGAACAGGTGTTGGCCGACCGCACCCGGCGTTTCGACAAGGGCGGCGAGCAGTTCTACGACCAGATTTCGGCGCTGCACAAATCCGTGCGCAGCTCGAACCCCGATGCGGCGCTGTACTGGCTGACGCGGATGCTCGACGGCGGCTGCGACCCCAGTTACCTGGCGCGGCGGCTGACCCGGATGGCGGTGGAGGACATCGGTCTGGCCGACCCGCGCGCGCTGTCGATGGCCATCGACGCCTGGGAGACCTACGACCGCCTCGGCAGCCCGGAGGGCGAACTCGCATTCGCGCAACTGGTGATCTATCTGGCCAGCACCGCCAAATCCAATGCCGCCTATACCGCGTTCAAGGCCGCGAAACGCGACGTCGCCGAATACGGGACCCAGGCGGTGCCGCTGCATCTCCGCAATGCGCCGACCAAGCTGATGAAATCGATCGGCTACGGCAAGGATTACCGCTACGACCACGACGCCGAAGGCGGGGTGGCGCTGGAGCAGACCGGTTTCCCGGATGCGATGGGCGAGCAGGTCTACTACCAGCCGGTGGAGCGGGGCATGGAACTCAAGCTCAAGGAGAAGCTCGACCGCCTGCGTGCGGACCGCGAGCGTGCGCGTCGCGCCAGACCCGGTCGGGACGCTGCATCCGAGTGATATCCAACATCAAGAATATCGTTCAAGCCAATGAATAAAAAAGATAATCCAGAGTTACATCGACGGGTTTCCCGCTGATGGCCGCGCTGTGGTGGCAGCAACTGCTGCTGGTCGGGGCCGGCGGCGCATTGGGGGCCGTGGGCCGGTTCTGGCTGGGTGGCCTGCTGCTGCGGCAACTCGGCAGCGGCTTTCCCTGGGGCACGCTGGCGGTGAACCTGATCGGCTCGTTCGCGGCCGGCTTCATCGCAATCTGGCTGGAAAGCCGTGGCCCGTCGGCGCTGTACTGGCGCGCGTTCCTGATCGTCGGCGTGCTCGGTGCGCTGACCACTTATTCGGCGCTGATGCTGGAGTGCCTGCTGTACGCCAAGTCCCAGCGCAGCGGGCTGATGTTCGGCTATCTCGCGATCACCCTGGTGGCCGGGCTGGCGCTGGTCTGGCTGGGCGCACGGGTCGCGTCGGGTTTCAGGATGGCGTGACCTGGGCGCCCGCCGAAGTGATCGATGCGCCAGCGAATCGCTCCGCAGTGGCCTGAATCGAGTGTAGTAACCTCTTGATCCGATACGGTTATGTTTGAATTCGATGACTGTGCCTGCGTAGGAGGGGCTTTAGCCCCGAGCTTTTGATCTGGTTTGCGGCCTGAAGATCGGGCCTGAAGGCCCTCCTACGAAGAATTCCCTGACCCTTGTCAGCGGAATCCGCCGACCCGATCCGGCGGAAACGACCGACGGACTGCCGCCGGCACGCTGACTACCTTGATGTCCTCGCCCGACACGGCTTTCGCCGAGGACATCGCCCATGCGGTTTCGCGCACCTATCCGATTGATTTTGCTTGCTTGCATCGCGATCCACGCGCTGCCCGCCGCACAGGCGATGGCGCAGGAGATCCACACCTGCATCGATGCCAAGGGCATCAGGAGCTACCAGAACCTGCCCTGCGATCCGGGCCAGCGCACGGCGTCGGTCCGCAATTACGAAGCCAGACCCGACGATCCGGCGGTGGCCGCACGCAGCGCCGCCATCCAGCAGGAGATGGACCGTCGCAACCGCCCCAGTGGCAAAGCGACCGTCGTTCGCGCCGCCAACCGGCGTCCTTCCGGCCCGACACCGTGCCAGGCCGCGAAAGCCAAGCGCGAGGCCACCCTGAAGCGGGTCGGGCTGAAGCGGAGCTTCGACCTGTTGAGCCGCCTCGATTCCGAGGTCTGGGAGGTCTGCAAGGGGTTTTGATGCTTCAGGGAAACCGGGGATCGATCGCTTCCTGCTCGATCCGGATCGGCGATCGGGTCAGCGCGGACGCAATGTGCGGCCAGCCCGCACGCGTCGCCCAGTCCGCCATCTTTCCGAGGCTTTCCGGCGAAGGTACCTGTGGGTCCAGAGAATGTTTCTCGAAGTCCTCCGGCGACATCAACCATGGGAGCAGCGATGTGCCGGCAGTGCCCGCGATCGTCGCCAGGTGCGCCGCGATCCGATAACCGCCTTCGTCGATATCGCCCCAGTGATACAGCCGGGTCTCAGCCGGCAACGCCGTGAGCAGGCGAACGAAGAACGCGCACCATGCGGGCGAAGGCATGCCACCGGTGTAGATCAACAGCCCATCCCGGTCGGGTAAAGCCCGGGCGGCATCGTGGAAGCTGGTCAGATTCTCGATGGTCAGCACATAGCGTGCCCGCGTTTCGATACTGCGCACCGCATCCACCGGCAAGCCGAGGTATGGGCGGCAGAGCGGTACGGTGGCGTCGGCCAGGACCGCATCGCCATGCCCGGCGACCAATACCGGCTGCGGTTCGCGGCGCAGGCCCAGCAACGACCATAGATGCTCGTTCTCCAGACCGGAAGCGGCGAGTTCGCCGGTCAGCAGCAGGTCGAGCCACGGCGTCAGCTTTTCGAGACGCTTGCTGTCGCGGAAGATGCGCACGCTTTCGCGCCGCAGCAGCCGTTCCTGGGCATCGTCGCCACGGCGCGCAGCGATGGCTTTGGCCGCGTCCGCGATATCGGCCGCGGCATCGGGCCCGCGACCGCGAACCTGACGGCCGCGCGTCCAGGCGCCAAGCACGTCTTCCAGGATTGCATGGACCGCTCGCGCGTCCGCCAGGACCGCGGCAGCCTTGTCGACCTGGACGCTGCGCAGTGGCGCCCCGAGGTGCGCGGCGAGATGTTCGAGACTGAGCAGGCGCAGGCGCTGCAGCCGGGGATGATCGCCTCCGAAACGCTCGCGCTCGATGGCGATGCCGCCGCCGCGCGCCGCCAGCGCGATCTCCGCCTCGAATCGTTCGGTGTCGCCCAATGTCCGCAGATTGCAGTATTCCGGGCATTTCGCCGGCGTCATCGGCAGTGCGACCGACTCCGCCGCCTCGCGCGAACGCGCCCGCTCGCCTGCGCGCAACAGGCGAAGCAATGCCTGTTGCGCGGGGCTCATGACGCGGCCCGCTCCGCCTCGATCCGCGCGATCTCGGCCTCCAGCAGTTCCGGGTGCAGCGCGAACTGGTCGCTGTGGAGCAGGGCGCGGCCGGCGTCGGTGACCTGCACGCGTTCCACCTGTAGCAGCGGGCCGTCGCGGAACAGTTCGATATAGCTGTCGAGCACGCCGGTGAGCGTGCCCTGGGCGGTGTCGGGGGCGGCCAGGATCAGCTGCAGGCCGAGCGAGCGCAGGTACTGGGTGGTGGCGCGGGCGTTCTGGGCGTCGATCTTGTCGCCGAACTCGTCGAGCATGATCAGTCCCAGCCCCCCCTGCTGGCCGTCGCGCTTGCCGTAGGCGGCGGCCAGCGCGGCGCCGGCGATCACGTACATCGGCGCGCGGTGTTCGCCGCCGGAGCCGGAGCGCATGCGTTCGCTGAGCGTGCCGATGACGCGGCCGTCCTGCTGGATGTTCACTTCGAAACTGAAGAAGCGACGGTAATCGTCGAGCGGCGAGGGTGCATTGCCGCGACCGCCGATCCTGTCCTCGATGATCTCGCGGAACGCATCCGGCACTTCGCCCGCGCTGCCGAACAACGTGTCGGTCTCGCCGACATCAGCCACTTTGTGAATGAAGCGGTGCAGGTCCTTGAATTCAGGCGCGATTTCGTAGCGGAACTGGTAGCGCTCGTTGTTCGAGAACGCCGGACTGCCCATCAGCGTCCGGTTCAGGATCTGGATCTGGTGCTTCAGCCGGGTGAAGTTGTCGTACAGCGCCGAGGCGACGTTGCTGCGGAAGGTGTCGACGGCGGTGGCGTAGGCCTCGTCCGCCTGGGCCTGATGCTGCACCAGTTCGGTGTCCTTGAGATGCGCGATCTCGCCGCGCAGCAGCGTGTCGGCCTTGCGCCAGTCCTGCGGCTCCACGTCGAGCGCGATGCGGTGATCCTTGGCGTACTGCGCCAGCCCGGACCAGGCTTCGGGCAGCACCGAGTTGAGCGATTTTTCGGCGTCGTCGGCGCGATGCAGGCAGCGGGCGATGCGTTCGGGCAACTCGGGGTATTTCCCGTCGAGTTCATCGCGATGCTGTTCGACCAGATTCGGATCGACATCGACGTGGCGGAACGCATCCACCGCGGCGCGGGCGATGCGCTCGCTCTCGGCGTTGAGGCGGTCGAGCTGGGTCTGCGCGTCGACAGCCTTGCCCTGGGCGACGGCTTCCTCGCCGACCAGCCGTTCGACCAGCGCCTCCAATGCATCGCGGCGCTCAGCGAGGGCCTGCGCCTGTTCGCTGAGATGGATCAGATCCGGGTCTGCGAGCGAGGCGTGGCTGTCGCGCAGGGTGCGGTAGCGCGCCGCGGCTTCGCGGTGTTTGAGCAGCAGGCCGTGGATCGCCTGCGCGGCGTGCTCGGGGCTGCCGATCCGCGCCCAGTCGGCGACCCGGTCGTCGAGCACCTGCCATGCGCTTTCGAGCCGGCGGATGTCGTGTTCGGCGCGCTCCAGATCCTCGCGCAGCAGCTTCAGCCGTTCGCGGTTGTCGGAGGCGCCGATCTTCAGTTCGGTGGCCGCGGGCAGGCGCAGGCGTTCGACGCCGCCGCCTTTCACCACCAGACCGTCGCGGCTCAGGCCCTGCCTGGCGCGCACGACTTCGGCTTCGGTTTCGATGCAGCGCAGTTCGCCGAGCTGGCGGCGCAGGTAGGCGAGGGCATCGTCGTCGCCGCGGAGCAGGGCAGACACCTGCCCATCCGCAATGCGCGCATCGCCGCGCGACTGCCGCGCCTGACTGGTCAGCGCGATCTTCACGCCGTACACCGAACGCCCCCCCTGCAGCGCGCGGTACAGCTTCACCGCGCGCTCCTCGTGTTCGACGGGGATCAGCAGGGCTTCGACATGGCTGCGCAGATAGGCTTCGATCGCGCCCTGCCAGGCCGGCTCGGTCACCTGCACCAGATCGCAGACCGGGCGGCAGGGGATGCCGGCCTCCTCGAAATAGCTCATCAGCCGGATCACGTCGCTGCGCAGCTCGGCCTGGCCGGCGTGCAGGCGGGTCTGGTTCTGGCGTGCGCTCTTCGCGCGCTGACGCGCGGCGTCGAGTTCGCTGCGCAGTTCGTGGGTGCGCGCCGACACCAGCGTCATCGCCGGCACGGCCTGCGCCATCGCCGTCTGCAACTGGGCGTGCAGGGCCTCCGGCGGCAGGTCGATGTCGGCATCGGCGGGCAGCGTCGACACCTGCTGGAACAGCGCGCCCCACGGCGCCATCGCCAGCGTCAGGGCGTCGGTGTCCAGCCCCGGCAGATCGAGCTTCGACACCGCACCCAGCTGGTCGCGGACGAAGCCGGCGCTGCGCATCAACTCGCGCTTCAACTGCGCCAGTTCATCGCGATCGCGGCCGGCGATCTGGTCGAAGGAGGCCTGCTCGCTGTAGCCGCGCGTGCCCTGCAGCCGCCGCTGCGCGTCTTCCGCCTGCTGGCGCGCGGTCGAGCGGTCGCTGCGCGCCTGTTCCAGCGCGCGCGCCGTCCGCTGTCTGGCGTCGACCGTGGACGCCAGCGTGTCCTCGGCCGCATCGACCTGCTCGCCGTGGGCATCGCGGCGGTACTCGGCGCCGAGCGCGCGATACGAGGCCGCACGCGTGGCCTGGCTGGCGACCTTACGGTACTGCGCTTCGACGATTTCGGCGGCATCAATGCGGTTCGCGACCTGTTCGATCTTTTCCTTGATCAGCCGGAAGCCTTCCAGCAGGGCGCGGAACTTGCCGATATCGGTCGGGCGTTCCTCGGCGACCAGGGTGCGCACGAACAGGTCGACGTCGTTCACCCGCTGCAGGTTCAGCGCATTCTGGAACGCCTTGCGGTAGGCGGCCGGATCGATCTGGGCGTTGCCGGTGGGCCGCAGTTGCAACAGCAGATCGCGCAGGAAGCGGTCGCTGGTCTGGTGCAATTCGGCCTTGGTGCCGGCGGCCTTGCAGCGGGCGACGATGGCGGTGCGGAACTGCGCCCACGCCAGCGGCAGTTGTTCGCCCTTGATCGTTTCCAGATGGTCGTCCAGGGTCAGCGCGACGCCGGGCAGCAGGTACAGGCCGTGGACGCGGTGATCGGGTTCGTCGGTCGCGGCGCCCAAGGCGATGCCGGCGGTCAGCGTCTCGCCGCTGAG
>JAIMKJ010000034.1:0-147 GCA_020692565.1 Thermomonas sp.
GGCCACGGCCGTACCCGCGGCGGCGCCCGCAACGCCGCCCACCGTGGCGCCGACCGATGTTCCGACTGTCGCACCGGCACCGCCGGCATTGGCGGCCGGTGGCGTTGCGGCATTGGCGCCGGTGTTGGCGGCAGGCGCATTGGTCGC
>JAIMKJ010000034.1:159-38189 GCA_020692565.1 Thermomonas sp.
TGCAGCATTGGCCGGCGCGTTGGCGGGTGTGTTCGCCGGCGTATTCGCGGGCGCTGCGTTTGCTGGCACGTTCGGCGCCGCACGATTCGCGGCGGCATCGGGATTGGCGGCTGCGTTCGGATTCGCGGCATTCGCCGGGGGATTGGCGGGCCGGCTGTTCGCAGGCGCGCTGTTCGCAGGCGGCTGATTCGCGGGCGACGCGTTCGTCGCCGGGCGGTTCGCGGCGGCGTTCGGCGCTGTCGGCGCGGCGGGCGCCGGGCTGGGACCGAGCGGCCTCGATCCTTCGGCCACGGATTTGTCGATCCCCGCGCGCCGCTGCTGTTCCGACTGTTGCTGCATCTGCAGACGTGCGTTGCGCGAGGCGGTGGGATCGGGAATGTCCGCCGCCGGATTCAAGGTGCTGTTGCGGATGCGATCGGCCTGCGCCTGCGCGGCCATCTGGTTCAGGGGCAGATAGTCGGTATGGAAATTCAGTTCGACCGAGGAGTTGAGCTCGAGATCGGTATTGATCTCCTCGGTGCGCTGGGTGCGTTCGGTCGACACGTAACTGATGGTGTTCTCGACCTCGGCGCTGGCGCCCCACGGCCCCACGCCGAAACTGCCGGCGGCCTTGACCCGGTTCTTCATGCCGAACTCGCTGCCCTTGTCCTGGCTGGCGGCGCTGCGGGTGTCGATGTGGAAGCGCATCGACGCGTTGATCTTGCCGCTGTCGATCACGATCCGCTGCATGCCCAGCATCACCATCGTCGCGAGCTGCTGCTGGCGCTGGCGGGCGAGATAGCGCCGCGCGAACGGCACCAGTTGCTCGGGATTGCTGGCGTCGATGGATTCTTCCGGCGGCACGCCGAGGGTCGCGCGGACTTCTTCCTGCCCCGGCATCGAAGCGCCGGGGCGCAGCCGCAGCTTGATGTTCGCCAGCGCTTCCTGGAGGTCGGCCAGTTCGTCCGGATCCATCGTCTCGCCGGGCTGCGGCATTTCGTCGGCGTCGGGCGTGTCGTATTCGATCGATTCCGGAAAATGATCGGCCACCCACTGCCGCACCTGCACCAGTCCGAACTGACTGCGCTCGAAGCCTTCCGCGGACGCCGACACCGCGTTGAGCAGTTGCACGTACTGCTGCATCTGCTGGGCGTTCGCGTCGATCATCGCCTTGAACACGCCGTTGATCAGATCGGTGACGAAGCGCGGGAACGACACTGCGTTCAGCACATTCCTGGTGATGCCGGCGATGCGGTCGGCGGACTCGCCGAAATCGGGCTGCGCGTCCTGCGCGCGCGCCAGCGGCGCCGACGGGCGCGGTTCGGCGCGACGTTCGATCTCGCCCTCGGCCTGGCCCTCTTCGGCGATGAGTTCGGCGGCGAGGGTCGAGACTTTCACCATCGCCTGCGCCAGCGCCTGGCGCTGCGGCGGCGGCAGCGCGGCGTAATTCGGCGTGCGTTCCAGCACATCGCGCACCGCGACCCGGATCCACGGCGGCGGCGCGGCCGATGCCGGCGGCGCAGCGGTCGGCATGGCGCGCCCGGCGGTCATGGTCAGGCCACCATCGGCATCGGCAGAGGCATCCGCGATGGGGACGCGGACGGCGAAGTCGCCGCTGCGGTGCGTGCCGCGAACTCCGGCGACAACGTGAGCCAACGATGCGCGGCAGTGACGACCTCGAAATTCTCCGGCTTGGTGACGTCGAGAAGGGTCGCACTGTCGGCGTAGTGATCCGTCAACCAGAGCAGGATCGTCTGTCCGCTGCGGCCACGATCGACGTGCTGCTGCGCGGCGCCGGCGGGAATGCCGTTCTGGCTGCCGACGATCGCCACCAGTCGCCACAGGTCGCGCACCGCGAACGCGGCCTGCAGCTTGCGGTCCCGCAGGAACACCAGCGCGGTGTTGATGGTCTCGACGATGTCGCGCGCGGCGATCGAGGCCATCGGATCGACCCGCTGCGCGAGGAACGCCGCGAGACTCTGGGCGTGGGTCGCGACCAGCACCTGTTCGCGCAGATTGCGGTCGTTGGCCTGGGCGACCTGTTCGATCATGGCCAGGCACAGCGCGGTCATCAATCGCTCGAAATGCGGCGGTTCGATCACACGCGCGTAGATCGCGTTGCGCTCGTCGGCATCCAGGCGTTCGCGACGGCCGCGCCAGAACGCGTGCAGCAGGTTCGCGGTCGGCCCCAGCGGCTGAGTGATGGCGCCGCTGACGAACAGCCCGGCGATCAGTTCGGCGGTGGGCAGCAGCCCGGCGCGTTCGAGTTCGCTGGCGAAATACAGCGGCGCGGCGGCGTTGAGCTGGATCCGGTCCTCGGCGTTCGGCGCGCCCTCGGGCAGATCGAAATCGATGCCGGCCAGCGCTTGTGCATACGCAACGTCGTGCGCATCCAGCGCACCCAGCGCGACCGACACCGCGCCCAGCAGCGCCGCGTAGGGATGCTGCGACGGAAGGCGCACGGCGGGCGGTGGCGGCGCGAGGCGGAGCATGGCGCGCGGGCCTCAAGGTGTAGCGGCGGACGCGCCCGCCTGGTTCGGTTTCACGTTCGGATCGAACGGCGTGGCGTTGCCCTGGATGCTGGCGATCATCCCCGGCGAGGCCAGCTTCTCCATCGGGAAATAGTCCGACTTGAAGTTCACCCGCACCTCGCCGCTGAGCTTGGCCTTCATCTCCTGGCTGGACGTGGAGTTCTCGTCCACCGAAGAGGATACCGTGGTCACGTGCTTCTGCTCATTCTTGTTGACCGACGCCGCCCCGCCCCAGCCGAAGTGCGCGCCGGCCGCAGTGGTATTGCTGTTCATGCTCGACTTGCGGTCATGCAGCGAAGCCCTGGCATCGCGCGTGGCGTCGTCGCTGGCCCGGAAATTGAACAGGACTTTCGCGTTGATCAGGCCGTCGGTCACCACGATGCGGTTGATGCCCAGCATCACCATCGACGACAGCATCTGCTGGCGGCTGCGCGCCATCTGCATGCGCGCGGCCATGACCAGGCGCGATTCCTGTTCTTCGTCAGAAAGATCGGTCACCGGCTGCGACAGCTGCAGCTCTCCGCTGAATTTCGCCGCTTTGGCCTCGGGATCCTCGTCGCCCTTGATCGAGAGGCGCGGCGCGCCGTCCTCGCCGCTGGTATCGATATCGAGATCTTCCGGATATTTCTGCACCAGCCAATCGCGTGCATTGTTCATGCTGATGTTGTCGGCGGCGAACTGGTCGACCGTCTGCGACACCGCCTTCAGCAATTCGGCATACGCCTCCATCTGCTGGATCGAGGCGTCGACGATCGCCTGGAATACGTTCTGGATCAGTCCGCCGACGAATTTCGGGAAGTCGACGGCGCCGACGAAGTTGCGGAAATTGTCGGCGCCCTGCTTCACCGAACCGGCCTCGAAATCACTGCCGGCGAAGGTGCCGATTTTCTCGGACGCCTTGTTCTTAGCCTGATCGACCGGATCGGCCAAAGCCTGCACGGGCGCGATCTGCTCGGACAGCTCTTTCGCGAGCACGCCCTTGCCGGGGGTGAGTTCCTGCTTCGCCAAGCCCTGCGGGTTGGCCATGTACGAGGCCACACGCACCATCGTGCGCGCGATGTCCTGCTGCTTCTCGGGTTCGAGCGCGCGGAAACCGGCAGAGGATTCCAGCAGGTGGCGCACCTGCGGACGTACCGCGCGCAGGGTGTCGTCGTCCAGCCAGGCCGGTTCGGTGTTCGGATTGCGGACGATGGAAGCGGACATGGCGGACTCCGGGAGCGGCATCAGGCGGTCGGCGTGGTCGCGGGCGGGGTCTGACCGGTGGGCGTCGGCGTCGTGCCGGTGGGCGCCTGCGGGCGATTGGCCATGTTCTTGACCATGCCCGGTTGTGCGTTCATCTGGATGGCTGCGATCGCCTCGGGGTTCGCCATCTTGTCCAATGGCAGGTAGTCGCTCTTGAAGTTCACCTCGACCTGACCGGCAAGACTGGCGCGCGCCTGCAGCGAGGAATCGTTCTGCAGCGACGAGGTGCTGCGCATCTTGATGACCGGCTCCTCGTTGTATTTGTAATCGCCCTTCGAATACGAGGTGCCGCCTTCGTAGGCTGCGCCTCCGGAGCGGCCGGAAAAACGCCCATTGGCGTAGCCGTACCGCGACGGCCCGCTGACGACATTGCCGTTCTGGTCGCGCACCGCGGTGCCCCGCTCGCTGCTGCTTTCGTGCGAGCCCTCGCCGCTGCGGGTCTTCTGCACGTTGCCGTAGGCGTCCTTCTCGTGATCGAACTGGGTGGCGCTGTAGCGGTAGCGGCTGTTGTCGCGCGCCTGGAAGTCGTACATGACCTTGGCCGAAATCTTGCCGTCGGTGACCACGATGCGGTTGATGCCCAACATCACCAGCGTCGCCAGCAGTTGCTGACGGCCGGTCGCGATCTGGGTGCGCGCGGCAGGCACCAGCAACGCCTCGACCAGTTCGTCGTCGAGCCGGGTCAGCGGCTTGTCGAGCGGCAGCGACTGGTTGAGCCGCGCGACCGCGGCTTTTTCATCGATGTCCTGGCGCACGACGACCTTCGGTTGCGGCGGGCCGGACTGGGCTTCGTCGCCGAAGCCGCCGAAGTCGTCGAATGCGCCGCCGCCCATGCTGAGCTGGAAGACATCGGGAAACTGCTCCACCAGATGATCGCGGCCTTGATTCTGCGTGGTGTTGTCGTCGCGGAACTGGTTGAGGCTTTTCGATACATCTGCCACGAGCTTGGCATAAGCCTCCATCTGTTGGATCGAGGAGGTGACGATCGAATTGAACACGCCATCGATCAGCCCGGTGACGAAGGCGGGGAAGTTCACCGCATCCATCAGTGCGCCGGCCTGCTCCACACCGGTGCGCAGCGCCTGGCCGAATTCGGGCTGCTCCTGCTGGGGCAGGGGACCGCTGTCCTCGCCGGCCAGCGCACGCACCTGCGGGCTTTGTTGCCCCGGCTTCAGGCGGATGCCGTCGGGCTCGGCCAGATAGCTGGCGATCTGCACCATGCCCTTGGCCAGTTCTTCGCGTTTGTCCGCTGGAAGCTGCGCGAACGCTTCTGTTTTTTCCAGCAACTTGCGCACCTGCTGCCGGGTGACATCGACGGTCTCGCGACTGGCGGGCGGCGACGCGGGTCGCGCGGCGGCCTGGGTTCTGGGCGGGAAGATGGCGGACATGCCGGTCGCTCCGGATGGGAGGCCGCACGCGGCGGCCGGGTGACGGGATTGCGCAGGACGCGTTGCGCGGCGCTGGACGCGGGGACTACTGCAACGCCTGCGCCTCTTCGATCGCCTCGCGCATCTCGAACTCGATCGGACGCACGTACAGACTGATGCGCGCCTGGCTGGTGGGCGTGACCCGCAGGCTCAGCACCGAGAAATGTCCCTGCTGGCCCACATCGTCGACGCCGAAGGCATCCAGCCACCGCGACAGCGCGATCAACTGGCGCGGACGCTCCGCCAGACCGAGCTTGATCAGGTCGAGGAAACGCGCGGGCAGATCGGGAATGGCCGCCAGCAGGATCTCGAGTTTGAGTTCGACGCCGTCCGGCGTCTCGCGGATCCCGATCAGCACGCCGCCCGACGGCAGCTCGAAGCGTCCGCCCAGCGCGACGCCGACGATCCGCATCAGGCTGGGGAGCTGATGGCCGATGCCGAGCCGGTTCATCAGCGGCCCGAGCGCGCTGATCGCCATCGGCCCGCGATGCAGGAAGGTCACGCGCTGGCTGCCGCTGTCGCGCTTGCAGCCGATCGAAGTGAAGATCGGCATCAGCGTCGGCATTTCGGTCATCACCTGGCGCGTCAGCATCGCCAGGCCCGGCGACAGCGCTTCGATCTGCGCGGGCTGCAGCTCGTAGTAGATCTTGGTCGCGTACAGGCCGTCCTCGTCGAACGCGCTGCCGAACCAGGCGCCGAAATTCATCCAGCTCATGCCGCCGAAACCGCGCCATTCCTCGCTGCGGCTGTCGAACCAGCGCAGCGCGTCGCGGCCGAACACCGGCTGGATGAGGCGGCGCATTTCGCGCGTCGCCTCGTCGCGTCGCGACACCGGCGACGCGCCGGGGCCGAGCGGCTCGATGGTGAAGCGCAGTTTGTTGGGTTCGGCCTCCGAGAACGAGGGCTCGTACGGCACCGCGCCCGGAGTGAGGGCGTTGTGGGCGTACGAGACGTCGTCGTCCGGCAGGTAGAACGTCCGCTCGATCAGATCGCCGATGTACGGCATCGGGTCGCGGGTGCCGAGCGCCTGCGAGGCGGAGTGGAGCGAGCGCTCCACCAGATGCCTCATCGGCTGCGCGCGTGTGCCAGGGTGGGACATGATCGTTCTCCGTGGAAGGGTGCGATCGCGTGATCGAGCGTCGCGGGGTCAGAAGCTCGGCAGGCTGATGCCCGCCGAGTCGAGCACATCGCGGGCGATCTGCGGCATCTCGATCGGCTTGCTGGTGATCGTGGGCGATTCGACCGGCTGCGAGAAATCCTCGACCCGCTGGTCGCCGATGCCGCCCACCGCGATCAGTTGCTCGCAGGCCTGCAGCAGATCCCAGTCGGTGGGGTCTTCCATCGGCCGGTCGCTGCCGCGCAGCTGCGGGTTGGTCAGGGCGTTGGTCGAAATCACTTCGCCCAGACGGTTGGTCAACCGCTGGTGGTTCAGCGCCAGCCACGCGATGATGATCGCGCCGCATTTGGCCTGGGTGCGATAGCGATGGCTGTTGCGGGTGCCGCCGAGGTAATTGGCGTTGACCTGGTCCATCACCTGCCACATGTCGCGCGCCCCGAACGAGGTGCGGATTTCCTGGTCGCTGAGCAGGTCGCGGTATTCGATGATCAGCGTCTTCAGTTCCTTCGAGAACTGATACGCGATGCCGTAGCAGTTGCGCGACAGGCTGGCGGCGAGATCACGCGCGGCCTTGCGCACCTGTTCCTGCGAGACCGACAGCGGAATCTGGCTGCGGAACATGCGGTCGACGGTGAGCTGACGGCCGAACGACGACACCGAGGAGACGAAGCGCAGCCACAGGTCGCTGAACTCGCGGTTTGGCTGGTTCATGCTGGGATCGCCGCCGGGGGCGCCGAACGCGCGCATGTAGAGGTCGCGGCGCTCGCCTTCGGTGATGCGCTCCGAGGATTTCTTGTAATAGCTGTAGAGATAGTCACCGGTCTTGCCGTAGCTCAGCGGCAGCAGGCCGGCGCGGAACAGTTCGACGATGCGCTCGACCACCTGCGGCATCCGCGCTTCTTCCAGCTGGTAGGCGAAATAGATGGCCTGGGCGGCGTCGAGATTCTCGCGCACGATCTCGCTGTCGGTCGCTTCTTCCAGATCCGGCAGCGCGATGTCGAACGACGACGGCGGCGCGCCGCCGACCACGCCGCTCTGCATCTCGTAGACGTTCTCGATGCGGCTGGCCAGCCACGGATCGTTGAAACTGATGCCGTCGGCCGCGAGTTTGCGCACCACCGCCGCCAGGTTGCGTCCGCTCAGCACGCAGACCGTGGACGCGACGTTCGGCACCCGTTCCTCGATGGGTTGCCGCTCCTGCGGATCGCCGCCGGGACGGATGCAGCCGAATACATCCTCGTCGATGAGCCGGGCCTTGACCTGCGAGTTCAGGGTGACCGGATATTTCCTGCTGAGCAGATCGAACGCGGCGTCGAACAACTCACGGCTCTCGCGATATTCGCCCTGCGCCGCGCTGACCTTCTGCACGAAGCCACGACGGTCTGCATCGGTGACGCCGTCCAGTTGCAGCAGGCCGCAGATGCCGACGATCTCGCGCTCGGCGCGCTGCAGCTGATCGAGTAGATTATCCGGCACGCGCTGGGTGCCGATCAGTCCGTACTTGTGGACGTAATCGGTGTTCTTGCGCTGGCCGTTGGCCTTCGCGGCCTTGGCGGCGAAGGCCGTGGTGGCGTCGTCGCCGCTGGCGGCCAGATCTTCCCAGGCGCGCTGCGCATAGGTCGCGGCGACCTTGCGGTAGAACGGGTCGGCGACGATGTCGCTGCCGAGCGTCGATTCGATTCCGGCCAGTTCTTCGAGTTGGCCGGCGCTGAGGCCGCCGCTGGTGTCGGCGGTGGTGAGGATGGTTTTCAGGACCTGCCGCCGCGCGCGCAACTTCTGCCGTTCTTTCAGTTCGCGTTCGCCGAGGTCGACCAAGAGGATACGGTTCATGGTGTTCTCTGCTCTGTTGTTGGCTTGTAGGCCGGAAGTTGCGGCGCCCGCCCGGCGGCTGCCGGGTGCGGTGCCGGCGGTGGTCGCCCTGGCGCGCGCAGCGCGAGGCTTGGAGGCCGCGGCGCCCGAGGTCTTGCGGGGCTTGGTGGAGCTTTTTCGGATCGCCATCGGAGTCTCCTGTTGCGGGTATTCGCGCGGTACGGCCTGGAATGTGACGGTTGATCTGAAGTGGCGCGTTCAGGCGGCGAGCGCGGGTGGAACGGTGGTCGGTGCGTAATCGTTGATGCCGTCTGCATCAGCGTCGTCTTCGTCGCGAATGCTCTGGTCGATCTCGGTGTCCAGCGCGCGCAGCGCGCCGAGGGCGTCGAGCACGCCTTGTCCGCAGCCGACCACGCCGGCTTCGGCGAACGGTCGCGCGCTCGCGATCAACAGCCGTCGCACATCGTCGCCGGTCAGCGGCCACGCCCGGCGCTGCGCGCGCGACGCCAACAGCGCACAGATCGCGGCGACGTGCGGCGCGGCGAAACTGGTGCCGCTGGCGTGCTGATAGCCGTCGAGGCCGCAGGTGAGGATGTCGCGGCCCGGCGCGCACAGCGCGACGTGATCGCCGCGGGTGCTGAACGAGGCCGGACGCAGGCTGCGATCGATCGCGCCGACCGCGATCACGCCCGCGTGCGCGGCCGGGAAATACTGTTCGGTCAGACCGGAATTGCCGCTGGCCGCGACCAGGATCACGCCGCGCGCCAGCGCATAGCGGACGATTTCCTCGTGCGGTCGCGGCGCATCGGCGTCGAGCATCGATTCGGGCGTGCCGAAGCTCATGTTGATGACCTTCGCGCCCAGATCGATCAGCCGCTTCATGCCGGCGTCGATGTTGTCCAGCGCGCCCACGCCGACGCGTTTGTCGCCGGGGCCGAGGGCCGCGCCGAGCACGCGCACCGGCGTGAGGCCGCAGATGCCGGCGGCGCCGGCCGGCATGCCCTTGCCGCGCGCGGCGATGATCCCGGCACAGCCGCTGCCGTGGCCGACTTCGTCCTGCGGACGTTCGCCGGCACGGCGGTAATCGCCGACCAGAGTCACGCCGCCAACGGTCTCGGGGTCCAGGTCCACGCTGTCGAAACCCGCGCGCAGCCGGTTTTCCAGTTCGACATGCGCCAGCGAGACGCCGGTGTCGGCCAGGCCGAGCACCACCGCCGGGTCGCCGCCTTCGTAGCGCAGGGCTTCGTCGATGCGCGTGCATGCCCGCACCCAGGCGTTGTCGACAGGCCGGGCGTTCGCGGCACCGGCTTTCTTGGGCTCGAGATCGTCGGCGAACGGCGCATGGCTGAGATGGTTCGCGGTGACGCGTTCGATCATCGGCAGCTCCGCCAGCGCCTGCAGCAACGCGTGCATGCCTTCGGGTTCGCGCACCTGGATGCGCAGCACGCGGGCGACGCCGCTGATCTGTTCGATGTCGTCGAAACGCTGGCTGCCGGCGACCGCGCGCGCGGTGCGCGGCGTACGCGCGCTGTGCAGGCGCACCGCACGCAGCGCGCCGCCGTGGTGGCGCAGCAGGCGATCGATCACGCCGCCGTCGATGCGGTCGGCCATCGCCGCACCGTAACGGCTGCACGCGCGCCAGCCCGGCACGTGTTCCGGCATCTCGCCCAGTTTCAGGGTGACCAGCAGGCGGCCGCGAACGGCGTTCGATGTCGAGTATCTCGCGGCGGTCATGGCCTGCTCCACTGGCCGAGCTGGCCTTCGCTGAGCTGCACGTGGGCGATGTTGCCGTCGCCGAAATCCACTTCCGCATCGCAGCCGAGCTGCGAGGCCAGCGGCGCCAGCACGATCCGGCCATCTTCGGCGCCGACCACGTCCACGCTCTGCCCCGCGGCGCGCACCCGCGGCAGGCGGCCCGCGCGCAGGCCGGGCGCGGTGAGATGCAGGCGCGCGCCGGATTCGGCGGCATTGGCGCCGGCGCCGTTCTCCGCATGCGTCACCCGCGTCACCCGCGGCGCGGCGGCGCGCATCAGCGCCTGCTGCAGACGGTTCACCGGCATCCGCGACAGCCGCGCGATCACGTCGGTGCCGGCTTTCTCCTTCAATTCGTTGAGCTGCTGCACGGTGCGCACGCCGATGCGCTCCAGCTGGCGCTGCTCGCTGTCCGAGATCTGGTCGCCCAGCGCTTCGCGCAGCGAGAACTTCGGATCTTCGGTGCTGTAGTCGACCGCGTTTTCTTCGATCATCGGTTTGGTGATCGTGGTCAGCTGCAGCTTGATGCTGCTGGCTTCGGTTTCGCCGGGACCGGCCGGACGCAGGTAGATGTCGTCGTCGAGGATCTGCACGAACGCGCGCAGATCCAGCGAGATTTCCTTCACCGCGAAGGTCAGCGGCAGTTTGCCGAGCCGGGCCTTGATCGCCATGCCGGCCTGGGCCTTGTCCAGTTGTTCGGTCAAGGCCTGGATGAACAGGTCGAACGGGACGCCCGCGTCCTGCAACAGCGGCGGCAACTGCGCGCTCATGCGTTCGCCTCCGCATCGCCGCCGCCGGTCCAGGCCAGCGTCAGTCGCGACGGCGTCGCGATCCACGCGTTGACTTCGCTGCTGCGGGTGAAATCGGCGAGCAACACGCAGCCGCCGTCGCGGAATACCGGCTGCACGTCGATCGGCAGGGTCATCTCGACCTGCGACAGGCGCATGCCGTCGCGCGCTTCGATCGCCAGCAGGCCATCGTGCAGCTCATCCAGCAGGTGCGAGAGTTCGCGCAGCATCACGGCGTGCCTTCAGCGGGTGCGGATGCGGGCGCAGCCACCGGTGCGGGTGCGGGTGCGGGCGACGCGGCGGCGCGGCCGGTCATCGAGTGCTGCTGCACCAGCGCCAGCTTGGCCGCGTCGGCCATGCGGTCGAGCGGCAGGGTTTCGCTGACGAAATTGAGTTTGACCTCGCCGAACAGATCGGCGCGCACGGTCGATTCGTTCTGTGCGTTGACCGCCAGCGTCGAGACCATCGTGGTGCTGCCGCCCTGGCTGATCGCGCCGCGCTCGCCCCAGTTGTTGGCGCCCTGCGGGTCGCTGCTGGTGGCGTACTGCACCGCGGCGGCGTCGCGTGCGGCGGCGCGGAACATCACCTTGGCGCTGATGCTGCCGTCGCGCACGGCGACCCGGTTGAGGCCCAGCAGCACCATCGTCGCCAGCAGTTGCTGGCGTTCGGCGCCGACCTTGTTGCGCACCTGCGGCAGGATCTGCTGTTCCAGCAATTCGGTGGTCAACTCCTGGCCGTCCACGCCGTAATCGGCCAGCCAGATCGGGCTGAGTTCTTCGGCGCGCGGCGCGAGCTGCGGTTCGCTCTCGCCGGCTTCCGGCAGCTTGAGCACGACATCGCCGGGATAGCGCGACACCAGCCAGTCGCGCGCCTGGTTGAAGGTGACGTTTTCTTCGGTGAACTGGTCGACCGTCTTGGCCACCGCCGACACCAGGCCGGAATAGCTTTCCATCTGCCGGATCGAGGCATCGACGATCGCATCGAAGGTGCCGTGCACGAGCTGCGAGACGAAACCCGGGAAGTCGATTTCGTTGACCATCGCGCCGGCGCGGCGGGCGATGGTCTCGGTGGCCGGCGGCTTGCTGGATGCGGCCGGCGCCTGCGCAACGGGCTGTCCGTCCGCCTGCGCACGCGCGATCGCCGTTCCGTTCCGGGACGGAAAGATCCTGCCGCTGTTGCGCGTGGTGTCGGACACGGTGCGCTCCTCAGGCCGCGGGGCTCAACACATCGGGTTTTTCGACGTCGACGGCGCGCCAGCCGTTCTCGCGTTCGTAACGGCCGTCGCCGCGCAGCGTCAGTTCGATGGTCGCGTCGGGATTGCCTTCCGACAGGCCGCGGAAGCGATAGTCGATGCGGACCCGCAGTCGCGCCACGCCATCGGCGTCGGCGCAATCCTCGATCTTCGCGATCACTTCCACGCCGTACGCCAGGTTCGCAGGCATGCCGGTGCCGATGCGGACATCGCCGAGGCTGCCGTTCGCGGCGCGGAATTCGACCTTCAACGGCAGCGGCGTGGGCGCGCTGTCGATCGCCGGCCAGTCGTTGATATCGATGCGGACATCGGTGGGCGCGGCCGAACTCACGGTGGGCGACAGCGTCGACGGCGACTTCAGACCTTCGAGCTGATCCAGCGCCCAGCGGCTGCCGCCGGCTTCGCCGATCACCCGGCTCATGCGCACGCCGAGCACGCGGCTGGGTTCGATCGGTTCGCGGCGTTCGCCCGTTGCATCGAGATTCAACGCGCGCACCGGCGGCGGCGGCGGCGCCAGACGCATGCCGCCGTTGCCGCGCGTCGACAACGGCGGCCCGCCCGCGGCCGCCGCCGGCAGATGCAGGATCCGCCAGTTGCCGTAGTCGGGTTCGGCCATGTTGCCGAAGTCGGCGGCGAAGTCGGCGAACGGCAGCCAGTCTTCGTAGCCGTGGTTCGCGGGATGGAAGTCGATCGGGTCGCTGTCGAACGCGATCCGCGTATCCCAGGGATTGAGGATCTTGACCTGGGTGGCGCTGGCGTCGTCGAGGTTGCCCTTGATGCCGGCCACCACCACCGCATGCGGCGCACCGACGATCACCACCCACAGCGGACCGTAGGTGTTCAGCCATTCGGCCCACTGTTTCGGCGCGTGGTAGAGGCTGGCGTTGGACGGCTGATCGATGACGACGAAGCCGTAGCGATCGCGCACCGCCTTGAGCAGGTCCCAGCCGTAGGAACTGGCGAGGCTGCCGCCGACGTCGTTGACGATGGATTCGGGCGTGCGCGACTGCTGCCGGCGGTGCGCCAGCAGCATCGCCATCGACGCCGCCCAGCAGGCGTCCTTGTTGGGCTGCGGGATGAGATGCACCGGATGATCGGACGGGCCGTCGTTGCCCGGCGCACGGCTGGTCGTGCCGTCCGGCGCGCCCAGCGACAGGCTGGTGGTGCGGCCTTCGATCCAGTCGATCTTGTTCTGCATCAGCCGGCAGCCACGATTGAGGTCGTCGGTATCCGCGCCGGTATGCACGCCGACCACGTACGAATGCGGCTGGCCGCTGTGGTTGCTGATGTAGTAGACCGGCGAGCCGCTGGCGCGCTTGAGGGTGAGGATCGGATAGCTGAAGGTGCTGTCGTCGTCGGCCAGCGCGGCGATGTAGCCGGCGTGCAGGTGCTGCTTGAAGCCGTCGATCGCCGCGGTGAGTTCCGGCACCTTGGTCGAACGCGAGGAATAACCGCAGACCACCACGCCTTCCGGCCGCGACTGGTTGAGCTCTTCCAGGGTGTCGAACCACTGCCCGTTGGGCGCATCGATCGGCACGTTGTCGATCACCGCAAGATCGGTCGCCTTGTTGCTGCCGGCATAGCTGGCGGGAATGCGCCACGAGGACGCTGCCACCGTGGTGCGGCCGAAGGGTTCGGTGGACGCGCCGCCGTTGCCGTTCTTGCCCGGAATGATGGTGACGCTGGCCATGCCGTGCAGGTTGTGGGCGCAGGTGAGGATGCGGTTGCGGCCGATGTAGAAGCCGGTGCCGCGCCCGCCGCCGCCGCTGCCGTCGTCCATCTCCAGGAGGCAGATGGCCGAGTGCGGGAAGATCGTGGTGTTGGGCACGCCGGCGAACCATTCCTCGCGCGCCAGGCTGAAGGCATCCGCCTGGCAGGTCAGCGCGCTCATCGGATCGGCGGGGTCGTAGAACGGGGTGATGATTTCCTGCGCCATCGAATAGCCGCGACGCGCGCCCAGGCTCTGCGCGACCGCGCCGCCCGCCAGCGCCGCGGCTTCGGCGGCGAGATAAGTCATGTAGGTGTCCCAGTCCCAGACCGAATTGGGGCAACTGGTGTGCGTGGTTCTCGTGTCGACTTCGGAATGACCGAGGACATGGGTGCGGTCGGCGGGAATGCCCAGCTGCGCGCACAGCCACGCCACCAGCTTCGCCGAGCTGCGGTACTGCGCGTCGGTGGGCGCGTGGTCGCGGGTGGCGGTGGCGTTGTGTTCGATGCCGATGCTGCGGCTGTTGGCGCCGTTGGCGTGATGCGCGGTGTCGCCGTGCGCGACCATCTGCACCACTTCGCCGCCGCGGCCGACGACGTAATGCGCGCTGACGCGAACGCGCCTGCCACCCATCATCTGCCTCGGATTCTGGAACCAGTTCTTCACCGTCTTGTCGTAATCGTTCCGGCTGGCGGTGATGTGGATGACCACGCGGTCGACCGCGACGCCGGCCTTGCGTCCCCGGGTGTAGTTGTTCGGATGCGCGGGCGCGAACGACAGCGCCTGCGGATATTCCGGCGCCGGGTCGCCCAGCGCGCGGGCGTACCGGGACTGCGCCTGCGACAGCGGTTCGTCGTCGGGAATGTCGCCGTCGATGCCCATCGCATCCGGATCGGTCAGCCCCTCATGGCCGGTGTCGTCCTGCAGCGCGCGGCTGCGGGTCGCGTAGCCGTTGCGGCCATGACCATTCAGGTGGCCGTTCGCATGGCCGTTGGCGCGGCCGAGCGACTGCGCGGTCGGCGTATTGGTCGGCGTGATGGCGGCCGGCACGTAGCACGTGCGCGTGGCGATCATGTCCATGTAGTACACCCAGTCCCACACCGCGTTCGGGCAGGCCTGGTGGGTGGTCCTGCCGTCGGCCTCGGCGTGACCGAGGATGTGCGCGCGATCGGCGGGAATGCCGTACTGGTCGCACAGCCACGTCACCAGCGCCGCCGACGCGCACATCTGCGCCGCGGTCGGGGTCAGACCCCGGGTGTTGGCGACGTGCTCGATGCCGATGCTGGTGCCGTTGGCGGAACCTGCGTGCCAGGCGACGTCGTTGTGCGCGACCATCTGCACGATCTCGCCGTCCTGGCCGATCACGTAATGCGAGCTGACCTTGGCGGCCGGATTCTTGAACCAACTGATGGTGCCGTTGATGTTGGCGCCGCCGTCGGTGATGTGGATGACGATCCTGTCGATGGTGCGGGTACCGCCGACCACGCGGAAGTTGCCGCTGTTCGCCGGCTCGAACCGGCTTGCCTGCGGGTACTCGGGCGTCGTCAGCGTGAGGCTGCGGCTGCCGTACCCGCCCTGCGCGGTGCTGACTCCGTTTCCACCGGCGACGCTTTCGTCAGGGATCGGTCCGCCGATGTCGTAGGCGCTGTCCTCGTCCACCACCGACAGGCTGCGCACGCCGCGCACGCTCTGCGCGAAGGTCAGGGTCTGGCCCCAACCGGCGGCGATATTGCGGATCCAGACCAGCTTCTCTTCGGTGATCCGGCAGCCGCGGTTGGCATGCTCGTCGAACGCCGCGACGTGCACGCCGACCAGATGCGCCTGCGGGCCGAGCGCGCCGTCCTCGATCCAGTACACCGGCGATCCGCTGGTGCCGGCGAGAGTCTGCAGGTTGTAGGTGAAGGTGTGGTCGGTAGGCAGCTCGCGGATGTAGCCGCCCATCATGTGCTGCTTGTTCGGATCGATGGTGTCGTTGACGTACTGCTCGATCGGCGTGTTCGCCTCCCACCAGGCGGCATAGCCGCTGACCACCACGCCTTCGGGCCGCGACTGGTTCAGTTCCTCGACCAGATCGAAATAACGGCCGCTCGGCGCGGCGTTGGCTGCAGGCACACAGATCAGCGCCATGTCGCGGTCGAAGTCGCCGTTGCCGCTGTAGCCGGTGAACTTGCGGAAGTTCGCCGACGAGACCTTGAACCGGCCGAAGGGCTCGGCGCCGCCGCCGGTGCCGCCGCCGTTCTTGCCCGGCACCACGATCAGTTCGCTCAGGCCATCGACGACGTGCGCGGCGGTCATGATGAGACGCGGGCCGATGAAGAAGCCGGTGCCGTTCAGCCCGCCCTCGGCGGTGCCGTCGGGCACGCGGATCTGGCAGATCGCCGAATGCGGCATCACCGTGGTGTCGCCAACGCCGAGATACCACATCGCGCTGTCGACGAAGAAACCGAGCTGGGCGCGCAGCGCGTCCCACAGATTGCTCGGCTGGTAATCGGAGGAAATCAGCAGCGAGCGCGAGGTCGCCACCGGACGACGCCCGCCGCCGTTGCGCAGCGCCAGGCCCTGCGCGGTCGCGCCGGGTGCAGCCGCGGGCGCGGCGGAGGTGTCTGCCGGTGCGGACGGGGCGACCGGCGGTTTCTGCCACAGATCTTCGGAGAATCCGTCGCTGTAACCCGGGTTGCCGTTCGCGCCGTTCGCCGCTTTCGCATCGTGGCCAGCGCGCGTGGCGCGGTCCTCGTCGCGCGACGGCGGCGGCGTCGCGGTGGTGTTGTCGCCGCCCCAGCCGAGTTCGCCGGCATTGCCGTTGCTACCGTACGTCGGCGCGCCGCGACTGCGGACCGTGCGCCGCAGCCCGCGTTCCGACAGCCCGGACAGGCTGACGTACATCGTGCCGCGATCGGGCATGCGCAGCGAGATCGGCGTGCTGCGGTCGCTTTCGCGATACGTCGCCAGTCCGAAATACAGCCGCTGCTGGCCGACGAACCGCGCCACGATCTCCGGCGGCACCAGATACACCGCTTCGCCGCGCTGCGACGGCAGTGCGCGCAGCAGCCGGCTGGTGAAGAAATTGCCCGGGGTGCGCCTGGCGCGACTCTCGGGCTTGAGCAATTCCGGGTCGGTGGCGAGACCGATCTCGAACAGCGGCAGTTCGGAGCGTACGGTGAACCCCAGCACGCTGAAACGGTCATCGATCGATTCGCGGTTGGCACGGATAACGGCCATGACGGACTCCTAGCGGGACTTGCGTGCGTTGGCGGCTGCGGCGGCGATTGCGTTGGCGGACGCGGGGATGTGCGGCTCCGCCGCGGGACCCGCACCGAGATCGATCCTGATTTCGCGGAGGTCGCGATCCTGCGGGTCGCGGTCGGGCGCGTCGTCCATGACGGTCGAGATGCGTTCCCAGAAACGCTGCTGGGCATCGATGCCGATGCCTTCGAGGTGCGGTTTCATGAATTCGAGCACCACGTCCAGGTGGCGGAAGAACGCGCGCGCGCCGGTCTGGACGTGTTCGACCGAGCCCCGCCACTCCGGCGCCAGGCTCGGCCCGTCGCCGCGCTCGCACCAGATGCGAACGATGAAGACGGCGGTGCGATCCTCGAGCAGTGTCATGGGCGCCTGACCAGTACCGGTGCGATTGCCGGTGCGATGGACCGACTCTGCGCCGCCGTCATCACCGCCCCATCACGCCGACATCACCGCGACATCACATGGGACGCGGGAGGTGCGTGATGTCGGGTGATGGGGCTGATGTCGATCGTCGGCACCGGTGGCCGTCCGCAGAGCGGGTTGCAGATTGGGCCGTAGAGCGGGCCGTAGAGCGGGCTTCAGCCCGCTGCCCTCTCTTCTGCCGGCCACGTCACCGCAGCGTGAAGGTAGTGCCGGCATGGCGTGCTGTCGCCGCGACGCAACATGCGGAAAAGCAAATCCCCCGTAGCCCCCTTTTTCAAAGGGGGCGAAGCAAGGGCGAAGCAAGGGCGAAGCAAGGGCGAAGCAAGGGCGAAGCAAGGGCAAAGCAAAGCAAGGGCAAAGCAAGGGCTTTGAAGCAAGGGCTTTGAAACAATGGCTTTGAAACAATGGCCTTCAAGCGCAACGCAACAATGCGCAGCCCTGCTCTTCCCCCCTTTGAAAAAGGGGGGAAGGGGGGATTTGCTCTTGAAAGCAACCAACCTCAGCTATCGAGCTGACGCAGACTCAGTTCAAGCTGCGCATCGGCTGCGGCCAGATGCTGGCGGGCGGCCGCGATCATGCCGCGTGTGCCGGGCAGCGGCGGCATCGAGTCATGCGGAAGCGATGTCGGCACGTATTCGAAATGCAGGGGCGCCTGCATCGCACGCACTTGCTCGCCCCCGCCCTCGCCGCCGATCGCGCTGTCGGCGATCTGCCGGTACAGCGACAGGGTTTCGCGCATGGGCTGGATCGCCAGCTCGCGGCGCAGCATGTCGCGGCAGACCTCGAACTGGCGCAGCGCCTGCGCGCGCTGGCCGCTGAGCACGAACAGTTGCATCAACTCACGATGCACATCCTCGCGCAGCGTGTCGCAATCGAGGATCGACTGCGCGTAGCGGATGCTCTCACCGTATTCGCGGCGGATCGTGCACACCTGCATCAGCCGCCACAGCGCGTTCAGATAATGACGACGGTGCTTCTCGCGCTCGCGCAGCGCCCAGTCGTCGGTGAATTCCATCAGTATGTCGGACTTGTACAACGCCACGCCGGTGCGCAGATCGTCGATCTCGGCGTCGCCCAGGTGTTCGATCGGCCGGCTCAGGCCGGACGCGATGCGGCGCTCGAACTCCTCGATGTCGAGCCAGACGTCCTGCGAACCGTTCAGCCCGATCGCGCCGCGACGGTCGCTGGCGATCAATTCGCCGTGCCGGAAGGGCGGGCATTCGACCAACCGTCGCAAGCGCCACAGCGCGGTATTGAAAGAACCGGCGGTCATCGACGCCATCCGCTCCGGCCACAGTGTGCCCAACAGCTCGGTTCGGCTGAAATAACGGCCGCGGCCCAGGGCCAGATAGGCCAGCAGACTGCCGCAGCGGCCGGAGAGCGCTGTGATCCGCTCGCCGGCGGCATCGTTGGCGACGCAGAGGGAACCGAACAACCAGATGCGTAACATCCTGTCGTGTCCTTTAGTGTGGCCGGCGCCGCGCTTGCGCGATATGTCCACGCGGCAGCCTTCGACGGCTCTCTATCCGCTCGTGACCCGCCTCCCCCCGGGACGGCCCGTACCGTCCCGGGCTTTGGATTAGACGCGGGAATGCGGCGACGCAGGCCGCAGCCGCAGCCGGAATGGCCGCCGGCCGCGTCAAGCGCGGCTTTCCGTTAGCCCTCATGCCGGTTCGATTCAGCCGCAGGGGACTGCGGAAAGCGAAACCGGACAACATGCCGTCTGCGGCGATCCGGCGCCTGCCGGACACGACGGTCACGGATATGTCGATGCACAAGGCAAGGTCGCCTGGCGAGGGTCGCGGCGGCGGCGCCGATCAGGACGAGGCTCCCGCATGCAACTCCCCACCCGCATTCGCAAGGCACGACTGGCCGCACAGCTGACCCAGGCCGAACTGGCGCGCCGGATCGGCGTGAAACGCAGCGCCGTGACCCAGTGGGAACACCCGCTCGGCACGTCGCCGAGCATGCATCACCTGATCCAGATCGCCATCGAGACCGTCACCTGCGTGGAATGGCTGGGCACCGGCCGCGGCCCCAGCCGCTGCGACGGCACGGAAGCCGCACCGTCGACGCCGCGCGAAGACTGCGCCCAGGATGCCAGCGAAAGCGAAGCGCTGCTGCGCTTCCGCAAACTGCCCGCGCAGAAACGCAAGATCGCCCTGCAGATCCTCAAGGTGCTGTCGAACTGAATCGCGGCCGGCGGCGCATGCGGATTTTGAGCGTGCTCAAGGCGCGGCGCGCATCGGCGACCAGACTGCACGCATGCCATCGCAACGCATCCCATCGAACAGGTTCGCAGGCATCGCTTTCGTCGTCGCACTGTGCGCAGCCGTACCACTGGCCGCCGCACCTCCGGACAGCGCAGGCATCGACACCTGCGCACCGACGCCATCCGGGCCGGCGAACGCCGGACCGGCATTCGCGCTGAAACCCGGCGAGTACCTGTGGATGCCGGAACTGGCGCCCGTGGGTCCGGTGGTGATCGTGGTCAGCCTGCCGGAACAGCTCGCGTACGTGTATCGCAATGGCGTGCGTATCGGCGTGTCCACGGTCAGCACCGGCAAACCCGGCCACGAAACGCCGACCGGCGTATTCACGATCCTGCAGAAACAGCGCGAGCATTATTCCAATCTCTACGACAACGCGCCGATGCCGTTCATGCAGCGGCTCACCTGGGATGGCGTGGCGCTGCACGCCGGCCGGATCCCCGGGTATCCGGCTTCGCACGGCTGCGTGCGCCTGCCGTACGCCTTTTCCGAAAAACTCTTCGCCACGACCAGCCACGGCATGACGGTGGTGATCGCAAGCGAGGCGTCGCACGCACCGGAAGTCGCCTCGCCCGGCTGGTTCGCGCCGGTCGATCCCGCCACCGGCGCACCGCGCACACCCATCGAGGACGCCGATGCGAGCGGTGATGTGTGGATGCCCGAACGCGCGCCCGAGGGGCCGCTGACCATCGTATTGAGTACCCGCGACGGAACACTCGTGGTGCTGCGCAACGGCGTGGAGATCGGCCGCGCGGCCGTGCAGGTCGTCGACGAACCGATGCACGGCACGCATGCGTATGTGCTGCTGGAAGGCCCGGGCGAAGGCCCCAATGCGGTATTGCCCGATCATCCGTCGCTGCGCTGGCTGGCGATTCCGGTACCGGACGCAGGCACGCCTCCCGAGGGCGATCTGCACCAGGCGCTCGCCACGGGCCGGATCCGGGTCGCCGACGCGTTCGCGCATCGGGTCTACGAGGCCCTGCGCCCGGGCGCGACCGTGGTCGTCACCGATGAATCGATCCAGCGGGCGCCGCCGTCCGGGGCACTCACGCTGCTGCGCGCGGACGGGACCGCGGTCGCACCGGCAACGCCATCGCCCGCACCGACGCAGCCACCGCTGGAGTGAATCGCCGGCCTGTTCATGTTGTCGCGATCGGCATGGGGCATCCTCCGGCGATGTCCAGGCCCGCTTCCCTGCTGCTTGCGGCCGCCGCGATGGCGACCGCGCTGTCGGCTTTCGCCGCCGATGCGGACCCTGCGTCCGCAAGCCTGGCGTCCACGCGTCATGCGTCCGCGCCCACGACGCGTGCCGACGCACGATCCGATGGCGCATCCCCGCTATCGGCGCGCCTGCAG
The DNA here is from genome assembly GCA_020692565.1 of Thermomonas sp. GTDB lineage: Bacteria > Pseudomonadota > Gammaproteobacteria > Xanthomonadales > Xanthomonadaceae > Lysobacter_I. Next base: position 21,057 of record JAIMKJ010000034.1, read on the forward strand.
CGGCTCGCGCCGGACGCCGACCCGAACGTCCTCGCGCTCGCGCTGGAAGCGGCCGAATGCGCCGTCGCCTCCGGCAGCGTCGCGCCCGCGCAACGGCTCGCGGTGATCGACTACTCGCGCCCGTCCACCGAACCGCGGCTGTGGGTGTTCGACCTGGAACACGCGCGACTGCTCTACGCCGAGCACGTCGCCCACGGGCGCAGCAGCGGCGAGAATTTCGCCAACGCCTTCTCGAATCTCGACAGCAGTCACCAGTCGAGCCTGGGGTTGTTCGCCACCGTGGAAACCTACATCGGCGGCAATGGTTATTCGCTGCGGATGGAAGGACTGGAGCCCGGCGTCAACGATCGGGCCCGCGCGCGCGCCATCGTGATGCACGGCGCCGCCTACGTCGATCCCGTCCAGGCGCTGCGCCAGGGGCGCCTCGGTCGCAGCCTGGGCTGCCCGGCATTGCGCCCCGCAGTCGCGAACGCGGTGATCGACACGCTCAAGCAGGGGCAACTGCTGTTCGCGTATTACCCCGATCGACAGTGGCTGGCGAATTCGAGATTTTTCCGGTGCGGCGCAGTGCGTGCCGGCACGGCGCAGGCCGGCGCCGCGCGCTGAGACAGAGAAGCGCCCGCGTCGCGCGCTGCGGCGTCGATCAGAGGCCCGCCCACCACGCGCCCGTCGCGAACGCGGCGACGATGGCGATCACCCCGGGCAACAGCCGCAGCAGGAACCCGCGACCGCCGCGCAGCCACGCCATCAGCAATTTGCTCATCGAATTGGCGATCAGGGCGATGAACACCGGCCAGCGCGCATCGTCCACGTCCAGCGCGCCGTTGGCGACGAGTTGCGCCACCGACGCGGCGGCGGCGTGCAGATCGGCAAGCCCGGCGACGCCCGCGGCGATCTGCACGCCGGTGTCGCCCAGCCAGCGATGCACGCCGGCCGACAGCAGCAGGATCGCGCTGACGATCGCGGCGAACATCAGCGCATGGCGCGGCTCGAACGGCCGACCGGGCGCGACCTGGCTGGTTTCGACTTCGGTCGACGCGCTGCGCGCGTGCACGATCCAGGCCGAGAGCATGGCCGCCGAACCGGCGCAAACCAGCGGCAGCATCAGCGTCGAGAGCAGCGGCGGCGACAGTGCGCCGGTCACCACGCCGAGCATGAGGATGGTGGGAATGTTGGAACACAGCGCGGCGCTGACGCATTGCATCCGCCACTGCGGCGACGCCCGCGCGCGGTCGCCCATCGCGGCGATGGTCGCGGTGCTGGACACGAAACCGCCGATGAAACCGGCCAGCGCCAGGCCCGCGCCAGGCCCGAGCATGCGCAGCGCGACATAACCGGCGGCGTTGATCGCCATCACCAGCACCACCAGCATCCACAGCGTATGCGGATTCAGCGCCTGCCACGGGTCGATGGCGCGATCCGGCAACAGCGGCAGCACCACCACCGCAGCGGCGGCGAGCAGCAGCGCATCGTGCAGTTCCTGTTCGGTCAGCGTTTTGCGGGTGAAGTCGTGCAGGCGGGATTTGCTGGCCAGCACCATCGCGACCACCACGCCCAGAGCGGCGGCGACCGGCAGTGCGGTCATCGCCAGCACGCCCAGCAGGAACGTCACCAGCATCGCCACTTCGGTGGTGAGGCCCGGATCTTCGACACGGCTATGGCGGTAGCTCGCCAGCGCTGCCAGCGCGACGAACGCGCCGCCGACGGCGATGCCCACGCCGCTGGCCTGCTGCGCGATCGCACCGGCCAGCGCCAGCAGAATGAACGTCCGCACGCCGGCCGCAGCGCGCAGCGGGCCTTCGCCCTTGCTGCGTTCGCGTTCGATGCCGATCATCAGGCCGATGGCGAACGCGACGCAATAGCCGTAGAGCTCGACTGGATTCAACTGCATGGACGCATCGGCGAGGGACTGCGGATCATGATCGGCAGTCTACGCCCCCACGCCCAGCGCGCGCGACGCGCTCAGTGCGAGAACAGCACCGGCAGATGCGCGGTCTGCAGCAACTCGCGGGTGGTGCCGCCCAGCATCGCTTCGCGCAGCCGCGAATGGCCGTAGCCGCCGGCGACGATCAGATCCGCGCCGACCGCGCGCGCGTAGTCGAGCACCGCATACGCCACCGAGAAATTCATGCTCGGCCGCACCACCACGTCCACTCGCAGTCCGTGACGGGCCAGATGCGCTGCGATGCCGGCGCCGGGTTCTGCGCCGTGCGCGCTTTCGCCGATCGCCGGATCGATCACCAGCACATCCACCGCCTCGGCTTTCCGCAGCAGCGGCATCGCGTCGGCGACGGCGCGGCTGGCTTCGCGCGTCGGCTTCCACGCGATCACCGCGCGCTTCGGCGGCAGCGTCGCGGCGTGACCCTCGGGCACCACCAGCACCGGCCGGCCGGAGTGGCGCAGGATGTCGTGGAAATGATCGTGCACGAACATGGTGTCGATGCCGTCGCGCGGCATCGCCGACAGCACGGTGAGGTCGGCATAACGCGCCTGCAGCGCGGCGGCGTTCTGCGGATGCAGCGACACCGCTTCGGCGGTCCGGATGTCGAACGGTACGGCCGCATGCGCGAACCGGCCGCGCAGCGCATCCGCGCGCTCGTTGGCGCGCTTGCGCGCCTCCTCGTGGAGTCGCGCATAGACATCGTAGGCCATCGCACCCCAGTCGCTGGGCATCGGCGCCGGCACATCGACCGTCACCAGCATCGCGACATGCGCGTCGAACGCTTCCGCGAGCGCCATCGCGGCGGCGGCCGGCGCCTTTTCGCTGTCCGCGTTCACGTAGGGAACCAGTATGTCCTTGAACATGGCGACACCTCGATCGTCGACGAGAGCGGTCATTGACGCACGGATCGGCGCACGCGCATTTGACCGCAGTCAAACGCGCGCGGAACACCCGGGCTATATTCAGAAAAGACCGGCGGAACCGCTCCGCCCATCGATAGAAGGAATCGCCATGAACCGGGTCAAAGGCAAAGTCTGCATCGTCACCGGCGGTGCGCTGGGCATCGGCCGCGCCTGCGCCGAGCGGCTGGGCGAGGAAGGCGCGATCGTGGCCGTGTTCGATCGTCTGGACGAGGAAGGTGAGGCGCTGGCCGTCGAACTGCGCGGACGCGGCATCGAAGCGCACTTCTGGCACGTCGATGTCGCCAGCGAGCGCAACGTGCAGACCGCGATCGATCAGGCCGCAGCGCTGTTCGGCAGCGTCGATGTGCTGGTGAACAACGCCGGCATCTCCGGCTCGGTCAAACTCACCCACGAAATCACCGAAGCCGAATGGGATGCGGTGCAGGCGGTGAACGTGAAGGGCGTGCTGTTCTGCGTGAAGCACGCCATCCCGCACATGAAGCGCGCCGGTGGCGGCAGCATCGTCAATCTGTCGTCGATCTACGGCCTGATCGGCGCCGCCGACATCCCCGCATACCACGCGTCCAAGGGCGCGGTGCGGCTGATGAGCAAGACCGACGCGATCAGCTACGCGCCCGACCGGATCCGCGTGAACTCGGTGCATCCCGGCTTCATCTGGACGCCGATGGTCGAGCATCACCTGGGCGCCAGCGGCGCCACCGACATCGACGCCGCGCGCAAGGCCGTCGGCGACCTGCACCCGCTGGGGCACATGGGCGACGCCGACGACATCGCCTGGGGCGTGGTCTATCTGGCGTCCGACGAATCGAAGTTCGTCACCGGCAGCGAACTGGTGATCGATGGCGGTTATACCGCACGATAACCCGCCCTACGCGGCATCCCGGGCCAACGGTGGCGGCTTCAGGCGCCCACACGCCTGCGCACCGCATCGAAATCCCGCACCGGCCGCACTTCGATGCTGCCGAAGCGGGTCCACGGGAATTCGTGGGCGATGCGCACCGCTGCTTCCAGACTGTCGGCTTCGATCAGATTGAAGCCGGCCAGCACCTCCTTGGTTTCGGCGAAGGGGCCGTCGGTCACCCGCGCCGCGCCCTCGCGCACGCGCACGGTGCGCGCCTGTGTCGGCGCCTCCAGCTGCTGCGAGCCCAACAGGCAGCCGCCTTCCTTCAACTCATCGGCATGGGTGATGCAGCCATGCATCAGGCGGTCGAACTCGTCCGGCGGCAGGGTCGCCATCAATTCGGGATCGGTGTAGACCAGCAACAGGTATTGCATCCTCATTCCTCGGGGCCGAACGCCGGGCCATGATGCCCCAGCCGACGTCAAAAAAATATTTCCGGGCGCGTGTCGATTCCGCGCCTCGCGGTTCGTCGTCATGGGTATGGGCGGCCTGAGCCGACCCGGCCGAGCCGCCCGCGCCCTTTCCATTCAGGAGAACGACAATGAAAGTCATGGTGATCGTGAAGGCCACCGCCGATTCCGAGGCCGGCGTCATGCCCGACCAGGACCTGCTGGCGGCGATGGGCCGCTTCAACGAAGACCTGGTCAACGCCGGGGTGATGCTGGCCGGCGAAGGCCTGAAGCCCACCTCGCAGGGCGCCCGGGTGCAGTTCGACGGCGCGCAGCGGCGGGTAATCGACGGCCCGTTCGCCGAGACAAAGGAGTTGATCGCCGGGTTCTGGCTGTGGCAGGTGCGTTCGCTGGACGAAGCCATCGAATGGGTGCGGCGCTGCCCGAATCCGCATGCCGGCCCCAGCGAGATCGAGATCCGGCCGGTATTCGAGGCCGACGATTTCGGCGAAGCGTTCACGCCCGAGCTGCGCGAACAGGAAGACCGCCTGCGCGCGCGGCTTTCGCCCGACGCCTGATCCGGAGCCCCGCCCGATGTCCTTCCAGGCCTATCTCGACAACATCCAGGCGAAGACCGGACACGGTCCCGAGCAATTCAAGCGCCTCGCCGCCGCACAGGGATTCGCGGACGGCGACGGCTTGAAAGCGGGCGTGAAGGCCGGCGACATCGTCGCCTGGCTCAAGCGCGACTTCGCGCTGGGTCATGGCCATGCGATGGCGATCGTGGCACTGCTCAAGGGCACGAAACGTCCGGGCGACTGAGACGCGCCGCCTACATCCATCCACGAATTCGAACGACCCGACTCGAAACCCAGGAGATTTCCGTGCAATTCATCGCTTACCTCAACTTCAACGGCAATTGCCGCGCCGCCTTCGATGTCTACCGCGACGTGTTCAAGGGCGACATCAGGATGCGCATGACCTACGGCGATTCGCCGATGTGCGACGAGATGCCGGCCGACAGCCACAATCTGATCATGCACACCCTGCTGGAAGCCGATGGCGCCGTGCTGATGGGCGCGGACGGTCCGCCGCCTCACGGCGATCCGGGCCAGGGGACCTGCGTCAACATCAACGTCGACACGCCCGAGGAGGCCGAGCGCATCTTCGCCGCGCTGTCCGCGGGCGGTCAGGTGCAGATGCCGCTGCAGGAAACCTTCTGGGCGATCCGCTGGGGGTCCTTCACCGACCGTTTCGGCAAGCCGTGGATGATCAACTGCATGAAGGAGGTCTGAGCCATGTCCAGCCAATCGACATCGACCGCAGCGAAACCCCGCCAGTTGTTCGTCAATCTGCCGGTCGACAACCTCGACCGCACCGTCGCGTTCTTCGGCGCGCTCGGCTTCGACTTCAACCCGCAGTTCACCGACGAGAACGCCACCTGCATGGTGATCTCGGAGCACATCCAGGTGATGCTGCTGGTCAAGCCGTTCTTCGCCGGCTTCACGAAAAAGCCCGTCGCCGACGCCCGCGCCGCCACCGAAGTGCTGCTGGCGCTGTCGTGCGAGTCGCGCGAGGAGGTGGACGCCATGATCGCCAAGGCCGTGGCCGCCGGCGCCGCGACGCCCACCCCGGCCAACGACATGGGATTCATGTACCAGCATGCGTTCGAGGATCTGGACGGCCACCAGTGGGAAGTCTTCTGGATGGATCCGTCGGCGTGATCGCGGCGACCGTTCCGCTGCAGTCGTTCCTCTGCAGTCGTTCCTCTGCAATAGTTCTGCTGGAACAGTTCCACTGAAGCAGCAACACCGCAATCCACCGACCCAACCCAGGAGAGTGCCATGAGCTATGTCGACGGTTTCGTTCTGCCGGTTCCGAAGAAGAACCTGGATGCGTATCGCAAGCTGGCGCGCAAGGCCGGCAAGATCTGGAAGGAGTACGGCGCGATCGAGTACATCGAATGCGTGGCCGACGATGTGCAACCCGGGAAATCGACCTCGTTTCCGCAGGCGGTGAAACTGAAGCCCGACGAAGTGGTCGTGTTCTCGTGGATCGTCTACAAGTCGCGCGCGCATCGCGACAAGGTCAACAAGCTGGTGATGGCCGATCCGCGGCTGATGGCGGGGATGGACCCCAAGGCCATGCCGTTCGACGGCAAGCGCATGTTCTGGGGCGGCTTCAAACCCATCGTCAGTCTTTGATCGGGACCTCGATCGCGACTTTGATCACGATCCTGAGCACGATCCTGAGCACGATGCGCAGGTGTCCTGCCCGCGCATCGCCCGTCGCAGCTTCTCCACTCGACCGGTAATCCTCCATGCATTTCCTCTGCCTCTGTCATTACGAGATCGCGAAATTCGCGGCGCTCGGCGCCGATGCACTCGACGGCATCCGCGCGCGCTGCGCACCGCACGATCAAGCGCTTTACGCGAGCGGCCACGTCAGGTTCGTGGGCTCGCTCGGCGCACAGGATGCATACCGAACGCTGCGCGCGCACGGCGATTCGGTGACGGTGGAAACGGGACCGTACGCGCGGAGCGATGAACCGTTCGGTGCCTTCTTCCTGATCGAGGCGGAGGATATCGACGCGGCCGTGCGCATCGCGATGCTGCATCCCAGCGCGAATCTGGGCAGCGTGTTCGGCGGCGGCATCGAGGTGCGTCCGCTCGATCGATTCATCGAACCCTGACGCTTTGATGCATGGACCCGTCGATGGACGGCGTCGGCGGTCGCGGGCTTGCCGACGCGGGTTCGGGATGGTGTCATGCCGCCGATGACCGACGACCGCACCCGACGCACCCTCGATGCCCTCTGGCGGATGGAATCGCCGCAACTGGTCGCGCGCATCGCGCGCATGACCAGCGACGTGGCGATCGCCGAGGAACTGGCGCAGGACGTACTGGTCGCCGCGCTGGAGCATTGGCCGGCCGACGGCGTGCCGGACAACCCGGCGGCGTGGCTGATGGCGGCGGCGAAACGTCGCGCCATCGATCACCTGCGACAGCGCGCGCTGCACGCGAACAAGCAGACCGAGTACGGCCTGGAACTTCAGCTGCACGGAACCGACATGGCCCACGATCGCGCGGATGAACATGCGGACGACGACATCGGCGACGACCTGCTGCGCCTGGTGTTCGCTGCCTGCCATCCGGTGCTGCCGCTGGAGTCGCGGGTCGCGCTGACCCTGCGCCTGCTCGGCGGCCTGACCACCGCCGAGATCGCGCGGGCCTTCCTGCAGCCCGAACCGACCGTGGCGCAGCGCATCGTCCGCGCCAAACGTACGCTCGCCGAGAAGCAGGTGCCTTTCGAGGTGCCGCGCAAGGCCGAGCTGGCCGAACGCCTCGATGCCGTGCTGGAAGCGATCTACCTCATCTTCAACGAAGGCTACGCCGCCAGCTCCGGCGAGGACTGGATGCGCCCGGCGCTGTGCGAGGAAGCGCTGCGGCTCGGGCGCGTGCTGGTGGGCCTGTTGCCCGGCGAATCCGAAGCGCTGGGCCTGCTCGCCCTGATGGAATTGCAGGCGTCGCGCGCGAAGGCGCGGGTCGCCGCAGACGGCAGCCCGGTGCTGCTGCTGGAGCAGGATCGCGCGCGCTGGGACCGCCTGCAGATCCAGCGCGGGCTGCAGGCGCTCAACCGCGCACAGCAGCTCGGCGGCGCGCGCGGGCCGTACGCGCTGCAGGCCGCGATCGCCGCCTGCCATGCCCGCGCGGCGCGGGCCGACGACACCGACTGGTCGCGGATCGCGTCGCTGTATGCCGTACTGGCGCAGGTGCAGCCCTCGCCGGTGGTGGAACTCAATCGTGCGGTCGCCGTCGGCAAGGCGCAGGGGCCGGCGTTCGCGCTACCGCTGGTCGACGCCCTGTGCGACGCCGCGCAGCTGCGCGACTACGGCCTGCTGTACGCGGTGCGCGGCGATCTGCTCGAACAGTTGGCGCGCCGCGACGAAGCCCGCGACGCCTTCGAACGCGCCGCATCGCTCGCCGCCAACGCGCGCGACCGCGATCTGATGCTGGCGCGCGCGGCGCGCTGTTCGGCGACGGACTGATCCGCAGGCTGCGCTCTTCCGGACGGCGCGCAACGTGCCGCCCACATCGATCAAACGGCTCCGCCCGTTAATTTCCCGTGAGTGCGACGCGACGCACGTCGCAGGCCAATCAAATCCTGATCCTTCGCTCACGTTTGGCTAACAAACGGATCATCTTCGTTTAATCGGGGCCGCCCAGCATGCGGCCTCATGACACCTCTCCCGTCCGCCTCCGCACCCCATCGCCTCGATACGCGCGGCTTCGCCAAAGGCGCGCTGATCGATCCCGACCACGCGCGCCGCGCCGAGACCGAAGCCTTCATCGTCCAGGTCTATCGCGCGCGCTACGGCGCCGAGCTCACCCGGTTCCTGCCGCACCTGCTGGCGTTCGACGATGCCGCCGGCCGGCTGCAGGCGGCGGTCGGACTGCAATGCGGCTACGAGGGCCCGCTGTTCGTCGAGCAGTATCTCGATGCGCCCGCGGAAGCCGCCATCGCCGATGCCATCGGCCGCCCGGTGCCGCGCGATCAGCTGGTAGAAGTCGGCAATTTCGGCGCGCTGTCGGCCGGCGATGCGCGCGAGCTGATCCTGCATCTGACCCACTGGCTGCATGCGGCGGGTTTCCGCTGGGTGCTGTTCGCGGCAACGCGACAATTGCGCAACACCTTCGACCGGCTGCATCTGGCCACCGTCGAACTGGCCGAAGCGAACCCATCGCGGCTGATCCACGATCACGACCATTGGGGCCATTACTACGATGCGCAGCCCAAAGTGATGTTCGGCGATGTCGCTGCCGGGCACGCCTATCTCTCGCGCTCGCAGCGCGTTCCGCCCGCAGCGCCGGCCATGCCGTGGTTGCCCTGCCTCGCGGCGGGTGCGCTGTGAACGCGGCGGCGAACGCATTCGCACCGCTGCTCGGCAAGCTCCGCGGCGATGCGCCGCGCGTGCTGTGGCGCGACGGCGCGCTGAGCGACGACGCACTCGCCGAAAACGTGCGCCTGCTCGCCGACGCCATCGCCGCCAGCGGCGCGCGCCGCTTCGCCAGCCGGCTCGACAACGGTCCCGACTGGCTGGCGCTGGATCTCGCGATCCGCGGGCTCGGCGCCGTGCATGTACCGCTGCCGACGTTCTTCTCGCCCGCGCAGGTGGCGCACGCGCTCGCGGGCAGCGGCGCCGAGGCCTTGGTGGTTCCGGCGAACGCGCCCTTGTCCGATGCCTTCGCGATGTGCGCGACGCATGCGCTCGGCGACACCCTGCGCTGGCTGCAGCTCGATCCGTCGCCGGCCGCCCTGCCGGCGGGCACCGCCTGCATCACCTGCACCTCGGGCACCACCGGCACGCCGAAGGGCGTGTGCCTCGACGCCACGGCGCTGCTGTCGGTGGCGCAGTCGCTGGCCGACGCCGCCGCGCCGCTGTCCCCGAAGCGGCATCTGTGCCTGATGCCGCTGTCGACGCTGCTGGAGAACGTCGCCGGCGTGTACGCGGCGCTGCTGTCCGGCGCGCAGATCGCGGTGCCGCCGCTGGCCGAAGTCGGCTACACCGGCGCATCGGGGCTCGACGTGCCGACGCTGCTGGCCTGCCTGCATCGCTATCGGCCAGAAAGCGCGATCCTGCTGCCGCAGTTGCTGCTGGCCCTGGTGATGGCGGCCGAACAGGGCGCGACGCTGCCGGATTCGCTCAAATTCCTCGCGGTGGGCGGCGGCCGCGTCGGCCCCGCGCTGCTGGCGCGCGCCGACGCCATCGGCCTGCCGGTGTACGAAGGCTATGGCCTGAGCGAATGCGCGTCGGTGGTCTGCCTCAACCGTCCCGGCGCGACGCGCATGGGCAGCGTCGGCAGGCCGCTGCCGCATGCGAAGGTCAGCGTGATCGACGGCGAACTGTTCGTCGAAGGCGTGCGTTACCTCGGCTATCTGGGCGAAGACGGTCCATCTACCGGACCCATCGCGACCGGAGACCTCGGCCACATCGACGCCGACGGTTTCGTACACATCACCGGCCGGCGCAAGCACGTCTTCATCACCTCGTTCGGGCGCAACGTCTCGCCGGAATGGGTGGAAAGCGAACTGCTGCAGCATCCCGCGTTCGCGCAGGCGATCGTCCATGGCGAAGCGCGTCCGTTCAACGTCGCCATCGTCTGGCCGCGACGCGCCGATCTGGACGACGACGCGCTGCGCGCCGCACTGCGCGACGTCAATCGCGGCCTGCCCGACTACGCCCGGGTCCGCGACATCGTGCGCGCCGACGCGTCGTTCTCGTTCGCCGATGGCCTGGCGACCAGCAACGGCCGCCCGCGACGCGACGCGATCCTCGCCCGCTACCGCGACGCGGTGGACGCACGCTACGTCGATGCCATCGAACCCGCGCTTCACGACATCCCTCACGACGACCGCACGCTTCACGGAGCCACCGCATGACCGCGCACGACAAGCCTTTCCACAGCATGCCTTTCCACGACAGGCTGCTCGCCGAGACCCAGCGCGAGCGCCAGTCGCTGCTCACTGTTCCGATCATCCAGGACGCGCTGGCCGGCAGGATCGCTGGCGACGACTACATCGCCTTCCTCACCCAGGCCTTCCACCACGTGCGCCACACCGTCCCGCTGCTGATGGCCTGCGGCGGACGGCTGCCGGCGCGCCTGGAATGGCTGCGTACCGCGGTGGGCGATTACATCGAGGAAGAGATGGGCCATCACGAATGGATCCTCGACGATCTGGTGGCCTGCGGCGCGGATCGCGCACAGGTCGCGCAGTCGCAGCCCTCCGAAGCCACCGAACTGATGATCGCCTACGCCTACGACACCATCGCCCGCGGCAATCCGGTCGGCTTCTTCGGCATGGTGCTGGTGCTGGAAGGCACCAGCGTCGCGCTGGCCACGCGCGCCGCCGAAACCATCGAAACCTCGCTCGGCCTGCCGCGCAATGCCTTCAGTTATCTGCGCTCGCACGGCGATCTGGACATCGAACATATCGGCGTCTACGAGCGCCTGATGAATCAACTCGACGACGAAGACGACCAGCACGCGGTGGTGCATGCCGCGAAGCGTTTCTACACACTCTACGGCGACGTGTTCCGAGGCCTGCGCGAGGACCGCAACGCATTGGCGGAAGCCCCATGATCGCGCTCGCGGGCAGAACGGTGCTGCTCACCGGCGCCAGCGGCGGCATCGGCGCCGCACTATGCGACGCCCTGGTGGGTACCGGCGCGCGCGTGGTCGCCGTTGGACGCAACGAAACGCGACTGCAGCAACTCGCCCGGCGACATGACGCCGGTCGGGTGGTGCCGCTGGTCGCGGATCTTGCGGACGACGACGGCCTCGCGCACGTCGTTTCCACCGTCTCGCGTTTCGAACGCACGCCGTCGGTGCTGGTGCTGGCGCATGCGCAGAGCGCCTTCGGCATGTTCGAGGACCAGGCCATGACCGAACTGCGCGCACTGGTCGACACTAATCTGCTGGCGCCGATGGCGCTGATCCACGGCCTGATGCCGATGCTCAAGCAGCATCCGCAGGCGGCGGTGGTCGCGGTGGGTTCCACGTTCGGCAGCCTCGCGTTTCCGGGCTTTTCCGCCTACAGCGCGACCAAGTTCGGCCTGCGCGGACTGATGGAAGGCCTGTCGCGCGAATACGCCGACGGCGGCCTGCGGTTCCAGTATCTGTCGCCGCGCGCCACCCGGACCGCGTTCAACACGCCTGCGGTGACGGCGATGAACCGCGAAATGAAAGTCACCGAAGACGCCCCCGGCGATGTCGCCGAACAACTGGTCGCCGCCATCGCCAGCGGGCGCCAGAGGCTGCAACTGGGCTGGCCGGAAAAACTCTTCGCGCGCCTCAACGGCGCGCTGCCCGGTCTGGTCGACCGCACCCTGAAATCGCAACTCGCCATCGTTCGCCGCCACGCGCGCGCCGCGTAAGCGTCTCCACTCTCCGAGGACAACCGCCATGATCCGATTCCGCAACCGCATGCTCGCCGCCGCCGTCGGCGCCACGCTCTTCGTCGCTTCCGCATCGTCCGCATTCGCGGGCGAAGTCTCGCCGCAGGTCGCCGCCGTGCGCGACCATTGGGCCGAAGTCAACTACAACACCCCGAAGGCGCAGCGCGAAGCCGCGTACGACGCGCTGGCGAAACAGGCGGCGACCGCGCGCGCCGCGCAGCCTAAAGATGCGAACGCGCTGATCTGGGAAGGCATCGTGCTGTCGAGCTTCGCCGGCGAACGCGGCGGCCTGGGCGCGCTGGGCCTGGCCAAGCAGGCGCGCGCCGATTTCGAGCAGGCGATCAAACTCGACCCCGCTGCGCTCGACGGTTCGGCCTATACCAGCCTGGGCGTGCTGTATTACTCGGTGCCCGGCTGGCCGGTCGGCTTCGGCGACGACAAGAAGGCGCGCGAACTGCTGCGCAAGGGGCTGCAGATCAACCCCGACGGCATCGACCCCAACTATTTCTACGGCGATTTCCTGCGGGACCAGGGCGACTGGAAAGGCGCCGCCGCGGCGCTGGAGAAAGCCCTGGCCGCGCCCGCGCGCCCCGGCCGCGAATTGGCCGACCAGGGCCGCCGCAAGGAAGCCGCCGCGCTGCTGGCGAAAGTGCGCACCAAGCTTGCGGCGCGCTGAGCGGCGACCCACACTCCACGAATGCGCATCCTGCTGGTCGAAGACGACGAATCGCTGGGCGAAGGCATCCGCACCGCGCTGCGTCGCGCCGCCTTCACCGTCGACTGGCTGCGCGACGGCGTGAGCGCGCTGGCCGCGATGAAGGACGGCGGCATCGATCTGGTGGTGCTGGATCTGGGCCTGCCGCACATGGACGGCATGGAAGTGATCCGCCAGGCCCGTCGCGCCGAGGCGATCATGCCGATCCTGGTGCTGAGCGCGCGCGAGCGGGCCAGCGACCGCACGCTGGGGCTGGATGCCGGCGCCGACGATTATCTCGCCAAGCCATTCGACACCCAGGAACTGCTGGCCCGCGTGCGTGCGCTGCTGCGGCGCGTGGGCGGCCGCGCCACGCCGCTGCTGCAGTTCGGCGCACTGTCGCTGGACCCGGCGCGGCTGGACGTGGTGTGGCGCGGGAAATCGCTCGACCTGCCGCGTCGCGAATTCGCACTGCTGCGGATGCTGATGGAGCACCGCGGCCGTCCCATCTCGCGCGAATCCGCGCAGCAGCGGCTGTACGGCTGGGACGAGGACGTGGCGAGCAACGCGCTCGACGTGCATGTGCATGCGCTGCGCAAGAAACTCGATCCGGCGTTGATCCGCACCCTGCGCGGCATCGGCTATGCGCTGGACGCGAAGGTCGCGCAGGACCCGGGAGACGCATGATGTCGAAACGATCGATATCGATGCGAACCATCTCGATCCGCCGCGTGCTGTTGCTGTCGATCATCGGCATCACCACGCTGGTACTGCTGGTCGCCTCGGCGTTCAGCTACCGCGCCGGCCTGCAGGAAGCCGGCGAACTCTTCGACGCAAAACTCGCACACTCTTCGCGGGTGCTGATGAGTCTGGTCGACGAACCGATGGCCGACCTCGCCCTGAACGCCAATGGCGACCCCGCCACCGACCCCATGGTGATCAGGGTCTGGCGCGGCCCGAGCGAAGGCGTGGGCGAAGCCCTGGCCAAACCCGGCGGCCACGCCTACGAAACCAAACTCGCCTTCCAGGTGCGCGATGCGCGCGGCACGGTGCTGCTGCGCTCCGACAGCGGTCCCAGCCGTCCGCTGGCGCCGCTGAAGGCCGGATTCGCCGATCTCGTGATCGACGGCGAACATTGGCGCACCTTCACCCTGAAATCGTCGACCGATCGCTGGTATCAATCCGGCGAACTGTCGGCGATCCGCGAAGAGATCGCCGAAGAAATCGCCTTCGGTACGCTGCTGCCGCTGCTCGCCGCGGTACCGCTGCTGGCACTGTTCGTCTGGCTGGCGGTGAACTGGGCCAGCCGCAGCCTGCTGCGGGTCTCCGACGCGGTGGAACAACGCGCACCGGAACGCTTGGCGCCGATCGAACTGGAGCGCGCGCCGCGCGAAGTGCAGGGCATCCTGACTGCGGTCAACGGCCTGCTCGACCGCCTCGACAAGGCCTTGGCCCGCGAACGCCGATTCACCGCCGACGCCGCGCACGAACTGCGTACGCCGATCGCCGCGCTGAAAGTGCATGCCTACAACCTGCGCCAGTCCGCGAACGACGACGAACGCGGCCATTCGCAGCGCCATCTCGACGCCGGCATCCTGCGCATGGAGCGACTGGTCGCGCAGCTGCTCGCGCTCAGCCGCATCGAAAGCGGCGCCATGCCCGCTGCGTACCGCCCCGTCGACCTGGTCGCACTGGCGCAGCGGCACGAACGCGACTACGCCGCCCTGAGCAACGGCGACGGCAAACGCATCGTCCTCATCGCCGAACCCGCAACGGTGCTGGGCGACGAACTCACCATCGACGCTTTGCTGCGCAATCTGCTGGACAACGCGATGCGCTACACGCCACCCGGCGGCACCATCGCGATCCGCGTCGGCCGCGTCGGCGATCGCGCGTTGCTGGTGATCGAGGATTCCGGCCCGGGCATTCCGGAGGACGCGCGCCAGCGCGTGTTCAACCGCTTCCACCGCGAACTCGGCACCGGCGTGGAAGGCAGCGGCCTTGGCCTGTCGATCGTCGCCCAGGCCCTGCACCAGCATCGCGGCGAGATCGTCCTCGACGCCTCTCCCACCCTCGGCGGCCTGCGCGCCACGGTGACCCTGCCGGCACTGTAATCACGACCGCGCTTATGCGCCGCCGCGCTCGTGCTTCGCCGCCGCGCTTCTGTAGGAGCGGCTTCAGCCGCGAGCTCTTCCCCGACAGCGCATACCGGCGCCCCTGTGCGAGCGACGCAAGTCGCGACGCTCTTCTGTCATCCCGAACGCACGCACAGCGTGCGGAGGGGCCGGCTTCTTGCGGCCATCCAGACGAAGGCGGAAGCTCGTCTCCTCCCCTGGCGCAAAGCGCGGCAGCAGAAAGACCGTCAATCAGCGCAACAACAACACCGGAATCGGACACGTGCGCAGCAACTGCGTGGTCGTACTGCCCAGGATCATGCTGCGGATGCGCGAATGGCCGTAGGCGCCCATCACCAGCAGATCGATGCGTTCGCGCTCGACATGCCCGGCAATCGCGGCTTCCGCCGCACCCTCGACGATCTGCGCGCGCGGCGCGAAGCCCGCCGTCGTCAGGGTCTCGGTGGCCCATGCCATCGCCTCACGGCGCGCGATATCGGCCGCACCGGCCGCCATCAGCACATCGCATTCCAGGCCGCGCAGCAGCGGACTTGCCGCCACCATCTCCACGCAGCGACGGGTCGTCGCGCTGCCGTCGAACGCGATCAGGAACCGCTTCGGCGCGCCGAACGCGCGCGACGCGACCAGCACCGGCCGATGCACCGCGCGCAGTACGCGTTCGAGATGCCCGCCGAGATGCCCTTTCGCGAAATCGGCATGCTCGCCGCGCTTGCCGATCACCAGCAACCGCGTTTCGGGCTCCAGCGCCAGCAGCGTTTCCAGCAGCGCGCCGTGTCGCTGACGCACCTGTGCGCGCACACCGTGCGCGGCCTCGGCTTGGTCGCGCAGACGCTCCAGCAGCGCGCGCCCGTGGGCCTGCGCGACTTTGCCGCGCTGTTCGTCCAGGGCGACGAGTTCGGCCAGCAGCGATTCCTGCGCGCCCAGCGCGAGATTGCCGCTGAGGTCGGCATGCGCGGTACGGCCGGTGAGATCGGCATACGCCGGATCTTCGGCGCGATCGATCGCGTGCAGGAATTCGAGCTCGGCGCCCAACCGCGAAGCCGCCCATGCGGCATGCGCGGCGACGCTGGGCGCGTAGGTCGAAAGGTCGAGGGCGGCGAGCACGCGGCCGTCGGTATGGATCAGCGATGCGTTCATCATGTCGCGCTCCTCAGTGTCCGCCCATCAGGCGCTCGGCCCCGGGCTTGTCGTGAACGGCGAGCTGATCGACCAGGGTCGCGCTTGCCTCGTTGAGACCGACGATCTCCACCGTCGTGCCTTCGCGCCGGAATTTCAGCACCACCTTGTCCAGCGCGCCGACCGCGCTGAGATCCCAGAAATGCGCGTCGGAGACGTCGATCGTGACCCGCTCCAGCACTTCCTTGAAATCGAAACGCGCGGCGAAGTCGGTCGCCGAAGCGAAGAACACCTGCCCGGTCACGCGATACGTGCGCGATGTGCCGTCGTCGCCCGCGACCGAATCGATGTGCAACACGCGGCCGACCTTGCGCGCGAAGAACAGCGCCGACAGCAGCACGCCGGTCAGCACGCCCTTGGCCAGATCGTGGGTCGCGACCGTGACCACCACGGTTGCGATCATCACCAGGCTCGACGACCGCGGATGCGTGCGCAGGTCGCGGATCGACGACCAGTTGAAGGTGCCGATCGACACCATGATCATCACCGCGACCAGCGCCGCCATCGGAATCTGCTTGACCCACGGGCCGGCGAACACCACCAGCACCAGCAGCACCACGCCCGCGACCAGCGCGGACAAACGCCCGCGCCCGCCGGATTTCACGTTGATCACCGATTGCCCGATCATCGCGCAGCCGGCCATGCCGCCGATGAAACCGGTGGCGATATTGGCGACGCCCTGGCCCACGCATTCGCGGTTCTTGTCGCTGGGCGTGTCGGTCAGATCGTCGACGATCTGCGCGGTGAGCAGCGATTCCAGCAAACCCACCGCGGTCAGCGTGAGCGCGTACGGCAGGATGATGGTCAGCGTCTCCAGATTCAGCGGCACATCCGGCATCAGGAACATCGGCAGGCTGTCCGGCAGCTCGCCCATATCGCCCACGGTGCGGATGTCCAGCTTCAGCCACAGCGCCACCGCGGTGAGCACGACGATGGTGATCAGCGGCGACGGGATCGCGCGGGTGATGCGCGGGAACAGATAGATGATGGCCAAACCGGCAGCGGTCATCGCGTAC
>JAIMKJ010000034.1:38199-48605 GCA_020692565.1 Thermomonas sp.
GCACATCGATCAACTCGGGCAGCTGCGCCATGAAGATCAGGATCGCCAGCGCGTTGACGAACCCGGTGATGACCGAACGCGAGACGAAGCGCATCAGCGCACCGAGCTTCAACGCGCCGGCCACGATCTGCAGCAGGCCGGTCAGCACCGTGGCCGCGAGCAGATATTGCAGCCCGTGTTCCTTCACCAGCACCACCATCACCAGCGCCATCGCCCCGGTGGCGGCGGAGATCATGCCCGGTCGCCCGCCCGCGAACGCGATCACCACCGCGATCGAGAACGACGCGTACAGACCGACCTTGGGATCGACACCGGCGATGATGGAAAACGCGATCGCTTCGGGGATGAGCGCGAGCGCGACAACCAGACCGGCGAGCACATCGCCGCGGATATTGCCGAACCAGTCGCGGCCCGGACCAAAGATCGTGTTCAACGGAAACTCCCGTGCTCCCGACGCGCAACGCGCAGGATGAGGTTGAGGATTGCGATAATCGGATGCTCATGAAGCGCATCCCGATGAAACTGCATTCGATACGTGCATGCATGCCCAATTGGGCATGACGCCACCGCCTGCCGTGCAGGCGCGCTGTGTCGACGAAGCGCTAGGGTGGCGTAGTCATCATGAAATCGGCGGTTTTCGATGCAGAAGCCGTGTCCGGCAGGGCGACAGGATAACAGACGCATCCGCAGGGGCGCGGCCCGATTGATCCCGGAGGACATGCGATATGCGGAAACAACTCGTTTCAGCCACTCGAAGCCCAGCTCCCGACATTGCCGATTTTTCAGTTCAGCACATGCGCTTTTTGTGGGAGCGACGCAAGTCGCGACGCTCCCGCTGTCATCCCGAACGTACGCAAAGCGTGTGGAGGGACCTGCTTGTCCCCCGTCAGGCAGAGAAAGCGAAGGCTTGTCTCCTCCCGCAAAGCGCGGGGGGAAGTCGGGAGAGGAGGGCAGCCGTGGTAGGCCTTTCACGCATCGTCCCGCGTCACTTCACCCGCTTTCGATCAGGACAGGGCGGCGGTGGCGGCGGCGGGAGCTTCGGCAACCGACTCTCCGAGTACTCCGTAATCCCCGCATCGATCGCACGCCGGCCCGCAAGGACATCGAGCAGACCGGTCCGTACCATGCCGGCCGGATCGTACTCGTCGCCGACAGCGAGCAGATTTCCGGCATGTGCCTGGATCGAACCCGATGCCTTGTCCGTGAACAGGACGTAATAACCGCCCGCTTCGATCCGCAGTCCACAACACCAGAACGTCGAATAACGGATGCGCTTGATTTTCGATTTTCCGCGGATACGGTCGACGACCTGGATGATCGCAACCGCCATGTGATCGGTCGGATCGGGCGAGACGCCGGTGCCGATCACCCGGAAGACGACGACATCCTTCGCTTCTTGAACGATCTTCCTGTCGAGCGAGTAATGCATGCATTGGCAGGCGGATGCGAAGCCCGACACCAGGAAAAGCAGAACGAACGTCAAAGCTCTCATATTGAAACTCCGAAGCGATCCATCGTGCCTTGCGAATGATCCAAACCCGACAAGCGGCAGGAATCACCGCGATCCCCGCCGATGTCGTAGCCCGGGTAAGGCCAAAGGCCGCACCCGGGGCTCTCCGGCGAGGCATTCCTCCACTCACCCCGGGTGCGCGCGTTGCGCTTACCCGGGCTACTGGCTACGCGATACCCAATCACGTCCCTTTGGGAGCAATGATTACTCTGAGCTTTAGAGAAGTGGCTATTTCTTCCAAATCCCTCTCTATGCCCACAGGATTTCCAATTCTTCCTTCTGGGTCATACACAAAGCAAATCAATGCGCGACAATCCGGGTGATTTGCATACTTGACAATATCGACAATCAATTGCTCACCAAGAAGCTTAGGCGTCATACCCTGTCGGGTCTTTTTCAACTCAACGAATATTTTTTCTTCTTTCAAGTGCAAATCAGCGCGGGCTGCACCTCCTGCATAGCTCGGAGTCCACTCCTCTTCTCTAACATCATCAAAGTGCATTTTCAATAATGCATGGAACAGGTCTTGCGCATCATATTCATCGTCTATTTCTAACGTAGGCCTTGAGTTATGCCTAGATCGCAACTGCCTTGCGATCGAATGAAATCTCAAACATACGCGCTCAACCATTGAAAATGCATCAGGCCTAAAATCTCCTGCGACATCTAAATCCGACTGTACCTCAAACTCTATAATTTCTTCCACAATTGATTCAAGAATGGCTTTTGCTTTTTGCAGGCCTTCAATATACGCATCCTGAAAATCACTGTCCGGTGTATCACTATGAAATACCATGAGGCTATATCTAACTTTCGTGAAGTCAGCCGCATGCCGGCTTTCTGTTCCAAAAATTCTCTCAAGTGCGACTTCCGTATCTCTTTTCCATTTTATAAATTCTGGGCAACCGCTCTGTCGTTTTCTCAAATCATCGATTTGAAATATTTTTCCACGAATAATTTCAATAGATCGCGATGTTTCCATCTTGGCTACACCCGATACCCCGTATGAATCGCCACAATCCCCGCCGATAGATTCTTGTACGAACACCGCGCAAACCCCGCGGCATCCATCATTCCCTTCAGCTGATCCTGCGGCGGATGCTTGCGGATCGATTCGGCCAGATACTGGTAGCTGTCGCTGTCCTTCGCGAACAGTTTGCCCAGCTGCGGCAATATCTTGAACGAGTGGAAGTCGTAGATCGGTTTGAACCATTCGGCGGTGACTTCGGAGAACTCCAGCACGCGGGCCTGGCCGCCGACGCGCAGGACGCGATGCATCTCGCGCAGGGCGGCGTCCTTGTCGGTGACGTTGCGCAGGCCGAAGGCGATGGTGACCAGGTCGAAGCTGCCGTCGGGGAACGGCAGTTTTTCGGCGTTGCACTGCACGTATTCGAAGCCGCGGACGTTGCCGCGATCGGTCATGCGGTCGCGACCGACGCGCAGCATGGCGCCGTTGATGTCGCCAAGCACCAGTTCGCCTTCATCGCCGACGCGATCCTTCAGCAGCGCGGCGATGTCGCCGGTGCCGCCGGCGAGGTCCAGCACGCGGTCGCCGGGGCGCACCTGCGCGGTGGCGACGAAATAGCGTTTCCAGACCCGATGGATGCCGAGGCTCATCAGGTCGTTCATCAGGTCGTAGTTGCCGGCGACGGAGGAGAACACCTCGCCGACGAGCTTCTGCTTGTCGGCGACGGGCACGTCGCGGAAGCCGAAATGGGTGGTGCCCGGCTCGGACGACTCGGGCGACGGCTCGGAGGACGCTGGGGTTTTCTTGGGCTTGCTCATGGCGCCAGTTTAACCCGCCCGCCGACGGCATCCGGTGCAGGCCGACCCGGCCCGCTCACACCGGTTTCTTCACCATCAGCCAGAAAATCGCCAGCACGCTGAGGAACGCGGGCCAGCCCAGCCAGAACCACCAGCGCATGACCCGGAAGTACGCCGGCGGCAGCGGCGCACCGGTGGCCGCCGCGGCCCGCGCCAGGTCACGGGCGCGCAGTTGCAGGCGCAGCACCGGCAGCCAGCAGGCGCCGATCACGATGAACAGGATCAACGCGGTCTTCAGCCAGAACATCGACAGCGGCATGCCGGCCATCTGCGCCAGCCACAGTCCGCTGGCGAACTGCACCACCACTGCCGGTGCGGTGAAACAGGCGTCGGCAACAACCACGGTGCCGGCGGTGGCGGCGATCTCGCGGGCGTCGCCGCGGCGGTGCGCCATCCACAGGAAGAAGGCGATGCCCAGTCCGGTACCGAACAGCAGCGTCGACGACAGGATGTGGATCCACTTCAGGGTCAGGTAATCCATCTCAAGTCCGCCATCTCAAGTCCGCCATCCCGATTCCGGCCGCTCATCGTCTGTCCACCAGCACCCACAGCGCCGCCAGCGCCGGCAGCACCACGAGGTTCTTCGCCAGCCCGCCCAGCGGGTCGAACCACAGCGCCGGCAACCACACGCCGAAGATGACGGTGTACGCGAGCACGCTCGACAGCATCAGCGCGATGCATGCGCGTGGGCGCCAGCCGATCAACAGCCATACGGCGAGCAGCAGGTCGAGGCCGGCCGTTGCGCGTGCGAGCGCCACCGGCGCGAACGCGGCGAGCGGCGACCCGGCAGCGAGGGCTTCGATCTGCGCCGCTGGCGTGGCGAATCCGGCCCACGCCGACAGCAGCCACAGCACGATCACGGCGATTTTCAGCAGCGGGGCCAGAAAGTACAGCTGCGCCTGCCAGCGATCCTGCACCTGGCCGGGATGCGCGGCCAGCGCCTCGCGCAGCGGGCGCGGCGTGAAGTCGAAGCGCTCGCGCAGCGTCGGCAGGGCATCGGCGGCAGCGACATTGCCGCGCCGGAGCATCCGCCACATGGTCTCGCCCATCGGCGCCATGCCCAGCCATTCACCCAGCCATTCGCCGATCTTCACCTGCAGACCGACCAGCGCCTCGGGCACCGCGATCGCGCGCGTGCCGGGGATGCGCAGCCATGCGCGCCAGGCGTTCTGATAGTCGCGCAGGGACATGACCTCGGGACCGCCGACCTCGAAGATGCCGCGCACATCGTTGTCGACCGCGCGCGCGACCAGTTCGCCCAGATCCTCGGCGGCGATGGGCTGGATCGGCCAGCGGCCGTCGCCGGGCAGCGCATGCGCGAACGGCAGCGCCGCCAGCGCGCGCAGCATCGACGTGCCGCCATACGAACCGGTGGCCGAATACACCACCGACGGCCGCAGCGCGACCGCCGACAGCGGAAGCGCCCGCAGGACCTCGTCGAAGCGGTGTTTCGATGCGATGAACGCGCCGTCGGCGGGCAGGCCGAGTGCGGAGATCTGCACGAAGCGGCGCACGCCGGCATCGACACAGGCACGCGCCAGCGCCAGCGGCCCGTCGACATGGATGGCATCGAAGGTCTGCCGCCCGGTTTCGCGCAGGATGCCGGCGGCATTGACCACGGCGTCGACGCCATCGAGCGCGCCGCGCCAGTGTTCCGATGCGGTCATCGTCGTGAAATCGCAGGAACGCTCGTCGTCGCGCAGCGCGCGTGCGCCGTGCGCGCGTACCCCACGGAGGACGCGCCAGCCGCGCCGACGCAGCGCGGCGATCAGATAGCCTGCAATGAAACCGTCGCCGCCGATGACCAGGACCGTCGTCGCGCGATCACGCTCGGTCGGCGCCGGCACGGGGGTGATGGAGGGCATGGACGCACGCTAACCGAGCGCGCCGCGCGGCGCTACCCCGCTGCTGCCTTGATCGCAGCGATCAAGGCACGGACGCTCGGCCTGGACACTCGGCCTGCGACTGTCGCTGCCCATTCGGCTGCGGAATGCATGTCGAGACCGGCAATCCGACCTGACGGGATCGACAGCAGCGGCCTCATTCGATCAGCACCCTCTGCACACAGGCATGGGCGATCCTGTCCGGCGGATGGTCGGCTTCGCCGCGGGTGTGGACGGTGACCGTCAGCCCTTCGCGCTGGAACAGATCGTGGATCACGCGGTCGTGTTCGCCGCGATAGGTGTCGCGCTTGAATCCCATCGTCTGCAGCTCGGCCGCGAAGCGATCGAAATCGACCTTGCAGATGCCGCTGAGCGGCGGATAGGTGCCGGGTGGATCGGGCCGGAACGTGAATTCGAACCGCGGGCCGTCGGTGTTGGCCGGATCGAATTCAAACGACGACCACCAGTCGCCGGTCAGGCGCTCGCCGAACCCCAGGCGCCCGGCGTCCGACGCGAACGCGACGCCGAAGGTCTGCTGCAGGCGCTCGGCGGTGATGTCGCGGATGGTTTTGCTGTCGCGGATCAGGTCGAGCAGGCGCAGCAGCGACTGTTCGGCGGCGAGCCGGGGCGAAAACGCCTGCGCGGCGGTGACGGTAGGCGACATGGCAGCAGTCTCCTTGGCGGAAGGGGTGGAAGCGGACGGGTCGTGCGCGCAGGCGGCGAGGCCCAGCGCGGCGAGAACGACGGCGGCATGGCGGGTCGGGGGACGGACCGGCATACGATCTTCCTTGTGCGGGAACCAGTCCGGAAATATACGCCGAAGGCATGCGACAGCTGCCGCGTCCGGGCTGAACGGGGCCGGGTCGCGCCGGGCAGGACATGCGGCTCCGCATCCGACCGGATGCACGCTGTGCGTCGGCGATTGCGACACCACTCACTGTGCGACCGCGTGCAGCGGCATCGTACGCCAAGCTGCGGGCGCACTTCGAAGCGCCCGATCGCAGAGCGTGTGGCATCGATCGAAAACCGGCATTCATCACATCCGGCATCGAACAACGTGCGCGCGGACACCGAATCGCAGCGCCATCTGAACGGATGCGTACTTGTTTCGCGGAAAAATCGCGGATTCATGACGAATCGTCATTGGCCTCGCGCGTCATCTTCGACAACGCTTCGGTCGCCCGCACGTGCCGGCGCCTCGTGCGGGGCAATCGTTAGGAACATGACGTTCGCATGCGCAGCGCGCGGCGATCCATCCGCGCAACCATCATCGGCGCCACCTCGAACCTACTTGAAGGATTAAGTACATGAGTTCGTATCTCAAGGTCACCGCACTGTCGTTATGCCTTGCCGTCGCCATCGGCGTCGCCCACACCCAACCCGCTCATGCCGCAAGCGCGGCAGACTCGGCGCCGGTCACCGTCTCCGACCTGATCTATACGCCTGAAGAAATGTTCGGTTTCGACATCGAGCGCTATCTCGCGAAACGCGCCCCGCACCTGCTCGGCCAGAGCGAAGCGATTTCGCACTGGGCGGGCTACAGCAGCATCAGCCCGAAAGTGCTCATCGCACTGATGGAACAGCAATCGGGGGTGGTCACGCGCACTCGCATGCGCGGCAACGCGACGACCCATCCGTTCGGAAAACTCTCCCGACGCAGCGGATTCGGTCCGCAGGTCGAGGATGTCGCCGAGCAGCTGCGGGTGATCGTGTACTCGCAGCGCGATGCCGAGCTTGCCGCAAAGGCACAAGGCAAGGTTGCCGTCATCCACAATCCACTGCGGACGCTATACGAGAACGCAGGCGAAACCCCATCCAGCGCGGCGCTGCTCGGCCACGCGGAGTTCGCGGCCACCTACGGCGCGCTGTTCAACGAAACCTGGGGCGCCGCAGCCAAGCCGAGCATCGTCGGCGGCGATGTCGACACGTTGGTCTGGCCCACGAACAATTTCTTGCGCCTACCGTATCCGCTACAGGCCTCGTGGCATGTCGGCGGCGCGCATACCAACAGCGGCAGCGGCAACTATCCGATGTCGTCGCTGGACATGTCGCTCGGCGGCGGCTGGGGAAGCAATCAGAGCGGCGTTCGCGTGTCGTCTTCTGCAGCCGGCACGTTCAAGCGCCATTCGTCGTGTTTTGCAGAAATCGTGCACAGCGGCGGCTGGTCGACCACCTACTACCACATGATGAATCTGCAGTACGCGACCAACGCCGTCGTCGGCCAGAGCGTCTTCATCGGCAATCCGGCCAATACCCAGGCGCAGGCGCTGTGCAACGGCGGCCACTCGACCGGCCCGCATCAGCACTGGTCGCTGAAATACAACGGCAGCCACTACCACCTGAACCAGGTCACGGTGTCCGGCTATCTGATCAACGCGACCGGCTCCAGCTACGACACCAACTGCAACCGCTTCTATCTGGTCAAGAACGGTCAGAGATACTGCGCCGGATACATCCTCAACAACCCGTAAGCGGTGCCTGCGACCGGAACTCCCGATTCATCTCTTCATCCGCGACTGCTCCGGGAAAACGGAGCAGTCGCGGTCGGTTCATTCGAGCATCCGATCAAAGGATGTAACGACTCAGATCCTGATCCTGCACCAGTTCGCCCAGGTGCTGGTCGACATAGGCGCGGTCGATGGTCACGGTCGTGCCGTCGCGATCCGGCGCCTCGTAGCTCAGCGTATCCAGCAGCCGTTCGAGAATCGTGTGCAGTCGACGCGCGCCGATGTTCTCCTGGCGCTCGTTGACGGTGGCCGCGATCTCGGCGAGACGCTCGACGGCGTCGGTGGTGAACGACAGTTCGACGCCTTCGGTCTTCAACAATTCCACGTACTGCAGCGTCAGCGAGGCCTTGGGTTCGGTGAGGATGCGGACGAAATCGTCCTTGCCCAGCGCGCCGAGTTCCACGCGGATCGGGAAGCGGCCCTGCAGTTCCGGGATCAGATCGCTGGGCTTGGCGAGATGGAACGCGCCGCTGGCGATGAACAGGATGTGGTCGGTCTTCACCGCGCCGTATTTGGTGCTGACCGTCGATCCCTCGACCAGCGGCAGCAGGTCGCGCTGCACGCCTTCGCGGCTGACATCGGCGCCGTGGCTTTCGGAACGCTTGGCGACCTTGTCGATCTCGTCGATGAAGACGATGCCGTGCTGTTCGCAGGCGTCGATCGCGGCTTCGCGCACGTCGTCCTCGTTCACGAGCTTGCCGGCTTCTTCCTCGATCAGCTGCACGCGCGCGGCGCGGATCGTGAGTTTGCGGGCGTGGGTCTTGCTGCCGGCGAGGTTGGAGAACATCTGCCGCAGCTGCTGGCCCATGTCTTCCATGCCCGGCGGCGCCATGATGTCGACGCCGACGTTCACCGCGGTTTCGATTTCGATCTCGCGGTCGTCGAGCGCGCCTTCGCGCAATTGCCTGCGGAATTTCTGTCGGGTGTCGGCGGATTTGTCCGTCGCGGCGGCGCTGCTCTCGCCGCTGCCGACATCCAGCGTGGCGGTGCCGGCGCTGGTCTCCGCGCCGAAACCGAAGCCACCGGCGGCCTGTCGTTTCGGCAACAGCGCATCGAGGATGCGGTCCTCCGCGCGCGCCTCGGCCTGCGCACGCACGCGGGCCTTGGCCTGCTCGCGATACATCTTCACCGCAGTGTCGGCCAGATCGCGCACGATCTGCTCGACATCCTTGCCGACATAGCCGACTTCGGTGAAACGCGTGGCCTCGACCTTCACGAACGGCGCATTCGCCAGCGTCGCCAGGCGGCGCGCGATTTCGGTCTTGCCCACGCCGGTCGGGCCGATCATCAGGATGTTCTTGGGCATCACTTCGTTGCGCAGCGTTTCGTCGAGCTGCATGCGCCGCCAGCGGTTGCGCAGCGCGATGGCGACCGCGCGCTTGGCGGCGCTCTGGCCGACGATGTGGCGGTCGAGTTCCTGCACGATTTCGCGCGGGGTCATCGTGCTGTTGGCGTGTTCTGGCTTGTTGGGCATGAGGGTTTTTCGCAGGAGCGGCTTCAGCCGCGAGGGTTTTGTGGGAGCGACGGGAGTCGCGACGGGTCACGTATACATCTGTCGCGACTTCCGTCGCGCCCACAGAAGTTCTCAGAGTTCTTCGACCACGATATTGCGATTGGTGTAGATGCAGACATCGCCGGCGATGTTCAGCGCCTCGACCGCGATGCGATTCGCATCCAGCTCGGTGTGCGCCAGCAGCGCGCGCGCCGCGGACAACGCGTACATGCCGCCGGAGCCGATCGCGACCAGCCCGTCTTCGGGCTCGATCACATCGCCGGTGCCGCTGATGATCAGCGACGTTTCCCGGTCGGCCACCGCGAGCAGCGCCTCGAGCTTGCCGAAGCGGCGCTCGGTGCGCCAGTCCTTCGCCAGTTCGACCGCGGCGCGGGTGAGTTGGCCGTGTTTTTCCAGCTTCGATTCGAACAGTTCGAACAGCGTGAACGCATCGGCGGCGGCACCGGCGAAACCGGCCAGCACCTGACCGTCTCGGCCGAGCCGGCGGACTTTGCGCGCGTTCGATTTCATCACCGTGTGGCCGAGCGTCACCTGACCGTCGCCGGCCACGACCACGCGGCCGTTGCGACGCACCGACACGATGGTGGTGGCGTAGAAGAGATTGGGGTTGTGGCTGGGATCCATGAAACGTCCTGCGGCTCGAAGCGGGCGTCCCACGGTTGTGGGGACGCCGTCGGCGGGACGCAAGGGATGACGAATGGGGCAGGACGCATGCTGTCGCCCTGCATGCCGGGTGGCCCTCGCATTCGGGCCATCGGCGGGAAGAGCAAATCCCCCCCTCCCCCCCCTTTTTCAAAGGGGGGAAAGCAAATGCATTCGCGAGCCACATGCGTGTGGATCACCGTGCAGACACGAATGTCGCGTCGATCGGGCCGCGCGCGGATTTCAGCGCGCACGGCGCTTCGCAGCCTTTGCTTCACAGCCTTTGCTTCATAGCCTTTGCTTCATAGCCTTTGCTTTGCCGCCCTTGCTTCGCCCCCTTTGAAAAAGGGGGCTACGGGGGATTTGCTTTTGGATGTCATGCGTCCTGAGTCAACAGGCAGAAGCCGCGGAAACGTCTCACCATTTCGAGCCGAATGCAAAGCAGCGGCCTGAAGGCCGCTCTACGGAAAGCAATACAGAAACAATCGGGAAAGCGACAGGGGTTCAGCTTTTCCGCTTCGCCCGCG
>JAIMKJ010000035.1:0-1923 GCA_020692565.1 Thermomonas sp.
GCATCCTCCACGCCCGCCGCAACTACGAGCCGGGTGAGCTGGAGCGCATCGCCCAGCATCTGAACACCCACTACGCCGGCCGTCCGCTGGCGGAGGCGAGGGCGCTGCTGTTGGCCGAGTTGCGCAGCGCCAAGCAGGAGATGGAAACACTGATGGCGCAGGCGCTGGAACTGGCCGATCAGGCGCTGGCCAGCGATGCCGAGGACATGCTGGTGGCGGGGCAGACCCGGCTGATCGGGGTGCAGGACCTGTCCAACCTCGACCGCCTGCGCGAGTTGTTCGAAGCGTTCGCCAGCAAACGCGAGATCCTGCAGGTGCTGGAACGGACCCTGCACGCACCGGGTGTGCGGATCTTCATTGGCGAGGAAAGCGGGATGGCGCCGCTGGACGGCGTGTCGCTGGTCACCGCGCCCTACGGCGTGGGCGGGCGGACGCTGGGGGTGCTGGGCGTGATCGGCCCGACCCGCATGGCCTACGACCGGGTGATCCCGGTGGTGCAGGCGGCTGCGGAAGCGCTGACGCAGGCGTTGGGGCCGGAAGACCGCGCGCTGTAGGAGGGCCTTCAGGCCCGATGGATTGGCTCGGGGCTGAAGTCCCTCCTACAAGAGTCCACCCTTGATTCCACAACGCACGGCCCCATTGCTGGGCGGTCGGCGGGATTCTCCTCCCTTTGCCCCGCCTCCGGACCGAGTACGAATCGAGCGTATGAATCAGGAACACACCCCGCAGGACGACCAAACCACGGTGCCGGCCGGCACCGCCCAGGCCGACATCGAGGCCGATGCCAGCCCTGAGGCCGTCATCGAAACCCTCAAGGCCGAAATGGAGCAGCTCCGCGCCGAATCCCTGCGCGAGCGCGCCGATCTCGACAACCAGCGCAAGCGGCTGGCGCGCGAAGTCGAAATGGCCCGCAAATTCGCCAACGAACGCCTGCTGGGCGACCTGCTGCCGCTGTTCGACAGCATGGAGGCCGGTCTGGCCGCCGCCGCCGAGGGCGATCCGCTGCGCGCCGGCATGGAGCTGACCCTGCGCCAATTGCACCGCATCGCCGAAGTCAACGGCCTGCTGGAAGTGGCGCCCGCCGCCGGCGATGCCTTCGATCCGGAGCGCCACCAGGCGATGAGCATGATCGATGCGCCCGGCGTGGCCCCGGGGGCAGTCGCCCAGACCTTCCAGAAAGGCTATCTGCTCAACGAGCGCCTGCTGCGACCGGCGCTGGTGGTGGTGGCGAAGCAGGACTGAGGACGGTCTTGCGGGAGCGGCGGGAGCCGCGATTGCTGTGCCGAAAACTTTCCCGCAGCCAATCGCGGCTCCCGCCGCTCCCACGGCCGCCCCGACCTGAATCCTTGCCGGGCGGCGCTTGAAACCCCGGCGCCGGCCCCCACAAACAGTCCATCGGCGGCCGCGGGCCGCGAACACAATCCAGAACCAACCCCGGATCCGATCCGGGTTTCCAGAGGAATCACATCATGGGCAAGATCATCGGTATCGATCTGGGCACGACCAATTCGTGCGTCGCGATCATGGAAGGCGGCAAAGCGAAGGTCATCGAGAACAGCGAAGGCGACCGCACCACGCCGTCGATCGTGGCCTACACCAAGGATGGCGAAGTGCTGGTCGGCGCCAGCGCCAAGCGCCAGGCCGTCACCAATCCCAAGAACACCTTCTACGCGGTGAAGCGCCTCATCGGCCGCAAATTCACCGACGCCGAAGTGAAGAAGGACCTCGACCTGGTGTCCTACGCCATCGTCGAACACAACAACGGCGACGCCTGGGTCGCGACCAGCGACGGCAAGAAACTGTCGGCGCAGGAAGTGTCCGCGCGCATCCTCGAAAAGATGAAGAAGACCGCCGAAGCCTATCTGGGCGAAGCGGTGACCGAGGCGGTGATCACCGTGCCGGCCTACTTCAACGACAGCCAGC
>JAIMKJ010000035.1:2051-19574 GCA_020692565.1 Thermomonas sp.
TGCCGGCCTACTTCAACGACAGCCAGCGCCAGGCCACCAAGGACGCCGGCAAGATCGCCGGCCTCGACGTCAAGCGCATCATCAACGAGCCGACCGCGGCTGCGTTGGCTTACGGCCTGGACAAGGGCGACGGCGGCGCGGATCGCAAGATCGCGGTGTACGACCTCGGCGGCGGCACCTTCGACGTGTCGATCATCGAGATCGCCAATGTCGACGGCGAGAAGCAGTTCGAAGTGCTGGCCACCAACGGCGATACCTTCCTGGGCGGCGAAGACTTCGACAAGCGCGTGATCGATTATCTGGTCGAAGAATTCAACAAGGATCAAGGCATCGATCTGCGCAAGGATCCGCTGGCCCTGCAGCGCCTGAAGGATTCGGCCGAGCGCGCCAAGATCGAGCTGTCGTCGTCGCAGCAGACCGAAGTGAATCTGCCGTACATCACCGCAGACGCGTCCGGTCCGAAGCACCTGAACATCAAGCTCACCCGCGCCAAGCTCGAAGCACTGGTCGAGGAACTGGTCAAGCGCACGATCGAACCGTGCCGCACCGCGCTGAACGACGCCGGCCTGCGCGCCAGCGACATCAGCGAAGTGATCCTGGTCGGCGGCCAGACCCGCATGCCGAAAGTGCAGGCGGCGGTGTCCGAGTTCTTCGGCAAGGAGCCGCGCAAGGACGTCAACCCGGACGAAGCGGTCGCGATCGGCGCCGCGATCCAGGGCGGCGTGCTGGCCGGCGACGTGAAGGACGTGTTGCTGCTCGACGTGACCCCGCTGTCGCTGGGCATTGAGGTGATGGGCGGCGAGTTCAACAAGGTGATCGAGAAGAACACCACCATCCCGACCAAGGCCACCCAGACCTATTCGACCGCCGCCGACAACCAGACTGCGGTGACCGTGCACGTGCTGCAGGGCGAGCGCGCCCAGGCGATGTACAACAAGTCGCTGGCCCGTTTCGACCTGGCCGGCATCGAGCCGGCGCGCCGCGGCGAACCGCAGATCGAAGTGACCTTCGACATCGACGCCAACGGCATCCTGCACGTCAGCGCGAAGGACAAGAAGACCGGCAAGGAACAGAAGGTCGAGATCAAGGCCGGTTCGGGCCTGTCGGACGACGAAATCCAGCGGATGGTGCAGGACGCCGAATCGCATCGCGAAGACGACAAGAAGTTCCACGAGCTGGTGCAGGCCCGCAATCAGGCCGATGCGCTGATCCACGCCACCCGTACCGCGATCAAGGACAACGGCGACAAACTGCCGGGCGAACTGATCGGTCGCGCCGAAGGCGCCATCGCCGAAGTCGAAACCGCGATGAAGGGCGACGACAAGGCCCAGATCGAGGCCAAGTCCAAGGCGTTGGAAGACGTGGCGCAGGCGATGATGGGCGCTGCCGGCGCAGGCCAGTCGCCCGGCGGCGATGCCGGTCCGTCCGCGTCTTCGAAACAGGACGATGTGGTCGACGCCGAATTCACCGAAGTGAAGGACGACACCAAGCCCTGATTCCGGTCGAATGGCCGGGCAGGTCGAACACCGGAAGAGCCGCGGTACGCCTCGGCTCTTCCGTCGTTTGCGGTTCCTGCGGCCTCGATTCGATTCGCGTCTTCCGCCTGGACTATGCCTTGAACGACTTTCCACTCCCGATGCGTGATTCCCGCCCATGAGCAAACGCGACTACTACGAAGTCCTGGGCGTCGCCCGCAACGCCAGCGAAGAAGAGCTGAAAAAGGCGTATCGCCGGCTGGCGATGAAGCATCACCCGGACCGCAATCCGGACGATGCCGGTGCCGAGGCCGCCTTCAAGGAAGCGAAGGAAGCCTATGAAATGCTGTCCGACGCCAACAAGCGCCGCGCCTACGACGCGCATGGCCATGCCGCGTTCGAACACGGTACGGCGGGCGGTGGCGGCGGTCAGGGCCAGGCCGACATCAACGATATCTTCGGCGACATCTTCGGCAACATCTTCGGTGGCGGCGGCGGTGCGCGTGGCCCGCGGCGCGGTGCGGACATCGGCTATGTGATCGAGCTCGATCTCGAAGACGCCGTCGCCGGGGTCGACAAGCAGATCGAAATTCCGACGATGGCCGAGTGCAAACCCTGCAAGGGCAAAGGCTCGGAAGACGGCAAGGTGGACACCTGCGCGACCTGCCAGGGCCGCGGCCAGGTGCGTTTCCAGCGCGGCATCTTCTCGATGCAGCAGCCGTGCCCGCACTGCGGCGGCACCGGCAAGCGCATCGTCAATCCGTGCAAGACCTGTCACGGCGCGGGCCGGGTGGAAGAGGAAAAAATCCTGTCGGTGAAGATCCCGGCGGGCGTGGA
Organism: Thermomonas sp.; assembly: GCA_020692565.1. Classification (GTDB taxonomy): domain Bacteria; phylum Pseudomonadota; class Gammaproteobacteria; order Xanthomonadales; family Xanthomonadaceae; genus Lysobacter_I. Next base: position 4,364 of record JAIMKJ010000035.1, read on the forward strand.
CAACGGCGACCGCATCCGCCTGTCGGGCGAGGGCGAGGCCGGCCCGGCCGGCGCTCCCGCGGGCGACCTCTATGTCGAAATCCGCGTGCGCGAACACGCCATCTTCCAGCGCGACGGCGACGATCTGCACTGCGAAGTGCCGATCCGTTTCTCGCAGGCCGCGCTGGGCGACACCATCCGCGTGCCCACGCTGGGCGGCGAGGCCGAGATCAAGGTGCCGACCGAAACCCAGACCGGCAAGGTCTTCCGGCTGCGCGAAAAGGGCGTCAAATCGGTGCGCAGCCGCAGTACCGGCGACCTCTACTGTCGCGTCGTGGTCGAAACCCCGGTCAATCTCACGGCGCAGCAGCGCGACCTGCTGAAGCAGTTCGAGCAGACATTCCAGGGCGAGGGCGCGCGTCGCCACTCGCCGCGCTCCAGCACCTTCATCGATGGGGTCAAGAGCTTCTGGGAGCGGATGACGTCGTGAGCGTGACGTCGTGATTATGACGTCACGAGCATGACTTCATAGGCATGACGTCATAGGCATGACCTCGTAGGCATGACCTCGTAGGCATGACCTCGTAGGCATGACCTCGTAACGCATGCCATCGTGAGCGGTCGCCGCCGCGGACTTCGCGCCGGCTTCACAATGGTCCGCGACACTGATGCCATCGACACAAACAACACCGGGGGGAGTCCATGCCGATCAGATCGTATGTCGCGTCCATGCTGTTCGTCGCCGCAGCAGGGTCGGCGACTGGAAACGCCATCGCCGCGAAACCCGACGAACAGCCGCTGCGGATCGAACGCGAGCACCATCGCTATACAGTGAATGCCGACGGCAGTTACACCGAGACCATCGAAACCGCGATCAAGGTCTTGAAGGAGGCCGGCGTCGGCGCGGCCAAGGACAGTTCGATCGGCTACAGCACCAGCATCCAGAAGGCCGATATCGTTTCGGCCTACACGCTCAAATCCGACGGGCGCCGCATCGAAGTCCCCGCGGGCAATTTCCAGGTCAGCAGCAACAGCGGGCAGAACGGCGACTCCCCGATCTATTCGGACCGCACCATGCTCACGGTCGTCTTTCCCGAGCTGGCGGTCGGCGACACCACGGTGCTGTCGTACCGCCTGACCGCGAAAGAACCGATGTTTCCCGGCCAGTTCTCGGTCATCGACAGCTTCAGTCCGGCGCGTTATTACGGCGATGTCGCGATTTCCGTCGATGCGCCCGAATCGCTGCCGCTCAAACACGTCGCGTGGCAGATGAAGGAAGTACGCAATCGCGTCGAGAACGGGCGTCGCGTGATCGAGTGGCAGTGGCGCAACCACCAGCCCGTCGATCCTGAGACGATGCGCGACTCCACGTTCGACGTGGAACGCTATCCCGGTTACGCCTTGTCGACCTTCGCGGGCTACGCACAGATTTCGGAAGCCTACGGCGCCCGCGCCACGGCGAAGGCAGCGGTCACGCCGCGCATCGCCGCACTGGCGGATGACATCGTCGGCGACGCCAGGGAACCGCGCGAAATCGCGAAGCGCTTGTACGAATGGGTGTCCCGGCAGATTTCCTATGCCGGCAACTGCATCGGCCTGGGTGCGGTGGTGCCGCGCGATCTCGATGTCGTGCTCGACAACAGAATGGGCGACTGCAAAGACCACGCGACCCTGCTGGAGGCGCTTTTGAAGGCCAAAGGCATCGACAGCACCCAGGCGCTCGTGAACGCCGGCCGCACCTATGCGCTGCCGGAAATCCCGGTCGCATCGATGGTGAACCACGTCATCACATATGTGCCTGCGATGGATCTCTATCTGGATTCGACCGCGGGCGTGGTGCCGTTCGGCAGCCTGCCCGAGAGCGTCGCCGGCAAGCGCGTGCTGCTGGTCGAAGGCTATCGCGACGATGCCATGACCCCGGCGCCACAGCGCGCGAACGATTGGCAGCGGATGAGAACGGTGTTGAAAATCGCCGCGGACGGCTCGGTCAAGGGCACGGTCGATCTCGAACTCAATGGGCGTCTTGCCGTCTCCGCCCGCGAGCAGTTCCGTGAACTCGACCTCGGCAGTCGCGACGACTTGGTCCGGAAATACTTCCGTTCCACTGGATTGACTGCGACCGGCACCCTGCGTTTCGACGATCCGAAGCCGTTGGAAGAAAACTTCGCGATCCAGGCCAGTTTCGATGTCGAGGATCTGGTCATCGTTCCGGGCGGTTTCCCGATCGCGCCGTGGTTCCTGAGCTTGGCTCCGATCAGCGGCATCGTCGCCAACCAGCAGCCCGATCCCGGACAGCCGGCAGGCGAAAGCGCCTGCGGCGGCATACGCTCCGAAGAAGAGTACGTCTACGAGTTCGCGGCGCCGCTGCGCATCGTTGCGATCCCGCCCGACGCGTCCTTCAGTGAAGGTCCGGTGGCGTATACCGCCACCCACCGCCGCGAAGGCAATCGCATCGAGGTCAAGCGGACCCTGGACGACCTTACGCCGGGGCCGGTGTGTTCGGCCGAGTACAACACCGGTTACCAGCAGTTGATGCGCAAGGCGCTGACCAATCTCCGCGCCCAGATCGTCTATCTCTCGGGCGAATCCGCCAAGCCTTGATCTCGCCCGACGCCGCGAGGATGCCGATGACTGCGGTTCACGCCGCCATCGGCACCTGCGGCGACGGCTTGCCGCGCTTGGCCGGCGTCAGCCAATCGGCATCGCTCGAGGAATAGCGCGCGATGACCGCTTCCGCCAGCGCCGCATCGTCGAGCTGGGACGGATGGAACGATGGGCGCGCATAGGCCCGGAGATGTTTCAGGGTGCGCCACAGCATGTGATGACCGCCGCCCAGGTGATGCAGCAGGCGCCCCCAGGTCGTTGGCCGCCACAGTCGTCTGTTCTGGGCGAGGAAATGCAGCATGCCCAAGGTCAGCACCAGATAGAACAAGGGTGCGCTCAGTACCAGGCCGAGCAGTCGTATCGCATAGCTCGGCGCGACCGCCTGGAGAATATCGAACGAGACTGTCTTGTGTTCGATCTCTTCGGCGAAATGCCATTCCAGCAGCGCGCGCACTTCGGGATGGGCGTCGGCGAGAATCCGCTGCGACAGGAATTCATGGCCCATGTAGGCATTGATGTGTTCGACGCAACTCACCATCGACAGGCGTATCGACAGCGGTGCGATCCGCTCCACCGTGCGGAAGGTCAAACGGTCGACCGCGCGCTCGAAACCACGGAACCGGTAACCCTGTCGATCGAGTGTCTGCCAGTAGCGTTTGTGGGCGACGCCGTGCTCGGCTTCCTGGTGGATGAACGTCTCTGCGGCCTTGCGCAGCGCCGGATCGGCGATCAGCGGCAGGCTGGCATTGATCGTGCGCATGTAGAACGCTTCGTTCGCAGGAACCAGGACGCTGTAGGTATCGAGTGCGGCGGCGACGGCGGGCGACGAGGGCAACCAGTCGCGTGTCATGTCGGCAGGAAGCGGAGCGGTAAAGCGGCGTGCGGTCAGTTCTGCGGTCATGAGGGCCCCCTGCCCAGACGCCCAAAGCGATCTTTCTGTTTTTCGGAGCGTACTCCGAAACAACAGCATCGGCGCGTGCATGATGCGCACCGACCTCATGTGTGACGAAGATAACGTTTTTATCGGAATTCCATAGAGGTTTTGCCGATGGCGGCATTGCCTTCAGAATGATGAAACCCACCGTCGGACCGCATTCGATGCACTCACAGCCCATCATCGGTATTGTCGGCAGCGCAGGCGCCTATGGCCGGTGGTTGCGGCTTTTTTTCGAAACGCGGATGGCGTTGCGGGTGCTGGGCCACGACCCCGCAGACGCTGCCTCGGATACCGTCGAACGGCTGCTGAGCGATGCCGACGTTCTGCTGTTCGCCGCGCCTATCCGCCAGACGGAAGAAACGATCGGCGCGTGGACCGCACGCTCCGCGGGGCGCGAGCGCGGCCGGTTATGGCTGGATATCACCTCGATCAAACAGGCGCCGATCGCCGCGATGTTGCGTTCGCAGGCCGAAGTCGTCGGCCTGCACCCGATGACCGCGCCGCCCAAGGCGCCGACGCTGAAGGGCAGGGTGTTGGCGGTCTGCGAAGCCCGGCTGGATCGCTGGCGACCGTGGTGCGCGCGGCTGCTCGACGCGTTGCAGGCCGAGTGCGTGCGGGTGTCGCCGGAGCATCACGATCGGGCGATGGCGCTGGTCCAGGCGATGGTGCATGCCACGCATCTCGCGCAGGCGGGCGTGTTGCGCGGCTATGCGCCCATGCTCGGCCCGCCTGCGGCGCTGCTGTCGCTGCGCTCCGCGTCGTTCGAACTCGATGTTGCGATGATGACGCGGATTCTTTCGCTGAATCCGCAGATCTACGAAGACATCCAGTTCGGCAATCCGCACGCGCTGGAGATGCTGGATCGTCTGCTCGGCGAATTGCGCGCGTTGCGCGATCTGATCGGGCAGGGCGACGACAGCGCGCGCCGGGCCTTCCGTGAGCGTTTCCTGTCGCAGAATCGCGAGTTGTTCGATCCCCGCACGCTGGCCGACGGCAATTACACCTTCGAACGCGTCGGTTATCTGCTGGCCGATCTGATCGACAGCCCATCGATCAGCGTGCATCTGCCCGAGGATCGCGCCGGTTCGTTGCGCGCGCTGCTGGATGTGTTCGAACGTCGGGGTATCAGCCTGTCCTCGATCCATTCCTCGCGCACACCCGCGGGCGAAGTGCATTTCCGCATCGGTTTCATCCCGGGGTTTGCGCCGGAAACGTTGGCGCAGGCCTGTCGCGAGATCGACGCCAGCGGCATCGGCCGCATCATCGAGTGCGTCGGGGCGACGCTGGAGCCGGGGTGATCCAGGGTTGAGCGCGGATAGGCCGGCGGTTACCCTGCGCGGATGTCCAAACCCCATCCAATGCCTCATCGACTCCTGATCCACGGCGCCAGCGGACGCATGGGCCAGACCCTGCTGCGGCTGATCGCGGAGCGGGACGATCTGCGTGTGGTCGCGGCGGTCGCGCCGCCCACCGCCGAAGCCGGACTGTTGGGCGCACCGTTCCATCCGGTCGCCGATCTGGAAAACGTTCCGGTCTTCGATGTCGCAGTGGATTTCAGTCTGCCGGCCGCCTTCGATCCCCTGTTGGCGCTCTGCGCACGGCGCGGCGCGGCCTTCGTGTCCGGCACCACCGGACTCGCGGCGCAGCAGCGTGCGGAGCTGCTGATCGCGGCGCAGCGGATTCCGGTGCTGTGGTCGGCCAATTTCAGCCTTGGCGTGGCCATCCTCGACGAACTGGTCGAGCGCGCCGCGGCGGCGCTGCCGGGCTGGGATTGCGACATCGTCGAAGCCCATCACACCCGCAAACTGGATGCCCCCTCGGGCACGGCGCTCGCGCTCGGCGCTGCGGCCCAGCGCGGCGGGGCCGATCCGCACTACGCGAGCCTGCGCGCCGGCGACATCGTCGGCGAGCACCTGGTCCAGTTCGCCGGGCAGGGCGAACGGATCGAGCTGATCCATCGCGCCACCAGCCGCGATATCTTCGCCCGCGGCGCCTTGCATGCCGCTGCACGGATCGTCGGTCGTCCGCCGGGCATTTTCCGCCTCCGCGATCTGCTCTGAACCCCGTTCGGCGGCGCGGCTTGCGGGGTGCCGAACCCCCGGTCCGAGAGTGAATATAGGTGCACTTGACAGCGCCGAGGCGGCCGGCGCATGGTCCGTGCGGGCATATGACGTGCCCACGCGTTGCCCGGCCTGGGATGCAGGAAGTCGTCGAGGTCGTTGCCGTATTCGAGGCTGTGGACAGTCGTGCCGCTCAGCGGCATCCATCGAATGAAATATGGAGATTTCAGAATGTCGTCCAAGAACCCGTCTCTGCGCCGTCGTGCGCTGGTCGTCGCGTTGTCCGCGCTGGTGCTGTCCGGCACCGCATTCGCGTCCGATCGCGTCAATGTCACCGGTCTGAGCAACAACGAACCGGTCGATGGTTTCCTCGTCACCTACCGCGAGGGCAGCGCCAGCAAGGCCAGTGCCCTCAAGCAACAGCGTGCGCTCAATCAGGCCGCTGCCAGCGCCTTCGGCCGTACCAAACCGGTGACCCTCAAGCGCGAACGCACGCTCGGCATCGGTGCTGAGCTGGTGGTGGCCGATCGGTCCCTGGATCGCGTCGATGCCGAAACGCTGATGCGCCAGATCGCGGTCAATCCCGATGTCGAATACATCGAGCCGAACATCCGCCTGTATCCGACCCTTACCCCGAACGACACCTTCTTCAATCTGCAGTACGGCTTCCAGAGCGGCGTCGGCGGCAGCAATGTCGATCAGGCCTGGAATCTCGGGTTTTTCGGCGCGGGCAAGATCGTGGCCGTGATCGACACCGGCTATCGTCCGCACGTCGATCTCAACGCCAACATCATCAACGGCTACGATTTCATCAGCAACGTCGCTACCGCCAACGACGGCAACGGCCGCGACGCCAGCGCGCTGGATCCGGGCGATTGGACCGTCGCCAATCAATGCTTCGCCGGTTCGCCCGCCCGCAATTCGAGCTGGCACGGCACCCATGTCGCCGGCACGGTCGCGGCAGTGACCAACAATGCCGCCGGCGTGGCCGGCATGGCGTTCAACGCCAAGGTCCTGGCGGTGCGTGCGCTCGGCCGTTGCGGCGGCACGCTGGCCGACATCGCCGATGCGGTGACCTGGTCGTCGGGCGGCACGGTCGCCGGTGTGCCGGCGGTCGGCGCCAACAAGGCACACGTCATCAACATGAGCCTGGGCGGCGGCGGTGCGTGCGCGGCGGCGTCGGCGATGAATGTTGCGATCAATGGCGCGATCAGCCGCGGTACCACGGTGGTGGTGGCGGCCGGCAACAGCAACGCCAACGTGAGCGGTTTCACGCCAGCGAGCTGCCCTGGTCCCGGGGGCAGCGTCACGAACGGCCTGATCGTGGTCGGTGCGACCGATTCGGCCGCAAGGAAAGCGAGCTTCTCGAACTACGGCACGCGCGTCGATGTCTCGGCCCCGGGCGTGAGCATCGCTTCCACCCTGAACGCGGGCACCACGGTGCCGGCCGCCGACAACTATGTCTACTACAGCGGCACTTCGATGTCGGCGCCGCACGTGGCCGGCCTGGTCGCGCTGATGCACTCCAAGCCCAGCGTCGACCGTACGCCGGCGCAGGCCGAGGCCATCATCAAGGCCAATATCAAGCCGTTCGGCGCCGTGCCGTCGCCCGGTCCGCTCGGTACCGGCATCATCAACGCGCTGACCACGCTCAACGCCACCCCGTAATCGTTCGTTGCAGGGCGGTCATGCCTGTGTTCCAGAGACCCCGGCTTCGGCCGGGGTCTTGCTTTCGCGTATGCGGCTGGCCCCGGACCGGTGAAGATTTCGCTGGCGGAGGCGGGGGCTCGCCGGTACAATTCCCGCTCGCCTGACTACCCCATGCCCCGGACCGGTTCCGCACCGTGTCCGAGGCTTCGTGCAACCTGCCGCCGGCAAAACGAGGCGAACTCCAGTGAGCGATACCGCAATCCTTGTCCTCGAAGACGGCACCGTATTCGAGGGCGAATCCGTAGGCGCGCCCGGCCTGTCCGTGGGCGAGGTGGTGTTCAACACCGCGATGACCGGCTACCAGGAAATCCTGACCGACCCGTCCTATGCCCGTCAGCTGGTCACGCTGACCTATCCGCATATCGGCAATACCGGCTGCACCGCGCTCGACGACGAAGCCGGGAAGGTCTGGGCCTCCGGCCTGATCGTCCGCAATGTGCCTCGTCGCCCCAGCAACTGGCGCAGCCAGATCGCGCTGCCCGAATGGCTGAAAGCCCGCGGCATCGTCGCGATTTCCGAGATCGATACCCGCAAACTGACGCGCATCCTCCGCGATCGCGGCGCCCAGAACGGCGCGGTGATGGCCGGGAACGTCGATGTCGACAAAGCGCTGGAAGCCGCGCGCAAGTTCCCCGGCCTGAAAGGCATGGATCTGGCGAAAGTGGTGAGCACCGGCGAACGCTATCCCTGGACCGAAGGCCAGCTCGATCTCGACCGCAACGCCTTCGTGAGCGCCGAACCGAAATTCAAGGTCGTGGCCTACGACTTCGGCGTGAAGCTCAACATCCTGCGCATGCTCGCCGAACGCGGTTGCGACGTGACCGTGGTACCGGCGCAGACCGCCGCCGCCGATGTACTCGCGCTGAATCCGGACGGGGTGTTCCTGTCCAACGGCCCCGGCGATCCGGCGCCTTGCGACTACGCCATCGCCGCGATCCGCGAATTCATCGCCCGCGGAATCCCGACCTTCGGCATCTGCCTGGGCCACCAGTTGCTGGGTCTGGCCTCTGGCGCGCAGACCCTGAAGATGAAGTTCGGTCACCACGGCGCGAACCATCCGGTGATCGACATCGACAGCGGTCGGGTGATGATCACTTCGCAGAATCACGGCTTCGCCATCGATGAAGCCACGCTGCCGGCGAACGTGCGCGTGACTCATCGCTCGCTGTTCGACGGCAGCAATCAGGGGATCGCCTTGACCGATGCTCCGGCCTTCAGTTTCCAGGGCCACCCGGAAGCCAGCCCGGGCCCGCACGATGTCGCGCCGCTGTTCGACCGGTTCGTGGCGATGATGGAGCGCGCAGCATGATGATCCCTGTCTCCCGCATCGCGCGCACCGTCGCGTTCGCGGTCGCGTTCTGCTTCGTGATGCCCGTCGCCGCCGAACCGGCGGTGGCCGCGCCGGCCCGGCTGACGGTCGCGCAGGCGCGCGAAGCCCAGGCCCTGTTCGGTTTCGACGAGGCGATTCCGAAGATCATCGAGGAAGCGTTCAAGGAACAGCCCGAATACCAGACGATGACGCCCACGCAGCGCCAGTGCCTGCTGGACATGGCGTCGCCCTCGTTCTACGGGCTGTTCGATGATGCCTTCATCGAGATGTTCGGCGACCCCGGGATTTTCGCGGGTTGGAAAGCCTTTTCGGAAACCCCGGGCGGCAGGATTTTCCTCGGTGGCATGCGCAAAGCCGTACTTTTCAAGATCAATGGCGGGCCGGAACCCGACATGGCCGGGATGTTCGGAGCCATGGGCGATGCCGAAAAGGCCGATGTCGCCGCGTTCATGGAAAGTCCCGCCGCGAGCGTGATGCAGAAAGGCTTTCCCGACGTGACTTTTCCGCCCGGCATGGAAAAGACGCTGCAGGCGCGCGCCCAACAGGAGTGCGGCGTGACCCTGGACAAGCTGTGAAACCGACCGCGCCGCGTCGGTGGCTCAAGCGACTGCGCTGGCCGCTGGTCGTCGCAGCGGCGATCGGCGCATATCCGGCTTTCGTACTCGGCACGACCTACGCGCACTGGCTGTCGGTCGATCTGCCCGGCGGACGCCACGGCCCGTCCGATGCGTACCGCCACAGTCTCGCCAGCGCGACGGTGGCCTACACCGGCTCGCCGCGCTGGGTGGAATGGGTCACCGCGGTGATGGAAAACGACGGACACGGCGATGCCGCACGCGCGATGGACGCACACAACAACCGGCTCGGCGCCCGGATCGGCCATCGCGCCGCGAGCTGGCGCGCCATGCAGGCCGCTGTGCTGGCGGCAGTCGAGGACGGCGGGATCGACACCCGCGATCCGGATCGCCTCACCTGGCTGCCGCCCGAGCGTTGGCAGGAACGCGCGTACTGACGCCCGCGCACGCGCCGAAGCCCCACATACCACCGGAATCCGAAATGAAACCCATCCCGCCACGCCGCAGCCGCCTTCTTCTCGCCGCATTCTTCGCCTCGGCGGGTCTGTTCGCCGCGCAGGCCGCCGAAACCGCGCCTTCGAAACAGGACGTCCAGCGGATGACCGATCTGCAGGTACAGATGATGCCGTTCGGCGCGATCTTCGACATGCTGGCGAAGAACGACCCGAACTGGCCGATGCAGGAAAAGCCCGGCGCCGTCACGCCCAAACAACTGGGCTGTCTGCGCGGAGAACTGTCCACGCCCGGTTACCGCCGCTACAAGCAGGCGCAGGTCGAGACGTATCTGGCCGCCAACCCCTCGCGCGCGGCCTCCGAGATCGCGCTGCTGGAACAGGGGGCGGCCGAACTGTTCGGCAAGTTGATCCTGGCGGGCGCCGACAGCGAGCGCAGCGGCGTCGAGGCCGATCCGCAGGCGCTGCTCAGGGATTCCACCCCGGAACAGATGATGTCGTTCATGAGCTTTTTCGGCGATCCGAATCACGCCGAGCTGCGCAAGCTGTCCGGTCTGGGCGACGCCATCAGCCCCACCAAATCGGCCAGCGAAAACGAATCCGCCGGCGAGCAGCTCGGTTCGACCATCACCCTGCAGGTCATGCTGAAGGCGATGTCGACCTGCGAGGTCCCGACGTCGGCGCTGTTCGAGTAACCACCTGCCCAGCGATCCGCAACCGTTCGTCCGCAGCGGCTCCGCCCGCAGCCATTACATGCATCCCACAGAGTGAAGAAATGCCCAAGCGCACCGACATCCAGACCGTCCTGATCATCGGCGCCGGCCCGATCGTGATCGGCCAAGCCTGCGAATTCGATTACTCCGGCGCCCAGGCCTGCAAGGCGCTGCGCGACGAGGGCTATCGCGTGGTGCTGGTCAACAGCAACCCCGCGACGATCATGACCGACCCGGGCATGGCCGACGCGGTCTATATCGAACCGATCAACTGGCGCACCGTCGAGAAGATCATCGCCAAGGAGAAACCCGACGCGCTGCTGCCGACGATGGGCGGACAGACCGCGCTGAACTGCGCATTGGATCTGGCCGACAACGGCGTGCTGGAAAAATACGGCGTCGAACTGATCGGCGCCAAGCGCGATGCGATCCGCATGGCCGAAGACCGCGAGCTGTTCCGGGTCGCGATGAAGGAGATCGGGCTGGAGTGCCCGAAGGCCGAGATCGCGCGCACGCTGGAAGAAGCGCTGGATATCCAGTCGCGCGTCGGCTATCCCACGATCATCCGCCCCAGCTTCACGCTCGGCGGCAGCGGCGGCGGCATCGCCTACAACCGCGAAGAACTGGTCGAAATCGTCAACCGCGGCCTGGATCTGTCGCCGACCACCGAAGTGCTGGTCGAGGAATCCGTGCTGGGCTGGAAGGAATTCGAGATGGAAGTGGTCCGCGACACCGCGGACAACTGCATCATCGTGTGTTCGATCGAGAACTTCGACCCGATGGGCGTGCACACCGGCGACAGCATCACCGTCGCGCCGGCGCAGACGCTCACCGACAAGGAATACCAGCGCCTGCGCGACGCCAGCATCGCGGTGCTGCGCAAGATCGGCGTCGATACCGGCGGCTCGAACGTGCAGTTCGGCATCAATGCCCAGAACGGTCGCGTCGTGGTCATCGAAATGAACCCGCGGGTGTCGCGTTCGTCGGCGCTGGCCTCCAAGGCCACCGGCTTCCCGATCGCCAAGGTCGCGGCCAAGCTCGCGATCGGCTACACCCTCGATGAACTGAAGAACGAGATCACCGGCGGCCTGACTCCGGCGTCGTTCGAGCCCAGCATCGATTACGTCGTCACCAAGATCCCGCGCTTCGCGTTCGAGAAGTTCCCGGCCGCCGACGCGCGCCTGACCACGCAGATGAAGTCCGTGGGCGAGGTGATGGCGATCGGCCGCACGTTCCAGGAATCGCTGCAGAAGGCGCTGCGTGGCCTGGAAACCGGCAAGGTCGGCCTGGACCCGACCGATCTGGACCTGAGCACCGACGAAGGCATGGCCCGTCTGCGCCGCGAGGTGAAGGAAGCCGGCCCGGAACGCATGTTCTATCTCGCAGACGCTTTCCGCGTGGGCATGTCGGTGGAAGACGTGCACGGGCTGTCGTTCGTCGACCCGTGGTTCCTCGATCAGCTCGAAGAACTGATCGCCTGCGAGCGCGACGTCGCCGCCGCCGGTCTCGAAGGTCTGGACGCCAGACGCCTGCGCGCGCTCAAGCGCAAGGGGTTCTCCGATGCCCGCCTGGCCCAGCTCGCCGGCACCAACGAAACCGCGGTGCGCGCGCTGCGCAAGGCGTTCGGCGTGCGCCCGGTCTACAAGCGCGTGGATTCCTGCGCGGCCGAGTTCGCCACCGACACCGCGTACCTGTATTCGACCTACGAGGACGAATGCGAAGCCGCGCCGAGTTCGCGCGACAAGATCATCGTGCTGGGCGGCGGCCCGAACCGGATCGGGCAAGGCATCGAGTTCGACTACTGCTGCGTCCACGCGGCGCTGGCGCTGCGCGAAGACGGCTACGAGACCATCATGGTCAACTGCAACCCGGAGACCGTGTCCACCGACTACGACACCTCGGATCGCCTGTACTTCGAATCGCTGACCCTGGAAGACGTGCTGGAGATCGTCGAGCTGGAGCAGCCGAAGGGCGTGATCGTGCAGTACGGCGGCCAGACCCCGCTGAAACTCGCGCAGGCGCTGGAAGCCAACGGTGTGCCGGTGATCGGCACCTCGCCCGATTCGATCGACCTGGCCGAAGATCGTGAACGTTTCCAGAAACTGGTCGAAACGCTCGGCCTGCTGCAGCCGGCCAATCGCACCGCGCGCAACGCCGATGAGGCGCTGGCGCTGGCGCGCGAGATCGGCTATCCGCTGGTGGTGCGCCCGAGCTACGTGTTGGGCGGCCGGGCGATGGAAGTGGTCTATTCCGACGCCGACCTGTCGCGCTACATCCGCGACGCGGTGAAGGTGTCCAACGATTCGCCGGTGCTGCTGGACCGCTTCCTCGACCACGCGGTCGAAGTGGACGTGGACATCATCGCCGACAAGGACGGCAACGTACTGATCGGCGGCGTGATGCAGCACATCGAAGAGGCCGGCGTGCATTCCGGCGATTCGTCGTGTTCGCTGCCGCCATATTCGCTGTCCGCGGAAACGCAGGCGAAACTGCGCGACCAGGTGGTGGCGCTGGCCAAGGCGCTGAACGTGATCGGCCTGATGAACACCCAGTTCGCGGTCCAGACCGGCGTGCCCGACGACGGCGGGGACGGCACCGACACCATCTTCCTGCTCGAAGTGAACCCGCGCGCCTCGCGCACCGTGCCGTTCGTGTCCAAGGCCACCGGCATGCCGCTGGCGAAGATCGCCGCGCGCTGCATGGCCGGCAAGACCCTGGCCGAGCAGGGCGCGTTGAAGGAAATCGTGCCGCACTACTACTCGGTGAAGGAAGCGATCTTCCCGTTCGCCAAGTTCCAGAACGTCGACCCGATCCTGGGCCCGGAAATGCGCTCCACCGGCGAGGTGATGGGCGTGGGCCTCAACTTCGGCGCCGCGTTCGCGCGCGCGCAGGAAGCCGCCGGCATCAAGGCGCCGCCGGTCGGCAAGGCCTTCATCTCGGTGCGCGACCCCGACAAGCAACGCGTGCTGGCGGTGGCCGAGGAACTGATCCGTCGCGGCTTCTCGCTGGTGGCCACTCGCGGCACCGGCGCGTGGTTGCGCTCGCAGAACGTGGCCTGCGAGACGATCAACAAGGTCGTCGAAGGCCGGCCGCACGTCGTCGACCTGATCAAGAACGGCGAGATCACCTATATCGTCAATACCACCGAAGGCAAACAGGCCATCGCCGACTCCTTTTCGATCCGACGCGAGGCCCTGCAGCATCGGGTGACGTACTCGACCACGATTGCGGGCGCGAAAGCCTTGCTGCATTCTCTCGATTTCCGCGACAGCGGCCCGGTCTGGGCCCTGCAGGAACTGCACAAGGAACTGGATCCGTCATGAGTCGAGCCCCCCTGACATCGAAAGGCGCGCAGCGCCTGCGTAGCGAGTTGGAACAGCTGAAGAGCGTGCAGCGCCCGGCGGTGATCAACGCCATCTCCGAGGCCCGCGCCCACGGCGACCTCAAGGAGAACGCCGAGTACCACGCCGCGCGCGAACAGCAGGGCTTCATCGAAGGCCGGATCAAACAGCTCGAAGCCGAGCTGTCGCATGCCCAGGTGATCGACATCTCCACGCTCAACGCCGGCAGTCGCGTGGTGTTCGGCGCCACCGTGACCCTGGCCGACGTGGAGACCGAAGACGAGAAGCGCTACCAGATCGTCGGCGATCTCGAAGCCGACATCAAACTCGGGCTGATCGCGATTTCCTCGCCGATCGCGCGCGCGCTCATCGGCAAGCACGAGGGCGACGTGGTCGAAATCGACGCGCCGGCCGGCCGCCGCGAGTTCGAACTGATCCAGGTCGCGTACGAAGGCTGACGGGCGCCGACGGCGATGCCGCACGCGGTGTTCCTGCTGCCCGCCTGGTCGAGCTTCGGCCGGCAGGGGGTGTCGCCCGCCCTCGCGAAGGCGCTCGGCCGTGCCGACGCCCTCGCGCGCCAGCCCGAGGGGCGCGCTGCGCAGTTGTCGCGGCACTTTTCTCCGTTTCCGGCGCGCTGGGCGCCCGCGGCGCTGACCCGCCAGGCCGATGTCGGCGATGCCGCGGACGCGGCCTGGCTGCGCGCGGACCCCGCGCACGTGCGGCCCGATATCAACGGTGCGCGCCTGCTGGGGATCGGCGAACGCCTGTCGCTGTCGCAGGCCGATGTCGACGCGCTGCTGCCGGCGCTGAAGCCGGTGTTCGGCGACAGCGGTTTCGCGCTGGATGCGCCCACGCCGTCGCGCTGGTACCTGCGCCTGTCGCGCGAAGCGAAATTCCCGCAGTTCAGCGCCCCCGACGACGCGCTGGGCGCCGATCTGTTCGAGCATCAGCCCGATGGCCCGGAAAGCCGCCGCTGGCGCGCGCTGCTCAACGAAGTGCAGGTCGTGCTGCACAACCATCCCTGGAACGCGCGACGCGCCGAGCGCGGACTGGTCGCGATCAATGCCCTGTGGGTGTGGGGCGGCGGCGTGCTGCCGGATCGAGTGACGACGGCGATCGCGCAGGTCCGCAGCGAGGACGATCTGCTGCAGGCGCTGGTGCATGCGGCCGGCGGAGATGCGCAGACGCTGCCTGCGGGTTTCCCCTCATCGCCGGTCGCTGCCGGGACATTGTTCGATCTGCGCCACGGCCGGGATTTCGCCGCGTTGCAGCGCGATTGGCTGTTGCCTGCGCTCGAAGCCGCGCGCAGCGGCACGCTCGACGCATTGACCCTCGACGCCGCCGACGGCAGCACTGTCCGACTCGCGAAATCGCAGCGGTGGCGCATCTGGCGCAAGCCATGGTCGCCGCCGGTCGTGGAAGACCGCGGACCGACCGCATGACCCGCACCATCCGGCGCCGCGACGCGGTTGCCGAGCGCATCGTACCGGGCGAATGGCCCACGGACACG
>JAIMKJ010000035.1:19617-48396 GCA_020692565.1 Thermomonas sp.
CATACCCATGCGCTTGCGCAGCCGCGCCTCAATCAATTGCTGCCGCCGGACACCATGGGCGGCATCGATGCCGCGGCGCGTCTGCTGGCCGATGCGATGGAAGCCGATCGGCATATCGTCATCGTCGGCGATTTCGATTGCGACGGCGCCACCGCTTGCGCTGTGGCGGTACGCGGCCTGCGCCTGCTCGGCGCGAAACGCGTGTCTTATGCGGTGCCCAATCGCATGGTCCACGGTTATGGCCTGTCGCCGGCGCTGGTCGATGATCTGCGCGGCCTGCGCCCGGACCTGCTGGTGACCGTCGATCACGGCATCGCCTGTCATGCCGGCATCGCCGCGGCGAAAGCGCACGGCTGGCAGGTGCTGGTGACCGATCACCATCTGCCCGGCGAACAGTTGCCCGTGGCGGATGTGATCGTCGATCCCAATCTGGATGGCGACGGATTTCCCAGCAAAGCACTGGCTGGCGTCGGCGTGATGTTCTACGTGCTGCTCGCATTGCGCCGTTTGTTGCGCGACGACAGGAGCGCGTTCGCTGGCGCGGCGCCGGATCTCACGGTATTGCTCGATCTGGTCGCGGTCGGCACCGTCGCCGATCTGGTGCAGCTCGATGCCAACAATCGCACGCTGGTCGCGGCCGGCTTGCGCCGGCTGCGCGCCGGACACGGCTGCGCCGGTCTGCGCGCGCTGATCGAGGTATCGCGCAAACAGGCGGCAACGCTGACCACCGGCGATATCGGTTTTTCGATGGCGCCGCGCATCAACGCCGCCGGTCGCCTCGAAGACATGGCCCTCGGCATCGAATGCCTGCTCTGCGACGACCCGCGCCGGGCGCGAGAACTCGCCGAAATCCTCGACGGCATCAACGCCGAGCGTCGCGGCGTGCAGCAGCAGATGGTCGGCGACGCCGAAGCCGCATTGGCCGGGCTTTCGTTCGACATCGATTCCGGCCGCGCGACCGTGTGCCTGTATCGCGAGGACTGGCACCCCGGCGTGGTCGGTCTGGTTGCTTCGAAGATCAAGGAACGCGTGCATCGCCCTGCGATCGCGTTCGCGCCCAGCGACGCCGGCAGCGAGCGCCTGCGCGGCTCGGCACGCTCGATCCCGGGCTTCCACATCCGCGATGCGCTGGCCGCGGTGGATGCGAAACATCCGGGCCTGATCGAGAAATTCGGCGGCCATGCGATGGCGGCCGGCCTGAGTCTGGGCCTGACCGACCTGCCGCGTTTCCAGGAGGCCTTCGAGCGGTGCGCGGCCGCGATGCTGTCTCCGGAGTTGTTGCAGGATGTGATTCTCAGCGATGGCCCGATGCCGCCCGAGTCCTGCGGCATCGACACCGCGCTTGCCTTGCGCGACGGCGGGCCGTGGGGGCAGGGGTTTCCCGAGCCGTTGTTCGACGATGTGTTCGAGGTCGTGGGCTGGAAGATCCTCGGCGAACAGCATCTGAAACTGGAACTGATCTGGCCCGACAGGGGGGCGAAGCCTCCCGGCGCGAAACCGCTCAACGCGATCCACTTCAGCGGCTGGACCGGCGAACCGCCGGCGTCGCGCTCGCGCATCGCTTATCGGCTGCAGCCCGACGACTGGCGCGGCGGCGATGCGGTGCAATTGGTGGTCGTGCATCGCGAAGCCGCGACATGACCCGAGGGTGCGACGGCATCGCATGCCCTCGTAGGAGGGCCTTCAGGCCCGATCTTTAGGTCGCGACCCGCAAATTCAGAAGCCCGATCAAAAGCACGCTCGGGGCTAAAGCCCCTCCTACGCAGGCACAGGCATCTGACTCGAACATGGTCGTACCGGATCAATACGCGGCCTCGGTTAGGATTGTCCTGCGGCACAACCCCGTTCCACTGGACGGGCCGTTCTGTCGTCATCATCCGCAGGGGAACCACCATGCCACGAGGCTTCGCGAGCACCGCCGTCATCACTCTCGTCACCGGGCTGCTGCTGGGCCAGGCGGTCACGCCGGCCGCGCAGGCGCAGCGTCGTCCTGCCGATCGCATCGCAGAGCCGGCGCTGATTGCGCCACCGTTGATCGCCGCGCCCGGCGCCGAAACGCCGGTCGGCCTGCGCGCAGCGTCCATGCAGGTCGAGACCGACGGCAGCCTGGCCCGCACGACCCTGCTGCTCACGCTCTACAACCCCAATGACCGGCTGCTGGAGGGCACGCTGGCGTTCCCGTTGCAGCCGGGGCAGCAGGTCAGCGCGTTCGCGCTGGATGTCGGCGGTGCGCTCCGCGACGCAGTACCGGTGCCCAAACAGAAAGCACAGCAGGTGTTCGAAAGCATCGAACGCCGCAACGTCGATCCGGGCCTGTTGGAACAGACGGCGGGCAATCACTTCAGGCTGCGGGTGTATCCCATCCCCGCACGCGGCACCCGCCAGGTGCGGCTGGTGATCGATGAAGCCATGCGCCGCGACGCCGACGGCTGGCGCCTCGACGTGCCGGTGCATCTGCTCGGCGGGGCCGACGCGTTTTCGCTGAAGCTGCGCGCACAAGGATTGCGCAAACCGCCGCAGGTGATGGGTGCTTTCGATGGTCTGACGTTCGAGCGCAGCGGTCGTGGGTATGCTGCGACCGTCGAGCGCAAAGCGTTCCGGCCCGCGAGCGACCTGTCGCTGCGTTTGCCGGCCGAGAACACTGCGCAGAGCTATCTGCAGACGCACGGCAACGACCGCTTCGCACTGATCGAGATTCCGGTGCCGGTCACTGCGAAGACGATGGCATCGCGTCGACTGCCTGCATCGGTCGGGCTGCTGTGGGATGCATCGGGCTCGGCGCGCAAGCGCGACCGCCAAACCGAATTCGCGCTGCTCGATCGCTACTTCAAGGTCATGGGCGACGGCAGCGTCGCGCTGCGCCTGCTGCGCGACGTCGGCGAAGACGGCGGTCGTTACGAGATCCGCGGCGGCGATTGGAGCGCGCTGCGCAAAATACTGGAGACAGCGGTGTACGACGGCGCCAGCGACCTCGCCGATTGGGCGCCGGCAGCCGGCATCGGTGAATACCTGCTGGTCAGCGACGGTCTGCAGAACTACGGTGATCACGCGTTTCCGACGTTGCGCGACGGACAATCGCTGTATGCGTTGAACTCAGCCGGTGCGGATGCCGATGCTGCGCGTTTGTCGGCGCTGGCCGAAGCGCGCGGCGGCCGTCTGGTGCAATGGCAGGGTCGCGCCGGTCTGGATGCCGCAGCCGATGCGCTGCTCGGTGCGGGCGCCCGCATCGTGGCCTTGGAAGGCGAGGGCATCGACGATCTGCAGCCGCAGAGCTGGTACGTCGAAGGCAGTCTGTTGCGCGTGGCCGGTCGTTTGACCGAGCCGACCGCCAAAGTGCGCGTCATCTTGAGCGAAGCGGGCAAGACACGCACGTTTGAACAATCGATCGGCGCCGATACGCTGCAGAGCGCGCAGGTCGGCGCGCTGTGGGCCAGTTGGCAGGTCGCCGCCCGTGCCGCTGAACCCGAGCGTCATCGCGGCGAGATCGCGCGCCTGGGCCAGCGTTTCGGCATCGTCACGCCGGGCACGTCGCTGCTGGTGCTGGAAGCGCCCGAAGATTATGTGCGCTACGACATTCCCGCGCCGCCGGCACTGAGCGAACAGGTCGCTGCGCTGCGTCGCATGCAGATGCAGGAAAAAGAACAGTCGCGCAGCCAGCGGCTGGAAGAGGTCGCCAGCCGTTTCGCCGATCGCGTCACCTGGTGGGGACGCGACTTCCCGAAAACCGCGCCGCCCGTGCCGAAATCCGAGAAGGCCCGTTCGAGCCGTGGACGTTTGTTGCGCGATGAAGCGCCGGCCGGGGCGGTCGCGATGCAGGCCCCTCCGCCGCCACCAGCGCCGCCAGCGGAGGCAGAGGCGATGCGTCGCGTGGCTGACGATGCGCGCCAGCGGGAGAGCGAAAGCCGGCTTGAATCCGTGACGGTGAACGGCTCGCGGCTGTCGGAAGCGGACGCGGCCGGCGCGGCGCCAGCGATGTTCAGCAGTCGGGAAGGTGTCGGGGAAAATGCCGCCGGGCAGGGCGTCTCCATCCAACTGCAGGCCTGGGCGCCGGATTCGGCTTACGCCCGCCGCCTGCGCGGCGCCAAGGCCGAAGACCTCTATCCGGTGTATCTCGACGAACGCGACAGCCATGCCGACAGCACGGCGTTCTATCTCGATGTCGCCGATCTGCTGCTGCAGAAAGGTCGCCGCGCCGAAGCGTTGCGGGTGCTGTCGAATCTGGCCGAACTCGAACTGGAGAACCGTCATGTGCTGCGGGTGCTCGGTTACCGGCTGATGCAGGCCAAGGATTACCCGCGTGCGGCCGAAGTGTTCCGCGAAGTGCTGCGTCTCGCCGATGAAGAACCGCAGAGTCATCGCGATCTCGGTCTGGCGCTGGCGGCGTCCGGAAAGCATCAGGAAGGCATCGAGCGCCTGTACGAAGTCGCGGCGCGACCGTGGGACAGCCGCTTCTCGGAAGTGGAGCTGGTCGCGCTCAACGAACTCAACGCCATCGTCGCCACTGCCCCGCAGCGGCTCGACACCGCTTTCATCGATCGCCGCCTCCTGCGCAACATGCCGCTGGATCTGCGCGTGGTGCTGGCCTGGGACAGCGACAACAGCGACATGGACCTCTGGGTGACAGATCCCAACGGCGAACGTTGCTATTACGGCAACAAGAACACCTATCAGGGCGGGCTGCTGTCCGACGATTTCACCGGCGGCTACGGGCCCGAGGAGTTCGTGCTGAAGGACGCCAAGCCCGGCAAGTACAAGGTCGAAGCGAATTTCTTCGGCGACCGCCAGCAGATCGTTACCGGCGCGACCACGCTGAGCATGATGTTCAGCACCGGCTGGGGCACGAAGCGCCAGAACGACCAGGCCGTGACGCTGCGCCTGAGCGGCAAGAGCGAGACGGTGTTCGTGGGTGAGTTCGAGGTGAGGTGAGCGGTGCCACGTTTCGGTGATCGTGAAGTCTTCGTGCGCCGTCTCAAGCTGTCATCCCGGCGAATCTGATTTCATCGCATCGTTGCAGCGCGGGCTCTCTCGGCATGTGCATTGTCGGGACGTGGATTTGCTTTCAATCCGAACAATGGCCGCAGCCAGCGCAGCCGCCGCACCAGTTCGAAGCCGGTGAAGCTCAAACCGAACGTCGCCAACACCAGCAGCGGACCCTCGACGACCGGCCGCAGGCCCAGGGGCTGCGCGTTGTGGGCCAGCACCACGATGATCGTCTGGTGGAGGATGTACACCGGGAACACGGCTTCGCGCAGATAGCGCAGGGCGGGAGCATCGGTGAAGGCGATGCCGCGGACGAAGCCGAAGATCGCGGCGATCGCGGTCCACTGGAACATCGCCCAGACCACGCGCTGGAACATGCGCAACGCGTCCGGCGGCGGCATGGCCCCGTCGTCGTAGCCGCTGCCGTAGAAGTACCAGACGATGAAGACATAACCGCTCGCCGCGACGATCAGCGCATGCCAGCGCATCCGCTGCAGCGCATTCCACACGCCATTGCGGGTCGCGACCAGCACCCCGAGCAGGAACAGCGGCAGATACTGCGCGTGGTTGTACCAGTCGTCGACCAGGGCATGGGTCGACTCGAAACGCCCGACCAGCGCCACCCGCGCGATCGCCAGCAGCAGTGCCGGCCAGACCAGGACGCCGATGCCGGAGAGCCGACGTTCCAACCATCTGCCGGCGCGCTCCATCGTTCCGGGCGCGAAGCGCAGCAAGGCCCAGGCGATCATGGTGTAGACCCACAGATAGGCGACGAACCACAGATGGTTCCAGGTCGGCACGTCCAGGCAGTCGCTTTCGCGACAGAAGCTGGAGTCGCCCTGCAGATAGCGGCCCCAGAACGCCAGGTAGCCGTCGTGGTAACCGCCGGGCAGTTTCTCGACCACCTCGTAATACGCCTGCGGCGTGACGATCACCAGCATCCCGAAGATCAGCGGCAGCAGCAGGCGCCAGCTGCGCTGACCGGGGAAGCCAGTCGGCCGTTTGCCGAACAGAAAGGCGGTGGCGACGCCCGATACCAGAAACAGCAGCGACAGCCGCCACGGCGAGGTCAGCATCATCAGCGGTTCTAGGGTTTCGGACGCGTACGGGCTCTTCACATGCCAGTCCCAACCCACGTAGTACATGCCCGCGTGGTACAGCACCAGCAGGAAGAACGCGGCCACCCGCACCCAGTCCAGATCGTATCGTCGTTCCATTGGTGTCCCCGTTCGGAAAGCCGCCAGTGTCCGGTCCCGGACGCCGCAGACCAGCGCGAAGTGGCTGTCGGCGTGGCTTCGGGGACGAAGCGCGGGCGGGACGGGACGAATCCGGGGGCCGGATGCGCCCGTTGCACCGGCGATGCGCGGCCGACCGCTGCCATCATCCCGACGGAAAAGACCCGGCCCCGCCCCAGGCGATGCCCGGGCGATCAATGGCTGAACGCGCATGCGGCCCACTTCCGAGGCGGGAGCTTCCGGATCGCCCGGACCGGGCCGTGGGTACGGTTTTGCGAGTCGTCCTGTGATATAGACTCGATCCGCGCACCGCCGAAAGCCGACCCTGTCGGCATGCGAACCGGTCGGGCTGGATGCGACATGCGCAATCCCGGTGATCACCATAACGGAAAGGATATTTCTACATGGAAACCAAGCAGAAGCTGTTCGCGTTCAAGCTCGCCGCCAAAGAAGAGGCGAAGCAGGATCAGGTCGAGTCGCAGGGCAAGTGGAAGGCACAGGACGGCGTCGCCGTCGCCGGCTGCACGGATTTCCGCTTCCCGGGCAACCTGCGCTACACCAGTTCGGCCGGTACCGATCGCGGCGCGTATTGCTGAACAACGCCGCAGGCGGCTGCAGTCGGATCCCCGTGCGGGCATCCGCTGCGGCCGTTTTCATGCTCGAAGCCTTCGTGCATCGATCCTCAGCTCCACGGCAGTCCGCATGTCCAAACGCATTCTGATCGTCACCCGCCGCGCGGACATCCATGCCGATCTCGTCGCGGAACGATTGACCGCCAAAGACAACCCGCCATTCCGACTCGATCTGGACGCGTTCCCGGTGGAGTACGACCTCGCACTTTCGTTCGCGGATGGCCGCTGGTCCGGCGAATTGCGGCATGCGCCCTCCGGCGCGTGCTTGCCCGTCGACGACATCGGTGCGGTCTGGATCCGCAAAAGCGCCGACTTCGCCTTCGCCAGCGAACTGTCCGCGCAGGAGAAGGCGTACGCGATCGGCGAAACACGCCACATCCTCTCCGGCCTGTTGCACGGCATCGACGCATACTGGATGAGCCATCCGTCCGCGATCAGAGCGTCGCAGTGGAAGGGCGAGCAACTGGCACGTGCGGCGCGCTTCGGCTTCCGGGTTCCGCCCTCGCTGATCACGTCCAGCAAGGACGCAGTGCTGGCTTTCCGGCAGGCGGTCGGCGGCGACATCGTGTTCAAGACCATGGAATCGCCGTTCCTGGCCGCTGATGAAGTCGGCGACGAGGACCGCATCGCCAGCGGCATCGCCACCACCCGGATCGACGCCGATCAGGACGACATGCTCGACGCCGTCGGCGAGCTGCCGTGTTTCTTCCAGCAGTACGTGCCCAAGCGTCACGAGATCCGCGCGACGGTCATCGGTGAACGCCTGTTCGCCGCGAAGATCCATTCGCAGGACGACGTGCGCACCCAGGTCGATTTCCGCAACTACGCTGCGCCGGTGCGCTACGAAGCGACGCAACTGCCCGAAGAGATCGAACAGCGCTGCCTCGATTACGTCCATAGCTACGGCCTGAATTACGGGGCGATCGACCTGATCGTCGACGAAGCGGGGGAGTACGTCTTCCTCGAGAACAACCCGGGCGGACAGTTCCTGTTCGTCGAACAGCGGGCACCGGCGCTGCGTATGCTCGACGCGTTGGCCGACCGCCTGATCGTCGGCGCGAACGCAGGAGTGATGAACGCTTGAACGCTGCACAGGCGCAGGTCCGACAGAGTCCTTTCCCGCAGATCGCGGCGATGGAGGCGCGCGGTGTGGGTCGGGTGTTGGTCTTCGCCGCGTCGAAGCTCGAGATCGACCTGCTGCCGCCGATCTACGAGGCGTTGCGCAGGATCGGCCACTGCGAACGCCTGAATGTCGTGATCCAGTGCCGGGGCGGCGAGGTCAACGCCGCACGTCGCATCGCCCTGCTGCTGCATCGATCCACCGATCACCTGACGTTCGTGGTGCCGCATTTCTGCGAATCCGCCGGTACGGTCATGGCGCTGGCGGCGCGCGAGATCGTCGCCGGCCCGCTCGCGATCTTCTCGCCGATCGACCCGCATCTCTCTGCTGAAAACGGCGGCGGCGCATCGCCTTCGGCGCTGTCCGCGCAGGATATCCGCCAGTTCTGGCGCATGAGCCGGGACTGGTTCGGGCTGGAGGAAAGCGAAGCGAAGGCGCGTGCGCTGCCGCTGCTGTGCGACAACATCTTCCCGACCACGCTCACTTCGTTCCATCGCTGCGCGCTGGAGCTGGAGCAGATCGGCGACGAACTGCTGTCGCTGCACATGGGCGAGCGCCCGCAAGCGGAGCGCGCGCGGATCGTGCAGACCCTGCTCTACGGATTCCATTCGCACACCTATGCGCTGACCGGCGAGGAACTCGCTGCACTCGGCCTGCCGGTCGCAGGCGATCCGGCGCTGGCGCTCGACGCCTGGGCGCTCGTCCGCGACATCGCTCGCTACATCGGCCCCGAGTCTCGCGATTCGCTGGAAGATCCGGGCTGCGATGTCCTGATCGCGACGCGCGAGGGCGCGATCCGTCGCCGCCGACGCCCGGATGCGCCGACCGGCGTCTGGGAGCCCGTCGAGGCGCTGTCGTGACCGATGCGACGGCAGGCGGCCTGTCGATGACACCGCTGCTCGTCGAGATCTGCGGGCTGTACGTGCTGATCGCGCTGCTGTTCGCGGCCTGGGCCAAAACCATCGGCTTCGCTGCGTTCCGCCGCAGCCTGGCCGACGCGTTTCCCGCGATGGCCCGCGTCGACGCCGCGGTGGCATTCGCGATCGTCGTTGCGGAATGGACGATCGCATCGCTGTTGCTCGTCGGCGGCGCGCCTGCGCGGATCGGCATGGTCGCCGCGCTCGTGCTGTTGGCACTGTTCACGCTGGTGATCGGCGCGGCACTGGCCAGCGGGCGCGCCATCGTCTGCAGCTGTTTCGGTGCGTCCGGGCATCGTATCGGCGGCGTCGATGTCGTCCGCAATCTGGCCTTGACCGCTGCGGCGGCCGTGGCGGTCGTCTGGCCGATCCCCGATGACGCATGGCCGCTCGTCCAGCAACTCATCCTGGCCGGGATCGCGACGATTCTGGTGTTCGCATCGGTCCGGCTGCGCGATCTGGCCTGGCTGCTGCGCGCGAAGCCGGGGACCTGATCGGCATGGCGCCGTCCTTCGTCCTCGGGGTTCTGCTGCTGCTGACCGTTTCGGTCGCGCTGAATTTCCTGCTCACACTGCGGCTGGCGGCGATCGTCGGCGCCCGCGAATACGAGCGTCTGCCGTTGGCGATCCCGGCCGGTACGCCGCTGCCGGCATTTTCCGCGCGTCGAGCCGGCGACGGCCGCAGGGTCGCCTCCAGCGCGCTGCGCGGATCGTCGGCGGTGTTGGTGTTCCTGTCGCCCGGCTGCGGGGATTGCCGCGCCCGGGTCACCGAGTTGACGGCGATGCATGCCTCGATCGCCCGTGCCGGCGTGACGCTGTGGGTGTTCGGCGCCGGCAGCAGGCGGCAGGTCGCCGAACTCCTGCGCGATAGCCCGTTGCTCGATCACGCGATGCGGATCGACGCGACGACGCGCCGCAAGCTCAATCCGCGCCAGGCCGCGCCGTTCTATCTGTTCGTCGACGATGCCGGGATCGTGCTGGCCAGCCACTTCATCGGCGATGCCGACTGGTCGAGTTTCTGCGAACAGATGCGCGAGTACGCCGATCCGTCGGACGCGCAGACTCCGGCGTCTGTCTGAAATTGGCCGGTCGGGCCGGTAGAGCGGCCTTCAGGCCGCTGTAACGACCCGTCAAGCTCCAGCGGCCTTCAGACCGCTCTACCCGGGATGAGATGCGCTATTTCAGCAGTTGCAGCTTCGCCAACTCGGCGTAGAGACCGTCCGCCGCCAGCAACTGCGCATGCGTGCCTTCGGCGACGATGCCGCCGCGGTCCAACACCACGATCCGGTCGGCCTTCTGCACGGTCGCGAGGCGATGCGCGATCACCAGTGTGGTGCGTCCGCGCATCAGCGTTTCCAGCGCCGACTGCACGGCATGTTCGCTCTGCGCGTCGAGCGCGCTGGTCGCTTCGTCCAGCAACAGGATCGGCGCGTCCTTGAGCAACGCGCGGGCGATGGCGATGCGCTGGCGCTGCCCGCCCGAGAGCCTGGCGCCGCGTTCGCCCAGCGCGGTATCCAGTCCCTGCGGCAGTTCGGCGACGAAGTCGGCGGCATGCGCCGCGCGCAGCGCAGCGGCCAGTGCGGCGGCGTCGGCATCCAGCCGGCCGTAGCGCAGGTTGTCGGCGACGCTGGCGGCGAAGATGGTCGGTTGTTGCGGCACCAGCGCGACGGCGTCGCGCCAGGCGACAGGGTCGAGCGTGCGCAGATCGACGCCATCCACCGAGATACGCCCCTGCGACGGGTCGTGGAAACGCAGCAGCAGCGACAGCACCGTACTCTTGCCGGCGCCGGAAGGGCCCACCAGGGCGACCGTCTCACCGGGACGGATCCGCAGATCCATCGCCCGCAGCGCGGGGGTGTCCGTACGCTGGGGATAGTGGAAGCCGACCTGCTCGAAACGCAGTTCGCCGCGCAGCGGCCTGGGCAGCGGCGCGGCCTCGGCGGGTGCGCGGATCGATGGGGTTTCGGACAGCAGTTCGTCGATCCGGCCCATGCCGCCGGCGGCACGCAGCACGTCGTTCCAGATTTCGGCGAGGTCGCTGAAGGCGGCCGCGCAGATCGCCGTGTACGCCATGAACTGGCCCAGATCGCCGATGCTGATGGCGCCGGTGTGCACGGCGCGCACGCCCTGCCACAGCACCAGCAACAGGATGCTGAAGACCAGTGCGATGGCGACGAAGGTGATGAACGCCTGGATCGTGATGCGGCGATCCGCGGCGGCGATCGCCAGCTTCAACGCGGATGCGAATCGGCCGCGTTCGTGGGATTCGCGGGCATGGGCGCGGACCGTATCCATCGCGCCGAGCGTCTCCACGGCCAGGGCGTTGGCATCGCCGATCCGGTCCTGCGCGAGGCGCGCGACCCGCGCGAGCCGTTTGCCGTTCATCAACACCGGTACTGTCGTCAGCGGCAGCGCCAACAGCGCCCAGGCGGCGAGTTCCGGACTGGTGACCACCAGCATCGTCAGGCTGCCGACCATCGCGATCCCGCTGCCGATCGCCGCGGGCAGGGTGACCCCGACCACCTGACGCAGCAATTCCGCGTCGCTGCCGAGCCGCGACACCAGTTCGCCGCTGCGGTTGCGGTCGTGGAAGGCCAGATCCAGGCCGATCAGATGCCCGTACAGCCGCATCCGCAGATCGGCGACCACCCGTTCGCCCAACAGCGAGACGAACCAGTACTGCACCGCCCCGGCGACGGCGTAGGCGAGGATGGCGGC
Source organism: Thermomonas sp. (assembly GCA_020692565.1). GTDB lineage: Bacteria > Pseudomonadota > Gammaproteobacteria > Xanthomonadales > Xanthomonadaceae > Lysobacter_I. The sequence continues at coordinate 31,219 of JAIMKJ010000035.1, forward strand.
GAGCATCAGCAGGAAGGCGCGGTCGACCATCGCCGTCGATGCGAAGCCCTGATCGAGCATCACCTTTACCGCCATCGGCAGGGCGAGCGTCGCCGCGCTCGCGCCCGCCAGCGCCAACAGCCAGGCGACGAACAGCCCGCCCTGCCGGCGCAGGAACGGCCAGAGCGTGCGGAGGCTGGCGATGCGGGGAGGGGCTGCGACGGGAGTCGACATCGGGACGGGAGTGGGCGTGCGGCGGCCGACCCCGACGGTTGCCTGTCCTTGGCCGGTCATGAGGTGGGCATCGGAAAAACGCCCTCGGCCGAGTCTAGCAGCCGCCGGCATCGCACTTCAGGGATGCTGGAGCAGTATTCCGGCAACCTGCCGTTGCGTAAGCTGCACACGCATGACATCCGCAGCTTCGAACACCACAGACGCATCGCACAACCCCGTGCCGGCCATCCTGGATCGCTGGCGGCGTCCGCTGGAGATCGGATTCTGGATCGTGCTCACCCTCATCAACGGCATCGCCAACAGCATCACGGTGCTGATGGACATCCGTCGGGTGGGGCTGGATATCGCCGACTGGAAACCTGCGGTCTGGGAGTGGTCCAGCGGGCTGACGATCCTGCTTCTCATTCCCGCGCTGGCGTGGTTCACCCGGCGCCACCCACTGCACTGGGACACCCTGCGGCGAAATCTGCCGCTGCACGTCCTGGGCAGTGTCGTCTTTTCGCTCGCGCATGTGCTGGGCATGGTCGCCATGCGCAAACTGGCTTATGCCACACAGGGCATGGACTACGACTTCGGCGTGTGGCCGAGGGAACTGCTCTACGAATATCTCAAGGATGTCCGTGGTTACGCGATGATCGTATCGATCATGGAAGGGTATCGTTTCGTCCAGCGGCGGCTGCGCGGCGAAGCCAGCCTGCTGGACCGTCCCGACGAGGGCGAACCGCTCGAGCCGGTGGACCGGCCGGAGCGCTTCCTGGTCCGCAAGCTCGGCCGCGAGTTCCTGATCGCCGCCCACGATATCGAATGGCTGCAGGCCTCCGGCAACTACGTCAATCTGCGGGTCCGCGGCCACGATTACCCGCTGCGCAGCACCATCGCCGGGATCGAAGCGCGGCTCGACCCCGGGCGGTTCGCCCGTGTCCATCGCAGCTACATCGTCAACCTGGGCCGGATCGCCTCGATCGAACCCCTGGACACCGGCGACGCCCGCCTGCATCTGCACGACGGCCAGGCCCTGCCGTGCAGCCGACGCTATCGGGACGCGCTTCGCGCACGGGCCGGAGCGGTTTGAATACGCCATCCCGGAAAGCGCGTGCCCGGCCGAAGCTGCGTCCTGCCGGAGCCGTGTCCTGCTAGAATCCGCGGTCTTTGCTGCGACCGCACATCACGCCATGATCGAACTCAACCCGATCCGCCAGCGCATCGACGACCTTCGCGGTCGGCTCGATTCGCTGAGGGGGTATCTTTGACTACGACGCCAAAGTCGAGCGTCTGGAAGAAGTCAATCGCGAACTCGAAAACCCGGACATCTGGAACGACTCCGATCGCGCGCAGGCCCTGGGCCGCGAGCGCTCGCTGCTCGACAAGACCGTCAACGGCATCCGCGACCTGAAGGACGGCCTGGCCGGCGCTGAAGAGTTGCTGGAACTGGTCGAAATGGAAGAGGACGACGATACCGCGCTGGCCATCCAGGCCGACGTGGCGCGTTACGCACGCGGCGTCGACCAGTTGGAATTCCAGCGCATGTTCTCCGGCAAACTGGACGCGGCCAGCGCGTTCGTCGACATCCAGGCCGGCGCCGGTGGCACCGAAGCCCAGGACTGGGCGGAAATGCTGCTGCGCATGTATCTGCGCTGGTGCGAAACGCGTGGCTGGAAGACCGAATTGATGGAAGTCAGCGCCGGGGATGTGGCCGGGATCAAGTCGGCCACGTTCAAGGTCGAGGGCGATTACGCCTTCGGCTGGCTGAAGACCGAGATCGGCGTGCACCGGCTGGTGCGCAAGTCGCCGTTCGATTCCGACAACCGCCGCCATACCTCGTTCACCTCGGTGTTCGTGTCGCCGGAAGTCGAGGACGACATCGAAATCGACATCAATCCGGCCGATCTGCGTACCGACGTCTATCGCTCGTCCGGCGCCGGCGGTCAGCACGTCAACAAGACCGAATCCGCGGTGCGCATCACCCATATTCCGACCAACACCGTGGCCGCCTGCCAGAACGGCCGCAGCCAGCATCAGAACCGCGACATGGCGATGAAGATGCTGAAGGCGAAGCTGTACGAACTGGAAATCCAGAAGCGCAACGCCGAACGCGATGCGCTGGAAGCCACCAAATCCGACATCGGCTGGGGCAGCCAGATCCGCAACTACGTGCTGGACCAGTCGCGGATCAAGGATCTGCGCACCGGTATCGAACGCACCGACACGCAGAAAGTACTCGACGGCGACCTCGACGAATTCATCGAGGCCAGCCTCAAATCGGGCCTGGAAGCGGGCTCGAAACGCTCCGACGCCCTCTAAGCATTTTGTAGGAGCGGCTTCAGCCGCGAGCTTTTCCGGCACAAAAGCCATCGCGGCGGGTTTCGACAGCCGAATGACTCGTCGGCCGCTCCTGCAACGCCATCCTCAGGCCCTCACGAAGACACCGCCATGACCGAAGACCAGACCCCGCAGCACGACGAGAACGCCCTGATCGCCGAGCGGCGCGGCAAACTCGCCGGGCTGCGCGGGCAGGGCATCGCATATCCGAACGATTTCAAGCGCGAACACTACGCACGCGATCTGCAGGATGCGTACGAAAACGCCGAACGCTGGACCGGCGAAGCGCTGGAGTCCGACGGCCGTCGCGTCGCGGTCGCCGGCCGGCTGATGGCCAAGCGGGTGATGGGGAAGGCCGCGTTCGCGCAGATCCAGGACATGACCGGCGGCATCCAGTTGTTCCTGCAGGCGAACGCGCTCGGCGACACCTACGACGCGTTCAAGGGCTGGGACATCGGCGATATCGTCGGCGCGGAAGGCACCCTGATGCGCACCAAGACCGGCGAACTGTCGGTCAAGGCCGGCACGCTGCGCCTGCTCACCAAGTCGCTGCGCCCGTTGCCGGACAAGTGGCACGGCCTGAGCGATGTCGAACAGCGTTATCGGCAGCGTTACGTCGATCTGATCGTGAATCCCGATTCGCGGGCGGTCTTCGTCAAGCGCTCGCAGATCGTCACTGCGATCCGACGCTGGCTTGATGGCCGCAACTTCCTCGAAGTCGAAACGCCGATGATGCATTACATCGCCGGCGGCGCCGCCGCGCGCCCGTTCGTCACACATCACAACGCGCTCGATCTCGAACTGTATCTGCGCGTCGCCCCGGAGCTGTACCTCAAGCGACTGGTCGTCGGCGGCATCGAGCGCGTGTACGAGATCAACCGCAATTTCCGCAACGAGGGCGTCAGCACCCGCCACAATCCCGAATTCACCATGCTGGAACTGTACGAAGCCTACGCCACGTACATCGAAGTCATGGACCTGACCGAGGGCATGATCCGCGATGTCGCACGCGACACGCTGGGCATCGACGAAGTCGAATGGGACGGCAATACCATCGGTCTGGCCGCGCCGTTCCGCCGCTGGAAGCTGGAAGACGCGGTGCGCGAATGCAATCCCGAAATCTCGGTCGCCGATTGTCGCGATCGCGACGCGCTGGCGCAGCACTGCGCGAGACTGAAGATCCACGTCAAGTCGGGCTATGGCTGGGGCAAGCTGCTGCTGGAAATCTTCGAGAAGACGGTCGAAGCCGATCTGATCCAGCCGACCTTCATCACCCACTACCCGGTCGAAGTCTCGCCACTGGCCCGCGAATCGGACACCGAGCCGGGCATCACCGACCGCTTCGAGCTGTTCATCGGCGGCAAGGAAATCGCGAACGGCTTCTCCGAACTGAACGACTCCGAAGACCAGGCCGCACGGTTCCGCGCCCAGGTCGAAGCGAAGGAGGGCGGGGACGACGAGGCCATGCACTACGACGCCGACTACATCCGTGCGCTGGAAGTCGGTCTGCCGCCCACCGGCGGCCTGGGCGTCGGCATCGATCGCCTGGTCATGTTGTTGACCGGCTCGACGTCGATCCGCGACGTCCTCCTCTTCCCGTACATGCGCCCCGAGCTTTGACCGCTGGGCCATGCGGCAGCGGACTGCGGGATCCGGGCTGTGAGATATGACAGGGTAGGGCGATCGCGCATGCCCTGACGCGTGCACGCACGATGTCGTGCGCGCGTCGCCGATGAATCTCCGTGCTTCTTCACGCATCCGTTCCACGCGCATCCGTTACCACCGGCGGAGCCGGTGCAATCGCGCCTGGACTAGAATAGGATCGAGATGCGACCGCACGAGACAAGGCACGGAAATTGCTATAAATTCCGGATCAGACGCGCGCCGGATCAGACAGGCGCAGACCAATCCACCACGTAAGCAAGGACGCACGGCACTCGCATGTGGGGCAACTCCGTGAAAATCGTCATCGTCGATGACCAGACCTCCGCACGCACGATGCTGCGGCACATCCTTGAGGACATCAGTCCCGAGTTGGAAGTGTTCGACTTCGGCGATTCCGAGGAAGCGCTGCGCTGGTCGGAAAACAACCGCCCGGATCTGCTGCTCCTCGACTACCGCATGCCCGCCATCGACGGCCTGGAGTTCGCGCGCCGCTTCCGCCGCTCGCTGAGCAACCGCGATGTCCCGATCGTGCTGGTCACGGTGGTCGGCGACGAACCGATCCGTCAGGCCGCACTCGATGCCGGCGTGATCGATTTCCTGGTCAAGCCGGTGCGCCCGCGCGAACTCCGCGCCCGTTGCCGCAATCTGCTGCAGCTCCGGCAGCAGTCCGAATCGATCAAGCAGCGCGCGCTCTCATTGGAACAGCGGCTGCTCTCCAGCATGCACGAGGTCGAGGAGCGCGAACGCGAGACCCTGTCGCGGTTGGCGCGGGCCATCGAATACCGCGACATCGGCACCAGCGCCTATCTCGAACGGATGGCCCATATCGCCGGCCTGATCGCCGAAGGCCTGGGCATGTCCGAGGAAGAAGTGCGGCTGATCGAGCTGGCCGCGCCGCTGCACGACATGGGCAAGATCGCGATCCCCGACGACGTGCTGCTGAAACCCGGGCCGCTCGACGAGCATCAGCTGGCGATCATGCGCCGGCATCCCAAGATCGGCCACGAGCTGCTGAGCGGCAGCCAGAACCGTTTCATCCAGGCCGGTGCGACCATCGCGCTGCGCCACCACGAACGCTACGACGGCAGCGGCTATCCCGACGGCCTCAGCGGCGCCGATATCCCGATCGAAGCCCGGATCGTCGCGGTCGCCGATGTCTTCGATGCGCTGATTTCGCCGCGCCCCTACAAAGCACCGTGGAGTTTCGACAACGCCCTCGATTTCCTCATCGAACAGAGCGGCAAGCTGTTCGACCCGCAGTGCGTCCAGGCCCTGGTCCAGAACCGCCCCAGGCTCGAGGACATCTGCGAACGCTATTCCACCAGTTCGCAGCGCCCGGGACTGGAGTGATCCCGCTACCCGCCGCCGTCGAGTGGGTCCGCACCCGGCTGGCCAACCGGGCGGACACCGAGCACGAGCAGGCGGTCGTCAGGTTGGCGGTGCTTTCGGTCGTTCTGGTTTACATGCTCGCCCGCCGCGCCGTCGGCATGGACGTCAGCGATGCCGCCGTCAATCTGGTGCTGGCGCTCGTGGCGACGGGTTTCATCGTGGGTCTGGCCATCGTCGCCGCCATTGTCGTCCGCCCGCATGTGTCGCATCGCCGTCGCTTCATCGGCATGGTCTCCGACTATGTGCTGATGGGCACGGCGATGATCGAGCTGAGCGAGCCGCTGGCCTGGGTCTACGTGATCCTGATGTGGGTCACGGTCGGCAACGGCCTGCGCTTCGGCAATCGTTATCTGGGCGCGGCGATCACGATGGCGGTGACCACGTTCGGGGCGGTGATTTATTACACCCCGTACTGGAGCGAGAATCCCAGCCTCGCGATCGGCCTGCTGGCCGGTCTCGCCGCGATTCCGATGTACCTCTCCGGTCTGTTGCGCGCACTGACCCGCGCGACCGAGGAAGCCAATCGGGCCAACGAAGCGAAGAGCCGCTTCCTTGCGAACATGAGCCATGAGTTCAGGACGCCGCTCAACGGCCTGGCGGGCATGTCGGAATTGCTCGCGACGACCCGGCTGGACGCCGAGCAGCGCAAATACCTGAATACGATCCAGGCGTCGACGCGCTCGTTGCTGTCGCTGGTCGAGGACGTGCTGGATATTTCCGCGATCGAAGCGGGCAAACTCAAGCTGGCCCTGATCGATTTCCGTCTTTCCGAAGTCGTCGAACACATCGGCCTGATCGTTGCGCCGACCGCGCGCGGCAAGCAGTTGTCCTATCAGGTCTATGTCGCGCCGGACGTGCCGGATGTCCTCTGCGGCGATTCCGCGCATCTGCGTCAGGTGCTGCTGAATCTGGTCAGCAACGCGGTCAAATTCACCGATCGCGGCTACGTGCGTCTCGAAGTGGGCATCGTGCCTTCCGAGAACCCGCTCGTGCAGCGCGTACGCTTCGTCGTCACCGACTCCGGCGTCGGCATTCCCAGTTCGGCACGCGCCAAGATCTTCGAGGCGTTCGAGCAGATCGACGGTAGCCTGTCCCGGCGATACGGCGGCACCGGCCTGGGCACGACCATCGCGAAGGGACTGACCGAGGCGATGGGCGGCTCGATCGGTTTCGAGAGTTCGGAAGGCGTGGGGACGCGTTTCTGGGTCGAACTGCCGTTCGCCCACGCGCAGACGGCCAAGCCGATCGAAGCCCCGGGTGCCGACGAGGCGCCGACGGACGATCCGGCGACGGCCGCATCGCGCGTGAATGTGATCGCGTTCAGCGATCCCTTCCTGCGGCATCGTGCCCGCGTGCGCACCATGCGCATCCTCATCGCCGACGACCATGCCGCCAACCGCATGGTGCTGGAGAGCCTGCTCGGCAAGGCCGGCCACCGGGTGATCGCGGTCGAGAACGGCGAAGAAGTGCTCGACATGCTGAGCAACAGCGACTTCGATGCGGTCATCGTCGATCTGCACATGCCCGGCATTTCGGGGCTGGACATGCTCCGTCAACTGAAAGTGATGGAGGCCGGCACCGGCCGGCAGACGCCCGTGATCGTGCTGAGCGCCGACGTCACCCCGGATTCCATCCAGCGCTGCGAGGAAGCCGGTGCGCGTACCTTCATCGCCAAGCCGGTCTCCGCGGCGAGGCTTCTCGACTGCCTCGCGGAAATCGCCTCTCCCCAATCCAGCACGACCGTGGTGCAGACGGCGCGTGCGGAGATCGGGGTCGGGGACGTGGTGATGGACGCTTCGGTGCTTGATGAGTTGGCCTCACTCGACATGGGCGAGGCCTTCATGGCGAAATTCATCCGCCAGTGCCTCCAGGACGCGGCGGAGTGCCTGTCCGGCCTGGAGGAAGACAGCCTCGCCGGTCGCTGGGACCAGGTCCGGGAGCATGCCCACGCTCTCAAGGGCGTAGCCAGCAACCTCGGACTGGTGCGCCTGCGCGACGGCTGCGGAGAAATCATGCAGATTCCGGAATGGCAGTTGTCGAAGGAATGGAAGACGCGGCTGTCCGTCATGCGCGAACACATGATGCAGGGGCGTGCCGCGCTGCAGGCCCGCGAGGCGATGCGGCATGCGCGCGACGATAGCGGCGCCGACGGAACGCCCTGAGCCGTCGTGAGTCCCGATCGCGGGCCCACGATCACGCCGCGACGTTGTGCGCCAGACGTTCCTGCGCCTTCACGATGCGTTCCATCGTCCGCAGCGATTTTTCGCCCAGCGCGAGCGCCGTGTCGACCCACACCTCGGTGATGCCCATCAGTTCGTTGTAGCCGACCGGCTCGGCGATGCCGCGCACCGCATTCATCGCCAGATGCGCGTGGGGGCTGCGCTGCTGTTTGCGGATCAGCGCTTCCACCGCGGCCTCGCCTTCGCCCTTCGGCACCAGCACGTCGACGATGCCCAGCTTGTACATCTCGTCGCTGGTGTAGATGTCGCCTTCGAGAATGATCTTTTCCGCGAGTTGCGACGAAACGCGCTTGCGCAGGAACGAGTAAGCGCCCATGCCCGGGAACAGGCCGAACAGCACTTCGGGCAAGCCCATGTTCACGCCTTCTTCGGCGACGATGGTGTGACAGGACAGCGCGAGTTCGAGACCGCCGCCGAGCGCGTCGCCCTGGACCAGCGCGATCGTGCGCACGTCGCCGCCGAGGCCGGTGTGGATGTGGTACACGCCATCGACGCAGCGTCGGGCGTATTCGAGCAGCTTCTGCCGGTTGTTGTCGCGGATCAGTTGCGCGAACAGATGCAGGTCGCCGCCAAGGTTGAATGCCTGGGCTTTCGATGCGATGACGACGTGCCGCAACTCGCCTGCCTGGCGCTGCGAGTCGCGCAGGGTGATGGAGGTCAGGAACGACCACATCTCTTCCATGAGATTCGTGCGGAAGCACGGCCGGACGCCCCAGTCGACGTCGGCATGCATGTACATCCAGTGGGCCGAACCGTTGGGAGAGGATTCGACGCGGATGGTGTTCAGCTGGGTGGTGCGCTGCAGTTTTTCGATATTGCTCATGGAAGTTCCCCAAGTGTTGTTGGCGACGCATCGGCCGGGCGGCCCGATGCGATCGGCGAAGGTACGGAAAAGCCCGGATATCGCCTGTATGCGCCGAAAATCTGGAAACTTCAAGCCAATCGAACACACTGAATCGGACAGGTTAGCAGTGACGCTAACCTGTCCGCGAAGCAGAATTGCGACCAGTGTCGCCTTACGCCGCCGGGGGCGGGTCGCGCAGTTCCCGGCGCAGGATCTTGCCGACGTTGGTCTTCGGCAGCTCGGCCCGGAACTCCACGAATCTGGGTTGCTTGTAGCCGGTCAGATTCTCGCGGGCGTGCGCCTTGACCTGGTCTGCAGTGAGGTTCGGATCCTTCTTGACGATGACCACCTTGACCGCTTCGCCTGACTTCTCGTCGGGAACGCCGACCGCCGCCACTTCCAGCACGCCGGGCATCATCGCGATGACGTCCTCGACTTCGTTCGGGTACACATTGAAACCCGACACCAGGATCATGTCCTTCTTGCGGTCGACGATGAAGAAGAATCCGCTTTCGTCCATCCGCGCGACGTCGCCGGTATGCAGCCAGCCCTCGGAATCGATGGCCTTGGCGGTTTCTTCCGGGCGCTGCCAATAGCCCTTCATGACCTGTGGCCCCTTGATGCAGAGTTCGCCGATCTCGCCGTGGCCCAGGGTATTGCCGTCGTCGTCCTTCACACAGGCGTCGGTCGAGGAAATCGGCAGACCGATCGCGCCGTTGTACTCGGCGAGATTCATCGGGTTCATGCACGCGGCCGGGGAGGTTTCGGTCAGGCCGTAGGCTTCGATCAGGGTGCAGCCGGTCACCTGTTTCCAGCGTTCCGCGACCACGCGCTGCACGGCCATGCCGCCGCCCAGGGTCAGGTGCAGGCGCGAGAAATCGATCTTGTCGAAGCCGGGCGTGTTCAGCAGACCGTTGAACAGCGTGTTCACGCCGGTGATGGCGGTGAAGGGAATGCCGCTGAGTTCCTTGACGAATCCGGGCATGTCGCGCGGGTTGGTGATCAGGTAGTTCAATCCACCGAACTTCATGAAGACCAGACCGTTCGCGGTCAACGCGAAGATGTGGTACAGCGGCAGCGCGGTGACGATGATCTCTTTGCCCAGCTGGACGTTGGTCCCGATCCAGGCCGAGGCCTGCTGCATGTTCGAGACCAGATTGCGGTGCGTCAGCATCGCACCCTTGGACACGCCGGTGGTGCCGCCGGTGTACTGCAGGAATGCGATGTCTTCGGACGCGATATCGACGGCCGGTAGCGTGTGCATCTGGCCGAGCGTCAACGTGTTCTTGAAGCGGACGGCGCCGGGGATGTCGTAATCCGGGATCATCTTCTTCACGTACTTCAGCACGAAGTTGACGATCGCTCCCTTCGGGAAGGGCAGCATGTCGCCGAGCCCGGTGGTGATGACTTTCTTGACCGGCGTGTCGGCCACCACTTCCTGCACGGTCTTGCCGAAGTTGTCGAGCACCAGGATCGCGCTCGCGCCGGAGTCGACCAACTGATGCTTGAGCTCGCGCGGGGTATACATCGGATTGGTGTTCACCACCGTCAGGCCGGCGCGCAGCACGCCGAACGTGGCGATCGGATACTGCAGGCAATTCGGCATCATGATCGCGACGCGATCGCCTTTCTTGAGCTTCAGTTCGCCGAGCAGATACGCGGCGAACTGTTTGCTGTATTCGTCGACCTCCGCATAGGTGATCGTGCGTCCCATGTTCGAGAACGCGGGTCGATCGCGGTATTTTTCGAGCGACGACTGCAGTACCGCCACGATCGAGGCGAACTCGTCCGGGTCGATCTGTTCAGGCACACCTGCGGGATAGCTCGCAAGCCACGGACGATCGAGATTCATTAGGCCCCTCCACCTTTTAGGCCGCTGGATTGCGGCTCTGTGTTGTCTTGCCCGATTGGAGCATAGGCTCTAGGGAGCCGCAAGACGCCACCGTATGCGACATGCGAAAACTGGCATGCGGTGGCGTCTCAACATACGGTCAGGCGGTCTTTTTCGAGGCCAGTTGCCGCAGTACGTAGTGCAGGATGCCGCCGTGCCTGAAGTATTCGACCTCCTTGGGCGTCAACAGCAGGATCCGGGCGCGGAATCGGCGTGCCTGGCCGTCCGCGCGGCGGGCGACGACGCTCGCGACCTTGCCCGCACCGTCCTCGAGCCCTGTGACATCGATGATTTCCGAGCCGTCGAGCCCGAGCGTTTGCGCGTTCTCGCCGTCCTCGAACTGCAGCGGGAGGACGCCCATGCCCACCAGATTGGAGCGGTGGATGCGCTCGAAGCTCTCGGCGATCACCGCCTTCACTCCGAGCAGATTGGTGCCCTTGGCCGCCCAGTCGCGGCTGGAGCCGGTGCCGTATTCCTTGCCGGCCATCACCACCAGCGGCACGCCTTCGGCCTTGTAGCGGATCGCGGCGTCGTAGATCGACAACTTTTCGGGCGCGCCGCCGCCGTCGGCGGGGTAGTGCAGGGTATTGCCGCCTTCCTCGCCGCCCAGCATCCGATTCCTGATCCGGATGTTAGCGAAAGTGCCTCGCACCATGACATCGTCGTTACCACGTCTGGAACCGTAGCTGTTGAAGTCGACGGGGGCCACGCCGCGCGATTGCAGGAATGCGCCGGCCGGCGAATTGGCCTTGATGTTGCCGGCGGGCGAGATGTGGTCGGTGGTGATCGAATCGCCGAACAGACCCAGCACGCGCGCGCCGTGGATGTCGTCGATGTCGCCCACCTGCATCGTCATGCCCTCGAAGTAGGGCGGGTGCTTGATGTAGGTCGAAGCCTCGTCCCAGCGATAGGACTCGCCGTCGGGCGATTCGATCAGGTTCCAGCGGCTGTCGCCCTTGAACACCTCGGCGTAGTTCTTCGCGAACATCTCCGGGCCGACGGTGGCGGCGATCATGTCGCCGATCTCCTTGTTGCTGGGCCAGATATCGCGCAGGAACACCGGCTGTCCGTCGCTGCCCGTGCCCAAGGGCTGCGTGGTCAGGTCGATATCGACCGTCCCGGCCAGCGCATACGCCACCACCAGCGGCGGCGAGGCCAGATAGTTCATCTTCACTTCGGAATGGATGCGGCCCTCGAAATTGCGGTTGCCCGACAACACCGAAGCGACGACCAGATCGCTCTCGGCGATGGCCTTCGACACTTCGTCCGGCAGCGGGCCGGAATTGCCGATGCAGGTGGTGCAGCCATAACCGACCACGAAGAACCCCAGTGCTTCCAGATCGGCGAGCACGCCGGCTTTCTTCAGATAGTCGGTGACCACCAGCGAGCCCGGGCCGAGCGAGGTTTTCACCCACGGCATGGATTTCAGGCCCTTCGCGACGGCATTGCGCGCGAGCAAGCCAGCGCCGAGCATCACCGCCGGGTTGGAGGTATTGGTGCAGGAGGTGATCGCGGCGATCACCACCGAACCGTCGGTGAGCTCGCAGTCGTAATCGCGGATGCGGATCTTCACCTTCGGCTTGGCCGCCAGGTGTTCGGCCTGCGGCTGTGCCGCGCCCTCGTCGTCCATGCGCGTGGTCTCTTCGCGCTCGGGTCTGCGCGAAGCGGTCAGGCCGACCAGATTCGCGTGGAAATCGGCCTGTACGGCTTCCAGCAGCACGCGGTCCTGCGGGCGCTTCGGCCCGGCCAGCGAAGGCTTGACGGTAGCGAGGTCCAGTTCGAGCGTGGCCGAGTAGGTGGCGGCCGGGGTGCCGGCGTCGTGCCACATGCCCTGTGCCCTGGCATAGGCTTCGACCAGCGCGATCTGCGCTTCGCTGCGGCCGGACAGGCGCAGATAGGTCAGGGATTCGGCATCGATCGGAAAAATACCGCAGGTCGCGCCGTACTCCGGCGCCATGTTGGCGATGGTGGCGCGGTCGGCCAGTGGCAGGTGCTGCAGGCCGTCACCGAAGAATTCCACGAACTTGCCGACGACACCGTGCGTGCGCAGCATCTGGGTGACGGTGAGCACCAGATCGGTGGCGGTCGCGCCTTCGGGCAGTTTACCGGTGAGCCGGAAGCCGACCACCTGCGGAATCAGCATCGACGAAGGCTGGCCCAGCATCGCCGCTTCGGCTTCGATGCCGCCCACGCCCCAGCCGAGCACGCCGATGCCGTTGATCATGGTGGTGTGGCTGTCGGTGCCGAAGACGGTGTCCGGGAAGGCGTAGGTTTCGCCGTCGATCTCACGCGCCATGACCACTCGCGCGAGGTGCTCCAGATTGACCTGATGGACGATGCCGGTGTTCGGCGGCACCACCTTGAAATTGTCGAAAGCTTTCTGGCCCCAGCGCAGAAAGCCGTAGCGCTCCTTGTTGCGCGAAAACTCGATCTGGCCGTTGAGGTCCAGCGCCTCGGCCTTGCCGAAGACGTCGACCTGTACCGAATGGTCGATCACCAACTCCGAGGGAATCAGCGGATTGATCTGGCTCGGGCTGCCGCCGAGGGCCGCGACCGCGTCGCGCATCGCCGCGAGATCGACGACGCAGGGCACGCCGGTGAAGTCCTGCAGCACCACGCGTGCGGGCATGAACGCGATTTCGGTGTCGGATTCGTCCGTCGCCTTCCAGCGTGCGACTGCGACGATGTGTTCGGGCAACACCGTCACGCCGTCTTCGTGACGCAGCAGGTTCTCGAGCAGAATCTTCATGGCGTAGGGCAGTTTCGCCAGATCCGGTGCCGCGCCCGACCCGGAGGCGAAGCGCTCGGCGAGCTTCGGCAGGCTGTAATAAAGGAATGAACGGCCGTCGACGTCGAGGCGGCTGCGGGTAGTGAAGGAATCGTGCATGGCGGTGCTCCTGGGGGAGTGGGCTTGTCGCGATGATCCGCCGATGCGCGGCTGCGCGGGCGGCGTTCGGGTAGGGCGCCCCTACAGCATGGGGACGAATCGCGGAGACGGTAGAGTATGCATGGATAAGTATGTATCATTGCCGCATACCGCAAGAGGATCGCCCGATGGAAGCGACAGTCGCCGAGCGTGGCCAGATCACTCTGCCCAAAGCCGTCCGCGATGCCCTCGGGCTGACCAAGGGCAGCGTACTCAAAGTGGAGCTGGAAGGCAGCCGCATCGTGTTGCGCAAAAGCGTCGACGACGCCATTTCCCGCGCTCGCGGCCGCTTCAGGCTCGACGGTTTCGAATCCACCTACGCCGCGATGCAGGCCGTGCGCGGACAGGCCGCCCCCGAACAAGCCGCCTCCGAGCAGGCCGAACAAGCGCCCTCGGCCGACGGCGAAGGCGACGGGGCCGCGCCATCGACATGATCGCGATCGATTCCCCGGTCCTCATCGATCTGCTGGCCGACGGCCCGCACGCCGACGCGGCCGAAGCCTGTCTGCGCCAGTGCCTGAGCGCCGGGCCGGTCGTGGTCTGCGACGTGGCGCTGGCCGAGATCTGCGGCGCGCTGCACGACGGGGCGGAAGCGCTGGCGGTGCTGGAAGACATGAGCATCCGTTTCAGTCCGCTGGAGGCCAAATCGGCCCTGCGCGCGGGCGAGATGCAGCGCCGCTACCGGCAACGGAAGGACGGCAGCACGCGCGCCGCCCCCGACTTCCTGATCGGCGCGCATGCCCTGTTGCAGTGCAATGGCCTGATCACCCGCGACGACCGTTTCTTCCGCGACTATTTCAAGGGTCTCAAGCTGATCGTCCCGACCGTCTGAAGCCGCCCGCCATACCGTCCAAGCCATCCCCACATTTCAAAGCACGACCGACACCAGGAGTCATCAGATGCTCGCAGCCTACCGCCAACATGTCGCCGAACGCGCCGCCCTCGGCATCCCGCCGCTGCCGCTCACCGCGCAGCAGACCGCCGAAGTCGTCGAATTGCTGAAAGCCCCGCCGGACGGCGAGGAAGCCACGCTGGTCGAGCTGATCGCCCATCGCGTGCCGGCCGGCGTCGACGACGCGGCGAAGGTCAAAGCCTCCTATCTGGCCGCCGTCGCCTTCGGCAACGAAACCTGCGCGCTGATCTCCCGCGAGCGCGCCACCGAACTGCTCGGCACCATGCTGGGCGGCTACAACATCCACCCGCTGATCCAGTTGCTGGACGACGCCACCGTCGGCGCCATCGCCGCCGACGCGCTGAAGCACACGCTGCTGATGTTCGATGCCTTCCACGACGTCGAAGACAAGGCCAAGGCGGGCAACGCCAACGCCAAGGCCGTGCTGCAGAGCTGGGCCGACGCCGAGTGGTTCACCAGCAAGCCGGAAGTGCCGCACAGCCTGACCATCACCGTCTTCAAGGTGCCGGGCGAGACCAATACCGACGATCTGTCGCCGGCGCCGGACGCCACCACCCGTCCCGATATCCCGATGCACGCGCTGGCGATGCTGAAGAACAAGCGCGACGACGCGCCGTTCGCGCCTGAAGAAGACGGCAAGCGCGGCCCGATCCAGGCGATCCACGATCTGAAGGCCAAGGGTCATCTGGTCGCCTACGTCGGCGACGTGGTCGGCACCGGTTCCAGCCGCAAATCCGCGACCAACTCGGTGCTGTGGTGGACCGGCGAGGACATTCCGTACATCCCCAACAAGCGCTTCGGCGGCGTCTGCCTGGGGTCGAAGATCGCGCCGATCTTCTACAACACGATGGAGGACGCCGGCGCGCTGCCGATCGAACTCGACGTGTCGCAGATGCACCAGGGCGACGTGGTCGAGCTGCTGCCTTACGCGGGCAAGGCGCTGAAGGACGGGCAGGTCATCGCCGAGTTCCAGATGAAGAGCGACGTGCTGTTCGACGAAGTCCGCGCCGGCGGCCGCATCCCGCTGATCATCGGTCGCGGCCTGACCGCGAAGGCGCGCGAATCCCTGGGGCTGCCGGTCTCGACCCTGTTCCGCCTGCCGCAGCAGCCCGCCGACACCGGCAAGGGCTTCTCGCTGGCGCAGAAGATGGTCGGCCGCGCCTGTGGCCTGCCCGAAGTGGACGGGGTGCAGCCCGGCATCCGCCCGGGCGCGTACTGCGAACCGAAGATGACCTCGGTGGGCTCGCAGGACACCACCGGCCCGATGACCCGCGACGAGCTGAAGGACCTGGCCTGCCTCGGGTTCTCCGCCGATCTGGTCATGCAGTCGTTCTGCCACACCGCGGCGTACCCGAAGCCCGTCGACGTGAAGACCCACCACACGCTGCCGGAATTCATCTCCAACCGCGGCGGTATCTCGCTGCGCCCGGGCGACGGCGTGATCCACAGCTGGCTCAACCGCATGCTGCTGCCCGACACCGTCGGCACCGGCGGCGACTCGCACACCCGGTTCCCGGTCGGCATTTCGTTCCCGGCCGGCTCGGGCCTGGTTGCGTTCGCCGCGGCGACCGGCGTCATGCCGCTGGACATGCCGGAATCGGTGCTGGTGCGCTTCAAGGGCGAGATGCAGCCGGGCGTGACCCTGCGCGATCTGGTCAACGCGATCCCGCTGTATGCGATCAAGGCCGGCCTGCTGACCGTGGCGAAGCAGGGCAAGAAGAACATCTTCTCCGGCCGGATCCTCGAAATCGAAGGCCTGCCGAACCTCAAGGTCGAACAGGCGTTCGAGCTGTCCGACGCCTCGGCCGAGCGTTCCGCCGCCGGCTGCACCGTGCATCTGAACAAAGAACCGATCATCGAGTACATCAACAGCAACATCACGCTGCTGAAGTGGATGATCGCCGAAGGCTACGCCGACCCGCGTTCGCTGGCCCGCCGCATCAAGAAGATGGAAGCCTGGCTGGCCGATCCGCAACTGCTGCAGGCCGATGCCGACGCCGACTATGCGGCCGTGATCGAAATCGATCTGGCCGACGTGCACGAGCCGATCCTGGCCTGCCCGAACGATCCGGACGACGTGAAGACGCTGTCGGAAGTCTCGGGCGTCGCGATCGACGAAGTGTTCATCGGTTCGTGCATGACCAACATCGGCCACTTCCGCGCCGCCGCCAAGCTGCTGGAAGGCAAGCGCGATATCCCGACCCGCCTGTGGGTGGCCCCGCCGACCAAAATGGACGCCTCGGAGCTCACGAAGGAAGGCCATTACGGCACCTTCGGCACCGCGGGCGCGCGCATGGAAATGCCCGGCTGCTCGCTGTGCATGGGCAACCAGGCGCAGGTGCGCGAGGGCGCGACCGTGTTCTCCACCAGCACCCGCAACTTCCCGAACCGTCTGGGCAAGAACGCGAACGTGTACCTGGGTTCGGCGGAGCTGGCGGCGATCTGCTCGCGCCTCGGCCGCATTCCCACCAAGGCCGAATACATGGCCGACATGGGCGTGCTCGACGCGCAGGGCGCGGAGATCTACCGCTACATGAACTTCGACCGGATTGCCGATTACAAGGACGTAGCGGATACGGTCACGGCGTGATGCAAAGCGGTAGAGCGGAGCGCAGCTCCGCTGCGGCCTTTCCGAAGACGGTGTAGCGGAGCTCTGCTCCGCTCTACGGAAAAACAGAAGCCCGGCGAAAGCCGGGCTTTTTTTGCGGCGAATTTTTTGCCCCGAAACCGCAGCGGCCTGAAGGCCGCTCTACGGAATCGGAATCAATCCAGCTCCGC
>JAIMKJ010000076.1 GCA_020692565.1 Thermomonas sp.
CGACTGGGCCGCGGGACGCACCCACGACGGCGCGCTGTGGCTCGGCGACGGCGTCACGGCATCCGCACGCTTCGCCCTGCGCGAAGCACCGCGCGCGGACGCCCGGGCCACGATCGACGCGCTGCGGCGGCAAGGCCTGGCGCTGACGCTGTGCACCGGCGACGCCGCGGCCCCGGCCGCCGCGATGGCCGCACACGTCGGGATCGCCGGGACCGGCGTCGATGACATCGGCATCGACAGCATCCACGCCGCGCAATCGCCCGAGGACAAACTCGCCTTCGTGCGCGCCTGCCAGGCCCGCGGCGAGCGCGTGGCGATGGTCGGCGACGGCATCAACGACGCGCCGGTGCTGGCCGGCGCGGATGTCTCGCTGGCGCTGGCCGATGGCTCGGCGCTGGCGCAGCACGCCGCCGATGTGGTGCTGGTGGGCGGTGCGCTGCGGCGCATCCCCGACGCCATCGCGCTTGCGCGCAGGACCCGGCGCGTGATCCGCCAGAACGTCGGCTGGGCCATCGCCTACAACGTCCTGGCGCTGCCGCTGGCAGCGGGCGGCCTGGTCACGCCCTGGGTCGCGGCGTTGGGTATGGCGGCATCCTCGCTGCTGGTGACCGCCAACGCCCTGCGCCTGGCGCGCATGCCGGCGGCGGCCGCACCGACGGAATCCGCGCCGCAGCGGCCTGCCCTGTCGGCGGGAGCGACGGCATGAACAGCCTGCTGATCCTGGTGCCGGTGAGCCTGGTCCTGCTGGGGATCGCCATCGGCGCATTCTGGTGGGCGGTTCGCCAGGGGCAATTCGACGATCTGGACACCCCGCCGCTGGACGTGCTGCGCGACAGCGAGCGTCCCGCGCCGCGCGCGGAGCACGGCAACCGCAACGGAGACAGCGACGATGCCGCCTGATTGGCTGTTGCTGGGCGCCGCCTTCACCAGCGGCCTGATGGGCGGCGCGCACTGCGCCGCGATGTGCGGCGGCATCGCCGCAGGATTCTCCGCCGCCGCCGCGCGTCCCGGGCTGTCCACCGCATTGCAGGCCAATGGCGGCCGCATCGCCGGCTATGTGCTGGCCGGCGCGCTGGTCGGCGGTCTGGGCGACGGGCTGCTGAGCGTGGCCCGCATCGACGGTCTGGTGGTCGCGTCGCGGGCCGCGGTGGGTCTGGTGCTGGTACTGGCGGCGCTACGGCTGCTCGACGCAAAGGGCCGGCTGCGCGCGCTGCCGCGACCAGCGGTCGGGCTCTGGCGGCGGATCCAGCCCCTGCAGCGACGGCTGGCCCCGGCCGATTCGCCGGTCAAGCGCATCGCCCTGGGCATGCTCTGGGCGTGGCTGCCGTGCGGGCTGAGCACCACCCTGCTGGCCGCCGCCTGGCTGCAGGCCGATGCCATGCGCGGTGCGGCCACCATGTTCGCGTTCGGATTGGGCACGCTGCCGCTGATGGTGCCGTTGACCTGGTCGGGCGCGCGTCTCGGACGGTGGCTGCAGCGCCCGTCGCTGCGTCAGCTGGCCGGCGTATGCGTGCTGACGGCCGGCGTGTTCACCCTCGCCGCACCGTGGCTGATCGCACACCCCGCGATGGACGGGGCATTGAAAGCCCTGGGCTGCGGCAGCGCGTTCGCCTCGGTGGGCTGAACGCGTTTTCGGCGGGTGCGCCGCGGATTGCCCCGCGGATCAGGAGCACTGACCAGGAGTACGGATCAGGAGCGCGCGCGCGCCGGGGCCGCATCCTCGCCGCCGTGCGCCAGTCGCTCGATCGCACCCGGGTCCAGAATCTCGATCCGGCGGCCCTGCACCGCGATCGCACCGTCGTCCTGCAGCCGCGTGAAGCCGCGACTCACCGTTTCCAGCGCCAGCCCCAGGAAGTGCGCGATGTCCTCGCGGCTCATCGGCAGCTTGAACACGTGCGGAGACTGGCCGATGCGGGCGAAGCGCTCGCCGATGCCGTGCAGGAACAGCGCGATGCGTTCGACCGCCTGCCGGCGCATCAGGATCTCCATGTGGTCCTGATCGCGGCCCATGCTGCCGCCGATCACGCGCATCAGCTGCATGTGCAGACCCGGCACCTGCGCGGCGATGTCGCTCAGGCGCGCGTACGGCACTTCGCAGACTTCCGAATCGCCCAACGCGACCGCTTCGCAGCGATGGCTGCCGTCGCCGAGCGCGTCCAGGCCGATGAGTTCGCCCGGCAGATGGAAACCGATCAGTTGCGGCTCGCCGCCGGCGCTTACGCCGATCGTCTTGAAGCCGCCGGTGCGCGCGACATAGATCGCATTCAGGGCGTCGCCGGCACGGAACAGCCGATCGCCGCGGACCACCGGGCGCCGGCTGCGCACCAGGGCATCGATCCGGGCCAGGCCCTCGGCGCCGATGCCCGCCGGCAAACAGAGCTGCTGGAGCGAACACTGCGCGCAGCTGCGACGCAACCGGCCCAGATCGAGCACGTTCGGTTCAGTCATGACGCTGCCTGCCCGCGCACCGCGCCGCGATCCGAATTGCACCCGCTGCCCGCATGACGGCCTCCCCGTGGAATCGCGACGATTATGGCAGCGTTGCCCGTGCGCAGGCGAAAAACCTGCGCGGCGAGCGTTTTTGATCCGGGTCAAGGCGGCGATCCGCGACCGCCCTAGGCTGCTCGCATGCCCACGCCCCCGATCGATGCCGACCTGTTGCGCCGCCACGACCTGCCCGGCCCGCGCTACACCTCCTATCCCACCGCGCCGCATTTCCACGCCGGCTTTGGCGAAGCCGAGCTGCGCGAAGCGGCCACGGCGAGCAATGGCGACCCGATCCCGCGCCCGCTGTCGCTGTACGTCCACGTGCCCTTCTGCGCCGATCCGTGCTTCTACTGCGGCTGCAACCGCGTCATCACCCGCGATCGCACCCGCGCCGCGCGCTACGTGACCTGTCTCGAACGCGAGATCGCCCTGATCGCGCCGTTGTTCGACGCCGACCGCGAGGTAGTCCAGCTCCACCTGGGCGGCGGGACGCCGAACTTCCTCTCGGCCGCGCAGTTGGCCGCGCTGGTCGCGACGCTGCAGCAGCGGTTCCGGTTCTCGGCGCGCGAAGACCGCGACATCTCCATCGAACTGGATCCGCGCACGGTGGCCGTCGAGGACATCGCCATCCTCGCCGACGCCGGCTTCAACCGCGCCAGCCTCGGCGTTCAGGACTTCGACCCCGTCGTGCAGGCCGCCGTGAACCGGATCCAGGGCATCGACGAAACCGGTGCCATCGTGCGCGCATGCCGGGCCCAGGGCTTCCGCTCGGTCAATATCGATCTGATCTACGGGTTGCCGAAGCAGACGCCCGAAGGCTTCGGGCGCACGCTCGACACGGTGCTCGCGATGCGCCCCGACCGGATCGCGCTCTACGGCTACGCGCATCTGCCCGCGATGTTCAAGGCGCAGCAGCGCATCCTCGCCACCGATCTGCCCGACGCCGAAGCCCGGCTGCAATTGCTGTGGCAGGCCATCCAGGCCCTGACCACAGCCGGCTACGACTACATCGGCATGGATCACTTCGCACTGCCGGGCGACGCCCTCGCCATCGCCCGCGCACAGGGACGGCTGCATCGCAACTTCATGGGCTACACCACACACGCCGAAAGCGACCTGCTGGGACTGGGCGTCAGCGCCATCAGCCACATCGGCGACACCTTCAGCCAGAACGCCCGCGACATCGGCGGATGGGAAGCGGCGCTGGATGCCGGCCATCTGCCGGTGGCGCGCGGCGTGCGTCTGGACGAAGACGATCTGCTGCGTGCCGACATGATCCAGTCGATCATGTGCCAGGGCGAAGTAAGGATCGACGTCATCGCGCGCCGCCATCGCATCGATTTCCCGCACTACTTCGCCGATGCCCTGCGGCGCCTGGCGCCGCTCGAAGCGGATGGTCTGGTGAAGACCGATCCGCAGCGCGTGTCGGTCACCCCGCGCGGCCGGCTGCTGCTGCGCCGCATCGCGATGTGCTTCGATCGTTATCTGGACGCTGCATAGCCGTAATCGCCGGCCCGTGCGCCGCACATGAAAAAGCCCTCGAAACAAGGGCTTTTGGTTCTCTGCGGGCGACGTGGATAAAAATGGTTATTCCTACTAAAATTTGTTGATAGCAACAAAAACCATTATTTTTGAAGAAACTATAAGCGTTGATAATATAGTAAAAAAAACCGTCTTCGGCTCCGCAACGGTCGTGTTTTTCCAAAAGTGTGGGTAGCTGGGCATTTGGCGAGCCTCGTCATGATTGAAACGCGTGATCATCCAGGCGCAGCCGCTGCTCCAGTGCTTCCGCCAGTGGATGCTGCTCGCATTCGGGTAAATGGCGGATGATCGACCACGGCGTATCCACCAGCAAGTGCCCAGTATCGAATTCCGGCAGCCCGTCGCGACGGCGCAGCGCCTGGATCGCCAGCAACTCGCCCGGGTAGACGCGATCGATGCTTTTTTCGAATTCGTACTTGTTCCGGTCGGTACCGTCCTTGCTTCGGCTGATGTGATATTCCGCCGCTTCCGACATCGCCTGCCGGAATTCGTCCCCGTCCAACGTGCGCCAGACCGCCAGCAGCCGCGCCAGCGGCTCGACCATCGGTTCGACAGACTGGTAATGGGTTGGAAGGCTGTAAGCGTCGGAGAGCAGTCCGATCAGGAAAGCATCGCTGGTGCCTTTCCCCCATCCCGTCCTTCGCGTCTCGGGCACGTGGAGCCGCATGTCCTTGTGCGCGACCTCGATCAGATACGACGCGCAGGAGCGCCCGCGGCCCCAGTCCGACACCATGGTCGGCCCTACGGCCGCCATGCTCGACCAGAGCGAGGTCAGCGGTTGCGCGTCGGCGATCGGCAGCGAGCGCGACGCCGTTTTCAGGAAATCCAGGGCGCGGAAGGCGACGCTCCAACGCAGCGGTTGCGCGAGGCGTTCGATTTCACCGGCAGCGCTCAGCAAACAAGCCTGGATCGCGTAGGCCTGCGCGATCAGGTAGATAGTAGATGCGTCGGTGCGGAACCGGCCTTCCTGCTGCAGATCCTTCTCAAGGCGCGCCAGCTCCGTTCCGAGCTTGTCGCGCTGGACCATCGACGACTCCCACCATTGCTCGCACCCTCTGAAGGTCTTCTTCAATGACAGATGCCAGACCAAGGTGTTCACCATCATGCTGTCCTTGCGCCGATGGTGGGGCCGGATGGCGCACTTTGCTGCTGGGTCTGTTGTTGCATTGTTCGTTCCTGCGCTTGCTGTTGGTCGAGTTGCGCGAGTTGTTGCAACGTCTCTTGGGCAGGTTTCGCCGCCCCCACGGCCACCTCGACGTTCACCTGGAAATTGGGCTCGCGCTCGCGCCCATGCGGAAAATAGCCGACGAACAACCGCTCGGCGTAAATGCCGACGACATCCGGCTTCAGCACCAACGTGTCCTCGTTGTACGCCAACACCCCTAGCGCTGCCAAGTTGCCGGCCCGCACCCGATCCAGACCCGCTGATAGGCCCGCCGACATCATGCGTTCGTGGAGAGCCCGATTGGTGGTAGACAGCGAATCCAGTTGGCTGTGTTCGGTCGGCCGGGGCGCGTTCCAGGTTTCAACTGTCTTGTCGACATCGAGACGCGAAGAGTCGGGCAAACGGCTCAAGTTGATCTGAACCCATTTCGCGTTCAGATTCACGACCCTCCCTGTGTCCGGATCGATGATTTCACTGCGCAGGTTGCGCGCGGTCTCGTCCAGCCCCGGCAGTGTATTGCGTGCCGCCCAGTGCCCCTCCTGATCCATGGCGCGCTGAAGGCGATCGGGAATGAACTCTTCCGGGTTTCCGCTCTGCGCCCGCGCCTGCCCGACTGCAGACGTCTTGATTTCACTGAATTCGAGTTCCCCGGCGGGATTCCGGCTCACCAGTGTCGATGCCATGGCCGGAATTGTTCTTGACCGCCACGATGTCGGTGTGGCCCGCGCCTACGAGGTCGTAGGTGTGGATCGCCTCGCCGATGTCGCCAAGCTGCCTGGATGTGAGTTGCGCGAGGTCGACACCTTGGGTGCTGATCCCGAGCGCCTCCATGTAACCCACCTTGCCGTCGAACACGGAGGGGTCGCGCTTGAGGATATCGGCCAGCTCCGTCGGTTGCAGTTCGCCGCTGCGGAGAAGGCCTTCGACGTTGCCGGTCCTGTGGGCCGCTTCGATCAGTTGATCCAGTTTGCCCTCGTCGCGGAAAAACCGGACCTGAGCGTCGAGGAGCGCATCGGCCGCTTGCTCCGCCCGCGCGCTGCGCGTCGCAAGCTCGCCGGCGGTCTCGCCCGGATGGGACGACGGAGTATCGCCATCCGGGTTGCGAAGCGTCCGGTTCGCAGACCCGGCCAATTCCGCCACCTCGTCCAGCGCATCCGGGGTCGCGGCATCCAGCGCTTGCGCTACCTTGCCGAATTTGGCGACCTTGCCCACCGGAACGAGGGTGGCCACCAATTCGACGCCTATGGCGCCTTCGGTCTGGCCCAGAAACTGCCGTTCCCGGCCTTCGGCCTTGGCCTGCGCGTAGTCGCGTTCCCAATTTTCGAGCGCTTGCGTCGTTGCGTTACGCAAGTCGCGCTCCGGCTTTCCCGGATCGTCCATCGTCTCCGCCGCGTAGAGCCTTGCGGTGGCGATGAGCACGTCGCGGTAGTTTTCGTCGGTAGTGAACCGCCAGGCCATCTCGCCCGTGTCCACGATATCTTTCAACGTGTTGAGGCTATGCATGATCCCGCCGGAACCCTGCCCATAGAGTTCCTGCGCCCTACCGACAACATCCCTGGCCAGCGCTGCCGACGTCCGCTGCAGCTCAGTTGCATTCGGATCGTTCTGAAGCTCCTCCACGCGCCTGTAAGCCGACGCCATCCCTCCACTGAAGTATTGGTGGACCCAATCCGCTTTTCCTTGCAAGTAATCGGCTGCTTCACCGACCGCACCTGCAAGCTGCTCGCCTGCGCGCTCAACGAAATTGTCCGTGATGTTCGCGGTATCCAAGGCTTCAACGAAACGTTCTTTCGCAGCCGGCGAATCGAGCCGCGTTTCGATCGCCGCCAGGAACGTATCCCGATCGAATTGTCCGAACCCCGGCGACCGCTGCAGATCGCGCACCAAGGCGTCCGCGTCGACGGTGCCCATACGCTGATTCTCCAAGATGAGCCGCTGAGCCTCATAGGCGATGGGATCGACCCGACCATTCCGATCGGTCGCAGCGATGAGGGCTGCAACGTCGGTCGTTTTCAGGGATGCGTGTTGATCGGCCATTGGAACGTCCTTGTTCGGTGGTATGCCATGAATCCATTGCGGCCGCGTCTGCCGGTTTATTCCGCCGCTTCGGGCGCGCCCATGTTGCCCTTGCTGTACATGCCGGAGCGGTCGAAGCAACAGGCGCGGCGATTGCCGCAAGCGAGTTTGTCGCAGGCAACGCCGATGCGCTTGGCACGCGTTTCGGCTTTCTTGCCGGAAGTGATCCAGTGGATCCAGTCGCGTCGTGCCACCGGGGTGATTTCGACCCAGGTCGCTTTCGCGGCCGCGTTGCCTGCCAGTGCATGTTTCAGGTCGGCGGGCACCTTGGGTTCGGGTTCCTTTTCCACGGGCGCGATCGTGAGCACGACGCTGTCGCCCGTAGCGACGCCGGCAGCTTCGCACAGCGCCTTCTCCACCTTGAACCAGTGGCTGCCCTGCCCGTCGGGCTCAAGCGTGGCCTGGAAGGGCTGACCCTCCAACGTGCCGTCGACAGTGATCATGCTGCGGGTCGGCAGTTTCTTGCTTGCGGTGGCGGGCAGCACCACGAAATTCCATGCCGCGCCCTTCGGTTCCGCGGGGCGCGAGAGTTTCGCGTTGAATGTGATTGGCGCGGCGAGCCTGGGCATGGCGGAAAGGTAGCACTGGGGCGACCAGGCTTCCATATGGCGACGGCTCTGCGGCTTCTTACTTAGTTACATCGCACTGGACCGCCGCATCATCTGAGACAACCAGCGGCCGAAGACCGCCACGTATTCCTCGATCTATCTGCAGACAGATTCGTTGGCCCGGTGTCAATAGACGGAGCCCCAAATACTCGGGCAAACCTTTGCGGGAATGGCGTTGAAAGCCCAGCACCTGAACGCGCGCACCGTTGTCCAACGCCAACAGTGCCATTAAACATGGCTGCCGCTTAGACCAGACTAAGCCGTCCAGTTGTCCCATGAAGCGCCCCTCTCCCAAGGATTCCAAGGCGTCGCTGCGGTAGGAAATTGGTTCGAGCCCGGCATCGAGAGCCGCAGCGTAAGACATTTCATTCATCCGCCAAAAAATCCCCTGTGTCGTTGACACGATTGCCATCATCCCTATACACCTCAGGTGAGATTACCGCGATGACAAGGCATGTAGGCGATGCCTGCGTCGGGCCCGAAGCAGACGACGGAAGGAATATGCGCGCTGAGAGCCCTGACCTCACCCCGTCACTTTTTACAGTGTCGTCTT
>JAIMKJ010000036.1:0-24228 GCA_020692565.1 Thermomonas sp.
GACCAGGCGTTCGGTTCGCTGACCCTCGGCTACGAGCACCGCACCGATGGCATGAGCCTGACCGGTTACGGTCGCCTCGACGTCAGCCGCACCCGTCTCGATGCGTATCGCGAGACCGGTCTGGGCATTTTCGATCTGGCGTACGGCGATCAGACCGTCGAGAACAACAGCTTCGCGGTGGGTCTGGAAGGCAATTACCTGTTCCAGGGGCGCAACAGCTTCTTCCGGCCCTACTGGATGATCGAGTACCGCGATGCGTTCGAGAACCGCGGCGACGCCACGCTGAACTACGTGGTGAGCCCGCGCTCGACCGACTATGCGCTGGGCCTGCGCAGCTACGGCGACAACGCGCTGACCTATGGCGGTGGCCTGGATATCGACATCGCATCGCGCTGGAGGCTGTCGGTGCTGTTCCGCCGCGAACATGCCTCGGGCACCGACGCGTCGACCATCGGTCTGCTGCTGTCGTTCAGCCCGGGCGGCAACAACGGCGTGGCGAACAACGACAGCGGCAATGCCGCGTCGATGTCGGCGACGGCGGGTTCGATGGACACGGTGTCCAAGAGCACGCCGACCGGACGCTGAGTCGGCGTCCACGTCCCACCGGCCTGTGCCGCATCGGTAGCGCAGGCCGGCGAGGAAATACGAACGGGCGGCCACGGGTCGCCCGTTCGCGTTTTGCGAAGATGAGCGAACGCCGCCGCGTCGCATTGCCGCCCGCGGGCGCTGCCTATACTTTCCCGCACCCCGGAACCGTCCGGACGCACGAGGCTGCGGTTCCGCGATCGATGCGCAAGATCATCCACATCGACATGGACGCGTTCTACGCGTCGGTGGAGCAGCGCGACGATCCATCGCTGCGCGGCAAGCCGGTGGTGGTGGCATGGCGCGGCGCGCGTTCGGTGGTGTGCGCGGCGTCGTACGAGGCGCGGACGTTCGGCGTGCGCTCGGCGATGCCGGCGGTGCGCGCGGAACGGCTGTGTCCGCAGGCGATCTTCGTGCCGCCGGATTTCGCGCGCTACAAAGCGGTGTCGCGACAGGTGCGCGACATTTTCGCGCGGCAGACCGACATGATCGAACCGCTGTCGCTGGACGAGGCTTATCTGGATGTCACCGGGCCGAAGGTGCTGCTCGACAATGGCGACCCGCCGAGCGCGACCGCGATCGCCGAGACCATCCGCGCGCAGATCCGCGAGGAAACGCGGCTCACTGCATCGGCGGGGATCGCGCCGAACAAGTTCCTCGCCAAGATCGCGTCCGACTGGCGCAAGCCGGACGGGCAATTCGTGATCCGCCCGCATCAGGTCCACGATTTCCTCACCCCGCTGCCGGTCGGCTGCATTCCCGGCGTGGGCAAAGTGGCGCTGCAGAAACTGGAGGCGTTGGGCGTGGTCACGGTCGGCGATCTGCGCGCGATCGACATCGGCCGCCTGCAACACGCGTTCGGCAGTTTCGGCCTGCGCCTGCACGAACGCGCGCAGGGCATCGACGAACGTCCGGTCGAATCCGATCAGCCGGTGCAGTCCATCTCGTCCGAAGACACGTTCGAACGCGATCTGTTGATCGACGAACTGGAGCCCGCGATCCGCCGGCTCGCGGAAAGGACCTGGGAAGCGTCGCGCAAGGTCGAACGCGTCGGCCGCACCGTGGTGCTGAAGCTGAAGACCGCGCAGTTCCGCATCCTCACCCGCAGCCATACGCCCGACGCGCCGCCAGCATCGCTGGAACAGTTCGTGGAGATCGCACTGATGCTGCGCGAGCGCGTCGAGCTGCCGGCGCACACCCGCTATCGCCTCGTCGGAGTGGGTATCGGTGGCTTCCGCGACCGCGAGGAATTGCCGCCGCAGCCGGAGTTGTTTTCGCGATGACAACCATCAACGGTTGTCATCGCGAGCGAGTGAATGACTCTTCGCTTCGCATTTTGTCGAGATGACCGACAAGCTCAGGCATTCTCTCCTGCCAGTTTCCACTCAGCGAAAACGTCGGCTCCGAGTCACTCCCCTGCCACTGAGTCGGGACTCGATGCGATGCCTTTACGGCCCACACTTTGTATTCCATTTGCTGCAGTGCCTGCGGCTCGGACTGCGGGTCTATCAAGAAAGCGAGATGCGTTTGGAATCCGCAGGGCGCCCAGAGGGAGTCGAGCCGCCAGATCTGGTGGCACCACCATGCATCAGACTCCTCGACGGAAGCGATGTCCCAGCCATGATCGGCCAACGCGCCGCGGATGATCGATTGGTATGCGGAGATGTTCGGTTTCATTCGCAGCCGGCTGTCATTTGCTCGGCGCGGCCTTCTTCGCCTTCACCTTCGACGCCTTCACCTGCGCCACTGCTTTCGCGGCATCGATGCGGCCATAGCCGAACTTGTTTGAATGTCCGCTGGTCTTGTAGGCGGAGTCCGGGCCGATCTTCTTCGCGCTGGCGATCAGCGCCGCGCGCACGTCTTCGGCGGTCATGTCCGGCTTCAGCGACAGCAGCAGGCCGCAGAGGCCGGCGACCAGCGGCGTCGCCGCCGAGGTGCCGCTGAAGTCGTTGGTGAACAGGCCGTCCGCGCCGCCCGTGGCGGCATCGCCGGCGTTGAAGCCGCGGCCGGCGATGGACACGTCGGTGGTGAAGATGCCGCGGCTGCCGCCGTTCGAGGGTGCGACCACGCAGACCTGCGCGCCGCAGTTGGAATATGCCGCCAGTTCGTCGGCGTCGGTGGAGGCACCGACCGCGATCGCGTTCGGGTCCGAGGCCGGGTAATTGACGTGTTGTTTGCGCTCTTCGTTGCCGGTCGCGCACACCACGACCGCGCCGCGGCCCTTGCGGCCGATCCGGCGCGCGTCCTGCAATGCGAATTCGATGTCCGGGCTCTTGGCGCCGCCCCACGAGCACGAGATCACGTCGGCGAATGCGGCGGCGTAGCGGATCGCGTCGGCCACCTGGCTTTCGCTGGCGAGGTCGTCGGCGTGGAAGATCTTCACCGGCAGCAGCCGGCAGTTCGGTGCGATGCCGTAACTGTGCGGGCCGCGGCCCACCGCCACGCCGGCGCAGGGCGTGCCGTGGATGTCGTTGCCGCTCACGTCGTCGAACGGCGTGCGGAAGCGCTTCGGCCGCGGATTGAAGTGATCGCCGTCGTCGTCCGGCAGATAGAAATCGCGACCGCAGAGATCGCGCGGTTCGTCCGGATCGGGATTGCGCAGCACGTTGCCGCGCAGTTCCGGATGCTCGACATCGATACCGTCGTCCAGCACCGCGATGGTGATCGCGCGCTTGCCGCGGGTGCTCTGCCAGGCCTTGGCCGCGCCGACCAGTCGCAGATGCCACTGCTTCGATGAGGGCGTGCGTGCGGCGGCCGGTGCGTTGCGGCGGAACTGCGAGACGAAATTCGGCGCTGCGAACGCCACTTCGTCCAGCATCGAGAGCTTCGCCGCCAGTCGCACCAGTTCTTCGCCGGGGTGCAGCATCGCGGTGTCGCTCAGGATCATCTGCTCCGGGATGCTGGGATTGCGCGCGCGCAGCGTCAGCCCGCTGTCGCGGAGGATGGCGTTGCGGGTTTTCTGCGGCACCTGCGGTTTGAAGCGCAGCACGATTTCCTTGTACAGGATCCGCATCAGCCGGCTTTCGCGATCCATGTACGCGGTGATCGTCTTGCGTTCCAGCACGGTGCCGAGGACCTTCGTCGCCGATTTCGAGCTTTTCGCGACGGGCGCCACCGCGGCGCTTTGGCTGGGCACTTCGAAGAACGCCTGCGCGGCGCTCATCACCCGGCCGGTGATCATGGCCGCGCCGGGCGCACCCGACAAACGCGCGATGGTCTGTCCGGACACGGCTTCGAGGGTGAGCGGCATGGGATCGAGATCGATCCATTCGCCGTTGGCCATGCGCACGCCCACATCGGAGCGGGTGGCGACTTCGGCGACGGGTACGAGCGTCGCGGGGGCGACGATGACATTATTCAAATGACGGCCTCACATCCTGTAAGGGGAAAGAAGATTCAGCCGCGCGAATACGCGCTTTCGGCGTCGAACCAGACGGCTTCGACCTGCCCGTCGTTCTCGATCTTGCCGCTGACATCGGGCAGGAAGACATCGCTGCCGTCGGCGGGGCGGAACAGCGCCTGCTGGCGGGTGAATTTGGCGCGGCCGACGAACTCCAGGCCATAGGTATCGGCGACGGTCTGCAGTGCCTGCTCGCTGGCGTCGTCCTCGAAGCGCAGCGACAGCAGTCCGGTCGGATAACGACACTGCCCGGTTTCGTCCACGATCGCCGGCAGCACCAGATAGCCGGCGCCGAGCAGCCGGTGCAGGCTGTTCCAGCCGGCGCGGGCGGTCTTCGGCAGTTTGTTCAGTTTCACCACCCAGCCGGGCGTGCGCCCGCCCAGGGGTTGGACGCTGGCCTTGCCTTCCAGACGCGCGAGCCCGTTGGCCTTGGCCGAGGCGGCCAGGGGCCGGACGACGAAAAGGCCGGGACTGAGCTGTTCTGGGATGGAGGACATGGCGTCCTTCGATAATGCCTGTTGCGGGAAAACCGCCGGTTGCCGGCGCAGGACACTGGATATCACAGGCTGAGACGCGGGCGCAACCTCGGGCGGCGCCCGGCTGAACGAACATCCGGCCCGGGAGGCGCAGAGGCGTCTCCCGGGCCGGGCGCACCGGCTGAAGCCCCGGGCCTCAGCGCGCCGGCGCGAAGCGCAGGGTCACGAAGAACTCGCGGCCCGGCTGGTTGTAGAACGCCGCCGTTTCGTAATCCCGGTCGAACACGTTGGCGACGCGCGCCTGCAGGGTCCAGTCGGCCGCGAACGCGTATTCGCCGCGCACGTCGAGGGTGGCGAAGCCGCCCAGCTCACGGGTGTTGGCGAGGTCGTCGTAACGGCGGCCCTCGGCCACGCCGGTGAAGCCGAGTCGGAACTTGCCGAACGCGCGGTCGAGTTCCAGACGCGCGGTTTCGCTGGCGCGACGGGCCAGCGCGTTGCCGGTGTCTCGATCTTCCGCGTCGAGCCAGCTGGCGCTGGCGCCGAGGTTCCAGCCGAACAGCGTGCTGTCGACGCGCAGTTCGGCGCCGCGCAGGCGCGCATGCTGGATGTTGTTGGGCAGGAAGATCGCGATGTCGAAGGCGATCAGATCGTCGACGGTGGTATTGAACGCATCCAGGCGCACGCTGGTGCGCTCGCCGCGCCAGGCGATGCCGGCTTCGGCGGTCTTCGAGGATTCCGGACGCAGCGCCGGGTTACCGAAGCCCGGGAAATACAGTTCGTTGAAAGTCGGTGCCTTGAACGCGGTGCCGTAGCTGGCGGTGACGCGCCAGGCGTCGGCGAAGCTCAGGCCCCACGCGGCGGTGCCGGTGGTTTCG
Organism: Thermomonas sp.; assembly: GCA_020692565.1. Lineage (GTDB taxonomy): Bacteria > Pseudomonadota > Gammaproteobacteria > Xanthomonadales > Xanthomonadaceae > Lysobacter_I. The sequence continues at coordinate 5,337 of JAIMKJ010000036.1, forward strand.
TCGCCGAACTGCTCGTTGTCGTCGTTGCGCAGTGCGAGCTGCAGATCGTGGCTGCCGAAGCGGCCCTGGTACTGCGCGAACGCGGCGCGGTTGGTGCGGCGGTTTTCGTCGAAGTCGGTATCGCTGTCGACGCGATCGCGCAGCCAGTCCACGCCGAGGGTGAGCAACTGCGCGTCGGCGAGCGCGATGTCGGCCTGCGCCGATGCGCTGTCGCGGCGGCTGCCGAAATAGCCGTTGGCGCTAGCGCCGATGAAATTGTCGGACTCGTCCTTGTTGCTGCCGACGTTGAAGCGCAGGTCGAAGCGGTCGCTGGCTTTCCAGCGCAATTGCGCGCCGACGACCTGCTGCACGATGTCGGAATTGTCGACGAAACTGCCGTCGTATTCGTTGTGGCCGCTGGCGTGCAGGGCATGCGCGTCCAGGGTGACCGACTCGCCGATGTTGACGCCGCCGCGCGCCGAGAACGAATGATTCTCATAGCCGTCGCGGTCGGTCTGATCGTCGACGAAGCAGCCGGCGAAGACCGGAGAGCCCGCACCGCGGCAGGCATCGATACCGTCGGTGGACTGCAGGCCGGCGTCGATGCCGAACCAGCCGCGGTCGTTGCTGCCGCCCACGCCCAGGCCGCCTTCGCGGTAGCCGTGGCTGCCGGCGCCGACGTGGAACCGGAACTGCGCCGGGCCCTTGTCGCGGCGGGTGAAGATCTGGATCACGCCGCCGATGGCGTCGGAGCCGTACAGACTGGAGCGCGGGCCGCGCACGATCTCGATGCGTTCGATCATCGCGACGGGCAGATCCTGGAACGAGGCGAGGCCGGAGGTGGCCGAACCCACGCGCACGCCGTCGACCAGCACCAGCACGTGGTCGGACTCGCTGCCGCGCACGAACAGCGTGCTGAGCTTGCCGGCGCCGCCCTGATTGCTGAGGTTGATGCCGGCGCGACCGCGCAGCAGCTCGTTGAGCGAGGTGGCCTGGCTGCGCTGGATCGCGTCGCGGTCGATCACTTCCACCGGCGCCAGTGCGGCATCGGTGGTGATGGCGGTCCGCGTCGCGGTGACGAAGACTTCATCGAGAGCGTCGGCGCCGTCGGAGGGCGCTTGGGCCTGTGCACAGAAGGGTAGGGCGGCCGCGAGCGCGGTCGTGATGGCGAGCGCCAGCGGAAACTTGCGGAACATCATTCGAAACTCCATCGCGCGCACCCGCGCGCGCTGAGGTGGGTTGGAGCCGCGAACGGAGGGGGATGCTTCGAATGGAAGCCTGCGAGAAGCCAGCGGGAAGCCGATAAGCGGACGACAAGCGGCGACATCGCCGCAACGCCCTCCGCATCGCAACCGTGAACTTCTTGGCCGGTCTCCGGGCTCGTGCGTGTGCCGGATCCATCCGGCGCGGCCCGCGCGCCTTCCCATAGAGCGAGCTCTACAGTGGCGATTGCGTGGGCCTGAAGCACTTACCGTTGCGGGGGCAGCGCCGGAATGGTGCCGCGCATGTCGCGCGGAACGCACCGGCTTCCCGTTTCAACCCTGGGACGAACGTCTTTGGGTCACCTCGAAGCGCGCGCAGTGTACCCCATCGGGGCGCCAGGCGGCTTCGGGCGGGCACGGGTCAGTCGCGGCCGTCGGGCTCGTCGAACAGATTGAACGCGGGGGCTGCGTCTTCTTCGCGCACGGCGTGGGTGGTGGTGACCGGCGAGGCGGCCGGACGGCCGCGGGGCGGCGGCAGCAGCGCGATGGCGGCATCGGCTGCGACCAACAGCTCGCTGCGGCGTTCGCTGGGGACGTCCTGCCAGTGGCAGTCCATCAGTGCGCCTTCCAGCGCATACAGCAGATTGAGGCTGGGTTTGAAGCCCGCGCGTTTGACGCGCATGAAGGCTTCCAGCGCGCCGATCGCACGCAGTTCTTCTTCGGTACGCAGGCCGACCTGGCGCAGCCAGGCGGCGCTTTTCGGTCCGATGTTGCGGAGTTTCAGCGGAGGGGTGGCCATGCGTATCCGTGGTGGTAAGGGAATCCGAACCCGGCGTCGCCGACGCTCATGGGGTCATGCGCAGTCTGCGCGGGGCAGGCTGCGTAGAAACAGGGCGGCGAGGGTTTCGAGTCCTTCCTGATCTTCAACGTCGAAACGTCCGGGGACAGGACTGTCGAGGTCGAATACGCCGATCAGTGCGTCGCCCAGCACCAGCGGTACGACCAGTTCGGAGCGCGAGGCGGCGTCGCAGGCGATGTGGCCGGGGAAGTCGTGGACATCGGCGATCCGCTGCGTTTGCCGGGTGCTGGCGGCCGCGCCGCACACGCCCTTGTCGAGCGGGATACGCACACAGGCGGGCAGGCCCTGGAACGGGCCGACCACCAGTTCGGTGCCGTCGTAGAAATAGAAGCCGACCCAGTTCAGATCGGGCAGCGCGTGATAGACCAGCGCGGACAGATTCGCGGCGTTGGCGATGCGGTCGACTTCGCCGGCGAGCAGCGCCCCGGCCTGTGCGACCAACTGGGCGTACTGTTCGGGCTTGTCGCCGCTGAGCGGGATGGATGCGAAACTCATCGACGGAGTGTAGCAGCGCCGCCGCGCCGGTTTTTGTCGTCCCGGATTACCATGTGCGCTTCCTCCCGCGGACGAATACGATCGGATGCATCCGCCCCGGCGCAGCCTGTACGTCACCGGCACCGATACCGGCGTCGGCAAGACCGTGGCCAGCGCCGCGTTGCTGCATCGTCTGCGAGCTGCGGGCCTGCGCGCCGTCGGCATGAAGCCGGTCGCCAGCGGCTGCGAACGTACCGTGGACGGTTGGCGCAACGACGATGCGCTGCGGCTGCAGGCGGCGAGCGATCCGCGGCCGGCCTACGACGACATCAATCCTTATGCGCTGGAAGCGGCGACTGCGCCGCAGCTCGCGGCGCGCGCGATGGGCGTGCGCGTCGATCTGGCGCCGTTGCTGGACGCGCATGCGCGGTTGGCGGCGCAGTGCGACGTTGTGATCGTCGAGGGTGTCGGTGGCTGGGCCGCGCCGCTGGGCGATGGATTCGATCAATGCGAACTGCCGCGCGCACTGGCGCTGCCGGCGGTGCTGGTCGTGGGCCTGCGCCTGGGGTGTCTGAGCCACGCGCGCTTGACCGCGCGCGCGATCGCCGCCGACGGCATCGGATTCCTCGGCTGGATCGGCAGCAGCGTCGATCCCGATTTCGTCGAGCGTGATGCCTATGTCGAACTACTGCGCGATGCGCTGCCTGCGCCGTGTCTGGGCGTGCTGCCGTATGCCGCGTCGCCCGATCCGCGGGCGATGGCGCAGTGCTTGTCGCTGCCGCCGGGGTTCTGATCGGCAAAAGGAAAGGCGCGCCGTAGCGCGCCTTTCCGGCAACATCGCCGCCGCGATCAACCGTGCTGCGGCTGTGCTTCCAGCGCGGGTGTTTCGTCTGTCGCTACGCGGTCGTGCGCATGGTCGCGCGCGAGATACAGATAGAACGCAGGCAGCACGAACAGTGTGAACGCGGTCCCGATGGTCATGCCCGACGCGATCACCATACCCATCGAGAAGCGCGCGGCGGCACCCGGGCCGCTGGCCATCAGCAGCGGGATCATCGCGAATACCAGCGCGGCGGTGGTCATCAGCACCGGGCGCAGACGGATCGCGGTGGCTTCCTCGATTGCCTCGCGCTTCGACAGCCCCTGTTCGAGCTGCAGCTTGTTGGCGAACTCCACGATCAGGATGCCGTGCTTGGTGATCACGCCGACCAGCGTCACCAGTCCCACCTGGGTGTAGATGTTGATGCTCATGCCGGGGAACGCCTCGGTCTGCAGCACCGCACCCAGGATCGCCAGCACGTTCATCACCAGCAGTGCACCGCAGAGCGCCATCGGCACGGTGATCAGCATGATCAGCGCATCGCGGAAGCTCTCGAACTGCGCCGACAGCACCAGGAAAATGATGATCAGCGCGAACAGCAGCGTGACCAGCATCGTCGAGCCTTCCTGCTTGAACTGCCGCGACTCGCCGGCGAAGTCCACGCTGTAGCCCTGCGGCAATACCTCTTTGGCCGCCTGTTCCAGCACCGCCAGCGCTTCGCCCTTGCTCACGCCGGGGCGCGGGGCGAAGGTGATCGAGACCGCATTCAATTGCTGGAAACGCTTCAGGGTCTGCGGCTGCGCCGATTCCTTCAGGGTCACGATGGTCGAGAGCGGGATCAGCTCGCCGGTGCGGGTGCGGGTGTAGTAGTTGGTGAGCTGATCGGCGTTGAGACGATCGCTGCGCTGGACCTGCGCGATGACCCGGTACGAGCGGTTCTGCATCGCGAAGCGATTGGCGTAACCGCCCGACAGCATCGCCGACATGTCCGCCGACAGCGTGCGCATGTCGATGCCCAGCGCGGCGGCTTTGTCGCGGTCGATCTGCACCTCGATCCGCGGCTTGTCGATCTTCAGGTCCTTGTCGAGGAAGATGAAGCGCTTGCTCGCGTAGGCTTTCGCGAGTACGGCGTCGGCCAGTTCCTGCAACTGATCCAGTGAACCGATGCCGCCGATCACGAACTCGCCGCCGCCGTCGCCGCCGGCGCTGGGCAGCGCCGGCGGAATGAGCGCGAACACGTTCAGACCGGTGACTTCGGCGATCTTCGGCTGCAGCGACTGCTCCAACACCTGCTTGGTCGAACGTTCGCGCTCGCTCCACGGTTTGAGGACGAAGCCGGCGATGGCGCTGTTGCTGGCGCCGCCACCGCCGAAGCCGCCGTTGAACAGGAAGTAGTTCTCGACCTCGGGCACGCTCTTGGCGATTTCGGTGACCTCTTCGGTGTACCGCTCGACGTAATCCAGCGTCGCGGAGGGGTCGGCGCTGCCGATGGAGAAGATGAAGCCCTGATCTTCCGCCGGCGCCGGTTCCTTCGGCGACTGCATGTAGAGGAAGATGCACGAGGCGAAGACGATGGCGCCGAACACGGCGATCACGCCCTTGGTGTCGAGCGCGCCGTGCAGCTTGCGCTGATAGCCGTGACGCAGCCAGTCGAAACGCGCGTCCAGCCAGTTTTCGAACTTGCCCTTGCCGCCTTCCTCGTGCGGCTTGAGCATCTTCGCGCTCATCATCGGCGAGAGCGTCAGCGCGATCACCCCCGACAGCAGCACAGAACCGGCCAGCGTGAACGCGAACTCGGTGAACAGCACGCCGCTCAGCCCGCCCTGGAAGCCGATCGGCAGATAGACCGCGACGAGGGTGGTGGTCATCGCCACCACCGGCCATGCGAGTTCGCGCGCGCCGCGGATCGCCGCTGCGTGCGGTTTCATGCCTTCTTCGATATGCCGGTGGATGTTCTCCAGCACGATGATGGCGTCGTCGACCACGATGCCGATGGCGAGCACCATCGCCAACAGGGTCAGCAGGTTGATGGTGAATCCCATCAGCAACATCAGGAACAGTGTGCCGACCAGCGACAGAGGCACGGTCACCGCCGGAATCAGCACGCTGCGGAACGAGCCGAGGAACAGATAGATCACCACGATCACGATGATGACCGCTTCGATGATCGTGCTGATGACCTCGTCGATCGCGTCCTGGATGGCCTTGGTGCTGTCGTAGGGAATCGTGCCTTCCATACCTTCGGGCAACTGCGGGATGATCTCCGCGTCCCATGTCTTGCGCACGGCCTTGATCACATCCAGCGAATTGGCGTCGGGCGAGACGAAGATGCCCATGAACGTCGCGGCCTGGCCGTTGATGCGCACCGAGCTGCCGTAGTTTTCCGAGCCCAGCACCACGTCGGCCACGTCGCCCAGGCGCACGATGGCGCCGTCCTGCTCGCGGATGACGAGTTCGCGGAACTCCTCGGCAGTGCGCAGGTCGGTGCGCGCGGTGAGATCCACCGACACCATCTGGCCCTTGGTCGAACCCAGCGCGGATAGCACGTTGTTGTTGCGCAGCGCGGCGTCGACATCGCTGGCGGTGACCTGTAGCGCGGTCATGCGGTCCGGTTTCAGCCACACCCGCATCGCGAACGACCCCGCGCCGAGGATATCGGCGCGCTGCACGCCGGGCACGGTGACCAGCTTGGGCTGGATCACCCGGGTCAGGTAATCGGTGATCTGGTTGTTGTCCAGCCGCTCGCTGGCGAACGACACGTACATCGCCGCGATCTGCTGGCCCTGTTGCAGGTCGATGACCGGGTCTTCGGACTCCTGCGGCAACTGCCCGCGGAGCTTGTTGATCTTGGCCGAGATCTGGGTCAGGGCTTCGTTGGGATCCTGGTCCAGACGGATATAGGCCTGGATGGTGCTGACGCCCGCCGAACTGGACGACGTCAGGTACTCGATGCCCTCGGCGCTGGCGATCTCGCGTTCCAGCGGCGTGGTGATGAAGCCCTGGATCAGGTCCGCGTCGGCGCCGAAATAAGTGGTGCTGACGTTGATGACCGCGTTCTGCAGTTCAGGGTATTCGCGCACATTGAGCGAGCTGAACGCGCGCAGGCCGAACAGCAGAATGAACAGGCTGACGACGACCGCCAGCACGGGTTTGTTGATGAAGATATCGGTGAATTTCATCGTGTTCTCCCGTGCGCCGCGGACGGCGCAGGGTGGATGGGGGCGATGGAGGCAGGCATGGCGTCGTCGAATCGCGGCAAGGATCGCGGCATCAGCTGTTGTCGGGCTTCGGTGCGGATTCCGCGGCGGGCTGCACTTTGTTGTTGATCGTCACCACGGCGTCGTTGCGCAGTTTCAGCAGACCGCTGGTCACCACGCGTTCGCCCGGCTTCAAGCCTTCGGTGACCGCGACCAGATCGCCGCGGGTGCCGCCGGTCTTGATGAAGCGCTGCTGCACCACCTGCTTCATGCCCTTCTGCGGCTTGCCGTCCATCCCGACCTCGTTCTCGCCGTACGGAACTTCGCGAACGACGTACACCGCATTGCCATACGGATTGAAGCTGACCGCGGTCTGCGGAATCACCACCACCGCCTGCTCGCTGCCCAGGTCGAAGCCGACCTTGGCGAAAGTGCCGGGACGCAGCGCGTTGTCGTCGTTGAGCACCGTCGCCTGCACTTTGAAATTGCGGGTTTCGGCATCGATGAGCGGCTCGATCGCGGTGATCCGACCCTCGAACTTGCGGCCGGGCAGCGAATCGACGGTGGCATGGACGACCGTGCCTTCGACCAACTGATCCATGCGCTGCTGCGGCAGAGTGAAGTCGAGGAAGATCGGATTCATCGACTGCAGGTTGACGATCGGGCTGCCGGGCGCGATGTACTGACCCAGATTCGCCTTGCGGATGCCCAGCGTGCCGTCGAACGGCGCGCGGATGGTCTTCTGCGCGATCAGCGCGCGCTGCGCTTCGACCTGGGCGAGCGTCGTCGCGGCGTCGGCAGCGCGCTGTTCCACTTCGGCCTGCGACACCAGTTTCTGCGTACCGAGTTCGCGCCAGCGGTCGCGCTGCGTGACGGCGAGCTTGGCGGCGGCTTCCAGGGCGCGCAGCGTGGCTTCCTCGTTGGCGGTGTTCAGCCGCACCAGTACCGTGCCGGCCTTCACCCGCTGGCCGGGCTCGAACAGGAACTCGCGGATGACGCCGCCGGCCTCGGTGGTGACATCGGCGCCGTTGACGGCGACGAACGTACCCACGGCTTCGGCGCCATCGCGCCAGCGTTCGGCCTTGGCTACGGCGACGCTGACCGATGCCGGCGGTTGCGGCATGTTGTCGAACATCGCATTCATCTGCTTCGAACCGAACCATTTCACTGCGAAGATGCCGCCGAAGACGACGGTCGCGGCGATCAGCATCAGCGTCATCCGCTTCTTGGCGGAAGGTTTGCGCGTGGTCGCGCGCGGCGCAGCGTGGCCTGTCGAGGGATTGTGGTCAGTCATGGCGGGGTACCTGGAGGCGAGGCGCGTCGGAAAGAGTGGCCGGAGCGGTGGGACGGAAGGATTGCGGGCAGGGGCTGTCGAAGACTTCGCGACACAGCCGGGTATTGAGCGCATCCAGCGCATCGTCGTCGGCAGGGTCGAACAGCGGCTGCCAGCCGTAGCCATTGAGCAGGAAATGCAGGTGCTTCATCAGCAGCCGGTAGGGATCGCCCAGTGCGCGACCGTCGAGCAGCCCTTCGGCCTGGGTCAGTGTATGCAGGCCCAACGAGAGCGTCCAAGGCCCGATGGCCACGGCCTGCGGCGGCAGACCGAGATCGGCTGACAGGTCGCCGGCGGCGATCGCGTCCAGGACGATGCCGTCGATCAGCGCACCCAGCGGCGCACTCGCTTCCAGCGAGCATTGCCGGCTTGCGGCCGAGGCTGCGCCCCAGATGACGTCGGTCCAGACGAACTGGGCCAGGCGGAAGTGCTCGGGCTGTTCGCGGATCACCATCAGATCGGCCAGCGCGATCGCCACCATCCGTTCGCGGCTGGGGCCGTGCCAGCGGGCGGCGCGTTCGAACAGATCGACCCGGCTCAGGCAGTTGCGGGTGGCCAGGGCGACCAGCAGATCTTCCTTGCTGGCGAAATGCTGGTACAGCGTGCCGGTGGCGTAGTCGCATTCCTCGGCGATCCGGGACATCTGCAGCGACAACAGGCCGTCGCGCTGGATCAGCTCCTGGGCTTTGTCGAGAAAGCGTTGCTCGCGCTCTGCGCGTTCGCGCAAGCGACGATCCTTGGTGCTCATGGCGGGGCCGGGGGGAGAAGCGGGGCGAAATTTTGAATCTGATTCAAAATTTGATCAAGCATTAATTCCGGGAAAGGAGTGTCTTGTTATTGGCCGTTCAGCCGGCGTCGAGCGCTCGGGAATCGCCAATAAAAAACCCGGCAACTTGCGCTGCCGGGTCGGAGAGAGCAGCCGCGCGTGCGGCGCGGCGGTGTTGCCGGAGTGTCTCTGCCGGGATCAGCGGGCAGCCTTGCGGCTGGCGGCCTTGACCACTTTCTCGGCGTCGGCCTGCACGGTGGCGGCGACGGTTTCGAACTGGCCCTTGGCGATCTGGGCGATGGCTTCGTTGGTCTTCACGGTGCGGCCGAACACTTCCTGGCCGGTGCCGATGCTGCGCTCGACGTTTTCGCGGGCGACCTGGACGCCCTTCGGCCACACGGCCTTGAGGCCGTCGAAATCGCGGACTTCGGCCAGTTCACCCCAGAAGGCGAACGTGGCGTTCACGCTTTCTTCGATCGCGGCGAACTGCAGGCCGAAGACGGCTTCGGTGTTTTCGAGGGCGAGACGACCGACCTGGGCCGAGGTGTCGGCGAACTGACGGGTCGACTGGGTGAACTGATCGTTGAACTGCTGGTACATGGCGGGCTCCTGGGCGGGGTGCCGGCAGAGGGTGCCGGATTTGTGCGGTGCAACATAACGCCGATTTTGTTGCAGTGCAACATCAGCCGACGAACGGCAGTGCTGTCGTTCAGGATTTTATGAAAATCAATGGTTTGCGAGGCTAGGGTTCAAGGGTCGTCCTGCGCTCAGCCCCGCGATAGCGGCAGCCGGACGTGCAGGTCTCGTGGACCACGATCTCGCTCAACAGCGGCAGCGCCGGCTTCAGTTGATTCCAGATCCAGACGGCCAGGCGTTCGCTGGTCGGGTTGTCCAGGCCTTCGATGTCGTTCAGATAATGATGGTCGAGCCGGTCGTACAGGGGCCGGAAGGCGGCCTTGATCTCGGCGAAATCCATCACCCAGCCCGTCGCCGGGTCGACCTCGCCGGACACATGGATCTCGACCCGGAACGAGTGCCCATGCAGGCGCGCGCATTTGTGTCCCGGAGGCACATTGGGCAGCCGGTGCGCGGCTTCGAGCGTGAAGACCTTGAAGATATCCATGGGAGCGGGGTGCCGGAGTTGATGATGAGAAATGAAAGATGCGCTGCCGCGCTGCGCCGGTCGTTTCGCATGAGGCGCGGCGCGTGGTGGCTCCGCATTATGCGAGCGCCTTCGAAGATCCGTCCACACGCCGGTGATGCGGCAGAGACGAAAATCCGCAGGGTTCTGCGGCGGCATTTTCCCTCGTGATCCGAAACGCAACGCGGCGTTCTCAAACGTTGCGACATCCGGCATGCACACTGTCCATCGCGTCGACGGCATGTGCCGATGCGCGATCGCGATGCATCACAACGAAACGCCACACAACGAAAAGGATGTCCTCATGAAGAAATACGGTCTTGCTCTGCTCGCTGCGCTGCTGCTGTCGGGGACGGCGTCTGCCGCGACGTGGCAATCACTGGGACGCATGAATGCGCTGACCGCGCTGCCGAATGTCCAGCTTTGCCAGCAGCGGGTGATCAATCACTATTGGAGCTCGAAGCCGATCTACGCGCCGACGAACGTCAACGTCTACTCGCCCGACAATATCGAATTCGTCTTCCATACCGATCTGAGCTCGTTGAGCAGGCTCATCAGCAACGCGCCGGCGAATTCCCGCTTCAAGACCGCGGTGGATGCCTACAACGCCCGCACCGGCGCCAGAAGCCTGCATGCCGCCGTATCGGTGGGCCTATTCCCGCGCGTGGGGATCAACCTGTCCTATGCCGACGCCAATGGGCTGATACAAGGGCTCGGCTGGAGCGTGGTGGCCAGCGAGTTGCAGTACTACGAACTGCAGCAACTTTGCCCGCAGTGACGATCGCGGGCCCGATGCCTCGCTCGGATTGAAGCGGAGCAGAGTGGAACACCGCTGCAGGCGCAGGAGCGCTTGCAGCGGTGTGTCGCGTATCCGCGGATGTGTACGGCTGCCTGATAACGCAAAAAACCGCGCTGGTGAGTTTCGGGCGTGAATCGGCCGATCAACGGCGATGGCAGCACCACTTGCCGCCGGTTTTGGCGATTTCCAGATACAGCCCGCCAACATCGAACAGGCGTTGCACCTTGTCGGTGGGCTTGGCTTTGCGGATCGCGGTATCGATCAGGGGCATTGGGGGCAACGCCTACCCCGTGGCGGGGTGTTGCCCCCATGTTTGCCCCCACTTGCCCCCGGATTGCAAGGGTCGCCCCGGGATGCTATCGGACACTAAAAAGGCCGAAACCCTTGTATTTATTGGGGATTCCGGCCTTTCTGGGATGTCGCTGGAAGTGCTTTTGGTGGCTATGGGTGGACTCGAACCACCGACCCCAGCATTATGAGTGCTGTGCTCTAACCGGCTGAGCTACATAGCCTTGGGGTGCGCGGAAAGCCTTGCGGCTTCAGCGGACCCGCAATTCTCCATGTCCGGGAGCGATGCGTCAATCCGGTGTCGCCGGGAGAAAGCTTCGCTTGTCCTTGTCGGGCGTGCGTGGCAGAGTCGACCACAGCGGCCGGAAGGCCAAAGATCTCAGGAGTCCGCATCGTGATCGATCCGGACGGTTATCGACCGAATGTCGCTATCGTTCTGATGCGCCCGGATGGCCGGGTGTTCTGGGCGCGCCGTGTCCGCCGCGACGGCTGGCAGTTCCCGCAGGGCGGCATGAACAGCGACGAGACGCCTACCGAGGCGATGTATCGCGAGTTGCGAGAGGAAACCGGGCTGCTGCCGGAGCATGTCGACGTGCTCGGGAGCACCCCTGGCTGGCTGCGCTACCGCCTGCCCCCACGGGCGATCCGCCGCAACGATCATCTGGTCTGTATCGGCCAGAAGCAGGTGTGGTTCCTGCTGCGGTTCACCGGGGAGGAAAGCGATCTGCGCCTGGACCTGACCGAGACGCCGGAATTCGACCATTGGCGGTGGGTCGACTTCTGGTATCCGCTGGAGCATGTGGTCAATTTCAAACGCATGGTCTACATCCATGCCCTGCATCATCTGGCGCCGGCTGCCCGGCAGGTGGCGGGAGCGCAGGCCATTCCGCCGCCCAACGTCGATCCCCGGCGCTGGTCGCGACCGAGGGGGCGCCGTCGCCCGTTGGTCCCCAGGAGTGGTCAGGGCCCCGAACCCGGCCAGAATTGACAATCATTCTCATCCGTGGCCAAATGAGAACGGTTCCCACCGTCCATCCGATGCCGCCATGTATGTCTGTCTCTGCAATGGAGTCACCGAGCGCGAAATCCGCCACACTGCGGCTGCCGGCTGCAAGAGCGTGGCCGAACTGACCATGCGTACCGGTTGCGGCGCGGGCTGCGGCAGCTGCCTGTCGACCGCAGCGGAGATCATCGACGACGTGCACGCTACCGTCGCCGAGACCGGGATCGCCCACGCCGCTTGAGCATCCTCATTCGAGCATACCGACCTGAGCATCCCGGCTCGATTCGGTTGCAGGGATCGTCGCGTGGCTGGAATGACAACGCGGACGATTCGCATTTCTTCATCGATTGCGTGCTGCGGCTAAAGTGACGCCACTGCAACCGACGGAGCCAGCCATGAAAGGCGACCCCAAGACCATCGAATTACTCAACAAGGCGCTCTACAACGAGCTGATCGCGATCAACCAGTATTTCCTGCACGCCAAGATGCTGAAGAACTGGGGCCTGAAAGAGCTGGCGGACCACGAATATCACGAGTCGATCGACGAGATGAAGCACGCCGACAAGCTGGCGGAGCGTATTCTCTTTCTGGATGGACTGCCGAATTTCCAGGCATTGGGCAAGCTGCGGATCGGCGAGAATCCGCGCGAATTGCTGGAATGCGATCTGGCGCTGGAACACGAAGCGTTGCCGGCGTTGCGTGAGGGGATCGCGCACTGCGAGAAGGTCGGCGATTACGTCAGCCGCCAGCTGTTCGCCGATATCCTCGATTCCGAAGAAGAGCATATCGACTGGATCGAAACCCAGCTGTCGCTGATGGATCGTTTGGGCGAGCAGAACTATCTGCAGACCAAGATTTCGAGCTGAGCGACTGCGGATGCGAGAAAACGGCGGCAGAGATGCCGCCGTTTTTATTTGGTTTTCTTTGGATTCGGGTTTTCGTTCGCGCGCCGGCAAGACATGCATCGGCAATGGCGCGCGATTACCCGGGCTGCGAGGCGTCCGACGACATGCTCGCGCGCAGCGCCTGGCGGGCGCGGGCGAATTCGTTGGCGATCAGCGCCACCGCCACGGCGGGGCGTTCCAGCGTCTGGGTGCGGATGCCGAGTTCGAGCTTCTTCGCCGCGTTCGACAGCGACATCGCGCCGAGGTTGGCGCTGGACGACTTCAGCGTGTGCGAGGCGTTGCGCAGCATGTCGTAATCCGGGCCGGTCGCGGCGGTTTCCAGTGCGGCGATGAGGCGCGGCGTGTCGTCGAGGAAGACTTCGATGAGCCGGTCGACTTCGTTGCCGAGGATGCTGCGCAATTCTTCCAGCACTTCGGCATCGAGTACCGGCGGCAGGGGTTCCGGCGGCGGCGGAGGGGGCGCGGCGGGCCTGGGGGGGGCGGTGGGTGATGGCACGAATGGGTTCGTCGTGATGGCGGGTCGGTTGGCGGCCGCTTCGAGCGTCGCGGTGGGCGATGGCGGGGCGACCGCAGGCGTGGCGGCTGGGGCCGGCGGTGGCGGGGTTTCGCCGTTGTTCTGCTGCGAGGAGATCTGATGCCAGTGGAACAGGCAGCGCTCCAGTTCGCCGCGGGTGACCGGCTTGGCCAGATAGTCGTCCATGCCGGAATCGAGGCATTTCTGCCGGTCGCCGGCCATCGCGTTGGCGGTCATCGCCACGATCGGTAGCCGGCGCACGCCGGTGGCGGCCTCGTGTTCGCGCCAGCGACGGGTGGCGGTATAACCGTCCATCACCGGCATCTGGCAGTCCATCAACACCAGGTCGTAGCGCGAAGCGGACATCCGCAGCAGCGCGGCTTCGCCGTTGGTGGCGCTGTCGCAGTGGGTGCCGAGCACGCTGAGCAGGCGCTGGCCGACCATCAGGTTCACCGGATTGTCTTCGACCAGCAGTACGCGCATCGGTCGTGCCGGGTCAGCGACCGACGACACGGGCGCAACCGCCTGCGTGGTGGGCGCTGGCGGTTCGGGCGCGGCTGCGTAGCCGCCATCGAACGCGCCGCCGTCGAAGGACATGCCCGCGTCCGAGAGCGAGGGCGCGGCCTCGGCGCTGCCCAGCAGGGACATGCGCAGGTCGGCGTCCGGCGCCTGGCGGTGCAGGATCGTGGCCGACTGCAGCAGTTCTTCCGGGACGGTTTCGTCGCCCTGCAGGCAGATCAGCCGGACCTGGCCGTAGGTGCTCTGACGTTCCAGATTGCGCTGCAGCGCCACCGAGGTGCTGCGCACGGTGGCGAGGTCGGCGATGACAGTGGTGTAGGCCCAGTCGGCACCCTGGTTGAGCGCGGCGCGGATGCGGTCCAGCGCTTCCTGGGTGGTTTCGACTGCGGTGATGCGCAGGCCCCAGTTCGGCAGCAGCATGCTGAGGCGCAGTCGCAGGCGCTGGTCGCCGGTGAGCAGTATCACCCGGCCGCTGCTGGGTTCCGCCGCCTTGGCCGCGACGATGTCGCCCTGGACCTTGAGCATCGGGATCTCGAACCAGAAGGTCGAGCCCTGTCCGGCGTCGGATTCCACGCCGATGCGGCCGCCCATCAGGTCGATGATGCGCTTGGAGATCGCCAGCCCCAGCCCGGTGCCGCCGTACAGCCGGGTGGTGGAGGCATCGGCCTGGCTGAAGGCCTGAAACAGACGTTCCTGCGCCGCCTGGGCGATGCCGATGCCGGTGTCGCGCACTTCGAACCGCAACTGGTGCTGGGCGCTGGTTTCGCCGATCCGGCGCACCGTGAGCGCGATACTGCCGCGTTCGGTGAACTTCACTGCGTTGCTGATCAGGTTGCTCAGCACCTGGCGCAGCCGTACCGAGTCGCCGCGCACCGGCAGCCGCACCGACGGGTCGATCTGCAGGTTCAGGCGCAGGCCTTTGCTCTGGGCCGGGCGCTCCATCAGCTGAATGACCGATTCCAGCGTTTCGCGCAGGTTGAAGGTGGTGGACTCCAGCTGGAGTTTGGAGGCTTCCAGCTTCGAGTAGTCGAGGATGTCGTCGACGATCCGAAGCATCTGCTGCGAGGACAGGAACGCCGTATGCACCATCTCGGCCTGGTCGGCCGGCAGCTTGTTGTGCATCAGCAGATCGAGCATCGGCACGATGCCGTTGAGCGGGGTGCGGATTTCGTGGCTCATGGTCGCCAGGAACTCGCCCTTGGCCATCACCGCCGATTCGGCGTCCTGCTTGGCCTGGCGCAGTTGCTGCTCCAGCTGGCTGCGGCGCTGCAACTCGCGTTGCAACTCGCTGCGTTCGGCTTCGCTGCGCGTGGCGATGTCCGCGGCGTCGCGCATGTGCTGCTCGTAGTGGCGCGAGGCGTAGGCGAGATAGCCGACGATGGCTGCGGTGGCTGCGGTCAGTGCGAGCGCCGCCATCCGCCACGATTGGCCGCCGGTCGCGGCGTCGGCCGCCAGCGCGAGGGTGGCGCCGATCGCGGTGGCCAGCGCCAACCATCGGACATTCAGCAGCGAGGGCTTGGGCTCGTTCAAATCGGCTTACCTGCGTTGGGAGCGGTGTCCTGGCGGAGCGGGCTTTTCATAAAGGGCTTTCCATAAAGCGCGCGGCCATCCCGGGCCGCGTCTTCCGCCACTGAGCAGGCGGATACCGGATGATGCCCCACCGCGAGCCGCCTTGACCAGCGCGGGTGCCCCCGAAGCGCTACAGCAGCGAATGCTGGAAGTCGAAATCCATCGCGTTGGCGGCGCTTTGCACCAGGTCGCCCTGGATGTAGTCGATGCCGCTGAGCCACAGCTTGGCCGCCGTCTGCGGATCTTCGACGTGCTGACCGATGACCTGCAGACCCAGCATGTGCGCGCGGTCGATCACCGATCGCATTTCGTCGTGGACCGGCTGCTGGTCGATCTTGCCGGCGTAGTGCGGCGACAGACGGACATAGCTCAGCGGCAGTTGAGACAGCAGCGCATCGGCCTCCGGATTGGCCTGGTACTGGCTCAGGCACAGGCGCACGCCGGCGCCCATCATCCGCTGGCAGAACTCGCGCAGCAGCACCGAATGCACCAGCGCGTCGCCCAGGCGCACGTCCACGACCAGCAGCTTGCCTTCGATGCTCAGGTCGGCCAGCGACCCCAACAGCCACTGGCCGTAGGTGTCCTGGCCGAGGGTGCGGGCGGCCTGCGGCACGAACAGCCGCGCCCGTTTGCTGCCGCGCAGCTGATCGCCGAGGATCGCGATCGCGCGGGTCATCACCCGGCGGTCGATTTCGTGGACCAGGCCGGCGCGCTCGGCCACCGGCACGATTTCCGCGGCAGTGTGCAACTGGCCGCTGCTGCCGCGCAGCCGCACCAGGGTCTGGTATTGCTCCTGATCGCCGCCGACCACCGAGACGATCGGCTGGAACGCCAGCTCCAGACGTTCGTCCTTCAGCGCTTCGTGCAGCTGCGCCAGCAGTTGCGCCGCCTGCTGCGACACCGCGTCCGACTGCGGTCGATAGGCGGCGATGGCGGTCGGTTCGGTGCGCGCGAGGCGCAGGGCGTCTTCCGCCGCGGCCAGCGCGGTGCCGGCATCGGTGAAGCCATGCGCCAGATCGACATAACCGACGCAGGCGCGCAGACGGATGTTGTCGCCGTTGGCGACCAGATGGTGGCCGACGAAAGCGTCGCGCAGCTGGCGTGCCCACACCGCATGGCGGTCGGGCGGCAGACCCGGCCAGTAGACGACGAAGGTGTTGTCGTTGAGCCGCGATGCGTGGTGCTCGCCGGCGACGGAGGAGATCATCCGCCCGGCTTCGGTCAGGATCGCGTCCAGTGTCGCGTAGCCGTAGTGGTCGCGCAGCGCGGATGTACCTTCGATCACCACGAAATGCACCGCGCCCGAGGTCTGCTGCGGGAACGCCAGCGCCAGTTGCTGCAGCATGTAGGTGCGGGTGAGCAGGCCGGTGGCCGGATGACGGCGGACTTCCTGCTCGCGCTGCTGTTTCAGCGCGCGCGCGCGGCGGACGCGGTTTTCCACCGCAGCGATGAGATGGCGCGGCCGTACGGGCTTGCTGAGGTAATCGTCGGCGCCGCTGTCGAGGACTTCGAAATGGCTTTCGGGATTGGTGTCGCCGGTCAGGAACACCACCGGGATATGCGCGTACGCGGCGTGGCTGCGGATCAGCGCGGTGAGTTCGGTGCCGCTCATGCCGGGCATGTGCAGGTCCATCAGCACCAGGTCGGGTGTGAAGCGGTCCAGCGTGGTCATGGTGTCGCTGGCCACCTGCACCACTTCCGCATCCATGCCCGCGCCCTTCAGCACACCCTGTGCGAACAGCGCCTGGCTGCGGTCGTCCTCGACGATCAGCACGCGGTAGGCCGGCTCGCCCGCTTCGTTCGGCACCACCATCGGCGTGGTTTCGACCACGACCTCTTCTTCCGCCGCAGGGTCGGCGGCCACGGACGCCACCGGCGGCGGCGCATCGGCGCACCAGCGGCGCCAGTATTCGGCCGGCGGGTACTCGGCGCGGGCATTCGCGCCCGAACCGGCCGATCGGCCAGCGCTGGCGGACGCATTGCGTTCTTGTGGAACGAAGGACATCGGGGCTCCCTGCTCGAACGCGCATTATGCGGGTTCGACCGTCATTGGGAAGCGCCGGGCGTCATGGCCGGGTTGGCGGCGCGACGGCGATCGTGCGGCAGGGGCGCCGCGACGCCGCGACTCAGGGCGCGGAGAGCATCCGCGAGACGCCCCGGAACAGCTTGCGCCACAGCCACCACACCAGCAGGGCGATGGTCAGGCCGCTGCCGACCACGACGGTCAGCGCGATCCAGGGGTGCGACCAGACCAGCGCAAGGCCGCCGATCACCACGGCGTCCTCGGCGACCGAGGCGCCCCAGTTGCTGATCGGTTCGGGCGAGGTATTCAGCAGCGCCCGGGTGCCGGCCTTCAGCGCATGGCTGGTCAGCGCGGCGCCCGCGCCGGCGGCCATCATCCCGGTGCCGAGATCGCCATCGGGCGAGATCGCGGCGGCGGCCAGGAATGCACCGGCCGGTACCCGCAGCAGGGTCTGCAGCAGATCCCAGCCCGAATCCACGCCCGGGATCTTGTCGGCGAAGAATTCCGCCACCGCCAGCGCGCCGGAGACGCCCAGTACCCAGGGCGAAGTGGTGGCTTCCAGGGCGGGTGGCAGGTCCAGCCAGCCGAAATAGCCGGCGATGCCGACCCCGAACACAGTGAGATAGGCGCGCACGCCGGCCAACCAGGCCAGCAGGATGCCGATGGCGAATACGTGGGCTTCGGACATGAGAGTTCCCCCAACAGCGCGTCCGGACGGCATGAACCCCGGACGCAAGCCACGGCCTGGCGGGCCGCACGGGCGCACAGTACCAGAACGTCGCCTTGACACGGGCTTAAGGTCGTCCGGTTAGGATGAGGGCGATGAGCGACCTGTCCGATACCGCCCCGCCCAAACGCCGCCGCGCTCCGCGCAAGGCCGCCAAACCTGTCGATGCCCCTGCCGGAGCGCCCGCCGCGCCGGCGGTACGGGCGATCCTCGAGCACGCCCTGCAGCCCGACCCGGAGAGGCGCGCCGAAGCGGAGGTCGAGTCCGCGCTCGCCGAGGCCTCGTCCGCCGCCGGTGCCCAGGCTGGCGCCAGGACCGTCGGCGATCCGGCGCCCGCAAAGTCTCGCCGCGGCCCCCGCAAGCGTGGCAAATCCGCGAAGCGCAAGGCGGCGGCACTGTCGCAGTTCGAGCCGGCTGCCGAGCAGGCCGACGCCCCGGGCGAAAGCGCCGCAGAGGTCGAAGCGACCCGTGACCTCATCGCGATCGCGTTTGTCGAAGTCGTCGAGGCACCGGAAACCGGCGACTGCGAGGCCTCGGCGCACAACGAAGTCGAATGTCCCCAAGCCGTATCCACCGACGTTGGACCGTCGGCGGTCCTGTCGATGGAAGCCGGGCCGACCGAAGCCGATCAAGACGGATCCGAGTCGCACGACCCCGAGCGCCACGACCCCGATGAGTATCACAACCTGCATTACCGCCGTGCTGAAGACGACCTTCCGCACAACGATGGCGTTCCGCCCAGCGGCCACGACGATCCGCCGGCCGCGCCGCCGG